>NZ_JAFCLT010000010.1:0-276320 GCF_018130885.1 Bradyrhizobium sp. KB893862 SZCCT0404
AAACCAGTACTCGAAGGTCCGCCGGCGCCCCATCCTGAGCGGATGGAGCCACATCATGCAATCCAGTACGCCGCGGCCCATCGACCTAATCACAACTGCCCCGGAGTACTGGATCGCCCGCCCTCGCGGGCGATGACACCGAATGTGTGGCGAGCGCGTCCTACGATCTCGGTCATTGCGAGCGCAGCGAAGCAATCCAGACTGTCTCCGCGGAGGGACTCTGGATTGCTTCGTCGCAAGGGCTCCTCGCAATGACCGGGAGAGAGGCTCGCGCCTATCCGCTACTCCGCAGCCGCGGCAAAGCGGCTGTTGTCCAGCTCCGCCTCGAGCCGCGCCTTCTCGGCCGCTGCCAGCTTGATATTGGCTTCCTTGACGTGGCCGAAGCCGCGGATGGTTTCGGGCACTTTCGCGAGCCGTGCCAGCAGCGGGATCTGCTCCGCCTTCAGCCCGGCGATCCGCTGGTCGATCATGGCAAGATAATCCTCGACCAGCTTCCGCTCGGTGCGGCGCTCCTCGGTGCGGCCGAACGGATCGAACGCGCCGCCGCGCAGGAACTTCAGCTTGGCCAGCACGCCGAAGGCGTGGAGCATCCAGCCGCCGAACTCCTGCTTCTGAAGACGGCCGGTCGCCTTGTCGCGCTTGGCGAAGATCGGCGGTGCCAGATGGTACTTCAGCGTGAAGTCGCCGTCGAACTTCTCAGACACCTTCTTTGCAAAGCTGCCGTCGGTGTAGAGCCGCGCGACCTCGTACTCGTCCTTGTAGGACATCAGCTTGAACAGGTTTTTCGCAACCGCCTCGGTCAGCTCCGTGGATGCGGGCGAAGCAACGCTCTCCGCCTTCCGTACCTTGGCGACCCCGGCGAGATAGCGGTCAGCATAGGCCTTGTCCTGGTAGCCGGTCAGGAACTCGGCGCGGGTCGCAATGATGTCGTCGAGCGATTTCGCCGGTGCGGACGCCCTGGCCTTGAACTGGAGCACGCTACGCACCCGCGACATGTCGTGGGCGGCAAGGCGGCCCCAGGTGAAGGCGAGCTTGTTCATCTCGATCGCGGCGCCGTTGATCTCGATGGCGCGGAGCAGGGCTTCCAGCGACAGCGGAATGGCGCCCTTCTGGAAGGCGAAGCCGAGCATGAACGGATTGGTCGCGATGCTGTCGCCCATCAGTGCCGCGGCAATGCCTGTCGCGTCGATGATGTCGAGGTTCTTGTCGCCGACGGCATCGCGCAGCACGGTCTGCATCGTGCCCATCTCGAAATCGATGTCGGGGTTCTGCACGAAGCTCGCGGTCGGCTGCAAATCGGCGTTGATATAGGCTTTGGTCACGCCGCGCTCGGCGCGGCTCAGCGCGGTCGGGCCGGCCGAGACGATCATGTCGCAGCCGAGGATGACGTCGGCGCCGCCGGTGGTGATGCGGACGGCCGAGATGTCCTCAGGCTTCGGCGCGATGCGCACATGGCTCATCACCGCGCCGTTCTTCTGCGACAGGCCGGTGAAGTCGAGCGCCGAGCAGCCGCGGCCGTCGACATGGGCGGCCATGCCGAGCAGGGCGCCGATGGTGATGACGCCGGTGCCGCCGATGCCGGTGACGAGGATGTTGTAGGGACCGTCGAGCTCATGGGCGGGCGGCAGCGGCAGGTCGGCAAAGAGCTGGCCGGAATCCACAGCCGACGTCTTCATGCGCTTGAGCGAGCCGCCATGCACGGTCACAAAACTCGGGCAGAAGCCTTCGACGCAGGAAAAATCCTTGTTGCAGTTCGACTGGTCGATCTGGCGCTTGCGGCCGAACTCGGTCTCCAGCGGCTGCACCGAGACGCAGTTGGAGGCCTGCGAGCAGTCGCCGCAGCCTTCGCAGACGAGCTCGTTGATGAAGGCGCGCTTGGCGGGATCGGGATAGAGCCCGCGCTTGCGGCGGCGGCGCTTTTCCGCGGCGCAGGTCTGGTCGTAGATCACGACCGTCAGGCCCTTGATGTCGCGCAGTTCGCGCTGCACGGCATCGAGCTCGCGGCGGTGATGGATGGTTGCGCCTTGCGGGAAGTAATTACCTTGGGGGTATTTGCTGGGATCGTCCGAGACGATCGCGAGCCGCTTGACGCCCTCGGCCCAGACCTGGTGCGCGATCTGCGCGACGTTGAAGGCGCCTTCGGCCGGCTGGCCGCCGGTCATGGCCACCGCATCGTTGTAGAGGATCTTGTAGGTGATGTTGATGCCGGCGGCCGATGCGGCGCGGAGGGCGAGCAGCCCCGAATGCGTGTAGGTGCCGTCGCCGAGATTCTGGAAGATGTGTTTCTCGGTGGTGAAGGGCGACTGGCCGATCCAGTTCACACCTTCGGCGCCCATATGCGAGATCAAATCGGTGCGGCGGGTCGGCATGCTCAGGGCCATGCCGTGGCAGCCGATGCCGGCCATGGCGCGGCTGCCCTCGGGCACGCGGGTCGAGGAATTGTGCGGGCAGCCCGAGCAGAAGAACGGCGTGCGCGCGAGCTTGATCTGCGAGGTGGAGGTGACGGGGCTATCGAACGCCTCGAGCCGGGCGAGGCGCTGCTCCAGCACCGGGCTGTGATGGCCGAGCTTGCGCAGGCGCTTCACCAGCGCGCCGGCGACGATGGTCGGCGTCAATTCGCCTTCGCTCGGCAGCAGCGGCGCGCCGCTTTCGTCGCGCTTGCCCGTGACGGTCGGACGCTTCGAGGCATCGATATTGTAGAGGATGCGCATCAACTGGTCTTCGATGAAGCCGCGCTTCTCCTCGACCACGAGCACGTCCTGCAAACCTTCGGCGAAGCGCTTCGCGCCGCTTTCCTCCAGCGGCCAGGTCAGCGCGACCTTGTAGATGCGAAGGCCCAGGTCCTGCGCGTCCTTGTCGGTGATCCCGAGGTCGGCGAGGGCCTGGCGCAAGTCGAGGTAGGCCTTGCCGGTCGCGACGATGCCGAGCCGGGCCGGCTTCGAATCCAGCACGATGCGGTCGAGCTTGTTGGCGCGGGCGAAGGCCTGCACCGCGGCCATCTTCGGTCCGAACAGGCGCCTCTCGGCCTCGAGCGGCGGATCGGGCCAGCGGATGTTGAGGCCGCCGGGCGGCATCTCGAAATCATCGGGCAGGATGATCTTGATGCGCTCGGGGTCGCTGTCGATCGAGGCCGAGCTCTCCACGGTCTCGCTGATCGCCTTGAAGCCGACCCAGCAGCCCGAGAAGCGCGACAGCGCAAAGCCGAGGAGGCCGAGGTCGAGATAGTCCTGCAGCGTCGCCGGATTGATGACGGGGATCAGGGCCGCCGCGAACACCTGCTCGCTCTGATGCGCCAGCGTCGAGGATTGGCAGCCATGGTCGTCGCCGGCGAGAGCGAGCACGCCGCCGTTGAGCGAGGTGCCGGCCGCATTGGCATGCTTGAGCGCGTCGACCGAGCGATCGACGCCGGGGCCCTTGCCGTACCAGATGCCGAACACGCCATCGACCTTGGCGCCGGGGAACAGGCCGACCTGCTGGCTGCCCCAGACCGCGGTCGCCGCCAGGTCCTCGTTCAGGCCGGGGACGAAGGCGATGTCGTGCTGCTGGAGGAATGACTTCGCGCGCCACAGCGCGTGGTCGTACATGCCCAGCGGGGAACCACGATAGCCCGAGATGAAGCCGCCGGTGTTGAGCCCCTGAAGCCGGTCGCGTTCGCGCTGCAACATGGGCAGGCGGACCAGCGCCTGTGTGCCCGACAGGAAGATCCGCTTCGATTCGAGCCGGTATTTGTCGTCCAGCTCGACCTGCATCAGCGTCATTTCAGGAGTCCTTGTCGTCTTGCTCGGCGGGATTTTGCGCTGCGGGAAGGGGTTGCGGCTGCGCGACGCGAATTGTGACAGTCAAAGCCATGGACCGGCGAAGTCAATATCGCTGGCCGCATCCGTGGCGGTCCTGTTAGTCATGGCTGCCTGTGGAGAAGACCGATGACCGCAAACGCATTCGAGACCGAGATCACCGAGACCGCGGAGGCGCTGATCGGCCCGTGGCGCAAGCCGCGCCAGATGCTGCAGGCACAAACCTACGACGCGCATGCCTCGATCCACGACGACGCCACCGCGCAGAAGCTCGGCTTCAAGGGCGGCACCATCGAGGGCCCGACGCATTTCAGCCAGTTCGCCCCGCTCGGCGCGCGGCTCTGGGGGCAGGCCTAGTTCGAGAGCGGCTGCCTGTCCGCGCACTACCGCAGCGTCTGCTACGAGGGCGAGGAAGTGCAGGCGATCCTGTCGAAGCCGCTGCCCGGTACACGCCAGTGCCAGATCCAGATGGTCAAGCGCGACGGCACCGAGGTCCTGCGCGGCACGGCCTCGGTCGGCGATGCCGCCGTCGCGACCGCGCTCGAGACCCGCCTCACCGAGCTGAAGCCGCTCGCCGATCCCGTCATCCTGCGCGACGTCAAGGTGGCCCAGACGAGCAAGCGGCAGACGGTGCGGATGGCGTTCGAGCAGAACATGGGCGACCTCTATCCGTTCTCCCTCAGGCAGAAGCTCGCGGTCATCACCGAGAGTTCGCCGTACTACTCGGCCGCCGACAATCCGTGGCGCAAGCCCATTATCCCGATGGAGATGCTGAGCGTGCTGTTCCAGTACCGCTCCAAGGAGGATCCGCTGCCGGCCAAGGGGCCGGCCGTCGGCCTGTTCGCCGACCAGGAGATCCGCCTGGTCAAGGGGCCGCTGTTCGTCGACGAAGACTACGAGGTCGAGCGCGAGGTGGTCGCGCTCTCCGGCAGCCGCCGCACCGAAAGCGCCTGGGCAAAGACGCGCGTGTTCGACAAGGCGGGCACACCGGTGGCGACGATGCTGCTCAACATGGCGACGCTGAAGGAGTCCTATGCGCCATATGAGGAGGAGTATCGGCGGCTGTATGGGGCGGGGCGCTAACCAGCTCTCCGTCGCCCCGGAATGACAGCCAGTCAGCAAGCCGGATGGCGCTCATCCTCTAGGCAGATGCACGTCGCAAAGCCGTCGCACAGGGAATAAGCAGGCGTCCGCTTCTCGCGTAAGGTTTTGAGCGCGCAACGAATTCTCTCGCGGCCCGTGCCTCACCGTCATTGTACACAATGGCACGCCGCTTGCAGAACTCTCCCTAACGAGAGTTCTCGCGAGGGGCGGGCGTCATGTTGAACTCAAGCAAGCCGACACTGGGCGTCATCAACGCCGAGCCCGAGCCGATCAAGCTCAACTGGGCCGCCACCGCGCTCCTCATCATCGATATGCAGCGCGACTTCATGGAGCCCGGCGGCTTCGGCGAGACGCTCGGCAACGACGTCAGCCAGCTCGCGCGCGCCGTGAAGCCGATCGGCGCGGTGCTGAAGGCGGCGCGCGACACCGGCATGCTGGTGATCCATACCCGCGAGGGCCATCTACCCGATCTCTCCGACGCGCCGCCGGCAAAGGTCGAGCGCGGCGCGCCGTCCTTGCGCATCGGCGATCCCGGCCCGATGGGTCGCATCCTCATTCGCGGCGAGGCCGGCCACGACATCATCCCCGAGCTCTATCCGCTCGACAGCGAGGTCGTGATCGACAAGCCCGGCAAGGGTGCGTTCTACGCCACCGAGCTCACCGACGTGCTGGAAAAGTACGGCATCGAGAATTTGCTGGTGTGCGGCGTCACCACCGAAGTGTGCGTCAACACCACGGTGCGCGAGGCCAATGACCGCGGCTATCGCTGCGTCGTCATGTCCGACGGCTGCGCATCCTACTTCCCCGAGTTTCACGAGATGGGCCTGAAGATGATCAAGGCCCAGGGCGGCATCTTCGGCTGGGTCGCGGATTCAGCCGCAGTTCTGGAGGCAATGAAGGTTTCGACCACATAGGGGTATTGTCATGAGCACATTGACGGGGACGGCCGGCAGTTCTGATCTGAACAAGTCCGAGTTCAAGCCGGCGCTATGGACATCGGGCGACTGGAACGCGTTTTTCGGCTTCGGCACCAACATCCTCGTCAACATGCTGGTGCTCACGGGCCTGCTGCGCTTCGTTCTGAAGATGCCCGACAGTCTCGTGTTCGGCCGCATCCTGCCCGCGCTCGGGCTGATGATGTGTCTGTCCACTTTTTACTATGCGTATCTCGCCTATCGGCTCGCGCAGAAGACCGGCCGCGACGACGTCTGCGCGCTGCCGTCGGGCGTCAGCGTGCCTCACATGTTCATCGTCACCTTCGTCATCATGCTGCCGATCACGCTGAAGACCGGCGACCCGCTCAAGGGCTGGTCGGCCGGCCTCGTCTGGGTGTTCTTCCAGAGCTTCATCCTGATGATCGGCGGCTTCATCGCGCCGTTCATCCGCAGGATCACCCCGCGTGCGGCACTGCTCGGCACGCTTGCCGGCGTCTCCGTCACCTTCATCTCGATGCGCCCCGCGCTCGAGATGTACATGACGCCGCAGATCGGGCTCGTCTGCTTCGCCATCATCCTGGTGAGCTGGTTCGGCGGCGTGAAGTACTGGCGCGGCATTCCCGCCGGCCTCGTCGCGATTGCGGCCGGCATGATCATCGCCTGGGGCTCCAACCTGTTCGGGCTTGGCCTCGGCGGGTTGAGCATCGCGGGCGTCGGCGCTGCCTTCGCCAATTTCGGCTTCTCGGTGCCGATCCCGGCGGTGGGCTACGTCTTCTCCGGCTTCGAATTCCTCGGCATCATCCTGGTCACCGCCATTCCCTTCGGCATCTACGACCTCGTCGAGGCCATGGACAATGTCGAGAGCGCGGAAGCGGCCGGCGACGAATATCCCACCACGCGCGTCCTGACCGCCGACGGCGTCGTCAGCCTGATCGGCTGCCTGATGGGCAATCCCTTCATCAACGCCGTCTATATCGGCCATCCCGGCTGGAAGGCGATGGGCGGCCGCATCGGTTACTCGGCTGCGACCGGCATCATGGTGGTGGTGCTGGCCTGGTTCGGCATCATCTCGGTGCTGCTGGCGCTGGTGCCCGTCGTCGCGATCTCGCCGATCCTGCTCTATATCGGCATGCTCATCGGCGCGCAGGCGTTCCAGACCACGCCGGTCAAGCACGCGCCCGCGATCGTGCTGGCGCTGACGCCGCATCTGGCCGCCTGGGCCAAGCTCCAGATCGACACCATGCTGGCCTCGACCATGACGGCGGCGGCGACCGTCGGCGGCATGGCGGCCGACAAGGCGGATGCGGTCAAGGTCGCCGCGGTCGCCGCACTGCCGCAGCAGGGCGTGTTCTATCACGGCCTGGAGATCATGGGCGGCGGCTCCATCCTCGGCGGCCTCATCCTCGGCGCGATCGGTGTCTTCATCATCGAGCGCGATTTCGAGAAGGCGTCTGCCTTCGCGCTGGTCGGCGCGGTGCTGACCTATTTCGGCTTCATGCACGGTGAAGCGGTCGGCATCGGCGGCGGCTTCGGCGTCACGCCTCCCGTCGCCTTCGCCTATGCCGTGATGGCAGCCGGGATGTACGCACTCAGCCGGCGCACCAGCGAGCACTACGCGCCGCATCCCGAGATGTCGGCTGCGCCGGCGGAGTAAACTTGGGCTAGCAAAGGCTGCGGCCGGGCGGCAACGTGCCGTCCGGCGCATTCTCCATCTGGCGACACTTATGCTCTGGACTCCATGCTCACCAGAACTTCCCCGTCGACGATCTCGGGGTCTCCAAGATTGAGGTCGAGCAGGCTCGCCTGAACGAAACCCAGCACCTTGTCGTTGGCCGCATTGGCGCTCTCGCGGTCCTCGAATATCATCACGGCGACGCCGACGCCGTCGCCTCCGTCCAGCACATAATACGATTTGAAGCCGGGAGATTCCCTCAGGATCTGACCGATGCCGCTCTTGGCACGGCGAGCTGCGTCCGCGACCGAACGAACCTTGGTGTACTTTCGAACGAACATGTACATCAGGGCACCTATGCGTCTCAGGCCCTGCCACATGCATCAAAGCACATCAGCACGCTCCCGGACTAGGATTTCTTTCTGAGATCGGACGCCCCGTCGGCCGGACGACTTGCGGCACGGAATTCAGCCGCCCTTGACCGCTCCCGCAGTGAGCCCCGCCACGATCTGCCGCTGGGCGAGCACCGTCAGCAGCAGCACCGGGAAGGTCACGATCAGCGCGGCGGCGGCGAGCGGTCCCCAGCTCAACTGATCGAACGAGATCATGTTGTAGACCGCGACGGGCAGGGTGCGCGTCTCGCGTCCGGCCAGCACGATGCCGAACACAAAATTGTTCCAGGAGAAGATCACGGCGAGGATGAAGGCGACCGCGACGCCGGGCTTGGCGATCGGCAGCGCGACATGGCGAAACACCTGCCAGCGGCCGGCACCGTCGATCAGGGCGGCTTCCTCCAGCTCCATCGGCGTCGTCTCGAAATAGCCGATCATGATCCAGATCACGATCGGCACCGTGACCACGAGATGAATGATGATCTGCGGCACCAGCGTGCCGAGCAGGCCGAGCCACTGGAACAGCAGGAACAGCGGGATCAGATAGGACAGGCCCGGCGTGATGCGGGCAATCAGGATCACGATCGCGGACTTATGTGCGGCCATCCGCGCGATGCCGTAACCGGCGGGGACGCCGACCATCAGCGCCAGCAACGTCGCGCTGCCCGTCACGATCAGGCTGTTGATGAAATAGGTCATGAAGCGGTTGGAGGCGAGCACGTCGGCATAATTCTTCCAGGCGATGCGATCCGGAAAGAGCACCGGCGGGTAGGCGGCATTGTCGACCTCGAACTTGAGCGACAACGAGAGCATCCAGAGAAAGAACAGGATCGCCGGCGACACGATGACGAGCACGGAGAGCCACAGGCCGATTTTGCCGATGATCTGACGGGGTGTCATGCGCCGCTCTTGATTTCGGTCCACACCATGCGCTGGCGGGCGTAGAGCATCACCGCCGCAAGCAGGACGATCAGCAGGAAGAACACGACCGCGATCGCCGAGCCGTAGCCGAGGTCGTAATAGGTGAAGGCGACGCTGTAGAGGTAGATGTTGATCGTCTCCGACGCCGAGCCGGGCCCTCCTTGCGTGATCGCGAAGATGATGTCGAAACTCTTCACGGCGTCGATCATGCGGATCATGCCGGCGATGAACAGGAACGGCATGATCAGCGGCAGCGTGATGAAGCGGAACACCTGCCAGAAGCTGGCGCCGTCGATCTGCGCACTCTCGTAAGGCTCGGTCGGGATCGCAGCGAGGCCGCCGAGCACGATCAGCATCACCAGCGGCGTCCATTGCCAGGTCTCGACCAGCACCAGCGAGGGTATGACGGTCGCGGGGTGGAAGACCCAGAGCTGCGCCGGGATGCCGACCAGCGACAGCAGATAGTTCAGCACGCCGAGTTGCGGATGGAACATCATGGTCCAGACCAGCGCGATCGCCACCGGCGTTGCCATCATCGGCATGATGAAGACGCCGCGCAGGAATCCGCGTCCGGCGAACTTCTGGTGAAACACCACGGCCGAGAGCGTGCCGAGGATCAGCGGCAGCACCACCGACAGCACGGTGTAGACCAGCGTGTGGCCGACCGCCTCGAGAAAGCGCGGATCATTCGTGAGCCGCAGATAGTTGGAGAACCCGACGAAGGTGGTCGGCGAGCCGACCTTCCATTCGTTCAGGCTCATCCAGATGGTGAAGACCCACGGGAAGATGATGATGGCGAGCACGACGACCAGCGCCGGCACCACGAACGGCCAGTAGGACGGCGGCCGCAACTCCCTCTCCGGCGCGGCATCGGACCGTGCCGCGGCCGGAGTCGATTGTGTCAACGCACTCACGCCTTTTCGCTGCGCTCCAGGATCGGACGGAACTGATCGTGAGCCTTCTTCAACTCGGCCGCGGGATCGGCGCCCGATAGTGTCGAGGTGAGCGCCGCGCCGACGAGATCGCGGAATTCGGCGACGGGAATCACGACCGGCAGGCCGAGCTTGCTGATCTTGGCGGAGTCGATCACCGACTGCAGCCACTCCTTGGGCATCTTCACGCCGCTCTGGACTTCGGCGTCGTTCAGGATCGAGTTGCGGAACGGCACGCCGCCGCCGGCCTGCAGCAGCCGCGCGCCCTGCTTCTTCGAGACTACCCACTGGCACAGCAGATAGGCGGCTTCCTTGTTCTTGCTCGCCGCGGCGATGCCGATGCCGTCGCCATAAGTGGCCGAATACTGGCCCTTCGGTCCGGCCGGCACGACGGTGTAGCCGACCTTGCCGACGACGCGCGAGGCGGCCGGATCCTCCAGAGGCGGTGCCCAGCCGACGCCGTCGATCCACATCGCCGAGCGTCCTTGCGTGAACGAAGCCATCGACTCCATCCAGTTGAAGCCGGCGACGCCGGGCGGGGCGACCTTGGTCAGGAGCGTCTGATAGAGTTTTGTCGCCGCGACCGCCTCCGGCCCGTCGGTGAGGATGTTGCCCTTGGCGTCCAGGAATTCCCCGCCGTAGTTGAGGAAGAAGTTGGTCCACAACGTCATGTTGGCGTTACGCAGGCCGCGCCCGACGAAGCCGTAGGTGCCGTCCTTGGCGTCGGTGAGCTTCTCGGCGGCTGCGACCATCTCGTCGAGCGTCTTGGGGACCGCGACGCCCTTCTTCTGGAACAGCTCCTTGTTGTAGTAGAGGATGAAATAGTCGACCGACCAGGGCAGCGACAGCATCTGGCCCTTGTCGTTCTTGGCGTATTGCAGGCCGGCGGCCGAGAAGTCGCTCTCGACGAGGTCGGGCGCGGTCAGCGTCGGATCCTTCATGAACGGCGTCATGTCGGCGAGCCAGCCGGCTTTCTCGAACTGCCGTTTCTGCACGTGATAGCTGAGATGCACGACGTCGAAGCTCGGCCGTCCCGAAGTGAGCTCGATCACGACCTTCTGCCGTTGCTGCTGCTCGGGGATCTGCTCCGATTCGACCTGGATGCCGGTGAGCTCGGTGAATTCCTTGATGTTCTTTTGCAGGTTGTCGCCGCGCGGACCCTTGGCGAGGATCACCTCCAGCTTGGTCCCGGCGTATTTCTTCCAGTTGACCTCGGCGCGCGCCGGCAGCCCGGTCAGGCTGAGCGCGCCGGCAGCCGCGGTGCCTGTCAACAGCGTGCGGCGCGAAATGTTGTGGTTTGCCAATTGAGTCCCTCCCTCTCACTCATTTTCTTTGGGAGGGATACTAGCGGCCGTGCCACGCCTGCCTAGCCCTAATCTGCCATCAGGGACGTACGGCCGGTGTTTCCATCGGAAGGCCGCGCGCCCGCGACATCAGGTACAGTTCGAGCGCGACCAGCTCGGGCGAGCCGTAATCATAGGCCTGGGCGCGGACGCCGCTCATGCAGCTGCGCAACCGGCGCTCGATCGACCCCAGCGTCTGCCACTCCAGGCGGTAGAGCGGATAGCCGGTCGGCTGAGCTTGCGTGATCGGCGCGCCCGCAAGGCGCTTGTCGAAATTGTCGTCATGGCAATTGGTGCAGGCGAGGTTGAGCTGACCCTCGCGCTGCACGAAGAGATCGTGGCCCTGCTGGACAAACGGCTTGAGCTCGGGATCTTCGCCGGCCGTGATCAAGACGCCGCGGGACTGGTGGGCGACGAAGGCGGACAGCGCGAGGAGGTCGCGGCTCTCGTAGGGCAGCGGCGTCGTCTGCTGTTGATTGGCCCGGCAGAGATTGATGCGCTGGTCGAGCGTGACGGGGCGGCCGAGCTGCCTGTCGAAGCTGGGATAGCGCGCCGCGACGCCTTTCATGCTGCTGCGCGCATCGCCATGGCAGTCGGCGCAGGCCTTGCCGGCGTCGCCGGTCTTCTTGCCCCAGAGTGCCTCGCCGTCGAGCACGAACAGCATGCCGGGATTGGACGTGTCGTCATCCTGCATGGCGCGCGTGTCGGGCCCCATGAACGAATAGCCGGAGCGGCGCGCATCCGGCGGGATTTCGCCGGCGAGGAGGGCAGGCCCCGTAATGACCAGGAGCGCCGCCGCTATCGCGCGCCAAACAGTCATTCGACTGTGATCGATGCCGAGGCGGTGGATGAATAGCCGTTGTCGCCGATCCACTCGAACTCGAACTTGCCGCTCTCCTTCGCGACCGTGAAGAACGAAAGATACGGGTTCGCCGCGATTGCGGGAAACAGGTCGGCGCGGAAGATCTCGGCGCCGTTGTAGCGGCATGTGAAGCTCGCGATGATGTCGCGCGGCACGAGCTTTCCGTCCGCGGTGTGGCGGAAGCCGGTCTCCATGATGTGCGAGGTCAGCGTGCGGATCTCGATGATATCGCCGCGCTTGGCCTTTGCCGGGACGTTGATGAGCGCGGCCATCAGTTCATCTCCTCGGTGCAGGCGGCCAGCGTCACGACCACGTCGGCGGCGACCTGCCAGAAGCTGTCGTCGGAGAGGCGGGCAATCGCCACGACCTTCTGGGTGTCGGCGAGCCGGATCCTCGTCGAGACCTGGGCACGGCCGGCGGAGGGATTGAGGTAGAAATTGCCGATATTCGGCTGCGGGTTCTTCTCGTTGAAGACGTGGATGCTCTTGACGTAGTCGGCCGCCGTCATCGGGCTCGCGACACTCACCGTCATCGGCACGGTGTTGCCGTTCTCGACCAGCGGCGGAATGTCGAGCTTCACCCTGCCGGTGCGGATCTGGGCCTCGCCGACGACGTTGCGGATCGCGGTGGTGAGCATTGCGGGCGTCGCCTGCAGCGGCCGCAGCGTGATGACGGGGATCGTCCCGGCGACTGTGACGCCACCGGCAAGGCTCAGAAATCGTCGTCGCGTGGTTGGCATGAACCTAGTCCCGAAGCGCTGCAAGAAAAGCCACGATGTCCTCGATCTCCGCAGCCGACAAGATCGGCTTGCCGGCAAAATTGCGCCCGACACGGACGAGGCCATCATTGCGATAATAGGACGGCATGATGGTGTCGGGGTTGAAGCGCGCCGCGTCGATCAGACGAAGCCGCAACTGGCTCGCCGTCCAACGGTTCCCGGCGCCGCTGAGATCGGGCGCGAGGTCGCCCTGGAAACGCGTTTCCGGGAACGGGCCGGAATGGCAGAGGATGCAGGTGGTCGTGCGCGCCAGCACCAGCGCGCGCCCGCGCGCGGCATCGCCAGGCGAGCCGGTGAGCGAGGCCGGAATGCCGTCGCCGGTGATCTCATAGGGGACCAGGTCTTCCGCTTGCGCGGGCAAGGCCAAGATCGACACGAACAATGCTGAAATCGCAACTGCTCGATGGAGTGACTGAGATTGCCACGAGCTCCGCTCACCTCTCCCGCTTGCGGGAGAGGTCGCCGCGCAGCGGCGGGTGAGGGCTTTCTCCTCTTGGGGGTTCTCGCGTACGGAGACACCCTCTCCCCAACCCTCCCCCGCAGGCGGGGGAGGGGGCGCACTGTGGTCGTGGTGGCGGCTTCGTCTCAGCATGCTCTAGCCAAAGGTGTCCGCCGTGATGGTTTGAAACCAGCGCTCCGCCTCCGCCGCCTCGCGCGCGCGCAGTTCGCGCGGCGCATCGACCGGGCTGGTCGCACCGCCCTCGACCTCGGCGAAGATATCGCCCCGGGGCTGGTAGTTGCCGGCGAGCGAGAAGCCGTAACCGGGGGCGACGGTGTTGTAGCAGGCACCGGTCAGCCGCGGTGCCTCTGGCGCACGGCCGGCGAGCAAAGCGACGATCGCAGTCGCGCAAGCCTTGCCCTGTGCGCTCGCGGCCGAGGCCGATTTGGGGATGCCGCCGCCGAGACAGGCGTCGCCGATGACGTGGATGTTCTTGACGAGCTTCGACTCGAAGGTGACGGGATCGATCGGGCACCAGCCGGTGTGATCCGCCGCGCCCGCGATCTCGGCAATGCGTGCCGCGCGCTGGGGCGGAATGACGCTGGCGACGTCAGGGGTGTAGTTGCCGAATTCGGTGACGATGGTTTTGGTCGCGGCATCGACGGAGGTCACGCGGCCGCCCTGCGACAGGCCAATGCGCTCGATCATGTCGCCGTAGAGCTCCTTCCAGGCCTTCTCGAACAGCCGTTGTTGGGAGAAATTGTCCTTGGCGTCCAGGACCAGCACTTTCGAGCGCGGCTTCTTCGTCTTCAGGTAATGGGCGATCAGGCTGGCGCGCTCGTAAGGCGCGGGCGGGCAGCGCGAGGGGTTGGCAGGGATCGCTATGACCACGGTGCCGCCGTCGTCCATCGCCTCCAGTTGCCGGCGCAGCAACAGCGTCTGTGCGCCGGCCTTCCAGGCATGCGGCATCTTTTCCGATGCGGCCTCGTCATAGCCGGGCAGGGCCTCGAGATGGAAGTCGATGCCGGGGGATAACACGAGACGGTCGTAAGGCAGCGCCACACCGTCGGCCGTCAGGAGGCTGCGCTGCTGCGGCTCGATCGCGGCCACGGCCTGGCCGATCACGGTGATGCCATCGGCAGCGATCTTGTCGTAGCCGAACTGCTGCGCGTCGATGTCGCGCAGGCCCGCAATCACCTCGTTGCTGAAGGGACAGGAGGTGAAGACCGCGTTGGGTTCGATCAGGATGATCTGCAGGTCGGCCTGCGCGCGCTTCAGCGCGCGGGCGCAAGCCGCGCCGCCGAAGCCGCCGCCGACCACGACGACACGTCCCGTGGACTGGGCGCGCGAGATCGATGGCCGCGCCAACGTTGCGGCCGCCATGGTGATGCCGAACACGGCATTCCGCCGTGTCACCGGGCGCATGGTCATCAGGGACATTCGAAAACGGCTGCGGCGGCGATCTCTCGCCGCCGAAGCATGTTGCTCTAGGCGAAAGTGATGTTCTGGTCGCGCAGCGGCACCGAGCGGATACGCTTGCCGGTCGCCGCGAAGTAGGCGTTGAGCACCGCCGGCGCCGCAACGCCGATGGTCGGCTCGCCGACGCCGCCCCAGAACCCGCCGCTCGGCACCATCACCGATTCCACCTTCGGCATCTCGTTGATGCGCATCGAGTTGTAGGTGTCGAAGTTGCTCTGCTCGATCTTGCCGTCCTTGACGGTGCAGCCGCCGTAGAACAACGCTGAGAGGCCGTAGACAAAGGAGCCGGCGATCTGCCGCTGCACCTGCGCCGGGTTGACGACATAGCCGGGATCGGTGGAGGCGACGATGCGAAGCACCTTGATCTTGTTGCCATCGGTCACCGAGATCTCGGCGGCGCCGGCGACATAGCTGCCATAGCCCATCACCTGCGCGATGCCGCGATAGACGCCCTGCGGCGCCGGCGTGGTCCAGCCGATCTTCTCCGCGACCGCATTGAGCACCGCCAGATGCTTGGGATGGTTGCCCATCAGCTTGCGGCGGAACTCGAGCGGGTCCTGGCCTGCGGCCTGGGCCAGCTCGTCCATGAAGCATTCCATGTAGATCGCGTTGTGATTGACGTTGACGCCGCGCCAGAAGCCCGGCGGAACGTGCGGGTTGCGCATCGCATGCTCGACCAGCAGGTTCGGCACCGAGTAGCCGAATGCGGCTTCGCCGGTTTGGGCGACACCCTGGAATGCTGCCGGGTCCATGCCGTTCTGCAGCGCTTCGGGGCGCAGCGAGAACAGGATCGACTGTCCGGACAGGCGGTAGTGCAGCGCGACCAGATTGTTGTTGGCATCGAACGCGCCGGTCATCTTGCACTGGGTGATCGGGTGATAGCGGCCGTGCGCCATGTCCTCTTCGCGCGACCACAGCAGCTTGATCGGCGTGCCCGGCATCTGCTTGGCGATCATCACGGCCTGACGGACATAGTCGGTCTGGCCGCGCCGGCCGAAGCCGCCGCCGAGCATCACCTTGTGCACGTCGCACTTCTCCGCCGGCAGGCCGGAGGCCTCCAGCACGGCCGCAAAGGCGGCCTCGCCGTTCTGCGTGCCGCACCAGACCTCGCACTTGTCCGCCGTGTAGACCGCCGTGGCGTTCATCGGCTCCATGGTGGCGTGGTTCTGGTAGGGATAGCTGTAGACCGCCTCGACCTTCTTGGCGGCGCTGGCAATCGCGGCCTTGGCGTCGCCGTTCTTGTTGCCGACATAGGCGGGCTGATCGTCGTTGAGGCCTTCCGCCAGCCACTTCGCGATCGACTCGCTGGAGACCTTGGCGTTCTCGCCCTCGTCCCAGACGATCGGCAGCGCTTCCAGCGCGGTCTTGGCGTGCCACCAGGTGTCGGCAACCACCGCGACCGCGGTGTCGCCGACCTTGACGACCTTCTTGACGCCTTTCATGCCGGTGACCTTGGCCTCGTCATAGCTCTTCAGCTTGCCGCCGAACACCGGGCAATCCTTGATCGCGGCGTTCAGCATGCCCGGCAGCTTGACGTCGATGCCGTACACCATCGCGCCGTTGGTCTTGTCGGCGGTGTCGAGGCGCAGCAGGCCCTTGCCGACCACCTTCCAGTCCTTCGGGTCCTTCAGCTTGACGTCGGCAGGCGGCGTCAGCTTCGCCGCGGCCTCGGCGACCTTGCCGTAGGTCGTGGTTCGTCCGGTCGGCGTATGGGTGATGACGCTGCTCGCCGCCGTGCATTCGGAGGCGGGCACCTTCCAGGCGTCGGCGGCGGCCTGGATCAGCATCACGCGCGCGGTGGCGCCGCCCTTGCGGACATAGTCCTGCGAGGAGCGGATGCCACGGCTGCCGCCGGTGGAGAAATCGCCCCAGACGCGCTTGCGGGCAACGCTCTGGCCGGGGGTCGGATATTCGGTCGTCACCTTCGACCAGTCGCATTCGAGCTCCTCGGCGACGAGCTGGGCAAGGCCGGTGAGCGAGCCCTGGCCCATCTCGGAGCGGGCGATTCGGATCACGACGGTGTCGTCGGGCCTGACCACGACCCAGGCGCCGATCTCGGGCGAGCCGTCGGCGGCGCGGACCACGGCGGGGCCGCCGAAGGGGAGATCAAGGCCGATCGCGAGGCCGGTGCCGACAGCGGCGGTGCCGATCACGAAGGCACGACGGTTCATCTTGGGAGAAACGTGCTTGTTCATGGTGCGGCTCCTTACGCGCTTGCGATCGTGTGGATCGCCTCGCGCACCTGCTGGAAGGTGCCGCAGCGGCAGATATTGGTGATGGCCTCGTCGATGTCGGCGTCGGTCGGCTTCGGCTTCTCGTTCAGCAGCGCGGCGACCGCCATGATCATGCCGCTCTGGCAATAGCCGCATTGCGGAACGTCCTTGGCGATCCAGGCCTCCTGCACCTTGTGCAGCGTGGCGCCGGAGGCGAGGCCTTCGATCGTGGTGATCTTCTTGCCCTCGGCCTCGCTGACCGAGACGCCGCAGGAACGCATGGCGACGCCGTCGATGTGGACCGTGCAGGCGCCGCATTGTGCGATGCCGCAACCGTATTTGGTGCCGGTCAGGCCGGCATTTTCGCGGATCGCCCAGAGCAGCGGGGTATCCGGCTCGACGTCGAGCGTGAAGGTTTTTCCGTTGATTGTTAGGTTTGCCATCGCAGTCCCCTGATTGGCCCAATCCACCGATTAGACTCAGGGGCGCAATGTGTCCGGCAAATTGGAACTGTTCAAATCAAGAGTCTGCGGGGTGGCCTGTCGAAGAAGCTGGCATGGGCCGGGAAGAATGCCGGGGGCGCGGTGTTGCGCCTCGCCAGGCCTTTCGGTGGGGCAACGCCTCTCCCGAGGCGCCAGCGCCGGGCCTGGGGCGACGTCCCTGCGGTTCCTGCGCATGGGGCGGGCGGCAGTTTGTCCCTTTTGCCGGGGGTGCAAGACGACGGCGCTTTGCTACACTGCGCCCGACGCAAAAGGAGTTCCATCGACGTGGCAAGCCCTTGCAATGTGCTGATGCTGTATCCGCAGTTCACCGCGGAGTCGTTCTGGAGCTTTGGCGAATCCTGCAAATTGATGGGAGTCCGGCGCCCGGCCGCGCCGTTGGGTCTGATCACGGTCGCCGCCATGCTGCCCGAGAGCTGGACGGTCCGGCTAATCGATTGCAATACGCAACCCTTCGGCGACGGCGACCTCGCCTGGGCCGACGTCGTCTTCACCGGCGGCATGTTGCCGCAACAGGCCGACACGCTGCGCCTGATCGAGCTCTGCCGCGCCGCCGGCAAACCGGTCGTGGTTGGCGGGCCCGATCCGACCTCCAGCCCCCACATATATGAGCGGGCCGCCTTCCGGGTGCTCGGCGAGGCCGAGGGCGTCATCGACGAGTTCATCGCGGCCTGGGAGGGCGGGTCCCGCTCCGGCGTCTTCACCGCACCGAAATTCCAGGCCGACGTCACCAAGACGCCGGTGCCGCGCTTCGACCTCCTGAAGTTCGAGGACTACCTCTATCTCGGCGTGCAATATTCGCGCGGCTGCCCGTTCACCTGCGAGTTCTGCGACATCATCGAGCTCTACGGCCGCGTGCCCAGGACCAAGACGGTCGAGCAGATGTTCGTCGAGCTCCAGACGCTCTACAATATGGGCTATCGCGGTCATCTCGACTTCGTCGACGACAATTTCATCGGCAACAAGAAGTCGCTGCGCCAGTTCCTGCCGCAGCTCGCCGAATGGCAGCGCGCCCACAACTATCCCTTCGAGCTGTCCACTGAAGCCTCGATCAACCTCGCCGACGATCCCGAGCTGCTCGAGCTGATGGGCGCCGCCAACTTCTTCGGCATCTTCGTCGGCATCGAAAGCCCCGATCCGGCGACGCTGGTGGCGATGCGCAAGAAGCAGAACACGCGGCGCAATATCGCCGAGAGCATCCACAAGATCTATGCCGCCGGCATGCTGGTCACCGCCGGCTTCATCGTCGGCTTCGACAACGAGAAGGTCTCGATGGCCGAGGCGATGATCGATTTCATCGAGGAGGCGGCGATTCCAGTCGCCATGGTCGGCCTGCTCTATGCCTTGCCGAACACGCAGCTGACGCGCCGGCTCGAGCGCGAAGGCCGGTTGCATCCGGGCCACGATGTGGCGCCGACCATCGGTGCCGATCAGTGCACGGCCGGCATCAACTTCGATCCGGTCCGCCCGTTGCGCGACATCCTGACGGATTACAAGCGGGTGCTGGAGCACATCTACAGCCCCGCGGCTTATGCCAGGCGTGTCGACCGCCTGATGACGCTGCTCGACCGTTCCAGACAGCGCCATGAGCTCGCCGAAGGCGATATCCGCGCCAGGCTCGGAGCGATGGAGACCGTGCACCGCGTCGTCACCGCCCTTCCCGAGGCGCGTGCGCCGCTCTGGCAGACTTTCATGAACTGCGCCAAGCGCGACACGTCATCGGCGCGCATCGCCGTGCAGATGATCGCGGCCTATGCGCATCTCGGGCCGTTCTCGCGCAAGGTCATCGAAGCCATCGATACGCGCCTCGCCGCGCTCGACGACGAGACGGTCATCCCGGCGGCGACGATCGACGTGACTGCGGCGCGGCACCTGGCCTGAACGTTTACTTCACCGCGAGCCGCAAAAAGCTCATCACGCTGCCGAGCGCGGCAAAGCCTGCGCCGAGCGCGAGTGCGACGGTCGCGCCGCTGTGCCCCGCAAGAGCGAAGCAGGCGGCAGCGAGCGCCGCGCCCGTCGTCTGGCCCGTCAGGCGCGCAGTGGCGACAATGCCGGAGGCGCTGCCGCTGCGGTGCGGCGGCGCGCTCGACATCACCGCCTTCATGTTCGGCGCCTGGAAGAAGCCGAACCCCATGCCGCAGATCACCATGCGCCAGATGATGTCGGGGATGGCGGGGTTGGACGGCAGCAGCGCGAGCAGCGCCATGCCGAGCCCGAGCAGCACGAGGCCGATGCCGCCGAGCAGGCCGACGGCGTAGCGGTCGGACAGGCGCCCCGCGATCGGCGCCATGATGCCGACCACCAGCGGCCACGGCGTCATGAAGAAGCCGGTCTCGACCTGCGATCGCCCGAGCACGTCCTCGAAATAAAACGGCAGCGACACGAAGGCGAGGCCCTGCACGGCGAAGGAGCACACCGCGGTCGCCGCCGAGAGCGCGAACATCGGCCGTGCGAACAGGTCGATCGGAAGCATCGGCGCCGGATGGTCGGCATGGCGGCGCGTCAGGATGAAGCCGAGTGCGAGCGCCGTGACCAGCTCGACGCCCACGATAACAGGCGACAGATTATGCGCGGCGCTGCCGATGCCGGTGATGAACAGGCCGAGACAGGCCGATGCCAAGAGCGCGCCGAGGAAGTCGAAGCCGTGATCGGCGCGCGGCGTCTTCGGCAGCATCGCAAAGCCGATTCCGATCGCGACCAGACCGAAGGGGATGTTGACGGCGAACAGCCAGGGCCACGGGCCGAAGGCGAGGATGGCGGAGGCGATCGACGGGCCGAAGGTGAAGGCGGTCGCGACCACCAGCGCGTTATGGCCAAAGCCGCGGCCGAGCATCCGGCCGGGATAGACGAAGCGCACCAGCGCGGTGTTGACGCTCATGATGCCGCTGGCGCCAAGGCCTTGCAGCGTGCGCGCGACCAGCAGGCTGTCCAGCGACCACGCCACCGCGCAGAACAGCGAGGCGATGGTGAACAGGATCAGCCCGCCGAGATAGATGCGCTGGTGCCCGACGATCTCGCCGAGCGCCCCGAGCGGCAGCAGCGTCGCCACCAGCGCGATCTGGTAGACGTTGACCACCCACACCGACTGCTCCGGGCTGACATGCAGGTCGGCGGCAATGGCGGGCAGGGCGATGTTGGCGATCGCGGTGTCGAGCGAGGCCATTGCCAGCGCGGTGAAGATCGCGGCGATCGCCCAGCGCCGCTGCGCGGCCGGAAGGCCGTCGGCAACGGGATGGTCGGGCTCGCGCGCGGCGGCAGGTAACGTGATTGTCATTGCCTGGCGCGTTGCTCCGGCGGCTGAGGGGACTTTGGCCATGTACTACGCCGAAGGCCGCTTCCACAGGCATATGCTTGCATGCTGTGTATGCGCGAAGGTGAGGCGATACAGCCGCGCGACGGCGTATGATCGCGCCGGCTGCTGCAGTGAGGGGAAACGCCATGCAACTCGTCGTTCTGCCCGGTGACGGCATCGGACCGGAGATCACGACCGCGACATCGGGCGTGCTGCGCGCCGCATCCGAACGCTTCCAGCTCGATCTGCGGCTCGAGGAGCACGCGGTCGGGCATGCCAGCCTGAAGCAGTTCGGCACCACGGTGCGCCCCGAGCTGCTCGACATCGTCCGCGGCGCCGACGGCCTGATCCTGGGACCGACCGCGACCTTCGACTTCAAGGACGAGGCGCATGGCGAGATCAATCCGTCCAGGCACTTCCGCAAGAGCCTCGACCTCTACGCCAATATCCGGCCCGCGCGTACCTATGCAGGGCGGCCCGGCCGCTTGGGGGATTTCGACCTCGTGGTGGTGCGCGAGAACACCGAAGGGTTTTACGCCGACCGCAACCTCGAGCAGGGCAACGGCGAGATGCTGGTCACATCGGACGTCGTGATCTCGCTGCGCCGGATCACGCGCCTGTGCTGCGAGCGCATCGCGCACGCCGCCTGCCGCCTCGCCATGAAGCGGCGCAAGCATCTCACCATCGTGCACAAGGCCAATGTGCTGAAGATCGGCGACGGCATGTTCCTCGACATCTGCCGCGCGGCGGCGAAGGGCTATCCGGGCCTTGCAGTCGACGACATCCTGGTCGATGCCATGATGGCGCATGTGGTGCGGAGCCCCGATCGCTTCGACGTGATCGTCTCGACCAATATGTTCGGCGACATCCTGTCCGATCTCACGGCGGAGCTCTCCGGCAGTCTCGGCCTCGGCGGCTCGCTCAATGTCGGTGACCGCTATGCGATGGCGCAGGCCGCGCACGGCTCGGCGCCCGACATCGCAGGGCAGGACGTCGCCAATCCGGTCTCGCTGATCCTGTCGACCGCCCTGCTGCTGGCCTGGCACGGCGAGAGAAGCGGCGCGGTGCGTTACGAGGAAGCCGCGCGTGCGATCGAGGCGGCGGTGGCGAAGGCCATCGGCGAGGGCAGGGCGACGCGCGACGTCGGCGGCAAGCTCGGGACGATCGCGGCGGGCGCCGCCATCGCGGAGATCCTGCAGGCGGAGTGAGGGCGTCTTCGCGTTTTCAATCGGGTCTCAAAACAAAAATCGGAAAACAACCCCATGCACAGTAGAACGCCCCTTGATCGACAAGAGATTTTCGCTCCGCGCCGTGACGGCACCCGCGACCGCGGTCAAGTTGACCCGTCGGGCAAAACACTGGCAGGATACGATCGTGGCGGATCGCGGCGTGAAGCATCTGCAGCGGCGACCGTACGCACTTCCAGTGGGTTGACCTATGACGTCTGAGAGCGATGGCATCAACCTCGCAGCCAAGCCGAGTGGAACGGGTTGCGTGGAATGCTCGGCCGCGGGCGGGTGGTGGTTTCATCTCCGCCGATGCGTCGAATGCGGTCACATCGGCTGCTGCGATGCTTCTCCCAACCAGCATGCATCGAAGCACAACGCGGCGACGGGGCACCCGATCATCACGAGCTTCGAGCCGGGCGAACGATGGTTCTACGACTACCGGACAGGCGAGGCTTTCGCCGGCCCGAAGCTTCAGGGCCCTCAATCGCATCCGTTGGATCAGCCGGTGCCCGGACCGGCCGGGGCGGTGCCATCAGATTGGCAAACACGGCTCCATGACTAGGCGGTAGCGGCAGTACGGCGCCGCACACGTTGAGCCAGATCAACACTCCCCCCGCACGCCCGCCGGACCTTTCCATCAGCGCACCATGGAAAGGCAGCCGACATGCAGACCCTGCTCCGGGAAATCCGGGATACCCCTTTGCTCTGGATGCTGGTGTTCGTGCCGATCGTGCTGGTGGCCGAGGCGGCGGCGCCGCATTCGCATACGCTGCTGTTCGTGCTGGCCGTGCTTGCGATCGTGCCGCTGGCGGCGCTGCTCAGCCACGCCACCGAGGCGGTCGCGGCCAAGACCGGCGATGCCGTGGGCGGGCTGCTCAATGCCACGCTCGGCAATCTGACCGAGCTGATCATCGCCATCACGGCGCTGCGGGCGGGCCAGTACATGCTGGTGAAGGCCTCGATTGCAGGGGCGATCGTCACCAACGCGGTGTTCATGCTGGGAGCCTGCCTGCTGCTCGGCGGGCTGCGCTACCACGTGCAGGAGTATAACCGCGCCGGCGCGCGGCTCTCGTCCGGCCTGCTGCTGATGGCGACCGTCGCCCTGCTGGCGCCTTCGGCGGTCGCCGACCTCGACCACCTGCCCCCGGACGGGAGCATCCTGAACAAGCTCAGCGTCGGCATCTCGGTCCTGCTGATCGTCGCCTACGCCCTTGGCCTCCTGTTCTCGCTCGGGACCCACAAGGAATTGTTCGCAAGCGCCGATCATGGCGATGACGAGGGGCACTTGCCGATCGGCGTGGCCGTCGGGACGTTGCTGGTCGTCACCGTGCTGGTCGCGCTGGTGAGCGAGATCTTCGTGGAATCGGTGCAGAAGGCGGCGGAAACGTTCGGGATGAGCCCGGCCTTTGTCGGCTTCATCATCGTCTCGCTGGTCGGCGCCGCCGCCGAATTTGCGGTGGCCTTTGCCGCTGCACGCAAGAACCGGCTCGACATGGTGGTCAGCATTGCGCTCGGCAGCGCCTCCCAGATCGCGCTGTTCGTCGCGCCCGCGCTGGTGCTGCTCAGCTACGTCGTCGGACCTACGCCTATGAATCTGCAGTTCTGGCCCGGCGCCGTCACCATGGTGATGATCGCAACGGTGACGGCGACCTTCATCACCACGAGCGGACGCTCGGCCTGGTTCGTCGGCGCCCTCATGATCTTCATCTACGCGGTGTTCGCGCTGACGCTCTATGTGGTCCCGCCGGCGGGCGAGGGATGATGTGCTGCCGTCCGCCGGCACGGGGACCTTGACTCACGAAGGATGGCGGCGGGTAGCCAGCCATCCCTAAGATGTGAACACGTTCGCGCTAATAGGCCCAGTAGCTGCCGGTGGGCGGGCAATACTCGCCGCCGTAACCGTAACCGTAGCCGCCGCCATAACCGTAGTAGGACGCGGCCGGGGTGCCATAGCCGTAGCCGTAGGCGGGATAGCCGCCGCCATAGTAGCCGCCATAGCTTCCATAGTAGGCGCTCCTGGCGATCGCGCCGCCGACCACGGCGCCGGCGACACCGTAACCGAGGCCGCGATACCCGTACCCGCGATAGCCCCAGCCTCCGCGATAGCCATAGCCGCGGTAGCCCCATCCGACGCCGCGATAGCCGTAGCCGCCACGCCAGCCGCCGACCCAGCGCACTTCGGTCGTGGCCGGATCGACCATCGCCTTCATCGTCGAAAGATGCGTCGGGATCGGCCCGGCCTGGGCGCTCGCGCCGAGCAGCAGGGCGCTCGAAGCGGCGAGGACGAGGGTACGCAGGGGATACGAGGAGGTCATGATCGATCATCTCCTTGGCTACGGCGGCGCGTTCTGCGCGGCCATCGGGCCCATTCCGGTGTGGCGCTGCCGTGGCGGCCTTGATCTGGATCAAGCATCCGCATCGCGCCCACGGCGCCGCAGGGCCTTCACGAGGGGGCGTCCAGCGCCTTCAGCTCGTCCGCCGCCCTGACGATCGCATCGCGGATCGTCTGGAAATATACGGCGTCGACCCGCGAGGCGAGCCCGTCCAATTCGCCCCTGTAGCCGTGCTCGTTCTCCTTGCGGACGACGCCTTCCTCGACCAGGGCGTCAAGGCAGCGGCGGACGTTGGAGCGCGGCAATCCGAGGTGCGGTCAATGGCGGCGCACCGAGATCGTCGGCGACGCGTAGCCGCGAGCGAGCGCTCGATGCCGACCCGTGAACCGGAGGCGCAACGCTGGCCATTGCGCTGATTGTTGATACCAGTGATCGAAGGGCAGGCATGCTGCGGTCGATCGGTGAAATTGATCCAGATCAAGCTCGATGCCGCACCGATTGGAATTCTCCTCGGGTCAAATGACCAGCCGGGTTGTTTGGCGACATCATTTTTCATTGGAGGGGAATATGCCTGCAGTCATTATGCAGTTCGTTTCGCATCCAAGACCCGGTAGCGATCTTGCGACCGTCTTACAGCTCGCAAAAGACGGTGCGGCGCTCTGGAGAAAGCACGGGGCTGATGTCAGCTATTGGTCGGTGATCGGCGGCGAGGTCGGAAACTACGCCTTCGTCGCTCGCTTCGATAGCGTGGAAGCCTATGGGCGTACCTTGGCGTCGCTGGGCGCCGATCCGGCTTTCGTGGAATTCCAAGCCAAGCGGCTGAAGGCCGGGCAATCGGATTGGGTGCGCTCCAACGTTGCCATCCAGGTTGATCTTTGACGGAGCGCCTTCTCTCCCGCGCGAGACCGCCCGCGGGCGGTCTCGCGCTGCGCGACCGATGTCCGGTCATCCGGTCGATCTTATGCCTCGCGGGTCAGTCTCTCGGTTCGCGACCACGTAGTCGATCTCGCCATACGTAATCCCGATATCCTTCAGTTCCTGATCACTGAGGCTGCAAAGATCGTGGCGCAGCCGCTCCCATTTCCGCCACTCCTGAAAAGCGGCCCAGAAATTCCTGAAAGCGCCGCCATGGCGTCGCTGCAATACGGTCGTTTGGGAAATCGTGCTCATCGCAGCATCCTCGAGTGGCCCATTTCCACTCGGAGAATCTGCCGAGATTCAACCCGGCACGCTTGACCTCCAACTTACATTTTCCTCACCGGCAGCTTATTCTTGCGGTCTTCCACCGGGGCTGAAGCGGTAGCCGGTGACCGGGACTTCTGAATCCAGGGAGTTTCGCAGCTTGCGCTATCTGTTCGAGGACTATGCACTGGATCTCGACCGCCGCGAGCTCTATCGCGGCGCGGACGTTGTCCCCTTGGCGCCGCAGGTCTTCGACCTCCTGGACTACCTCATCCGCAACCGGGAGCGCGTCGTCAGCAAGGACGACCTCATCAACGCCATCTGGAATGGGCGCAGCGTGTCGGATGCTGCGTTGACGACCCGCCTGAACGTTGTCCGGAGCGCGGTGAGCGACACCGGGAGCGAACAGCGCCTGATCAAGACGTTACCGCGGAAGGGCTTCCGTTTCATCGGACCGGTGCGGGAGGAAGGGCGCGATAGCTCGGCGGTTGTGGACACCAGGGCAGAACCGGGAAGTCCCGCTCTCCCGCCCCCCGGCAGGCCCTCGATCGCCGTGCTCCCGTTCGCCAATTTGAGCTCCGATCCGGAGCAGGAGTACTTCGCAGATGGCGTCGTGGAAGACATCACGATGGCGCTGTCCCTGTTTCGCTGGCTGTTCGTGATCGCACGCAATTCGAGCTTCACCTACAAGGGCCGGGCCGTGGACGTGAAGCAGGTCGGCCGCGAGCTTGGCGTGCGCTACGTGCTCGAAGGCAGCGTGCGCAAGGCGGGAAATCGCCTTCGTATCGCTGGGCAGCTCATCGATACCGAAACCGGAGCGCATCTCTGGGCGGACCGCTTCGAGGGGCCGATCGAGGATATGTTCGATCTGCAGGACGATGTGACATCCAGCGTCGTGGGAGCCATCGCGCCGAAGCTGCAGCATGAGGAGATCAAGCGGGCCAGACGCAAGCCGACCGAAAATCTGGACGCGTACGATTATTACCTGCGTGGACTGGCGAGAGCTCGCTGGTCCAAGGACGCGAACAGCGAGGCGCTGCAGCTCTTCTACAAGGCGATCGAACTGGACCCTCATCTTGCCTGTGCCTATGGCATGGCGGCCTGGTGTTATGTTCGACGCAAGGCGCTCGGTCGCATGAACGATCAAGCGCTGGAAACAGCGGAAGCCACGCGGCTGGGTCGGAAAGCCGTGGATCTCGGGGCAGACGATCCATTTGCGCTGTGCATGGGCGGATACGCACTCGCGTTTCTGGCCCATGAGTTCGATGATGCTGCCGCTTTCATGGACCGAGCGCTGACCGTCAATCCAAACTTCGCCCGAGCCTGGATGCTCAGTGCCTGGTTGAGGATCTGGAGGGGCGAGCCTGATCTGTCGCTCGCGCACGCTACGCATGCGATGCGCTTGAGCCCGCGCGATCCGTCCATGTACTACACCACGCACAGCGCCATGGCCTATGCTCATTTCCTGGCGGGCCGCTACGACGTTGCGTTGGCGTGCGCCGAAGAGGCCATGCGCGACAATCCGGGTTTTCTGCTTTCAATCTGCATTTTCGCGGCCAGCAATGCGATCGCCGGACGGCTCGAGCAAGCGCAGAAAGCCATGTTGCGCGCGCTCGAACTCAATCCGGATTTGCGCGCCGCCAACCTGGCGGAGCTGGCACCGTTTCGCCGGAGCGAGGACTTCGCGAACTTCGCCCGGGCTCTCCGGGCGGCGGGCCTTCAGGAGTGACGGGCTCTGTGGCACGCGGCGGCGCGGCAGCCGCAAGCCCGGGTGGCTTGTGTGACTGATGTCACATACGTCGCACTTGCCTTTGGCGAGGCTCTGCATAGGCTTGCGCGCATATATTCGGGGCGACGATGGGCGCTTTTCGCTGGTTTTCATTGGTCATTTTCATCTGGCTCGGTTGCGGCCCTGTTCATGCCGAGCGCCGGGTTGCGCTGGTGATCGGCAATTCGGCCTACAAGAGCGCGGCCAAGCTCGCCAATCCCGCGAACGACGCCGTTCTGGTCGGCGGCATGCTGAAGAAGGCCGGGTTCGACTGGATCGACACCCGGACCGACCTCAATGCATCGGAGATGCGCAAGGCGCTGCGCGAGTTCGGCGGGCGGGCGCGCGACGCCGAGGTTGCCGTCATCTACTACGCCGGTCACGGCATCGAGCTCGACGGGACCAATTACCTGATCCCGGTCGACGCGGCGCTGGAGACCGACAGCGACGTGCTCGACGAGACCGTGGGGCTCGACCGCGCGCTGTTCGCCGTCGAGCCGGCGAAGCAGCTCCGCCTCATCATTCTGGACGCGTGCCGTGACAATCCCTTCGCCAAGAGCATGAAGCGGACCGTGGCTGCGCGTGCGATCGGGCGCGGTCTTGCCAAGGTCGAGCCGACCAGCCCGAACACGATGATCGCCTTCGCGGCGAAGGCGGGTTCGACGGCCTCCGATGGCGACTCCCGAAACAGCCCGTTTGCCACGGCGCTGGTCGAGCGGCTGCCGACCCCGGGCCTCGATCTTCGCAAGGCCTTCGGGTTCGTCCGCGACGACGTGCTCAAGAGCACCGGCTACAAGCAGGAGCCCTATGTCTACGGCTCGCTCGGCGGCGATGACGTGCCGCTGGTCGCGGCAAGGCCGGTCGTGACCGCCCCGCAGGCAAGCCCGCAGGATGCCGTCCGCCGCGACTACGAGCTGGCGCTCCAGATCGGCACCAGGGAGGTGTGGACCGCGTTCCTGGCCGAATATCCCGAAGGTTTCTACGCGAGCCTCGCCAAGGGCCAGCTCAACCGGATCGCGGCCGAGGAGACGCGCGCCGCGGCCGTTGAGAAGGCGCGGCTGGCCGAGGAGGAGAAGGCCCGGCTCGCCGCCGATCGGGCCCAGAAGGCGGAGCAGGACAAGGCCGCCGCCGCGGCGAAGGTCGCCGAGGATGCAAGGATCGCCGCCGAGAAGGCGAAGCAGATCGAGGAGGCGAGGGCTGCCGCGGCGGAGCAACGGCGGAAGGAAGCCGAGGCCGCAGTGGCAAAGGCGCTGGCCGACAAGGCGGCCGCGGAGAAAGCGCTGGCCGACAAGATCGCCAACGAGAAGGCCGCGACTGAGGCGGCCGCCAGGAATGCGGCCGCGAAGACGGCACAGGACGGCGGCGACGTGAAGGTCGCAGCCGTTGCGCTCTCGTCATCGCAGCCGAGCCTGTCGCCGCAGGAGACGGCGAAGGCGGTACAGTCGGAATTGCGGCGGGTCGGATGCCTGTCCGCGGCGGCCGACGGCGACTGGAAGGCGTCCTCGCAGCGCGCGCTCGCGATGTTCAACAAATATGCGGGCACCAGGCTCGACGCGGCCAATGCCGGCATCGACGCGCTGGACGCGATCAAGGCCAAGCCGGGCCGGGTCTGTCCGCTGGTCTGCGACCATGGTTTCAGAGCGGACGGCGATGCGTGCGTCAAGATCGCCTGCCGTGCCGGCTACCGCGTCAATGACGACAATGAATGCGAGAAGGTCCAGGAGAAGAAGCCGACTGCGAGCCGCGAGCAGTCCAGGGCGCGCGATGCCGAACGCAAGAGCGAGGAGGCCGCGCCCGCCAAGCAGCAATCATCCGGCCAGATGATCTGCAACCAGGCCGGCTGCCGCCCCGTCGCGCGCGGCTGCAGGCTCGTCGCCGACACTTCCGCCGGGATCGGCAACGCCGCCGGCATCAACGGGCGCACGCGCGAAGTGTGCAACTGAGGCAAGGCGGGGCGTCGCACGCCTCGTCCTTCGAGACGACCGCTTTCAGCGGTCTCCTCGGGATGAGGCTAAGCAGCACCGTGTCCGTTGCAACTGCAGCCACGCATTCCGTCCTCATCCTGAGGAGCCCGCCCAAGGGCGGGCGTCTCGAAGGATAGCCACAGCAGCCGCTCTCAATTGCGATTCCCTACCGACGGCAGGGGTGAACCGGATTGGGAGCGTGCATCGGCTTCAGAACTGATATCGCCGCAAGCCGCCATCCACGGGGATCACTGTGCCCGTGATGTACCTTGCCACCGGTGACGCCAAGAACACCGCGAGCGCGGCGAGGTCTTCCGGCTCGCCCCAATAGCCGACCGGGATCTCTTCCTCCGCAAAGCGCTCGCGATAATCCGGCGGGTAGTTGCGGCGGATCTGCTCGCTCATGATGCGGCCGGGCGGGATGCAGTTGATGGTGATGCCGTGCTCCCCGATCTCGCGCGACAGGCCCTTGGCCCAGGCGTGCACGGCGGCCTTGGCGGCGAAGGCGGCGTTGAGGCCTTCCGGCTCGGACTTGCCGGTGATGTTGACGATGCGGCCCCATTTGCGTTCGATCATCTGCGGCAGCAGCGCGTGCGCGATGCGGCGGTAGCTGGTGAAGTTGAGCGCGATCGCCTCGTCCCATTTGCTGTCGGGCGCATCGACGGGCAGGGGGCGGCTGCCGCCGGCATTGTTGATGAGGATGTCGACATGGCCGAGCTCCTTCACCGCGAAGGCCGCGATCTTCTCGGCTGCGTCCTTGGCCATCACGTCCTGCTCGAGCGGCGTGATCAGGCCGGAGCCGACTTCCTTGACGAGCTCGGCGAGCAGGTCGCTGCGCCTCGCCACCCCGACGACGCGGACGCCTTCGGCGGCGAGGCCCTTGGCGATGGCGCGGCCGATGCCGATGCTCGCGCCTGTCACGACAGCGGTTTTCGATTTGAGCCCGAGATCCATGGTCGCACGCTCTCTTGCTTTGCTTTTGCTTGTTGTTGTTCGTTTTCCTGCCCGTCCCGCGAGCCAGCGAATTGCCTTGGCGGGACGAGCAGTGGTAACCAGAAGCGCTCGCGAAGGAAACACGAAAAAGAAAAGGCTGGAACGATGGTCTGGGATCCGCAGCAATATCTGAAATTCTCCGGCCACCGGCTGCGGCCCGCCGTCGACCTCCTGATGCGGATTCCGGATTTCGCGCCGCGCGAGATCGCCGATCTCGGGGCGGGCGCGGGCAACGTCACCAAGCTCATTAGGGAGCGCTGGCCGGAGGCGGCCGTGACCGGTGTCGAGGGTTCGGCCGAGATGGTCGCCGCCGGCCGCAAGGCGGCGCCGGATGTGGAATGGTCGCATGAGGATCTCGGCCATTGGCGTCCGGCGAAGCCATATGATTTGATCTATTCCAATGCCGCACTGCACTGGCTGCCCAATCATGCGGCACTCTTCCCGTCGGTGATGGAGAAGGTGAAGCCGGGCGGCATGCTCGCGGTGCAGATGCCGCGCAATTTTCTCGCACCCTCGCATGTGCTGATCGGCGAGACCGCGCTCGACGGCCCCTGGCGCGCCAAGGTCGAGCATCTCGTCACCCCGCCGCCGGTGGAGGGGCCGGCCTTCTATCACGATCTTCTCGCGCCGATGTCTGCCAATATCGACATATGGGAGACCGAGTATCTGCAGGTGCTCGAAGGCGACAACCCCGTGAAGGAGTGGACCAAGGGCACCTGGCTGACGCGCTATCTCGATATTCTCGAGGGCGACGAGAAGGCCGCGTTCGAAGCTGCCTATGGCGCGCGGGTCGCCAAGGCCTATCCGAAGAATGATGCGGGGCAGACGCTGTTCCCGTTCCGGCGCCTCTTCATCGTCGCCCAGCGCAAGAGCTGATCCCGTTGCCGCAATGCGGCATAAGCGTCGCTCCGTTGCAGCGAAGCTTGTGCCGGGTTGCGCATGCAGTTCGCGTCACGATAGCTTGGCTGCAGAAAATTGGGCTTAGGTCTAGTTGTTCGGCTGCCGGTTTGCTGCCACTACTGACCGCGTAAAACAAAAAAGACCCGGTTATAGAGGTTGTTGGGAGGTTCCTTCATGCGCAAGCTGCTCCTTGCGGTCGCCGCTGCGGCCATTCTCATGGCCCCCGCGATTGCAGAGGCCCAGAGCCCCATCGTCATCAAGTTCAGCCACGTCGTCGCCAACGATACGCCGAAGGGCAAGGGCGCCCTGAAGTTCAAGGAACTGGCGGAGAAGTACACCGACGGCAAGGTCAAGATCGAGGTCTATCCGAACTCCTCGCTCTACAAGGACAAGGAGGAGATCGAGGCGCTCCAGCTCGGCTCGGTGCAGATGCTGGCGCCTTCGACCGCGAAATTCGCGCCGCTCGGCATCAAGGAGTTCGAGGCGCTCGACCTGCCCTGGCTGTTCAAGGACGACGCGACCTATTCCGCCGCGATGAAGGGCACGATCGGCAAGTGGCTGTTCCAGAAGCTGGAGGCCAAGGGCATCACCGGGCTCGCCTACTGGGACAACGGCTTCCATATGGTGTCGTCGAACCGCGCGCTGATGAAGCCCGAGGATTTCAAGGGCCTCAAGTTCCGCATCTCCGGATCCAAGATCGCCGACCAGTATTTCCGCCTGATGGGCTCGATCCCGCAGATCATGGCGTTCTCCGAAGTGTACCAGGCGCTGCAGACCGGCGTCGTCGACGGCTGCGAGAACACCGCGTCCAACTATTTGACGCAGAAGTTCTACGAGGTGCAGAAGGACATCACTGTGTCCTATCACGCGCATCTGCAATATGCCGTGATCGTCAACTCGAAGTTCTGGTCCGGCCTGCCGCCCGACGTCCGCGCCCAGCTCGAAAAGGCGATGGTCGAGGCGACCGACTACACCAACCAGATCGCGCATCAGGAGAACGAGGACGCGCTGGCCGAGATCAAGAAGACCGGCAGGACCACGCTGCATTACCTGACCGACGCCGACCGCAAGGCCTGGCAGGAGGCGATGCAGCCGACCTACAAATGGGCGAAGGGCCGCGTCGGGCAGGAAGTGCTCGATCTCGTTGCCAAGGAACTCGACGTCAAGATGAACTGACGCGTTTTCCGGGCGAGGACAGTATCAACGGTCGGGAGTGCAAGCACTTCCGGCCGTTTCGTATCGCTAGAGCGCGATGAGATTTGGATGAATCGTCATAGTGCTTCAGGTTATTGTTTGCGCATGATCTCTTCGGAAGGCCGCTTTGCACTTTCCGGATCATGCTTTGGGGGGACTTTGATTTGCTTCGCGTGCTCAACCAGGCGCTCAACCATCTCGAAGAGTGGTTGATCGCGACGCTCATCGCGGCTGCGACCGGCCTTATCTTCATCGCTGTCGTGCACCGCTACGGCGCGGGCGAATCGATCGCCCTCTCCAGGTGGGCGGCCGCGCACGGGATGACCTGGCTGGCCTCGCTGTCGATGGCGGTCTTCACTTTCCTCTCGGAGCTCGACCTGTCCTGGGCGCAGGAGCTCTGCATCTACATGTTCATCTGGATGGCGAAGTTCGGCGCGGCCTATGGCGTGCGCACCGGCATCCATGTCGGCGTCGACCTCCTGGTCAACCGCCTGCCCGAACATTCGCGCAAGCACGTGATCCTGTTCGCGCTGCTGTGCGGGGCGCTGTTCACCGGCATGATCGCCGCCTTCGGCTCCTCCTTCGTGCGCGAGATGTTCCACACCGGCCAGCAGTCCAACGATCTGGAAGCGCCGATGTGGTTCGTCTATCTCGCGATCCCGCTCGGCTCCGGCCTGATGTGCTTCCGCTTCCTGCAGGTCTCCTGGTTCTACTACTGGACCGGCGCGCTGCCGCATCATGACGAGACCCATGTCGAGGGCGTCGAGGCCGACGTCTCGCCGGCACTGCATCCGCAGCCCGCCGGCGCCGCAACCCGCGCTGCTGCGCGAAAGGTGTCGCCGCTGGGCGTCATCTTGATCATGGCGCCGGTGCTGATCTTCATGATGTGCCTTGCCGAAAAGTTCGGCGTGGTGGTGCTGCCGCACTGGATGCGCGCCGCGACCGTCTTTGCGCTGCTGATCGCGCTGATGCTGACCGGCATCCCGGTCTCGATCGCGCTCGGCCTCACCGTGATGACGTTCCTGTTCACGCTGACCACGGTGCCGATCGAGGCGGTCTCGATGAAGCTCTTCACGGGCATCGAGGGCTTCGAGATCATGGCGATCCCGTTCTTCATCCTCGCCGGCAATTTCCTCACCCATGGCGGCGTCGCGCGCCGCATGATCAATTTCGCGACCTCGCTGATCGGCCACTGGTATGGCGGCCTCGGCCTTGCCGGCATCGTCGCCTGCGCGATGTTCGCGCTGGTCTGCGGCTCGAGCGTTGCGACCGTCGCGGCGATCGGCGCCATCGTGCTGCCCGAGATGGTCCGCCACGGCTATCCGATGCGGTTCGGCGCCGGCATCATCACGGTCGCCGGCTCGCTCGGCATCCTGATGCTGCCCTCGATCCCGAAGATCGTCTACGCGGTCTCGACCAACACCTCGATCGGCGCGCTGTTCGTCGCCGGCCTGTTGCCAGGCATCATGCTGACGACGATGCTGTGCATCGTTACCTGGTGGCTGGCACGCAAGCGCGACTATCCGCGGCTGCCGAAGGCGAGCTGGGGCGAAACGGTCCGCACCTTCCGCGAGAGCATCTGGGGCCTGATGCTGGTCGTCATCATCATCGGCGGCATCTATAGCGGCCTGTTCACCGCGACCGAGGCGGCGGCGATGGCGGCAGTCTACTCCTTCGTCATCGCAGTATTCGTCTACAAGGCGATCAAGATCGTGGACGTGCCGCGCGTGCTGCTGCGCGCCGCCAACACCAGCGCGATGCTGCTCTACATCGTCACCAACGCGGTGCTGTTCTCCTTCGTGCTCTCCAACGAGAACCTGCCGGCGACGCTTGCCGACTGGATCGCGGCGCAGAATCTCGGCTGGGTCGGCTTCCTGCTGGTGGTCAACATCCTCTTGCTGCTCGCCGGCAACTTCATGGAGCCCAACTCGATCATCCTGATCATGGCCCCGATCCTGGCGCCGGCGGCCAAGAAGCTCGGCATCGATCTCGTCCATTTCGGCATCGTGATGGACGTCAACATGGAGGTCGGCCTCTGCCATCCGCCTGTCGGCCTCAACCTCTACGTGGCGTCCATGATAGCGCGAATGCGGATCACCGATCTTGCGGTGGCGGTGATGCCGTGGCTGATCACCATGCTCGGCTTCCTCGTCATCGTGACCTACTGGCCCGACCTGACGCTGTGGCTGCCGCGGGTGCTGGGGATGCTCTAAGCGGATGCTCGCCGCATAGACGGTGCGCCCTCTCTTCTTGCGGGAGAGGGTGGCTCGCCGCGGAGCGGCGCGACGGGTGAGGGCCTATGCCACCTTCTCCCGCAAGGGGAGAAGCGAAGAGGGCATCGCGTTCGATTTCGGCAGTCTCCTCCCCAATGGCAATCATCCGCGAGATGCGGTTAGATGACCGCAACAGGCCGGGAGGACACAAACATGACCGACACCAGCAGCGAGCCGAAGGACGCAACCTCGTCCGTCATTGCGCAGCAAACGGCGATGCGCAACGCGCTGCCGTTTTCCGACACGCGGGATTTCGACGATGCCGCGCGCGGCTTCCTCGGCACGATCGAGAACGCGGAGATCGCCAATCCGCAAGGGCGCACGGTGTGGAGCCTGAAGCCCTACGGCTTCCTCTCGGCTGAAGAGGCGCCGCCGACGGTCAATCCCAGCCTGTGGCGGCAGTCGCGGCTCAACATGCAGCACGGGCTGTTCGAGGTGGTGCCCGGCGTCTACCAGGTGCGCGGGCTCGACATCGCCAACATGACGCTGATCGAGGGCGACAGCGGCGTCATCGTCGTGGATACGTTGACCTCGATCGAAGGCGCGCGCGCCGCGCTGGATCTCTATTTCAGCCATCGCGGCCGGAAGCCGGTCGCCGCCGTCATCTTCACGCACACCCACACCGATCACTGGGGCGGCGCGCGCGGCGTGCTGGAGGAGGATGCGCTGGCGACCGGCCGCGTGCCGATCATCGCGCCGAACCTGTTCATGGAGCACGCGGTCTCCGAGAACATCATCGCGGGGCCCGCGATGCTGCGGCGGGCGCAGTACCAGTTCGGCCCGCTGCTTGCCAAGGGGCCGCGCGGGCAGGTCGATTGCGGGCTCGGCAAGTCGATGGCGGCGGGATCGGTCGCGCTGCTGCGGCCGACCGACCTGATCATGGTGACCGGCGACAGGCGCGTGATCGACGGTGTCGAATTCGAATTCCAGATGGCGCCCAACAGCGAAGCGCCGGCGGAGATGCACTTCTTCATCCCGCGCTACAGACTGCTGAACCTCGCCGAGAACTGCACGCACAATTTCCACAATCTGTTGCCGTTTCGCGGTGCCGACGTGCGCGATGCGCTGGCCTGGTCCAAATATCTGAACGAAGCGTTGCAACTGTGGGACGGCAAGGCCGAGGCGATGTGCGGCCAGCATCACTGGCCGGTGTGGGGGCGCGAGCGCATCGGCACCATGATCCGGCAGCAGCGCGACCTCTACAAATTCGCGCATGACCAGACCATCCGCCTGATGAACCATGGCCTGACCGCCGCGGAGATCGCCGAGACGATCCGGCTGCCGGCAAGTCTCGAAGGCGCCTGGCACGGCCGCGGCTATTACGGCCATATCCGCCACAATGTGAAGGCGATCTACCAGAAATATCTCGGATGGTACGACGCCAACCCGGTCAATCTCGATCCGCTGCCGCCGGTCGAGTCCGGCAGGAAATATGTCGAGTATATGGGCGGCGCCGAGGCGATCCTCGCGCGTGCGCGCAACGATTTTGCCAAGGGCGAGTTTCGCTTCGTCGCGCAGGCGCTCGGCCATCTCGTGTTTGCCGAGCCCGACAATGCGGCGGCACGTGGCCTGCTCGCGGACACGCTGGAGCAGCTCGGCTATGCCGCCGAGAGCGCGACCTGGCGCAACGCCTATCTGTTCGGCGCGCAGGAATTGCGCCAGGGTATGCCGAAAGTGCCGGCCCGCCCGCCAATGTCGCGCGAGACGCTGGCGGCGCTGCGTACCGAGCAGCTCTGGGACGTGCTCGGCATTCGCCTGAATGGGCCGAAGGCGGAAGGCAAGCACATCGTGCTGAACTGGACCTTCTCCGATACCGGCGAGACGTTCGTGCTCAACCTGGAGAACTGCGCGCTGACCTACACCGAGGGTGTGCAGGCCGACAATGCGGACGCCGGCTTCACCTTGGCGCGGGCAACGCTGGATGAAGTCATCGCGAAGCTGACGAGCTTTCCGGAAGCGGTTGCCGCCGGCAAGGTCAAGCTGTCGGGTAACCCGATGAAGCTCGCCGAGCTGATGGGCCTGATGGACGAGTTTCCGCGGATGTTCGAGATCGTGGAGCCGAAGCGGGCGGCGGTGGGGTAGGGCGGGGTGGTGCCCGCTTCTACCTCCCTTCTCCCCTTGCGGGAGAAGGTGGCGCGAAGCGCCGGATGAGGGGTCTCTTTCCCCGGAGAGACTTTCCGAAGCAACCCCTCACGCAAGCGAGCATGTCGCTTTGTTCTTGAGCCCTCTCCCGCAAGGGGAGAGGGCGCTTCGATTGGCAGCGGTGTAGAAGGCCTACTCCGCGCTGCTCACCAGCTTGATCCGCGGCGCTTGCTCCTCGGTCAGGCTGCGATAGGCGGCGAGATAGTCCAGCGCCATTCGCCGCGCGGTGAAGCGCGTCTCGAATTGCTTGCGGATCGCGGCGCGGCTCAGTTGCGGAAGGCGATTGACGACGCCGGCGGCGCTGATGATGTCCTCGACGACGAAGCCGGTGAGGCCCTCGTCGATGATCTCGGGCACCGAGCCGCGGTTGAAGGCGACGACCGGCGTTCCGCAGGCCATGGCTTCGATCATCACGAGGCCGAACGGCTCCGGCCAGTCGATCGGCAGCAGCAGTCCGAGCGCGCCGCTGAGGAACTCCGACTTCTCGTGATCGCCGATCTCGCCGATGAAATCGACCAGCGGGTTGTTCACGATCATCGGCTTGATCAGCTCGTCATAATAATCCTGGTCGGCACGATCGACCTTGGCCGCGATCTTCAGCGGGATGCCGCAATGGGTCGCGATCTTGATGGCGCGGTCGACGCCCTTCTCGGGCGCGATGCGGCCGAGCACGGCGAGGTATTCCTGCTTCGCCGGCTTCGGCGTCAGCAGGTTCTCCGGCAGGCCATGGTGAATCGTCTTCACCCAGTTCGCCTGCGGCACCGGCCGCCGCTGCGCATTGGAGATCGAGATCACCGGGATCTTGGGGAAGGTGTTGAAGACAGGCTGATGCTCCGGCAGATCGAGCCGGCCATGCAGCGTAGTCAGGAACGGCGTCGGCTGCCGGTAGAACAGCGACCACGGATAGTAGTCGAGATGGAAGTGGAGGAAATCGAACTCCTCGTCGTCACATTTTTGCCGCACGCGCTCGAGGAGCACCATGTGCAGGGCGTTGGGGTCGCGCACGGAGCCGTCGAGGCGAAGCGCCCGCGGCCATAATGCATCCAGCTTCGCCGACGTCTGCGAGTCGCCGCTCGCGAACAGTGTGACGTCGTGTCCCAGGGCAACCAACTCTTCCGTCAACCAGTGCACCACCCGCTCGGTGCCGCCATACAGCTTGGGTGGAACAGCCTCCGTCAACGGAGCTACCTGCGCGATGCGCATCTCACCATCTCCTCTGCGATCATGGAGTTTAAGCCCCCGCCGTGTTTGGGCACCGGCATGCCAATCAGGGAACGTTCTCGCATTTGCGAAGTTCCTTCCCCCGAACGTTACTTCTTCGACACGGTGCGGCGTGGTCGTGATGCTGCCATCACCTCTTCTCACTCCGTCCGCATCCGCATGTCGTGATCGCCTGGCCCGGGAACCGAGGCGAAGCAGTCGATGTTCAGTCGGCTGAGACAAAAACTGGAATCATAACGACGGGGCGATAGCCATATGGATCATCTTTCTGGATACGCGCGCAGGCCATTTGCCTTTGTCTTGCGCTATCTGCGGCGGCGCCTTGCATCGCATTTGGTGATCCTGACCGCCGTCGTCGCGGCGGTCGCCTGCTCCGTAGGCACGCAGTACGGTGTCAAATCCCTGGTCGACAGCCTGTCGGCGGGAACATCGCATGGTGGCAGCGTATGGCTGGCATTCCTTCTGCTCATGTCGCTGATCGCGGCGGACAACTTCCTCTGGCGCATCGCGAGCTGGACGGCGAGCTTCACCTTCGTTCGTGTCACGGGCGATTTACGCCGTGACATATTTCGTCATCTGACCGGCCACGCGCCGAGCTACTTCTCCGATCGCATGCCGGGCATGCTGACGAGCCGCATCACGGCGACGTCGAACGCGGTGTTCACGGTCGAGAACATGTTCGTCTGGAACGTGCTGCCACCGTGCATTGCCACAATTGCGGCGATCATGCTGATTGGAACCGTCAGTCCCTACATGGCACTCGGCCTGATCGTGATCGCCGGCGGCATGGTGATCGCGATGTTCCGCCTCGCTGCGGCCGGCAAGCCCCTGCATGACGACTTCGCCGACAAGGCTGCGGTCGTCGACGGCGAGATGATCGACGTCATCAGCAACATGCCGCTGGTCCGCGCCTTCTGCGGCATCGGCCACGAGCACGAGCGGTTCGACGCCACCGTCAACCGCGAGCTCACCGCGCGCGGCCGCAGCCTGCGTTATCTGGAGAAGCTGCGGCTCACCCATGCCGGCGTGACAGTCCTCCTGACCGTTGCACTCATGGCTTGGGCGATCACGCTCTGGCAGCAGGGCGAAGCCACCACCGGCGACGTCGTGCTGGTCTGCACCCTCGGCCTGTCCATCCTCAACGCCACGCGCGATCTCGCGGTGGCGTTGGTCGACGTCACCCAGCATGTCGCGCGCCTGACCGAGGCGATCGCGACGCTGCTGGTGCCGCACGAGCTGCGCGACCATCCCGAGGCCGAGCCCCTCGTCAAGAGCGGCGCCGCGATCGCGTTCAACAACGTCACCTTCGGCTATCCCGGAGCCGAAAAGATATTCGAGCGCTTCAGCCTGCGGCTGCAGCCCGGCCAGCGCGTCGGCCTGGTCGGCCAGTCCGGTGGCGGAAAGTCGACACTGTTCACGCTGCTTCAGCGCTTCTATGATGTCGACGAGGGCAGTGTCACCGTCGACGGTCAGGACATTGCAAAGGTGACCCAGCAGAGCTTGCGCGAGGCGATCTCGGTGGTGCCGCAGGACATCTCCCTGTTCCATCGCTCCATCAGAGAGAACATCCGTTACGGCCGGCCCAACGCGACCGACGACGAGGTGCTGCGCGCGGCTATCGCGGCGCGGTGCGATTTCATCGACAGCCTGCCCGAGGGGCTCGACACCATGGTCGGCGACCGCGGCGTTAAGATGTCCGGCGGCCAGCGCCAGCGCATTGCGATCGCGCGCGCCTTCGTGAAGGACGCCCCGATCGTGCTGCTCGACGAGGCGACGGCCGCGCTCGACAGCGAATCCGAGGAGGCGATCCGCGAGGCGCTGTCGCGCCTGATGCGCGGCCGCACCGTGATCGCGATCGCGCATCGCCTCGCGACGCTGCGCAATTTCGACCGCGTCGTGGTGCTGAAGAACGGCCGGATCATCGAGGACGGCGCACCCGACCGCCTGATGCAGGGCCACGGTCCGTACCGTGAGCTGGTGACGCAGGAGATGAGCCGGCTCGCGAAGTTCGCGGCGTAAGGCCGACAGTCGCGTTCGCGTTGGTTGCGTCTCGAAACAAGCGCAGGGGAGCAGCTTATGGCCGCCGAAGTCGTCACCAAACTCGTCTCCGTGACGCGGACCGTCGAGCAGGTCGCGGAGCAGCCGTTCTATATCCCGATGACGGGACCGTCGGCGCGCCCGCGGCGCTCGCTCAAGCACGACGACACCTTCATCGTGCTCGACAGCCATGGCGACATCGGCGCCTCGGCCGGCGGGCCGGACGGCCTGTTTCACCATGACACCCGCTATCTCGCCCGGCTGGAGCTCGTGCTCAACGATCTCCAGCCGCTGCTGCTCGGCTCCAATTTGCGCGACGACAATTCGGCGCTGACCGTCGATCTGACCAATCCCGACATCTACCGCGAGGGCAGCCTCGTGCTGCAGAAGGACCTGCTGCACATCGTGCGCACGATCTTCCTGTGGCGCGGCTCGGCCTATCAGCGCATCGGCGTGCAGAACCATGGCGACCGGCCGACCAGCTTCGAGCTGACGCTGCTGTTCGGCAACGACTTCGCCGACCTGTTCGAGGTGCGCGGCGAGCGCCGTCCGCGCCGCGGCACCGGCACGAGCAAGCTGCTGGGCCCGACCGACGTGCTGTTCGAATATCACGGGCTCGACGAGTCCGAGCGCACCACGGCCCTGCATTTCGACCCGCGTCCGACCCGGCTCTCCGTCAATGCGGCCACCTGGCAGCTCGAGCTCGGTCCGCACCAGGCGAAATCGCTGTTCGTGGCGGTGTCCTGCAACAGGCCGGCGTCTGAAAAGCCTGGGCGCTTCTTTCAGGGCCTCCTGGCCCACCGCCGCGAGATGCGGCAGTCGACCATGGGCGCGGCCAGCATCGAGACCTCCAACAACATCTTCAACGAGGTGCTGTGCCAGGCCATGGCCGACCTCAACATGCTGATGACCGAGACGCCGCAGGGCCGCTATCCCTATGCCGGCATTCCCTGGTACTCGACGACGTTCGGCCGCGACGGCCTGATCACCGCGCTGCAGATGCTCTGGGTCGATCCGCGCGTCGCCAAGGGCGTGCTCAGACGGCTCGCGCATTTCCAGGCGAAGGCGGTCGATCCGCTCGCCGATGCCGCGCCCGGCAAGATCCTGCACGAGATGCGCGGCGGCGAGATGGCGGCGCTGCGCGAGGTGCCGTTCGCGCAATATTACGGCAGCGTCGATTCGACCGCGCTGTTCGTGCTGCTCGCCGGAAGCTATTTCGAGCGCACCGGCGACGAGACAACGCTGATCGAGCTATGGCCCGCAATCGAGGCGGGCCTCGCCTGGATCGACGGTCCCGGCGATCCTGATCAGGACGGCTTCGTCGAATATCAGCGCGCGACCGAGAAGGGCTTGGCCAACCAGGGCTGGAAGGACTCCTACGACGCGATCTTCCATGCCGATGGCCAGCTCGCGGAAGGCAATATCGCGCTCGCGGAGGTCCAGGGCTACGTCTACATGGCCAAGCTGCTGGCCGCGCGCTGCGCATTGCGGCTCGGCAAGCCCGACCTCGTGCGCAAGTTCGAGGCCGAGGCCAAGGCGCTGGCGGAGCGCTTCGAGCAGGCGTTCTGGTGTGAAGAGCTCGGCACCTACGCCCTTGCCCTCGACGGCAAGAAGCGGCCCTGCAAGGTGCGGACCTCCAATGCCGGGCAGGTGCTGTTCAGCGGCATGATCCGCGAGGACCGCGCGCGCCTGGTGGCCGCCGACCTGATGCGGCCGCATTTCTTCTCCGGCTGGGGCATCCGCACCGTCGCCGTCGGCGAGGTTCGGTACAATCCGATGTCCTATCACGACGGCTCGATCTGGCCGCACGACAACGCGCTGATCGCGTTGGGGCTCGCGCGTTACGGCCTCAAGCATTCGGTGGCGCATGTGTTCAAGGGGCTGTTCGATGCCGCGACCTACATGGATCTGCGGCGCCTGCCCGAATTGTTCTGTGGCTTCCGGCGCGAGAAGCGGCGCGGCCCGACGCTCTACCCGGTCGCCTGCGCGCCGCAGGCCTGGGCCAGCGCGACGCCGTTCACGCTGCTCGAGGCGGCGCTGGGTCTCGAGTTCGACGTGGCGCGCTGCGAGATCCGCCTGCGCAATCCGCATCTGCCGGCATTCCTGAACGAAGTCATCCTGCGCGATCTGCGCCTCGGGGAGTCCAGCGTGGATCTGCGCGTCAGCCGCCACGGCGACGACGTGGCGCTCGAGGTGTTGCGCACGCGCGGCCAGATCCAGGTCTCGATCGTGCTGGCGCGCTAGCGGCGCGCAAGGAGGGACCATGCGTGTCATCGGAGCGTTGATCCTGGGCGTGGCCATTGCCGGAGGCCTGGCGGTCGCCACGCGTGCCGCGGAAGATCAGCCCGCAGCGCAGAGCGAGGCAAAAGCGCCGCCGGCTTCGACGGTGCCCGTGACGCCGAAGGACGCCGCGCCGCCGCCCTCGGTCACCATCATCGGGGCGAGCGATGCCCACGGCGTGCTCGGGCGCGACGTGCGCAGCGCGGCGGACGAGGACATGGGCCGCATCGTCGACGTCATCGTCGATCGCGAAGGTCATGTGCGCGCGGCGGCGATCGATTTCGGCGGCTTCCTCGGCGTCGGCAGCCGCAAGATCGTGGTGGACTGGAACGCGCTGCGCTTCGGCAAGATCGCCAACAAGAAGGACAGCATCACGCTGGAATTGACCAAGGCGCAGGTCGCGGCCGCGCCGGAATACAAGGAAGACACGCCGATCGTCGTGCTCGGCGCGTCCGGCAGCCTGCAACCGCTGCAAGCGATACAGTGAGGCGCGGGGAGGGATGGCCGCTGGTGCTGTTGTCAAGCAAGCCGAACCCTGCCGCCGAGGAACGAGCGCGCCGCGTTGAGCAGGACAACGTCGCGGCGCTGTCGGCCGGCGGCATCCCGGCGCCGTCGCGCCGCAGCCTGCGCGGCCTCGACTGGTTCATCTTCTTCCTTGCCGACGTGCAGACCGGCTTCGGCCCCTTCATCGCGGTCTATCTGACCACGGAGAAATGGACGCAGGGGCAGATCGGCCTCGTGCTGTCGATCGGCGGCATCGTCGGCCTAATCGGGCAGATGCCGGGTGGGGCGATCATCGACGCGGCCAAATCCGAGCGGCTGGTCGCAGCGCTTGCGATTGCGACCATCGGCGTCTGCGCGCTCGCCTATGCGGCCATGCCGGTCTTCCCGGTCGTGGTGGCCGCCGCGACCCTGCATGCGGCGGCGAGCTGCGTGCTGGGACCGGCGATCGCGGCGATCAGCCTTGGCCTCGTCGGCCCGCTCGCGATCGGCGAACGGCTCGGCCGCAATGCGCGCTTTGCCTCGCTCGGCAACGGCGTCGCCGCCGCCGTGATGGGTACGGCCGGATATCTGTTGTCGAGCCGCTCGGTCTTCCTCGTCACCTTCCTGCTCACGATCCCGGCCCTGATCGCACTCTCGCGCATCCGCGAGCAGGAGGTCGACATCGCGCGCTGCCATGGCGAAATGCCCCGCGAATCGGCCGATCGCGGCGATACCAATCTCTGGCACCTGGTCCGGCAGCGGCCGCTCATCGTGTTCGCGCTCAGCGTGATGCTGCTGCAGCTTGCCAACGCCGCGATGATGCCGCTGATGGCGAGCGCCGTGACGGCGCGGTCGAGCCAGTGGGCGACGGTGCTCGTCGCCTTCTGCATCGTCGTGCCCCAGGCGATCGTGGCGCTGCTGTCGCCGACGGTCGGGCGCAAGGCGCAACTCTGGGGCCGCCGGCCGCTGCTGCTGATCGGCTTCGCCGCGCTGACGATCCGCGGCCTGCTGTTCGCGACCGTGCGCGATCCCTATCTGCTGGTCGCGGTGCAGGTGTTCGACGGCATCACGGCGGCGGTGTTCGCGGTGATGATTCCGCTGATCGTCGCCGACGTCGCCTTCGGCAGCGGCCATTTCAACCTGGCGCAGGGCATCGTCGGCACCGCGACCGGCATCGGCGCGTCGCTGAGCACGGCGCTCGGCGGCTATGTCAGCGACAAGTTCGGCAACGCCACGGCCTTCATCGGGCTGTCCGGCGTCGCGGCGATGGGCCTGCTGCTGATCCTGCTGGTGATGCCGGAGACCCGGCGCACCAGCATGACCGCGCCAAAAGAAATGGCCGGCTGAACGAATTCAGCCGGCCAAGTCAGTGGGGAGGAAATTCAGGCGTCGAGATTGTGCAGGCGCGCCCGGTTGCGCAGCACGATCTGGCGGGCACCGGAGAAGCCGAGAATGCCCTGGGTGTGGAGCTGGGACAGCGCGCGCGAGACGGTTTCGAGCGTGAGGCCGAGATAGTCGCCGATGTCGCGGCGGCACATCGGCAGCGCCATCATGCCGGCAACCGCGAGGCGGCGATCCATTTCGAGCAGGAAGGTCGCGACACGCTCCATCGCGGTCTTGCGGCCGAGCAGCAGCATGTGGTCCTCGGCGTGACGCAGCTCGGAGGCGGTCATGGCCCAGAGCTTGCGGGCGACCTGCACGTCGGTGCCGGCGGCCTTTTCGAGGCTGGCGCGCTTCACGAGGCGCACATTGGTGTCGATGATGGCTTCGGCAGCGAGGCGGTGGGTCGGGCCGGATTCGAGGCCGAACACGTCGCCGGGAAGATGGAAGGCGCCGATCTGGCGGCGGCCGTCGGACAGAAGCTTGTAGCTGCGCACCGCGCCCGACACGACCTGGTAGACGTATTCGGCCGGCTCGTCCTCGCCATAGATCTCCTCGTCCTTGCGGTAGGAGAACTCGGTGGCGACGAGGCCGACATGGCCGGTGATCGCGCCGAACTGGTCGGAAACGGGGTGGGCAGGAACAACCTTGCCACGGACTTCCGTGTTGATCGCCTGGGTCTTGAGCGTCTGGGTCAGCATCTGCGCCATCTCCGTTGTGATGGAGCATTGCTACGCGGGTTTGCGCAATCCGGAAATTTCGCGCGTTATCTTAAGGACGTTTACCTACGTAGATTCCCGTAGGTCAGTTGCCGCGGCGATCCTGGATGGCGTGGCGGATGCGTTTGACCAGGTTTTCGTCCAGAAGCGGCTTCAAAATCACGTCCTTGACGCCCGCGGCCGCCGCCCGGGCCGAGATGTTCACGTCGGGATAGCCGGTGATCAGGATCACCGGGGTCGCGCCGTCCGACTGCCGCAGCCGGCCGGCCAGCTCGATGCCGTTGATGTCGGGCATCTTGTAGTCGATCACGTAGCAGTCCGCAGCCAGCGCGCCGGCGGCATTGAGCAGCGCCGTCGCATTCCTGAAGGTCCGCACGGCAAAGCCGTCGGTTTCAAGCAGGAATTGCAGGGAGCCCAGCACGGCGGCATCGTCGTCGACCACGTAGACAGTGGGCTTTGCCGGTGCCGCCATTGGGAGCCGCTGAGGGTGCGAGCCAATCTCGATCATTCTGACTGGCTAGCACGTGCGGGGGCAACCGCCTTGACTTGCCTCAAGTCGATTTGCCTCAAGCCCGCCCGGCTCAATCGTTGAGCATGCCGGCGCGCATGGCGAGGCGGACCAGCTCCGAGAGGCTGTTGGCCTGCATCTTGGTCATGACGTTGGCCCGGTACACCTCGATGGTGCGCGGGCTGATGTCGTATTCCCTAGCGATCAGCTTGTTGGAAAGGCCTGCGATCAGCCCTTCCATGACCTGACGCTCCCGGGGACTCAGGGACGCGACGCGGGCGGCGATGTCCTGCGTCACCGCTTCGTTCTTGGCCGCGGGCTCGGCCTGGCGGATCGCGGTCTCGATCATGGTGGTGAGGCGATCGTCCTCGAACGGCTTCTCCAGGAAGTCGACGGCCCCGAGCTTCATCGCCTCGACCGCGAGCGGCACGTCGCCGTGCCCGGTCATGATCAGGATGGGAAACGGGCTCTGCTGCGCCTTCATGCGTTTGAGCAGCTCGATGCCGTCGAGGCCCGGCATGCGCACGTCGGAGACGACACAGCCGAAGGCGAGGCCGGGCAGGGCGTCGATGAAGCCCTGCGCGCTGTCGAACAGCGTGACGCCGAAGCCGCAGGAATCCAGCAGGAAGTTCAGCGAGTCCCGCATCGCCTCGTCGTCGTCGATGACGTAGACATGTCCTTTGGTCGTCATGGATCAACTCTCGTCGGCTGCCGGGAGGGTGAAGCGGAATGTCGCCCCGCCCGATGCGTTGCTCTCGGCCCACATGCGCCCGCCGTGAGCCTCGATGATCGAGCGGCTGATGGACAGTCCCACGCCCATGCCGGTGTCCTTGGTGGTGAAGAAGGTCTGAAACAGATTGGGAATGACGTCGTCCTGGAAACCGCTGCCGGTGTCGGAGACCTCGACCTCGATCATGTCGTCGCCGGCGCGGGTGTTGGTGACGACGAGCTCGCGCTGCTGCGACTGCGCCATTGCCTCCAGCGCGTTGCGGAACAAATTGACCAGGACCTGCTGGATCTGCACCCGGTCGGCGAGAACCAGATCGGCCTCCGGATCGAGGCTGAAGCGGAGCTGCACATTCTGCTCGCGCGCGCCGGCGAGGCCCAGCGCGCCGGCCTCCTCGATCAGCTTGGACAGGCTCTCGACCCGCTTCTCGGATTCGCCGCGGGAGACGAAGTCGCGCAGGCGCCGGATGATCTGGCCGGCCCGCAGCGCCTGCTCGGCGGCGCGGTCCAGCGCGCTCTCGATCTTCGGGGTGTTCGGGTCGGCGCTGCCGGCCAATAGCCGCCGCGAGCCCTTCATGTAGTTGCTGATCGCCGCCAGCGGCTGGTTGAGCTCGTGCGCGAGCGCGGACGCCATCTCGCCCATGGCGCTCAGCCTGGAGACGTGGACCAGCTCGGATTGCAGCTCCTGCAGCCGCGCCTGGGTCTGCTGGTGCTCGGTGAGGTCGCGGACGAAGCCGGTGAAATAGGGCTCGCCGCCGGATTGCATCTCGCCGATCGACAGGTGCATCGGGAAGGTGGTGCCGTCGCGGCGCCTGCCGGTGACGATGCGGCCGATGCCGATGATGTGTGGGTCGCTGGTGGTGCGGTAGCGTGCGATGTAGCTGTCGTGCCGGGAGCGGTCGGGCTCCGGCATCAGGATGTTGACGTTCTGGCCGATCGCCTCGTGCTCGGACCAGCCGAACAGCCGCTCGGCGGCGGTCGAGAACAGCTGGATGATGCCGTGGCCGTCGATGACGATCATGGCGTCGGGAATGGTGTGGAGGATGGAGCGAAGGTGGCTCTCGCGCGTGCGCAAGGCCTCCTCGACCTGCTTCTCCTCGTCGATGTCCAGGAAGATGCCGCTGAGATGACGCGCTGCGCCGGCGTCGTCGCGAATGACCCCCGCCCGCGCGCGAATCCACTGACCCCCGTTGGAGGCGCCTGCGACCTTGAAGGACACGTCGAGCCCGCCGCCCCGCTCGCAGACGCGCGCGATCGCGCTGTCCACGCGCGCGCGATCCCTCGGCTCGAGCCGCGACAGGAAGAGGTCGTAGCTCGGCGGCTGATCCGGCGCGATGCCGAGCAGGCTCCTGGCCGTGTCCGACCAGTCCAGTTCCCGCGTCGCAAGGTCGAGATCCCAGGTGCCGACGCCGAATCCCTCAATCCGGACCCGGAAATGCTCGCCGCGACCATCGTCTGGCGGATGCGTTACGCGGGTCGGCGACAAGCGGTGACTCCCAGTTTCGGCCCGCAGGCCTGGCCCCGCGAACATGGCGGCAATTTCGCCCATGGGCGGGCCCGAGGCAAGTTCGGATGTCTGATTCCATTGGCGGATTTCCCGCAACCCGACACCGGCGATTTGATCTAGCTCATCCTGCCTCGCGCCGGCGAGGCTAGATTTCGCGCCGGTTCACTTCCGTGCGGAGAATTCCGAATGACATACGCGACCGTGATGGTCAGCCTGGCGCTCGATCAGCCCAATGAGGCGCGTCTTCAGGTCGCGGGCGAGCTCGCCGAGCGATTCGAATCAGCCATCATCGGCGTTGCCGCGGCGCAGTTCGCCCCGCCGCTCTATTTCACCGATGGCGCCGAGGCCCAGGGGCTGATCGAGGAGGGCGAAGCCTCCGCCAGGCGGCGGCTGGCCGAGCTGGAGGCGCAATTCCGGACCGCGATGAAGAATCGCGGCGGCCGCGCGGAGTGGCGCAGCGCCATGGATTTTCCGGCGCGGTTCGTCCTGGCGCAGGTACGCTGCGCCGACATCGTCGTCAGCGGCGGGCAGAGCCCGGCCTTCTCCGACGCATTCGCGCTCGCAAGCCCCAAGGACCTGGTAATGCAGGCCGGACGTCCGCTTCTCGTCGTTCCCGACCGCGTCGACTGGCTCGATCTGCGCAGCGTGCTGGTGGCCTGGAAGGATACGCCGGAGGCGCGGCGAGCGGTGACCGACGCGCTGCCGATGCTGCGCAAGGCGGGTGACGTCACCGTCGTCGAAATCCCCGAGCAGGGCGACGACCGCTCGGCCGTGATGGCCGGTGTCACCGACGTCGCCGCCTGGCTCGCCCGCCACGGCATCTCGGCGAGCGCGCGCATCGCGGACGGCGCGCGGAGCGAAACCGCCGCCGCGCAATTGGAGAAAATCGCCGGCGACGTCGGTGCCGGCCTGATCGTCGCGGGCGCCTACGGGCATTCGCGGTTTCGCGAGCTGATCCTGGGCGGCGTCACCCAGCATCTTGTCACGCAATCCAGCCGCTGCGTGCTGCTGTCGCACTGACGGCCGGTCGGCCGAGAGCTAGTCGAGGAGGACGCGCCGTGTACAAATTTCTTGAGCAGACCGCCAGCGGCTACATGACGCGCAACGTCAGGACGGTGCAGCGCGACCAGGATCTGCTCGCGCTCAGCGAGATGTTCGAAAACGACGATTTCAACTCCTATCCGGTCGAGGACGACGGGCAGGTGGTCGGCATCGTCACCAAGTTCGACATCCTGAAGTGCTTCGCCTTCACGCCGAACCAGATGCTGCCGCGCTACCACGATTTGATGAGCCGCAGGATCGGCGACGTCATGACGCCGGAGTTCATCTATGTCAGCCCCGACACGCGCCTGACGCGCGTGCTGCAGATCATGGTCGAGCACCGCATCAGGAGCATCCTCGTGCTCGACGGTGCGCAGAAGCTCGCCGGCATCATCGCCCGCGAGGACGTCATTGCCGCGCTCAAGGCGACGGCGACGGAGTGAGACTTTCCTTCTTCCTTCTCCCCTTGCGGGAGAAGGTGGCGTAGGCGGCCTCCGGCCGCCGTTCTTGAGAACGCCGAAGCGGAGCTTCGGCTATGGCGCCGGATGAGGGGTTGTCTCCACAAACTGAGATCAGAGTTCGAGGAGAGAACCCCTCACCCAAGCAAGGCTGCCGCACTGTCCCCGCTGCCCTCTCCCGCAAGGGGAGAGGGCATTTTAACGGGTGGCTCCGCAGAAACACGGGGGCTCCCCAGGAAGGCCCCCCGATAGTCAGGACTCAAACGCATGTCTTGATTTCAATCAATTCCCCGCGAGGGTGAATGTGGTTTCTGGCCCCGTGTTCTTTCGAAAGAGAATCCGCGATGAGCCAGCCCTCCATCTCCAAATCCATGACGCCAGGTGAAAGCGGCCTGGCCGTCGTGTTCGCAGCCACCGCCTTCATCTGCGTGGTCGCCTCGGCCAAGGCGCTCGATGCGCCCTTTGCCTTCCATGCCGCGCTGAGCGCGGCGGCGAGCCTCGCCGCGGTGTTCGTCATCATCAACCGCTATTTCGAGCGCCCGGCGGCGCTGCCGCCGGCGGAGATCAACGGGCGTCCCAACTACAACATGGGACCGGTCAAGTTCACTGCCGTGATGGCGATGTTCTGGGGCATCGCCGGCTTCCTCGTCGGCCTCATCATCGCCTCGCAACTGGCCTGGCCCGCGCTGAATTTCGATCTGCCCTGGACCAGCTTCGGCCGCCTGCGGCCGCTGCACACCTCGGCCGTGATCTTCGCCTTCGGCGGCAACGTGCTGATCGGCACGTCGTTCTACGTCGTGCAGAAGTCCTGCCGCGCGCGCCTTGCCGGCGACCTCGCGCCCTGGTTCGTCGTGGTCGGCTACAACTATTTCATCCTGGTCGCCGGCACCGGCTATCTGCTCGGCGTCACCCAGTCGAAGGAATATGCCGAGCCGGAATGGTACGCCGATCTGTGGCTGACCATCGTCTGGGTCGTCTACCTCCTCGTCTTCCTTGCCACGATCATCAAGCGCAAGGAGCCGCATATCTTCGTCGCGAACTGGTTCTACCTCGCCTTCATCGTGACGATCGCCGTGCTGCATCTCGGCAACAATCCCGCGCTTCCGGTCTCGGCTTTCAGCTCGAAGTCCTATGTCGCCTGGGGCGGCATCCAGGATGCGATGTTCCAATGGTGGTACGGCCACAACGCGGTCGGCTTCTTCCTGACCGCCGGCTTCCTCGCCATCATGTACTACTTCATCCCGAAGCGCGCCGAACGGCCGATCTATTCCTACCGGTTGTCGATCATCCATTTCTGGGCGCTGATCTTCCTCTACATCTGGGCCGGTCCCCACCATCTGCACTACACGGCGCTGCCCGACTGGACGCAGACGCTCGGCATGACCTTCTCGATCATGCTGTGGATGCCGTCCTGGGGCGGCATGATCAACGGCCTGATGACGCTGTCGGGAGCCTGGGACAAGCTGCGCACCGATCCCGTGCTGCGCATGCTGGTGGTCTCCGTCGCCTTCTACGGCATGTCGACCTTCGAAGGTCCGATGATGTCGATCAAGGTGGTCAACTCGCTCAGCCACTACACCGACTGGACCATCGGCCACGTGCACTCCGGCGCGCTCGGCTGGGTCGGCTTCGTCTCCTTCGGCGCGCTGTACTGCCTGGTGCCGTGGGCCTGGAACCGCAAGGGCCTCTACAGCCTCAAGCTCGTCAACTGGCACTTCTGGATCGCGACCCTCGGCATCGTCCTCTACATCTCGGCGATGTGGGTGTCCGGCATCCTGCAGGGCCTGATGTGGCGCGCCTACACCTCGCTCGGCTTCCTCGAATATTCCTTCATCGAGACCGTCGAGGCGATGCACCCCTTCTACATCATCCGCGCCGCAGGCGGCGGCCTGTTCCTGATCGGCGCGCTGATCATGGCCTACAATCTCTGGATGACCGTTCGCGTCGGCGAGCAGGAAGTCCAGATGCCCGTCGCGCTCCAGCCGGCGGAATGAGGAGCTTCCCATGTCGTTCTGGACACGCCACCAAATCTTCGAAAAGAACTCGATCATCCTGATCGTCGGCATCCTGCTGGTGATCGCGATCGGCGGTCTCGTCGAGATCACCCCGCTGTTCTACCTCAAGAGCACGATCGAGAAGGTCGACGGCGTCAGGCCGTACACGCCGCTGGAGCTTGCGGGCCGCAACGTCTATGTCCGCGAAGGCTGCTATCTCTGCCATTCGCAGATGATCCGCCCGCTGCGCGACGAGGTCGAGCGCTACGGCCACTTCTCGCTCGCCGCGGAGAGCATGTTCGACCATCCGTTCCAGTGGGGCTCCAAGCGCACCGGTCCCGACCTTGCCCGCGTCGGCGCAAAATATTCCGACGACTGGCACGTCACCCATCTGACCAACCCGCGCGCGATCGTGCCGCAATCGGTGATGCCGGGCTACCCGTTCCTCAGCCAGAACGAGGTGGATCCGGACACCATCGCGGACCACATGCGCACGCTGAGGGCGGTCGGCGTTCCCTACACCGACGACCAGATCGCAAGCGCCGGCGCCGACCTGAAGGCCCAGGCCGATCCTGACAATGCCGGCTCCGACGCCTTCACCAAGCGCTACGCCAAGGCCGTGGTGCGCAACTTCGACGGCAAGACCGGCACGCCGACCGAGATGGACGCGCTGATTGCGTACCTGCAGATGCTCGGCACGCTGGTCGACTTCAAGATCTACAACGAGAAAGCCAATCTTCGCTGAGAAGGCACGAACGATGAAAGCTATCCTGACAGTCCACAATCTTGCGTCCGAGCTCGTGACGACGATCTGGACGCCGGTGTTCGTCGCGATCTTTCTCGCGATCATCGCCTACGCATTTTGGCCCCGTAACAAGGCTGCATTCGACGAAGCAGCTCACCTGCCGTTGCGGGAGGAGTGAGAGACCATGACCGATCATAGCGAAGTCGATACCGTCACCGGAAAGTCCACGACCGGACATGAATGGGACGGCATCAAGGAGCTCAACACGCCGCTGCCGCGCTGGTGGGTGATCAGCTTCTATCTCACCATCATCTGGTCGATCGGCTACTGGATCGTCTATCCGGCCTGGCCGCTGATCTCCAGCAATACGACCGGGCTGCTCGGCTACTCGACGCGCGCCAGCCTCGCGGTGGAGCTCGCCAATCTCGAGGCGCTCCGCGGTGACAAGATGGCGGCGCTGGGCGCGGCCTCGCTCGCCGACATCGAGAAGGATCCGGCTCTGCTCGCGCTTGCCCGCGCCAAGGGCAGGACCGTGTTCGGCGACAATTGCGCGCCGTGCCACGGCTCGGGCGGCGCCGGCGCCAAGGGCTTTCCGAACCTGAACGACGACGACTGGCTGTGGGGCGGCACGCTCGACCAGATCATGCAGACCATCCAGTTCGGCGCACGTTCGGGCCACGCCAAGACGCATGAAGGCCAGATGCTCGCCTTCGGCAAGGACGGGGTGCTGAAGCCCGACGAGATCGTCACGGTCGCCAATTACGTGCGCTCGCTGTCGGGCCTTCCGACCCGCAAGGGCTTCGATGCCGCCAAGGGCGAGAAGATCTTCGCCGAGAACTGCGTCGCCTGCCACGGCGACGGCGGCAAGGGCAACCAGGAGCTCGGCGCGCCGAACCTGACCGACAAGATCTGGCTCTACGGCTCGGACGAGGCCTCCCTGATCGAGACCATCGGCCAGGGCCGCGCCGGGGTCATGCCGGCCTGGGAAGGGCGGCTCGATCCGGCCACCATCAAGGCGATGGCGGTCTACGTCCACTCGCTGGGCGGCGGCAAATAGCCGAACGAAAACAGGGCGGGGGTGGACAAATTGCCCCCGCTTGAGCTGGATCAAACGACGCACGCGCGTCGGGTCTAGGTTTAATCGCACCTTTTCGAGTTGCCTCAAGCGATGAACAAGACCGTGAACCCGAACGAACTCACATCGGACGACGACTACGGGCCGCTCTACGCAGCCCGCAAGAAGGTCTATCCCCAAAGCACCCACGGCACCTTTCGCCGGATCAAATGGGGCCTGATGGCGTTCTGCCTCGGCGTCTACTACTTCCTGCCCTTCGTGCGCTGGAATCGCGGCCTCGGTGCGCCCAGCCAGGCGGTGCTGATCGACCTTCCCAACAGCCGCTTCTATTTCTTCTTCATCGAGCTGTGGCCGCAGGAGGTCTATTACTTCACGGGCCTCTTGATCGTCGCCGCCGTCGCGCTGTTCCTGATGAACTCCGTGGGCGGCCGCATCTGGTGCGGCTATCTCTGCCCGCAGACGGTGTGGACCGACCTGTTCTACGCCGTCGAACGCCTCGTCGAGGGCGACCGGCGCGAGCGGATGAAGAAGGACAAATCGTCCGACCCGATGAATCTCGAGCGCATCTCCGAGATCGTGCTCAAGCACTCGATCTGGCTGATGATCGCCTGGTGGACCGGCGGCGCCTGGGTGCTCTATTTCAACGACGCGCCGACGCTGGTGAAGGAGCTCGTGACCTTCCAGGCGCCGATGATCGCCTATATCTGGATCGGCATCCTCACCGCGACGACCTATCTGCTCGCCGGCTTCATGCGCGAGCAGGTCTGCACCTACATGTGCCCGTGGCCGCGGATCCAGGCGGCGCTCACCGACGAATGGGCGCTCAACGTCACCTACCGCTACGACCGCGGCGAGAAGCGCACCTCGGTCAAGAAGGCGGCCGAGCTGCGCGCGCTCGGCGAGCATGTCGGCGACTGTGTCGATTGCTACCAGTGCGTCGCGGTCTGCCCGACCGGTATCGATATCCGCAACGGACCGCAGATGGAATGCATCCAGTGCGGGCTCTGCATCGATGCCTGCGACAACGTGATGGAGAAGATCGGCCGGCCGAAGCGGCTGATCGGCTACGACAACGACATCAACATCCAGCGCCGCCAGGAAGGCAAGGCGCCAGTCTACCGCATGGTCCGGCCCCGTACCATCGCCTATAGCGCGATCATCGCCGTCGTCGGCGGCTTCATGATCTATACGCTGGCGACCCGTAGCCTGCTCGACGTCAACGTGCTGCACGACCGCAATCCGGTCGCGGTCAGGCTCAGCGACGGCTCGATCCGCAACGCCTACACGGTGCGGCTGCTGAACAAGAGCGGCTATGATCGCGTCATCGCCATCGACGCCCACGGCCCGGCGAATTTGTCGGTCCACGTCATCGGCGTCGACTCGGTGACGCCCGACCGGCCGATGATCGTGATTCCGCGCGACTCCACCAGCGAGCTCAGGCTGCTCGTCACCGCGCCGGCGGAAAGCAACCCCGAGAAGTCGATGCCCGTGCGCTTCCAGGTCACCGATATCGGCCTCGGGGAAGTCGCCACCGCCACCGACAATTTCGTCGCGCCGTAAGACCAGGAGAGAGCCATGGCATCCAAGCCGCTGACCGGAACCAAGGTGTTCCTGATGCTGGTCGCCTTCTTCGGCCTCGTCATCGGCGTCAACGTGACCATGATGAAGCTCGCGATCGCGACGCTGCCCGGCACTGATGTCGACAGCCCCTATGCGGCGGGCCTGACCTACGACCGCGAGATCTCGGCGGCACAGGACCAGGCTGCGCGCAAATGGCAGGTCAACGCCCATATCGAGCGCCGCACCGATGGCGGCGCCGCGATCCAGGTCGAGGCGCGCGATGCGAGCGGGCAGCCGCTCGCCGGATTGAAGTTCGGCGGACGCCTGGAGCGGCCGACCGACAAGCGCGCCGACCTCCAGGTCGAGCTCGCGGAAGCCGGCATCGGCGTCTATCGCGGCAATGCCGCGTCCGTCGCCCCGGGCCAGTGGGATCTGGTGATCGAGGGCGAGGCGCGGGGGACGCGCGTGTTCCTCTCGCGCAACCGTGTGATCCTGAACTGAGGGATGTGGTCATGCAGGTAACGCGCGATTTCTCCCACTATATCCGCAGCGCAGGCGAGGGCCTTCAGCACATCGATCTCGCGGTCGAGGGCGTTCACTGTGCCGGCTGCATGGCGAAGATCGAGCGCGGCCTGTCGTCCATTCCCGATGTCACGCTGGCGCGCGTGAACCTCACCGACCGCCGGGTCGCGCTGGAGTGGAAGGCGGGCACGCTCGATGCCGGCCGGTTCATCGACCGGCTTGAGGAGCTCGGCTACAAGGCCTATCCGTTCGAGACCGAGAGCGCGGAGGAGGCCGAGGTCGCCGAATCCCGCTTCCTGCTGCGCTGCCTCGGCGTCGCCGCGTTCGCCACCATGAACGTGATGATGCTGTCGATCCCGGTCTGGTCGGGCAACGTCTCGGACATGCTGCCGGAGCAGCGCGACTTCTTTCACTGGCTCTCGGCGCTGATCGCGCTGCCGGCGGCGGCCTATGCCGGCCAGCCGTTCTTTCGGTCGGCCTGGCGCGCGCTGTCGGCGAAGACGACCAACATGGACGTGCCGATCTCGATCGGCGTGATCCTGGCGCTCGGCATGTCCGTGGTCGAGACCTTCCACCACGCCGAGCACGCCTATTTCGACGCGGCGATCATGCTGCTGACCTTCCTGCTGGTCGGCCGCTACCTCGACCAGAGCATGCGGCGCCGGACGCGCGCCGTGGCCGGCAATCTCGCCGCGCTGAAGGCAGAGACCGCAGCCAAGTTCATCGGGCCCGACGAGATCTCGCAGGTGCCGGTCGCAGCGATCCATCCCGGCGACATCGTGCTGCTGCGCCCCGGCGAGCGCTGTGCGGTGGACGGTACCGTGATCGAAGGCCGCTCCGAGATCGACCAGAGCCTGATCACAGGCGAGACGCTCTATGTCACGGCCGGGCAGGGCACGGCGGTCTATGCGGGATCGATGAACATTTCCGGCACGCTGCGCGTGCGGGTCTCGGCGGCCTCGGAGGCGACGCTGCTCGCGGAGATCACGCGGCTGCTCGACCACGCGCTTGCCGCCCGCTCGCGCTACATGCGCCTCGCCGACCGCGCCTCGCGGCTCTATGCACCGGTGGTGCATGCGACGGCACTTCTGACCATTCTCGGGTGGGTCATCGCGGGGGCAGGCTGGCACGATGCCATCGTGACCGGTGTCGCCGTGCTGATCATCACCTGTCCCTGCGCGCTCGGGCTCGCGATCCCGACGGTGCAGACGGTCGCGGCGGGCGCGATGTTCAGGGCAGGCGTGCTGCTCAATGCGGGCGATGCGATTGAGCGGCTGGCGGAAGCCGATCATGTCATCTTCGACAAGACCGGCACGCTGACGCTGCCCGATCTCGAAGTAATGAACGCAGCCGATATCCCCGCCGACATCTTCGAGCTCGCCGGGCGCCTCGCGCTGTCGAGCCATCATCCGGTGGCCGCTGCGGTCGCACAGGCTGCCGGTGCCAGATCGCCCATCGTCGGTGCGATCGAGGACGCCGGGCAGGGCGTGCGTGCGACCGTGGATGGTGTCGAGATCCGTCTTGGCCGTCCGTCGTTCTGCGGTGCCGAGGGGCTGGTCGGGCTGACCGACGATCTCGATCCCGAAGCCTCCATCGTGGCTTTCAGCAAGGGCAGCGAGAAGTTCATCCTTTCGGTGCGCCAGGGCCTGCGCCCGGATGCGCAGGCCGTGATCGCGGCGCTGAAGGCGCGCGGCATCGGCATCGAGATCCTCTCCGGCGACCGCGAGCCGGCGGTGAAGGCGGCGGCGCATGCCCTGTCCATTCCCGAATGGCGCGCCGGCGTCACGCCGGCCGACAAGATCGCGCGGATCGAGGAGCTGAAGCGGCGCGGCATGAAGGTGCTGATGGTCGGCGACGGCATGAACGATGCGCCTTCGCTGGCGGCCGCCCATGTCTCGATGTCGCCGATCTCGGCCGCGCATCTCAGCCAGGCCACCGCCGACCTCGTGTTCCTCGGCCGCCCGCTGGCGCCCGTGGTCGCCGCCATCGATGCTTCGCGCAAGGCGCTGCACCTGATGCGGCAGAACCTCTGGCTCGCGATCGGCTACAACGTCCTCGCCGTGCCGGTTGCGATCAGCGGCGTCGTGACGCCCTTGATCGCCGCGGCCGCCATGAGCGGATCGTCGATCCTGGTCATGCTGAATTCACTTCGGGCACGCACCTCGCGGGAGATCGTGTGATGGAGATCCTGGTTATTCTGGTGCCGCTGGCCTTGATGTTGGGAGGGGCAGGCCTGGTTGCCTTCCTGTGGTCGCTCCGCAGCGGCCAGTACGATGATCTCGACGGCGCTGCCTGGCGCGCCATCGCCGACGACGACCCGCCGCAGGAAGCTCCGGTCAAGCGCTAACGCTTCAAGGCGAAGGTCAGCAAGGCTGCTATTGCGAGGGCCGCGCCGACGCCCGCGACGCAGGCGGGCCAGCCGAAACTGTCGAACAGCCGCCCGAGCACGGCGGTGCCGACCAGCCCGCCGCAGAAGTAGCACGCTAGATAGGTCCCGCTGGCGATGCCGCGGTTGTCGGTCGCCGCCTGTCCGACGAAGCCAGTCGCGGCGGCCTGCGCGAAGAAGGTGCCGACACCGACCATGACCATGCCGGCGAGCACTTCGCCGAGATGCGGTGCCACCATCAGCGGCAGGCCAACGCCTGCGACAGCGAGCGAGCTCCATATCGTGGGCCGCGTTCCGAGCCGCGCGGCCACCTTGCCGGCCAGGAGCGTCGTCACGACCGAGGGCAGGAAGACGACATAGACGAGGCCGAGATCCATCATGCCCAGCGACAGCGGCGGCCGGACCAGCACGAAATTCACGAATGTGAAGGTGCCAATGAAGGCGAACAGGATGCAGAAGCCGATGCCGTAGGCGGCGCGCAGGCGTGGATTGCGCCAGTGCGCGATGGTGGCGGCGAGCGGCGATGTCGCCGGCATCATCGCCTGCATCGGCTGCACGCGTCCGATGGTGAAATGAACCAGCACCGCGCCCGCCAGGTTGAGCGCCGCGAACAAATAGAAGTTCCAGGCAAGGCCAAGGCCGTCGGCGACCGCCGCCGAGATCAGCCGGCCGACGAGGTTGCTGGCGACGTTGCCGGTGATGTAGGCGGCAAACGCGCCACCGGCGTCCGTGGCGCTGCATTGCTCGCCGAGATGGGCAAGGGTGAGCGCGAAGGCGGACGCCATGCAAAGGCCCTGCGCGACGCGCAAGGCGGTGAAGACGGCAAGATTTGGTGCGGATGCCAAGAGGCTGGTGGGGATCGCCAGCAACGTCAGGCTGAGCAGGATGCCGGTCCGCCGTTTGATGTGCGGGCTGAAGAAGCCGACGACGAGGCTGGCTGCCGCCATGCCGAAGGTGCTGGCGTTGACCGCAAAACCCATCGCTGCCGGTGTGACGCCGTAGTGCCGCGTCAGCGAAGGCAGGATCGCCTGCGTCGCGAACAGGTCGACGACGGTCAGGAATGCGGTGAGGCCGATCACGAGCGAGCGGAGCGCGAGACCCGGCGAATGCGCCTCCATCGTCATGGCGGACAGTCTGATGGGCGCGGAAAGATCGGTCATGGCGTGATTGTCCCTTGAGGAATGTGGCGCCCGGCATGCGGGCAGCACGGGGGATCCCGGGCGCCACACCCGGCAACGATGCGCTGGGGCTGGAGGCGCGCTCGTTACATGTGATGGTCGTTGGGATCCTTGCGGACGTCGCCGACATAGAGAATGACGGTCTCCTTGCCGAGGTTCTTCCACCAGTGCGAGGTGCCATAGACTTCGGGACGGATGTCGCCGGCCTTGTGCACGATCGGGTCGACGCAATTGGAGGCGTATTCGACGATCTCGCCCTGCTGCACGAAGATCAGGGCAGGGCGGTCGTCATGGCTGTGCCAGGGTACGATGCCGCCGGGCTCGATGGTCAGCTTGCGAAAGCGCAGTTCGCGGCCCTCGATGTGGGCCGGCTGCTTGCCGAGATCGATCGCGCCGAGCGTGACGTCGGTGACGCCGACCGGCTTGTAGTCGACCATCTGCTGCGCGTTCGGCTTCAGCTTGCCGGCGGGACACTCGCCGGCGAAGACCGGCGTCGCAAATGTGAGCGTGCCGAGAACGGCAACGCCTGCCAAAACCACGCGCGACCCTGCGAGATGCCTGGACATGAACAGTCTCCTGTGTTGGCCGCAACCGTGATGGCCGCCGGCTATGGCAGGAGCTTCGTCGAGACCGTGGCCATTCTGAAATGCCGGTTTGCTTTCGATGCGATAGCGTAGCGCTATGTCGATGCGCGCCGGCTATCGAACCGATTGGGCATGGGCATTTCCGTTTTGAGGACATCCGTCGTCCGATGACAGGGCGCCCGATTGGCGGGCGTTCACGTCAATCCGGAGCATCCCATGACGAAAGTGTCCAAGACCCTGATCTTCACTGCCGCCTTTGCGGTGATTGCCACCTCGGCCTTCTCGGAAGCCGCCTGGGACATGAAGGCCGGCATGGCCTATGTCTATGGCGGGCCGGGCAAGATGTCGGCGATGGCCATGGCCCCGGCCGAGAAGAACCACGAGGCCATGATGAAGAACGCCAAGAAGGTGCCCGAGAACACCGTCTTCTTCATGGACAACGGCACGCTGTACTCCACGTCGGGCCGGCTCGATCCCACCGGCAATTTCTACGTGAACTGAACCGGCCTTCGCGCAACGGCCGCCCTTGCGGGCGGCCGGATCCGGAACCTAGAATTGAGCCCCAATTGCGGGAGCGGAAGATGACGTCTCTCTCACCAGCCGACGCCGATCGACTGAGGCTCGCCTTCCAGCGCTGCCGCGACATGGAGGGGACGCTGAACGAGCAGCTGCGCGCCTATGCCGACGCCAGCCGTCAGGTGTTTCCGGCCTATGGCGAGGCGGTCGATCGTCTGGTGACCCGCTTGAGCGGCAATGGCGGCGGCGAGACCGCGCCGCAGCCGGGCGATGCGATGCCGCCCTTCATGCTGCCGGATCAAGGCGGAAGTCTCGTCGCGCTGCCTGCGCTGTTGGCGCACGGCCCGGTCGCGGTGATGTTCTTTCGCGGCCACTGGTGTCCCTACTGCCGGCTCAATGTCCGCGCCGTGGTCCAGGCCCAGGATCGCATCAAGGAGGTCGGCGCGCAGATCGTCGCGATCATGCCGGAGACGCAGGAATATGCCCGGCAGCTCACAGATGATTCCGGCGCGCCGTTTCCTATCCTGACCGATCTCGACAACGGCTATGCGCTGTCGCTCAATCTCGCGATCTGGCTCGGCGCCGAGATCCAGGGCCTGCTGTCCTATCAGGATATGGCGAAATTCCACGGCAATGACGGCTGGATGCTGCCGATCCCGGCCGTGTTCGTCGTCGGCCGCGACGGGATCGTCAAGGCCCGCTTCGTCGATCCGGATTTCCGCAAGCGCATGGAGATCGATGATCTGCTCGCGGCCCTGGAGGGCGCGAGCCGGGAGAATTGAGCTTGGCCTTCTTCCCTTCTCCCCTTGCGGGAGAAGGTGGCGCGAAGCGCCGGATGAGGGGTATGTCTCCTCAAACTCAGGTCGACATTTGCGGAAACATACCCCTCACCCGTCTCGCCGCTCTGCGCCGATCCACCCTCTCCCGCAAGGGGAGAGGGTAAGCAGCACGCGCTACCCCGCAATCTCCCGCCAGTCCGCCCCGCGCAGCATCCGCATCACCGCATTGGCGACGGCCGTTCGCTGCCGGCCGGCGACGCCGTAAAGGCTGACGGTGCGGCGTGCATCGAGACCGGTGACCGCGGTGCGCTTGAGGGTCTCCGGCACCGGCGAGGTGTGGGGCACCATGGCGATGCCGATGTCGGCTTCGACCAGCTCGATCAGGTCGCGCTCGCTCGAGATCTCGTGACCGTGATCGACATCGATCCCGTGCTCGCGCAGGCTGGCGGAGATACGGCGGGAATGCTCGCAATAGGTCCGGCCGAGCATTTGCTCGGCGCGCAGATCGTCCGGCTCGATCGTGTCGTGCCCGGCGAGCCGGTGCGCTTTGCTGACGACGAGATCGAAGCCTTCCGTGAACAGCGGCCACACGTCGAGCCGGTCCCAGGCTTCGTCGATCTCGGCGGCGATGCCGAGCTCGGCTTCGCCCTTCTTCAGGAAATCGCCGACCTCGCGGCTGGTCCCGCGCAGGAAGCGCAGCTCGAGCCGGTTGAACTGCCGCCTGATCTCGTTGAGATGGGGAATGAGCAGCGCCAGGTCGATCGAATGTGTCAGCGCGATGCGCAGCGCGCCGATCTCGCCGCTCCTGAATGAGGAGGCGAGCGAGCGCGCGCCGGTGGCGGCGTCATAGCATTGCTTCAGCAGCGGATGCATGCGCTGGCCGAGTTCGGTCAGCTGCGCTGCCGGTCGCTCCCGGCGGAACAGGTCGCCGCCGAGCTCGGCCTCGAGCTGCTTGATCGCGCGCGTCAGCGAGGGCTGCGTCACGTTGCATTCCTCGGCGGCGCGGGTAAAATTCAACAGCTGCGCCACCGCGAGGAAATAGCGGACCTGGTGCATTTCCATGGATCGGCTCCCAGCAGGATCGACCGGAATCTAGCCGATCCGGACAGGGAATGACATCCCGGGCGCGATAGCGCATGCGTATGGTTATGGAAGCCAGCCGGCATTTCCAAAAGGCCCGACAATCGCCGAGAACGGCAGAATGTAACAATGGCCTTGCGCCCGACGAATGGTAACCACAGGGCTCGACAGGAGCGAGACATGAGCGGCATGCAGGACAATTTGCAGCGTAAGGGTACGGACCTGCCGGGGCAGGTCGTTCTCGTGCTCCAGGGCGGCGGCGCGCTCGGCTCGTACCAGGCCGGCGTCTACCAGGCGCTGCACGAGGCCGGCATCGAGCCGGACTGGATCATCGGCACGTCGATCGGCGCCATCAATGCGAGCCTCATCGCGGGCAATGCGCCGGAGCACCGGCTGGCACGCTTGAGGGAGTTCTGGAAGCGGATGGAGCAGCAGCCGGTCTGGGACTGGCGCGCCGCGTTTCCCGGCTTCAACGAGAAGCTGGCCTATTGGTCGACCGTCACTCACGGCATCTCGGGCTTTTTCCGGCCCAATCCGCTGGCGCATGTTGGCGATTCCTATCCGCTCGGCGCCGATCACGCCGGCTATTACTCCACCGCGCCGCTGGAAAAGACGCTGAGCGAGCTGGTCGATTTCGATCTGGCCAATCGCTGCGCGCCGCGCCTGACGGTCGGTGCGGCACATGTCGGCACCAGCGAGATGCGCTATTTCGACAGCCGCGACGGCGAGCTGACGGTGAAGCATGTGATGGCGTCGGGCGCGCTGCCGCCGGCCTTTCCGGCCGTGCGTATCGACGGCGAGCTCTATTGGGACGGAGGCATCCTGTCGAACACGCCGACGGAAGCGGTCTTCGACGACAATCCGCGCCGGGATTCGTTGATCTTCTCCGTGCATCTGTGGAATCCCGTCGGGCCCGAGCCGACCACGATGGCGGAGGTGATGAACCGGCACAAGGACGTGCAATATTCCAGCCGCATCGCCAGCCAGATCGTGCGGCAGCAGCAGGCCCATCGGCTGCGCCATGTCATCAACCAGCTCGCCGCGCGGCTCCCCGAGGGCGAGCGCACCGATCCCGCAGTCATGGAGCTGATGAGCTATGGCTGCCCGACCCGCATGCATGTGGTGCGGCTCCTGGCGCCGCAGCTCGAGCACGAGACCCATACCAAGGACATCGATTTCAGTCCGACAGGCATCACGCGGCGCTGGCATGCGGGCTACGCGCACACGCGATCGGTGCTGGCGCGCAAGCCGTGGATCGGCGAATTCGATCCGCTCGCCGGCGTGGTGCTGCACGAGCATATCGACGAGATGCCGATGGCGGCGGAATAGGGCCGGCCTTCATCGAATTGCCACAGGCCTTGCGGATCTTCGGCCGTCCGCCACAGTCGAAGGCCATGCCAATGGTGTCCGGTAACGACCTTGAAGCCGCCCTCGACCAGGTCCGCGCGCGCGCGGCGGGACCGGTCGCCGGCGTGTTCGGTCCTGACACCGCGACCTGGCGGATCGACCGCGAAGCCGTCATCTTCCTCGGCGCCGGGCGAGCGCTGCTGCTGCAACTGGCCCATCCCTGGGTCGCCGCCGCCATCGCCGAGCACTCCAAGACCTTTGCCGATCCGATCGGCCGCTTTCATCGCACCTTCGACATCGTCTTCGCGATGGTGTTCGGCTCGCTCGACCGTGCCTTGCTGTCCTCGCGGCAACTGCACCGGCGCCACGGCATGATTGTCGGCACGATGCCCGAGACGGTCGGCCCGTTCGCGGCCGGCTCGCGCTACTTCGCCAACGACATCCCGTCGCTGCGCTGGGTTCACGCCACGCTGGTCGAGACCGCGCTGATGGCGCACGACCTGGTTCTGCGGCCGCTCGGCGCCGAGGAGCGCGAACGTTACTGGACCGAGAGCCGGACGTTTGGCGCGCTGTTCGGATTGACGGCGGACGACCTGCCGGCGGACTGGGCCGGCTTTGCAGATTACACTAGCGCGATGGCGCAATCGGAGACGCTGACCGTCAGCCCTGCCGCGCGTGAAATCGCCGCGCAGATTTTTGGCGGCGCGCGTCCGTGGCTCCGGCCGCCGCGATGGTATCGCGCGCTCACGGCGAGCCTGCTGCCGGACCGCTTGCGCGCCGGTTTCGGATTCGAGCTCGATGCGCGTGACAGGAAGGCTGCCGACAACGCGCTGAGATGGATCAGGCGCGTCTATCCGAAACTATCCGACCGGTTGCGCTATGTCGGACCCTATCAGGAGGCGCAGGCACGGCTGCGCGGCGAGGTGCAGCCGGACTGGATGACCCGCTGCCTCAACCGCGCCTGGATCGGCCGGCCGCAGATGGACGTGCGCGGGAAGGGGTGAGAGCCCAAATCTATCATCCGTGTCCCGGACGCGCTGCAGCGCGCAGCGCTGGAGCGTGGTTGAGACGTGGGCCCCGGCTCAGCAGCGCACCACGTCGCAGGGGCGACGCGCTGCGCTGCGTCCGGGGCACGAGAGCGGGGTGAGGCGCGCGCTGCTTCCACATCCGTCGTTGCGAGCGTAGCGAAGCAATCCAGGCTGTCACTGCGGAGGCAGTCTGGATTGCTTCGTCGCTTCGCTCCTCGCAATGACGGTGGTAAGGGCTGCGCTCGCAAAGACGGAGAACGAGGAAGCGCAACGCCCCCCGGCCTCACGCCGAGGCCAGCTTCCGGTACAGCGCGCTGTAGCTCCCTGCCGAGATGCTCCAGGAGAACGAGCGGCCCATGGCGCTGCGGCGCATGGTGTCGAGCTGGTCCTGGGCCATGAAGGCCTCGAAGGCGCGGCGGACGCCGCCGAGGAAGGATTCGTGCGAGGGTCTTGAGAACAGGAAGCCGGTCTCGCCGTCGGTGATGGTCTCGGCAAGGCCGCCGGTCTGGTGGCCGATCGGCAGCGAGCCGAAGCGCTGGGCGTACATCTGGCTGAGGCCGCAAGGCTCGAACCGCGACGGCATCAGCGTGAAATCGCTGCCCGCGAAGATGCGCCGCGCCTGGGCGTCGTTGAAGCCGATGGTGACGCCGATGGCGTCGGGACGGCGGCGATGCGCGTCGATCAGTGCCTGCTCGAGCGCCGGCTCGCCGGAGCCGGTGACCACGATCTGCCCGCCGGCATCGACGATCTCGTCGGCCGCCGATAGCACGAGATCGATGCCCTTCTGATGCACGAGGCGTGCGACGATCGCGAATATCGGGCCGCGCGAGACCGCGAGGCCGAACTGCTTGCGCACATAATCCGCATTGGCCTTCTTGCCGACCCAGTCGCCGGCGCCGAATTGCTGGGCGAGCTGGGCACAGTAGCGCGGGTCCCAGCTCTCGTCGATGCCGTTGAGGATGCCGGTGAGCTCGGCCGCGTCCGAGCGGAGCCGAAGCAGCCCTTCCAGGCCGCAGCCGAACTCGGCCGTGGTGATCTCCCGCGCATAGGTGCCGCTGACGGTGGTGAGGTGCGAGGCGTAGACGAGCCCGGCCTTGAGGAAGGAGAGCTGGTCGTAGAACTCGACGCCGTCGATATGGAAGGAGCTCTCCGGTGCGCCGATCCGCCGCAGCGCCTCCTTCGGGAAGAGGCCCTGATAGGCAAGGTTGTGAATGGTCAGGATCGACGGCAGCCTGGCGCCGCGCCAGGCGAGATAGGCCGGCACGAGCGAGGCCTGCCAGTCGTTGGCATGGACCAGGTCCGCTGCCCAATTCTTGTCCACCTTGCCCATGGCCAGCTCAGCGGCTGCCGAGGCGAAGCGCGCGAAACGGATGTCGTTGTCGGGCCAGTCGCGCCCGGACTCGTCGCCATAGGGGTTGCCGGGCCGGTCGTAGAGCTGTGAGCACAACAGCACATAGACGGGCAGACCGTCCTTGGTCGCGGCACGGCCGAGCGAGCAGGCGGGCATCTCCGCGAAGGCGGGGCAGCGGCCAACGACCTGAATATGCGTGAGTTGCTCGATGATGTCGCGATAGCCGGGCAGCATGATCCGGATATCGGCGAAGCTGCGGAGCGCGCGGGGGAGGGCGGCGGAAACGGCGCCGAGTCCGCCGACGCGGACAAAGTCGTCCATCTCTGTCGTGACGAACAAGACCCTCAAGAACGCTTGCCCTCTTCCGATCCCGATTGCTGCTATGCAAGATCGGGTCCAGTTGCCCCTGGAAATCTCAGCCTGCCCGCGAGACGCGTTCGTTCGGTAAAGACTTTCCTACTCAGTCGCCGCCCTCTAGGGTCGGCGCACCAACAACAGAGAACGTTGATCGTTCCTAGGGGACCGCCGGGGATGCCGCTATCAGATAAGCACGAACGCACGACGACAAAGGCCTTCGCGGGCCTGCGGGTGCTGGATTTTTCGACCACCATCGCCGGCCCCCATTGCGCGCGGATGCTGGCCGACATGGGCGCCGAGGTCATCAAGATCGAGACCGACGGCGGCGAGACGATGCGGACCCGCCCGCCGCTGCGCAAGGGCTGCAGCACCGCGTTCGGCCAGCTCAATGTCGGCAAGAAGAGCCTGGTGCTCGACCTCAAGTCCGAGGAGGGCCGGGAGACGGTCCGCCGGCTGGCCGCGACGTCGGACATCCTGGTCGAGAACTTCCGCCCCGGCGTGATGCACCGGCTGCGGCTCGACTATGACAGGCTGCGCGCGGTCAATCCGAAGCTGATCTACTGCTCGATCTCCGGCTACGGCCAGACCGGCCCCTCGGCCGAGCTGCCGGCTTATGCGCCGGTGATCCACGCCGCCTCCGGCTACGATATGGCGCATCTCGCCTACCAGCCCGGACGCAGCCGGCCGGACTATTGCGGCATCTACCATGCCGACGTCCTCACCGGCACCTACGGTTTCGGCGCGATCGCCTCGGCGCTCTATCAGCGCAGCGTGACCGGGCTCGGCCAGCACATCGACGTCTCCATGCTGGAATCGATGCTGACCTTGACGCTGACCGAATTGCAGAGCGCTCAATTCGCGGTGACGCCGCCGCCGCGCCCGATGTTCGGCCCGACCGAGTCGGCGAGCGGCTATGTCATGATCACGGTCGCCAGCGAGAAGACCTTTCAGGCGCTGATGGGGGTGATCGGCCGCCCCGAATGGATTTCCGATCCGCGCTTCGCCGCCTACGCCCCGCGCCGCGAGAACTGGGCCGAGTTGATGGACGGCGTCGAGGTCTGGTCGCGGCAGCTGTCGACCGATGCATGCCTCCTGGCGCTCAGCGCTGCCGGCGTCCCGGCCTCCGCCTATCGCAGCGTCTCCGAGGCGCTGGCCGATCCGCAGCTTGCGCATCGGCAGGCGCTGTCCGAAGTGCGGGACGAGGGCGGCTCGTTTAGGGTGCTCAACGTACCGTTCCGGATGTCCGGCGCCGACACGACGCCCGCCCAGACGGTGGCCGCGCTCGGCGAGCATACGGATGCGCTGCGCGACGAGATCGGCCGCGCGGAGGAGACGTCAATTCCGACAGGCAAAACAGCCGCGACACATTAAGCAACACGCGCCGCACATGCGGCGTTTGATCTCGTATGCGTTCCTCTTGCCGTGGCGTGCATTTGTCGCCAAGCTCGCGCCCGAGTCATTCAACGATCCGAAACATCGGACGAGGGATCCCGGGAGGAACCATGACGAAGATTGTTGCCGCGGCGCGCTGCATTGCGCCGATTTTCCTTGTTGCGGCATTTGCACCTGCCACGCCGGCGCAGGCGCAAAAATCGGGCGGCAGCATCACCGTCGGTCAGGAACTCGATATTACGGGGTTCGATCCGCTCAAGGTCGGCGTCTACGACACCTCGACCTTCACCGCGGCGGCCGCGATCTTCGACACGCTCACCACGCTCAATGACAAGGGCGAGGCGGCGCCAAAGCTCGCGGTGTCCTGGACCCATTCGGACGATTACAAGAGCTGGACCTTCAAGCTGCGCGAGGGCGTGAAATTCCACGACGGCACGCCGTTCAACGCGCAGGCCTTCAAGGAGAATTTCGACCGGCAGAAAGACCCCGCCAACAAGTGCCGTTGCGCCTTCTACATCACCAACGTCAAGGAGGTGCTGGCGCCCGACGAATACACCGTCGTCTACAATCTCACTGACCCCTCGGTGAACCTGCCGGCGACGAACACCATCCAGAGCCAGAACAATGTCGTGCATTCGCCGACGGCCTGGAAGACCAAGGGCGACGATTACAATCGCAATCCCGTCGGCACCGGTCCCTACATCCTGAAATCATGGACCGCCGGCGACCGCATGGTGCTCGAGAAGAACCCCAATTACTGGGACAAGGGCCGCCCCTATCTCGACCGCATCATCTTGAAGCCTCTGCCCGATGCGCAGTCGCGCTTCGCCTCGCTGCAATCGGGCGAGGCCGACATCATCTGGGACGACGAGAACGACGCCGACAACATCATGAAGGCGCAGAAGGACCCCAAGCTCTCCGTGCACACCTACAAGGGCTCGGGCGCGCAGGTCTACGCCTTCAACACCAAGGTCGCGCCGTTCGACGACGTCCGCGTGCGGCAGGCGCTGGTGATGTCGATCGACCGGCCAAAAATGTCGCAGGCGATCAGCAACGGCCTGAGCCGGCCCGCGAGCAATCCCTACGGCGACGGCTCCTGGGTCAAGTGCAAGGACGACGGCGCGCTGCCGTTCGATCTCGAAAAGGCCAAGGCGCTGCTGAAGGATTATGGCAAGCCGGTCGAGTTCAAGACGCTGGTCACCGCGACGCCGCGTGGCCGCATGATCGGGCAGGTGCTGCAGCAATTCTGGAAGCGCGCCGGCGCCAATATGGAGATCGAGCAGGTCGATCAGGCCACGATCCCGCCGCGCGCCTTCACGCGTCAGTTCCAGTTGATACCCTGGCGCATCGTCGATCTCGCTGATCCCGATCCCCAGATGTATGCAAACTTCCGCAGCGGCAGTCCGTTGGCGCTCGCCAATTTCGTCGATCCGGAGCTCGACCGGCTGCTCGACCATTCCCGCGTCACCGCAGATACCGCGGCGCGGATCGAGGATTATTGCGCGATCAGCCGCCTGATCAACAAGGAGGCCATCTGGTTCTGGACGTTCCAGAACACCTACTACGCGCTGTCGAGCACGAAGCTGAAAGGCTTCCCGAAAATCTACAACGGCGTGATCGACGTCTCCTCCACCTGGCTGGAATGAACGCGCGATGCTGAACTTCGTCGTTCGGCGGCTGCTGGCTATCCTGCCGGTGCTGCTCGCCGTCTCGCTGCTGACCTTCCTGATCGCCTCGCTGCTCCCCGGCGATCTCGCCTATGTCATCCTCGGTGACCAGGCGACGCCTGAGAATGTCGCGGCGCTTCGCCGCGACATGGGGCTCGACCAGCCGTTGTGGTGGCGTTACCTGAGCTGGCTCGGCCACGTGCTGCAAGGCGATCTCGGCCGCTCCTTCCGTACCGGGCAGACGGTGCTGCAGGCGGTCGCCGAGCGCATTCCGGTCTCGCTCCAGCTGATGCTGATGGCCGAGTTCATTGGCCTCCTGATCGGCGTTCCCGTCGCGATCGCTTGCGCCGCGCGGGCCGGCGGGGCGTTCGACCGCTTCATGACCGGCAGCGCGTTCGCGATGCTGTCGATGCCGTCCTTTCTGATGGCGATCCTCCTGATCTATCTGTTCGCGGTCGAGCTGCACTGGCTGCCGGCGACCGGCTATGTGCCGTTCACCGAGGAGCCGCTGGCGAATTTGCGCTTCTTCGTGCTGCCGGCGCTGACCCTGGCGCTGGCGGAATGGCCGGGCATCATGCGGGTGCTGCGCTCCGACATGATCGCGACCCTGCAGGAGGACTATATCGCGCTGGCAAAGGCAAAGGGCCTCAAGCCGTCGCGCATCCTGTTCGTGCATGCGCTGAAGCCCTCGTCGCTGACGCTGGTGACGGTGACCGGCATCAATATCGGCCGCCTGCTCGGCGGCACGCTGATCGTGGAGACGATCTTCGCTCTGCCGGGCATCGGCCGGCTGCTGGTCGGCGCCATCTACACCCGCGACCTCGTCATCCTGCAGGGCGTGGTGCTGCTGGTCGCCTGCGGCTTCGTCATCGTGAACTTCATTGTCGACATGCTCTATGCCGTGCTCGATCCGAGGATCCGCCATGGCCACGCTTGAGCTGTCGATCCAGGACGAAGCGACGGCCGCACCTGTCAGGCGCAGGCGCAAGCTCGGCGTTTTGTTCTGGCTGGCAAGCGCCTGGCTCGCGATCATCCTTACGCTCGCGATCCTCGCGCCGCTGCTGCCGCTGCAGAACCCCGTCGACATGGACATGCTGGAGCGCCGTGCCGCGTTCTCCACCGAGCATTGGCTCGGCACCGACGGGCTCGGCCGCGACGAGCTCGCCCGTTTGATCTTCGGCGCGCGGGTTTCGCTGACGGTCGGGCTGATCGCGCCGATGATCGGTCTCGTGTTCGGCGGCGCGCTGGGCCTGCTCGCCGGCTATTTCCGCGGCCGGTTCGAGACGCTGGTGGTCGGCAGCATGGACGTGCTGCTCGCCTTTCCGCCGCTGATCTTCGCGCTGGCGGTGACCGCCTATCTCGGCCAGTCCATTCCCAATCTCACCGTGATCCTCGGTGTGCTCGGCATTCCCGCGTTCATGCGGGTGGCGCGGGCGGCGACGCTGACGCTGGCGCGGCGTGAATTCGTGATCGCGGCCGAGGCGTTGGGCGCCAGCCATGCGCGTATCGTCCTGCGCGAATTGTTGCCGAACGTGATCCTGCCGCTGCTCGCCTTCTTCCTGCTCGGCGTCGCCGTCACCATCGTGGTCGAGGGCGCGCTGTCGTTCCTCGGGCTCGGCGTGCCGCCGCCGATGGCGAGCTGGGGCAGCATGATCGGAGAGGGGCGCGACAGCCTAGATGTCGCGCCGCGGCTGGCCTTCCTGCCGGCAGCGGGGCTGTTCCTGACCGTACTGGCGTTCAACCTCGTCGGCGACACCATGCGGGCGCTGACCGACCCGCGTCAGGGGGCGCTGTGACCATGCCGCTCCTGACCATCGAGGATGTCGCGGTCGAGCTTCCGACGCCGCGCGGGAACTTGCGTGCCGTCGACCATGTCGATCTCTCGCTCGAAGCCGGCCGCACGCTCGGCATCGTCGGCGAGTCCGGTTGCGGCAAGACCATGCTGTCGCGCGCGGTGCTGCAGCTGTTGCCCAAAAAGGCCAAGTTGACGGGCCGCGTGATGTTCGACGGCGTGGATCTGGTGCGGCTCGATTCCGAGCGCCTGCGGCAGTTGCGGGGCCGCGATCTCGCGGTCGTGTTCCAGGATCCCATGACCTCGCTCAATCCGGTGCTGACCATCGGCACCCAGTTGATGGAGACGATCCAGGAGCATCTGGAGCTCGATGCTTCTACAGCGAAGGCGCGCAGCATCGAGCTGCTTGCCGCCGTCGGCATTCCCGCGCCGGAGCAGCGGCTCGCGCAATATCCGCATCAATGCTCCGGCGGCATGCGCCAGCGCATCGCGATCGCGATCGCGCTGTCCTGCGAGCCGAAGCTCTTGATCGCGGACGAGCCCACCACCGCGCTCGACGTCACCATCCAGGCGCAGATCCTCGACCTGCTGGCGCGCGAGCAGCGCCGACGCCACATGGCGATGATCATCATCACCCATGATCTGGGCGTCGTCGCCGGCCGCGCCGACGAGGTCGCGGTGATGTATGCGGGAAGGGTGGTGGAGCGTGCACCGACGCCGGCCTTGTTCAAGCGCATGCACATGCCCTACACCGAGGCGCTGCTGGCGGCGATCCCGAAGCTGGAGACCGCGCCGCACACGCCGCTGCCCGCCATCTCCGGCCGTCCGCCCGATCCGACGCGGCCGCTGAAGGGCTGCTCCTTCGCGCCGCGCTGCCGCTATGCCGCGGGACGTTGTCATGAAGCCAAGCCCGAATTGAAAAGCGCGGAGATGCCTGACCATCTCTATGCCTGCTTCCATCCGATCCAGGTCACCGAAGAGGTCGGCGCATGATGCAGATGGCCGTGCGCGACGTGCCGCTCCTGAACGTCGACGATCTCGTCGTCGAGTACGGTCTCGGCAACAAGACCGTGCATGCGGTGTCCGGCGTCAGCCTCCAGGTCGCGCGCGGCGAGACGCTGGGGCTGGTCGGTGAATCCGGCTGCGGCAAGTCGACGCTTGGGCGTGCGGTGCTGCAATTGCGCCGCGCCAAATCCGGCCGCGTGCTGTTCGACGGCGAGGACCTCACCGCGATGGAAGGCGAGGCGCTGCGCAAGATGCGGCGCCGGGTGCAGCTCATCTTCCAGGACCCGATTGCCTCGCTCAATCCGCGACGGCGCATCGGCGACATCGTGGCCGAGCCGCTGATCATCGCCGGTGTCAAGGACGCAGCCGAGCGCAAGCGCCGTGTGCACGATGTGCTCGCTGCGGTCGGGCTCGATCCCGATCTGGTGTCGGGGCGGCTGCCGCACGAATTCTCCGGCGGGCAGTGCCAGCGCATCTGCATCGCCCGCTCGCTGGTGCTCAATCCCGAGTTCATCGTCTGCGACGAGCCGGTCTCGGCGCTCGATGTCTCCATCCGCGCGCAGATCCTCAACCTGCTGGAGGAGATGAAGGCGCGCTTCGGTCTGACGCTGCTGTTCATCGCCCATGACCTTGCGGTGGTCAAAGCCGTGAGCGATCGCGTCGCGGTGATGTATCTCGGCCGGCTCTGCGAGGTGGGTCCATCGGAGCAGCTGTTCGCAAAGCCCGCGCATCCCTACACCGCCCTGTTGTTGCAGGCGATCCCGGTGCCCGATCCGGACGTACGTCCCGCCGAGAGTGTAGCGACCGGCGAGCCGCCATCGCCGATTGCACCGCCCTCCGGCTGCCGCTTCCGCACCCGCTGCCCGCGGGCGGACCAGCGATGCAGCGCGGAGATACCGGAGTTGCGCGAGGTCGCACCCGGCCAGTTCGCCGCTTGCCACCATCCGCTGGCCTGAACTAAGACCGGTTTGTCTCGCCCCGCCGGCCATGGCATGGTGGCGCCGAGAACGACAAGCGTGCCGGGAGGACGCCGATGAAGAGTTTCAAGGTCGCTGATTTCAAGGCGCCGCTGCAGGAGTTCGACGAGGCCACGCCGCAGCCGTCGGGCACGCAGGTGCTGATCAAGGTGAAGGCCGCCGGCGTCTGCCACAGCGACCTCCACATCTGGGAAGGCGGTTACGATCTCGGTCATGGCCGCAAGCCGCTGTCGCTGAAGGATCGCGGCATCAACCTGCCGCTGACGATGGGGCACGAGACCGTCGGCGAGGTCCTTGCCTTCGGGCCGGACGTGAAGCCGACCGACCAGGGCGACCTCAAGCTCGGCGATGTCGGCCTGGTCTATCCCTGGATCGGTTGCGGCAAATGCGCGACGTGCCTGGCCGGCGACGAGAACATGTGCCTGACGCCGCGCTCGCTCGGCGTCTATTGCGACGGCGGCTATTCCGATCACATGCTGGTGCCGCATCCGCGCTATCTGCTCAATCTGAAGGGGCTCGACCCCGCGTCGGCTGCGCCCTATGCCTGCTCGGGCGTCACCACCTACAGCGCGCTGAAGAAGGTCGAGCAGCATTTCGACACGCCAATCGTGATGTTCGGCGCCGGCGGCCTCGGCCTGATGGCGCTGTCGCTGCTGAAGGCGATGGGCGGCAAGGGCGCGATCATGGTCGACATCGATGCCAGGAAGCGCGAGGCGGCCGAGAAGGCCGGTGCGCTCGCAACCGTCGATCCCAAGGCGCCGGACGCGCTGGAGCAGTTGGCCAAGAAGGCGGGCGGCCCGATCCGCGCCGTGATCGACCTCGTCGGCAACTCCGCCACGACTCAGCTCGGCTTCGACTGCCTGACCAAGGGCGGCAAGCTCGTCATCGTCGGCCTGTTCGGCGGCGGCGCGACCTGGGCGCTGCCGCTGATTCCGATCAAGGCGGTGACGATCCAGGGCAGCTATGTCGGAAACCTGCGTGAAACGCAGGAACTGCTCGACCTCGTGCGCACCAAGAAGGTGCCGCCGATCCCGGTGACGACAGCTCCGCTCAACAAAGCCAACGACGCGCTGGTGCAATTGCAGCAGGGCGCGGTGGTGGGGCGGACCGTGCTGACGCCGTAACTCTTCGTCATTCCGGGGCGGTCCGCAGGACCGAACCCGGAATCTCGAGATCCCGGGTTCGGCTCTTCGAGCCGCCCCGGGATGACTCCTCTCCTCAGGAACCCCCATGTCCGCAAACAACGCCTTCCACATCGCCGTGCTCGCCGGTGACGGTATCGGTCCCGAAGTCATGGCGCCGGCGCTCGAGGTGCTGCGCAAGGTCGGCGAGAAATCCGGCCTCGGCTTCCGCTTCACCGAGGCCCCCGCCGGCGCCAACAATTATCTCGCCACCGGCAAGTCGATGCCTGACTCGACGATCAAGCTGTGCGAGGAGGCGGACGCGATCCTGCTCGGCGCCTGCGGCCTGCCGTCGGTGCGCTACCCCGACAACACCGAGATCGCGCCGCAGATCGAGCTGCGCTTCATCTTCGATCTCTATGCCGGCGTGCGTCCGGCGCGCCTCATTCCCGGCGTGCCGAGCCCGATCGTCGGCGCGGACAAGCGCGGTATCGATCTCGTCGTGATCCGCGAATCCACCGAAGGGCTGTTCGCCTCGATGGGCAAGGGCGTCGTCACCCACGAGGATGCGCGCGAGACCATGGTGATCACGCGCCGGACCTCCGAGCGCCTGTTCGACTTCTCGTTCCGCCTCGCCGAGCGGCGCAAGGCGCGCGGCAAGCCCGGGATGCTGACCTGCGTCGACAAGGCGAACGTGTTCAAGGCCTTTGCCTTCTTCCGCGGCATCTTCGACGAGATCGAGAAGAAGCATCCTGATGTGAAGACCGATCGCCTCTATGTCGATGCCTGCTCGGCGATGCTGGTGAAGCGGCCCTGGGATTTCGACGTGATGGTGATGGAGAACATGTTCGGCGACATCGTCTCCGACATCACCGCGAGCCTGATCGGCGGCCTCGGCATGGCGCCGTCGGCCGACATCGGCGACAAATACGCCGTGTTCCAGCCCTGCCACGGCACCGCGCCCGATATCATGGGGCAGGGCAAGGCCAATCCCACCGGCATGATCCTGTCGGCCGCGATGATGCTGGACTGGCTCGCCGAGAAGCACGGCGTCGAGAACGCGGCGGAAGCCGGCGAGACCATCGAGCGCGCCGTGGACCAGGTCTATGCCGGCGGCATCAAGCCGATGGAGTTCGGCGGCAGCAACGGCACGGCTGATATCACCAAGGCGGTGTTGGGAGCGCTGTAGTTAAACGCCGAAAGGAAAGGGGCCCTCGGGCCCCTTTGTCGTTCACCAGCGGCGCCAGTGGCGATGGCCGTAGCCCCACGGGCGACCATAGAAGCGGCGCGGGCCGCCGTAATAGCCATAAGCTCCGCCGTAATAGTTCGGGCGCCACCAGCAGCGGCCCCATTGATTACAGACCATCCGGACCTGATCGATGTTCGCAGCCGGGCCGCTCGCCACGCGATCGGCCTGCGGGATGCCATTCGGCATCGCCGCGAGCGCCTGTCCCGACGCCAGCGCCACACCGCCCAAGGCGGCAAGACCAAGAACAGCAAACCTGAGTTTCATCGCAATCTCCCTCGTTGGTGGCGGAAGAACTTGCGGCAGATCAGTTGGTTGCTATCGCAGTGCGGGCGGAAGAGGAATTTAATCTTCCTGAATGTCCGTTCACGCTGGCTGTCCAGGGAGCTCCGGATTACGGCGTCGACGTCGTGTGCGGTCTCTCCACATCGTCATTGCGAGCGTAGCGAAGCAATCCAGAATCGCTACGCGGAAAGATTCTGCTCCGTCGCTTCGTGCCTCGCAATGACGGTGGTGAGAGAGCTGCGCTCGGCGGCGGGAAAATCACTTCCCCTGGAACTTCGGCTTGCGCTTCTCCATGAAGGCCTGCCGGCCTTCGCGGAAATCCGCGCTGTCCATGCAGGCGGTGCCGATCGCCTTGATCGCATCCATGTCGCGTGCGCTCTCGTCCTTGAGCACCTGCGCGATGGTGATCTTGGCGGCCTTGATCGCGAGCGGCGCGTTCTGCGAGATCGTCTCGGCGATCGTCATGGTCTCGCCCCAGAGCTCGTCGACCGGGAACACGCGCTCGACGAGGCCAATGCGCAGCGCCTCGTCGGAATCGATGCGCATGCCGGTGTACATCAGCAGCCGCGCCCAGGAAGGCCCGACCAGCGACACCAGGTGCTTGAGGCCGTCATAGCCATAGGCGATGCCGAGTTTCGCCGCGGGGATGCCGAACTGGCTCCCATGGGAGGCGAAGCGGATGTCGGCGAGCATCGCGACCTGCATGCCGCCGCCGAGGCAGAAGCCGTCGATGCAGGCGATGGTCGGCTTGGGATAGTCGGCGAGCAGCGCGCGTTGGGCGGCGCTGCGCCTGGCATATTCCTCGGACGCGGCGGCGTTGTGGCGCGTCTTCTCGAACTGGCTGATGTCGGCGCCCGAGACGAATGCCTTGCCGCCGGCGCCGCGCAGGATCACGACGCGCACGGCATCGTCGTCGCGCAGGGCCGTGAGCGCCTCGCCAAATCCCTCCCACATCTCCAGCGACATCGCGTTGCGCTTGTCGGGATTGTTGAAGGTGATCACGCCGACGCCGCCTGTGGCGTGCTGGAGGATCCTGCCGTCGGCGTAGGATTTTTCGCTGGAGAGGTCGGGCATCACGCGCTCGCTTGTTGTTGGCGAGATGCAATGTGCGGCCGGGCCGAGGCCGCGGTCAACCGCGGCAGGGGATGCGGCTTTGCATCCGCCCGTGCCGCGATTGCATGGCGCGAAGCGCCTATTGCGTTACATGCATGTGCGCGGTCAGCGGATGGCCGGCGGCGTTGCCGAAGAACGCCGCCTCTTCGGCGGTGGCCTCCAGCAGCTGCTCGTCCTGGTTATAGACGTCGTTGCGGAACTGGATGGTCTGGTCCTTGGTCATCCACGCCGTGAGATAGATCCAGGCCACCGGCACCTTCTTCGCCATGGCGACTTCGAGGTGCTGGCCGCTGGCGATTTCCGCGTCGATTGCGGCGCGGGTCCATTTCGGCTGGTCCTTGAGCAGCCAGGCGGCGAGGTCGCGCACGTTGTCGACGCGCGAGCAGCCGTGGGAATCGAAGCGGTAGTCGTCGCTGAACAGATTGCGCTGGTTGGTGTCGTGCATGTAGACCGAATAGGAATTCGGCATGTCGATCTTCACCGCGCCGAGCGCGTTGAAGGTGCCGTTGTGCTGGCGCACCGTGAAGTTCGGCGTGTGCGTGCCCGACCAGTCGACCGAATGCGGATCGATCGGATTGTCGTGGGCGTCGAGCACCTCCATGTGCATGCGCGACAGATAGGTCGGGTCCTTGAGCATATGCGCGGAGATCTCGGTCTTGGCGATCGAGGACGGCACCGTCCAGGTCGGGTTGAGCACGACGCTGCTGATCTGCGCCGTCAGCGTCGGCGACGGCTTTTCGGTCTTGCCGACGATGACGCGATAGCGCCGCACCACGACGTCGTTCTCGACCGCCTCGGCGAAGGCGGCGGGAATGTTGACCACGACATAGCGCTGGCCGAAACCGAAATTCATGTTCTCGAGCCGTTCGAGCGAGGCTTCGAGCTGGCGGATGCGCTTCTGCACGGAGACGTTCATCGCCGCGAGCGTGCGCGGGGTCACCGTGCCCGTCGGCGCGAGGCCGTGGCGCGCCTGGAAGCGCTTCACCGCATCGGCGAGATCCTGGTCGAAGGCGCCGCTGGCCTTGTCGGCGGCAAGATCGCCCGAGAGGATCAGCCGCTTGCGCAGGAGCTCGTCGCTCGTGCCCTGCACGCCGGGCGTGAACTTGGCATCCGCGGGGATCGTCGGCCAGCCGCCGCGCACGGCGAGCGCGGAATAGCTGAACGCAGCCTCCTTGATGCGCTGGGCGGAGCCTTCGTCATAGGTCGGCTCGTGCGTCATCGCGAGTGCCGCGGCTGAGCGGCTCTCCGGCGTCGAGGCGGGCGCCGTCGCGGTTTTGGGTGGGGCCGCGTGGGCCGGATTGGCCGCCGCAGGCACCGTCCCGGCCGTCGCGGCCTTGGGTGTCGCCTGTCCGACGGTCTCGGTTTGCGCCAGCGCAGAGGCGCTGGCGAGCATGCCGACGGCAATGATCATCGCATGGCGTTTCGACATGTGTCCCATCTTCCCCCAAGAGAACGAAGCCCGGGCGGGCCCTCGCATCAGCAATTTCCGGCGGCCGCGCTGCATGCGCCGATTCGTGCAATCGGCGGGAAATTAGGACACCGGTGTTGAGGTCCCATTAAGCACGGCCGTCGAAAGCTCCGCTCATACAGGCGGAGGCTCTCGATTGGGTCGCGGCAAGGGCGCGAAGGGTTCGCCAAAAGCGTGGGGCGGGAAGGGGAAAAAGCACAAGAAAAAAGGGCGGTCAGCCCGCCCCGAGAACCAAGGCCACGCGCGAAAAGGCGCGCGGGCCAAATCTGATTCAGCAGATCCGATCCAGTCGGCCTCGTCCAATCCGGCCGCGCCCCCGCGACGCGGCGGATTGAACAATCGGCCGTCAAGGCCGGACCGTCGATGGCTCAGCCTTCGTTCGCTGCGATCGATTCCATCAGCGAGACGAGCTGGCGCTGCACCGTCTGATCCTTGATCTTGCTGTAGGCGCGCAGCAGGCGGAGGCTGAAAGCCGAATCGAGGAAGAGCAGGCTCTCGACTTCGCGTGCCTTGTTGTCGCCGTCATAGAAGAAGGTGACGGGCACATCGAGCGCGGAGGCGATCTGCTGCAGGCGAGCTGCGCCGACGCGATTGACGCCCTTCTCGTACTTCTGGACCTGCTGGAAGCTCACGCCGAGCTTCTCACCGAGCTCGGCCTGCGAGATCTTCATCTCGACGCGCCGCAGACGGATCCGCTTGCCAAGCTCAATGTCCGGCTTGCCGGCACTGCGCTGCTTCATTCTTTTCGCCGCTGTTTTCATCGTCGTTTCTCACCGTTCTTCGGTTGAAAATCCCCCGAAGAGCTGGGTCAGGGGTTCGCCCATATACGAGTCCTCGAATTCATGCGGGTGCACGAACTCTTCCTTAAACCACGGGAAGCGAGCCGGATTGAAAGCCTCGATCAGCCAATCAATCATGTGCCGTACCCGCGGGATGCGGCCGCTACCGGGATGGTAGGACAACCATATATCCAACGGTCGGTTCAATTCGACCTCCAGTGGAATCAACTTCCCGCCAAGCGCAATGGCGTAGCTCGGGAAGACGCCGATTCCGGCGCCATTCGCGACCGCCCAGTAGTTGGCGCTTGAGACGTTGGTCTTCATGACCAGAAGGTCACGTTCCTGAACGCCCGGGAAGAAGCTCTCAAAGGTTTCCTTGGCGGCGAGCTGGTCGGCGAATTGCAGCACCAGCCGGTGCTTGATCAATTCGTAGGCCGTACGCGGCGTGCCGTGTTTCTCAAGATATTTCTCGGAGGCCCAGAACATCAGATGCATGCGGCCGAGCCGCACCAGCTTGACGTCGAGCGCCGAAGGCCTGGAGAGGTGGATGGCGACGTCGGCCTCGTGGCGCGAGACGTCGGCCGAGCGCATCGCGCAATGCAGGTCGACCAGGATCTTCGGGTAGGCCTGCTGGAATTCGACAAGGCGCGGGGCGAGCCAGAACGTGCCGAGGCCCTCGGTGACGGCGACACGGACCTCGCCCGACAGGGCATTGCCGGTCGAATCGCTGGTGCGCAGCACGTCGAACGCCGCCGCTTCCATCCGCTCGACGGCGGAGACCACGAGCGCGCCTTCGTCGGTCAGATGAGTGCCGTGCACGTCACGGGTGAACAGTGTGGTGCCGGTCTGTCGCTCGAAATCGTCAATGCGGCGGCGGACAGCGTTGATCGACAGCGACAGGCGTTCGGCCGCCGAGCGAAAACTTCCGCAACGGACGACTTCGAGGAAAATACGCGCCGCATCCCAATCGGAGAGGCTGCTGAGATTTGTTTTCGGGCGTTCCTCTGGAGGAACGCCCCTTTCCGCCAAGGAGTGCATACAAGTCCCTTCGGTCCGCTAAACTGGCAGAATCTGGCGCAAACCACAACCACGACGGGTTGGGGAACGTAGAGTTTTGAACGTCATCCTTACTACCTTGCGGGTGGTATGATGTTGCTGTCAGATATGGGGAATTGGGCGGACGATCGCCTGGATGAGGGGTGTCGCGTGAGTTCCGTTGCGAGCCTTGAGATGGCTGCGGGATTGTCGGCGCTGTCCGGAATGGACAACCTTGCGCAGCGAGCGCTGCGGCTTTCCGCAATGGATCAATCACGACACGACGGGCGTTCTTCGCCCGATGTTCAGCGGCGCATTGCAGCGGCGCGCACCAAAACCGCGGTTTCAACGCAGAAACACACTGAAATCATGTTCAGAGCCGTAGGGGCCTCGTGTTATCCTCGGCCTCCCATGGGGGCCAAAGGGGTCGTCGCCAATACGTCTCACAGGCCGAATTAACGGAAAGAACGCCGGTGTCGCATTCAGACGAACAGTTGCAGTCGGTGCTGGAAACGCTCGAGCAGTGCCGCAGGACGCTCAACGAGATGAACAGCCGTGAGTCGGCCGAGCTGCTGTCGATCGTCATTCTCGACGTGCGGATGAAGCTCAAAGGAATTGACAGTGCCGATCTCAAGGCACTGTGCGACGAAATGCTGCGGAGCGCCGGAAGCGAACCGCAGCCCCCTTCCAAGCAGACGCAGGACCAGCCCCGGCGTCCGCTGCTCCGCGTGGTGAAGTAGCCGCGCCGCCTGGTCTCGCTTTTTGGCGAGATTTGTGCGCGTCCCGATGCCGCATCTGTGATCACGGACGGCATCGGGAGGAGCCCTGGTTTTGTGCGCCTCTGTTGCGCATTTCCCGGCATCGGCTACACCAGAGCCGGTGCTCCCGGCCGCGCGCATTTCCCGCGTGCCGCACTGGAGCCTGAGATGGCTCCGACTGCATCATGCAAAATGTTTCGATCCCGGCGGCGCTGATTGCCGGCCTCGTCAGCTTCCTCTCCCCTTGCGTCCTGCCGCTGGTTCCGCCCTACCTGATCTATCTCACGGGCGCGACCATCGAGCATGTCGAGAGCGAGGAGCCGGCATCGGCCTCCAAGCGCGCGATCATGATGTCGGCGCTGTTGTTCGTGCTCGGCTTCTCCACGGTGTTCGTCGCGCTCGGCGCCAGCGCCTCGCTGGTCGGCGGGCTGATCCGCGCCTGGTCGGCCGAGCTGTCGATCCTCGCCGGCATCGTCATCATCATCATGGGCCTGCACTTCCTCGGCCTGACGCGCATCGGCCTGTTGATGCGCGAGGGCCGCCTGCCGATCCCCAAACCGGTCGGCCTCTGGGGCGCCTACATCATGGGGCTCGCCTTCGCCTTCGGCTGGACGCCCTGCATCGGCCCGATCCTGGCTGCGATCCTCTCGATCGCGGCGGCGGAGGCAACGGTGGCGAAGGGCGCGGGGCTGCTCGCGGTCTATTCGGCGGGCCTCGGCATTCCCTTCCTGATCGCGGCCCTTATGATCGAGCAGTTCTCAAGACTGTTCGCGCGCATGAAGGGCCATCTCGTCAATGTCGAGCGCGCCATGGGCGTGCTGATGGTGATCACCGGAATCGGCTTCCTCACCGGCGCGGTCTCGAATGTCAGCATCTGGCTGCTCGAGACGTTTCCGGCGCTGCAGACGATCGGATAGGTCGAACCGCTTCGTCGGAGACGTCAGTCCGATCGACGGTATCTCGACCGTCTAGCGGCCGGCGATCCAGGGACCGAACCAGCGAGGCTGGGCCACGAAGTGGCTCAACCCGCACAAGCGCCGGCGGCGCCGGTCGTCGTCTGCGAGGGCTGCCCGCTCAGTGCCGAGCGAGATGTCCGATTGAATTCCGTTCCGGGAACGGCGACTGATACAGCCAGGCGACATTCTCGCAGAAGCGTTCCAGGCTGGTCTCGCGCATCATCTGATTGCGCAGCAATGCGTGGACGCCCGCGGGGTGATAGACGTGATCGCCGAGCTCGCGCGCCTGGAGCTGGACCCGCGCGGTGCGCAGCAGCCGGGCATTCCTGTATCCCGCGAGCGCATGGGCGACGTCTCCTTCCGTCTGGTCGAGCTCCTCGGCGAGGCAGACCGCATCCTCCAGCGCCATGCAGGCCCCTTGCGCGAAATATTGCAGCATCGGATGCGCGGCATCGCCCAGCAGCACGACGCGGCCGTCGGTCCAGCGATCGGTCGGATCGCGGTCGCAGGTCACCCACGCCTTCCAGTCCCTTCCGTGATGGATGATCGCCTTGGCGCGCGGATGCACGTCACGAAAACCTTCCAGCACCTCGTCATGGGTGACGGGCCTTGCCGCGAACGCCTCAGTGGGATCGTTGTGGCAGGTGATCGCGAGATTGAACACCTTCCAGCCCGAGAGCGGGTAATGCACGAGATGGCACTTGGCGCCGGCCCATAGCGTCGCGGCGTTCCAGCGCAGATCCTCGGGCATCTGCTCGGTCGGGATGACGGATCGATAGGTGGTGTGGCCGGCGACCCGGGGCGCGCCGTCCGCGACCATCTGCTGGCGAATGTGGGACCGCAGCCCGTCCGCACCGATCAGGAGGCATCCGGCAATGCGCTCGCCGGACTTGAGCAGGGCCGTGGCCCCCGCGCCGTTCTGCTCGTAGCCGACGACATCGCAGTCGGTCCGCAGCGTGACAAGCGGGTTCGCCTCGCAGGCGCGCACGAAGATGCCGTGGAGATCGCCGCGATGAACCACCGCGTAGGGATTGCCGAAGCGCTGCCGGAAATAGCTGGTCAGATCGATGCTGGTGATCTCTTCCGCCGAGATCGCGTCCATCAGGCGAAGCTGATCGATGAACACGGAGATCGCGCGCGCGGCATCGCCGAGCGCGAGCCGGTCGAAGGCGTGGAATGCGTTGGGACCGAGCTGAATGCCGGCGCCGATCTCCTGATAGCGCGCCGCGCGTTCCAGGACCGTGACCCGAAAACCCTTCTGCGCCAGGGCGATCGCGGCTGCCAGTCCGCCGATGCCGCCGCCGGCTATGATGATGGGATCCTGTCGCATGTCCTCTCCTCGGTGGTGTCCCTATTTTCTCGATGTCTTCAGGCGCGGCTTGCTCGTCCTGGCTCGCGCCTCCGGCTGCTCGTCGCGAACGTCCTTCGGACGCGATGACGGCGGCACCTTGATCTGCCCGGCTTCGACTTCCTGCTCGAGCCGATCGATGTTGTGGTAGAGCTCGACCAGCACGCGCTTGAGCTCCGCCGCTTCCTTGGCGGACATGCTGCCGGTGACGACCTCTTCATAATAGGCGGCGAGCGGCATCAGCCGTCCCGCCAGCTCCGTGCCTTTGGGCGTGAGGACGACCTGGAGGCTGCGCTGATCGTTCTCGGGACGGTCGCGCGTCAGCAAGCCTGCACGGCTCATCTCCGCGACGATGCGCGACAGGGTCGAGACGTCGGCCGATGTCAGCTCGGCGATCTCGCCGAGCCGCAGCGGGCGGCCCACCTCGGACAGCGCGGCGAGCACGCGGTACATCGGCAGCGTCAACTTCTCGTGACGGATCACGCGCGTAAACAGATCGCCCATGCGCACGCCGAGCCTGGCGAGCAGATAGGGAAGCGAATTCGAAAATCGGTACATGAGGTTAGGTCCGGGCTTTTGTCCTGGCGGGAGAGCTCCGCCCGGAATAAGCGCCAACCTTCGCAGGTGCAATATTTGCGTTTCCATTATTTGCATTTGCAATTTTATCATTGACAAGTATTTGCGCCCGATGCTTTGCTTTGTCAACGCCGAAAGCAAAGCCGAAGGAACGACGCCATGCAGGGCAAGATTGCGCTCGAAGAGCATTTCGCGATGGACGACACCGTCCAGGACAGCGCCGGCTTCGCGCCGGCCGAGGACTGGATCGAGCTCGAGAAGCGGTTGCTCGACATTCACGACCGGCGGCTCGCCGAGATGGACGCGCACGGCATCGAGATGATGCTGCTGTCCCTGAACGCGCCGGCGGTCCAGGCTATTCCGGACCGCGCGCGTGCCATCGATCTGTCGCGCCGCGCCAACGATTTTCTCGCCGAGCAGGTGGCGAGGCGGCCCGACCGCTTCCAGGGACTGGCTGCGCTACCGTTGCAGGATCCTGACGCGGCCGCGCGCGAGCTCGACCGGTGTGTCAGCGCGCTCGGGTTTCGCGGCGCGCTCGTCAACGGCTTCAGCGAGCTCGCGGGCGCCGGCAACGCCATCTATTACGATCGCAAGGAGTTCTGGCCGTTCTGGTCGGAGGTCGCGCGCCTCGGCGTTCCCTTCTATCTGCACCCGCGCAATCCGCTGGCGAAGGATGCGGCGATCTACGAGGGACACCGCTGGCTGCTCGGGCCGACCTGGGCATTCGGGCAGGAGACCGCGGTGCATGCCCTGCGCCTGATGGGCTCCGGCCTGTTCGACGCCTATCCCCGACTGCAGGTGATCCTCGGTCACATGGGCGAGGGGCTGCCTTACTCGATGTGGCGGGTCGACAATCACAACAAATGGATGCGCAGCCAGAACGCCTATCCGGCGCGCCGCAAGATCGCCGACTACTTCCGGGAAAACTTCTACATCACCACGTCGGGCAATTTCCGCACCCAGACGCTGATCGACGCCATGCTCGAGATCGGCGCCGACCGCATCCTGTTCTCCGCCGATTGGCCGTTCGAGAACATCGACCACGCCGCCGAATGGTTCGACACGGCCGCCATCTCCGAAGCCGACCGCTTCAAGATCGGCCGAGGCAACGCGCGTGCCCTGTTCGGGCTCGACGACGCATCGATTCAATCTGCCGCAGAGCAGAGCACGTCATCAATTCACATGGAGGAACCCCGTGAGCATCTCGTCCGAAATCGACGTGCATGAGGAATTGTCCGACGCCCCGATCGGGCCGTTCCACAAGCTGCTCGGCATTCTCATCACGCTCATCACGCTGTTCGACGGCTATGACACGTTCAATCCGGCGTATGTCATTCATTATGTGGTCCAGCCCTGGGGGCTGGCACCGAGCCAGGCGGGCTTCCTGATGAGTTCGGGTCTCGTCGGCTTCCTGTTCGGCGCGATCGGCCACGGCAGTGTCGCGGACCGCTTCGGCCGGCGCGGGACGCTGCTTGCGGGTCTGTGGATCGTCAACGTCTTCACCGTTCTGACTGCGTTGCTGGCGAGCGATTTCTGGAGCTACTGCGCCTTGCGCTTCGCCACGGGGCTTGGCCTTGGCGTATTGTTGCCGCTGGGGACGACCTTCATCAACGAGCTCGCGCCAAAGCGCGTCAGCAACACGTTCTCCCTGTGGGGCGTGACGCTGGGCTGGTCGCTCGGCGGCGTCTGCGCCGGTCTCGTCGGCGTGTTCCTGACGCCGCAGCATGGCTGGCAGATTCTCTATTACGTCGGCGCGCTCTCGATCCCGCTGACTTTCGTGGCGCATGCCATCCTGCCGGAAAGCCCGCGCTTCCTGGCCACCCGCTCGCGTGTTGCGGAGCTGCGCGCCTTGCTCGCCCGGCTGCGGCCGGAGCGGGCGGACATCTATCGTCACGCGACGTTCGGAACTGCCGAGAGCAAGGCGGAGCAGGGCACCATCGCCGCCTTGCTCGGCCCGCGCTATCGCCGTGTGTCGTTGACCATCTGGATCACGGCGTTCCTCAGCCTGTTCGCGATATTCGGTCTCACCGGCTGGATTCCGACCGTCATGCTGAAGCGCGGCGAAACCTTCGCGGCCTCGTTCGGCTTCGGCGCCCTGATGCAGGCGATGTCATTCATCGGCGGCCTGACGCTGGCGATGCTGGCCGATCGCAACTTCGAACTGACGCCCCGCTATCTCGCCACGTGGTGGCTCAGCGGCGGGATCGCCGTTCTGGCGCTGATTTTCGTCAGCGGCCATGGCGTCAACCTCGCCATCGTCGCGATTGCCGGGTTCTGCATCATCGGCGCGCAGCATGTCCTCAACAATTTCACGGCCGGTTCGTACGAGACCTGCTTCCGGGCCAGCGGCGTCGGGATGGAGCTCGGCATCGGCCGGGTCGGAGCGATCCTCGGCCCTTACGTCATCGGCCTGTTGCAGCAGGTCACCGGCGGCCCCGACGCCGTGTTCTGGGCGATCGGCGGCGCGGCCATCGTCGGCGCGCTGGCGATCGGATCGCTCGGGCTTGCCGCTGAAAGACGCCTGCCGAGCGCCGATGTCGCGGCCGCGGAGTGACGGAGCAGGTTGATTCATCCACGGGACGGCCGATGTCGGTCGGCCGTCCGCTTTCACCGACGAAACTTCGCCAGAGGAGATCCGAAATGCCGACGTCCGCCCGTTCCGCCGAGACCGCAGCCCAGCGCGATGCCTGGGTACTCCTGTTCGCGCGTGCCGCGATCGCGCCGCTGTTTCTCTACAGCGGTGTCGGCAAGGTGCTCGCATTTGCCGTGACCGCCGGCAGGCTTCCGGGAGGAGCGGACGGGCTCGGCTCCGTTCTCGCCGCAGGCGCGATTGCGGTCGAGCTCGGCGGCGGCATGGCCCTGCTGTTCGGGTTGTTTGCGCGCCAGGCAGCCATGGTCCTGTTGGCGTTCACGATTGCCGCGACGCTGATGTTCCACAATTTCTGGGCTGTGCCGGAGGCGCAGGTCGTGATGCAGACCATCAACTTCCTGAAGAATCTCGGCTTGCTCGGCGCACTTTCCCTCATCGCGACGTACGGCCCCGGCGCGTATGCGATGGAGGCCGCCCTCAGGCCCGGCTCGAAAGGCGCGCCGGGTCTCTCTTGATCGGGGACGGCGACGAGTCGCAAAGCGAGGCGCGCGGCCTGATGCCGCGCGCCCTGGTCTCGGCTTCGAGCCGATGCGTGCTCAGTAGTCCCAGAACACCGGCACCCAGCGGAAGGCGTCGCCGTCAATCGCCACGCGGCCGACGGACGGGAACGGCAAGTGGGTGGCCACCAGCATCTCGCCGGAGGCGGCGAGCTCTCGCAGCAGGTTGACACGAACGCGCGCGGCCTCGTCGGGGTCGTGCTCGAAACCGTTGTACCAGTGGGGCTGCTCGAAGCCGACGGCAAACACGGCATCGCCCGCAAATGTCAGCGCGTCGTCGCCGGACGCGATGCGAACCACGCTGTGTCCGGGGGTGTGACCGCCGGTGCGGCGGGCGACGACGCCGGGCGCGATCTCGTGCGTCTCATCGAAGGTACACAGCTGACTGCCGTACTCGCTCACGAACCGCTTCGCGGTCGCGCGCAGCGCGTCCGGAAAACCCTGCGGCATGTTGGTGTGGGTAAAGTCGGGAGCCTCCCAGAATTTCACCTCGGCGGCAGCCACGTGGATGCGCAAATCCTTGCGCAGTCGCTGCTTCACGCCGTCGACGAGCAGCCCGCCGATGTGGTCCATGTGCATGTGGGTCAGCACGATGTCCGTCACGGACGACAGATCGATGCCGACTGCCTCGAGCCGCTTGATCAACTGGCCGGCCCGCGGCAGATTCAGGTTCGGGTCGGATCCCAATCCTGCGTCGATCAGAATGGTCTTGCCGCCACTGCGGACCATGACCGCATTCAGCGCCCAGTCGAACGCGTCCTGCGGCAGGAACATGTCGTGCAGCCAGGCCGCGCGCTCGGCCGGAGCAGCATTGTGCCCCAGCATCGTGGTCGGAAGCGGCAGCACGCCGTCGCTGACCACCAGCACGTCGATGTCGCCGATCTTCTGCGCGTAGCGCGACGGGACGAGCTCTTCGCGACCCGATGACTGGGGATATGAGGTGTTGTGCAGGTTCATGTTCGTCTCCTGTTTCAGTCCTGGTCTGGCTGATCGTGGTCGAGCAGGCCGCGCAGCCAGCGGAGCGCGGCCTGTCATTGCTGCGGGCGTTAGAGACTGGTGACGCGTTCCGGATCGGCCGAGGCGAGCGCGGCGGCGCGCTCGGCCTTCGGCGGATAGATCCAGACGGTGTTGATCTCCTGCTTCGTCTTCTTGGCGACGTCGCCGACCATCTCGACCTTGCGCTCCCAGCCGCGCGTGAAAAGCGCGCCGGCTTCGCCGAGGTCGAGACAGGTGACATAGGCCTTCTGGTGGTAGGGCTTGGTCGGAAGACCGAGCAGCTCGGCGGCGGCGTTGTTGCCGGCGAAGGCGCCCATGCGCGTGGCGTGCTGGCACGACATCAGCGCGTAATTGCCCTCGTCGTCGCAGGCGGCCCGTGCGGCATCGCCGGTGGCGAAGACGCCGGAGACGCCGGGCACGCGCAGGTCGCGGTCCACCAGCAGCCGGCCGAAATTGTCGCGCTCGGCGGCAATCTGTGCCGTCAGCGGCGCGGCGCGGATTCCGGCCGCCCAGACCACCGTCTCGGTTTCGATGTGCTCGCCGGTCGAGAGCGTCACGCCCGACTTGTCGAGCGAGGCGACGCCCGCGCCGAGCCGCGTCTCGACACCGAGCTTGCGCAGGGCATCCTCGATGTGCGGGCGGGGGCCTTCACCCATGTCGGGCGCGATCGCGCCGTTGCGCTCGACGATGATCACGCGTGTCTTCGCATCCTTGCCGAAGATCTCGCGCAGGCGTGCGGGCAGCTCGGTGGCCGCCTCGATGCCGGTGAAACCGCCGCCGGCGACGACGACCGTGTCGCGTCCGTTGACGGCTGGTCGGCCCGCAAGACCGTGCAGATGCTTGTCCAGTGCGACGGCGTCATCGAGCGAGTCGACGCTGAAGCCGTGTTCGGCAAGGCCCGGGATGTTCGGACGGAACAGGCGGCTCCCGGTGGCGATCACCAGGCGGTCGTAGGACAGGGTCTTGCGCGTGCCGCCGGACGTCGTGATCTGCACCGTCCGCGCCTCGGTGTTGACGGTCTCGGCGCTGCCCTGGACGTAGTTGACGTCGATGGCCTTGAGCACGTCGAGCAGCGGCGCGGTCAGCGTTTCCGGCTTCGGCTCGTAGAGGCGAGGACGGACCACCAGCGTCGGCTCCGGTGCGATCAGCGCAATCTCGAGATCGTCGGGGGAAACGCCCTTGATCTCGCGCAGGCGCGCGGCGGAAAGGGCGGCGTACATGCCGGCAAAGCCGGAGCCGATGATGAGCAGTCGCATGTGGTTCACTCCTGAGTTCGATTTGGCTTGGGTTGTTCGCGCGTCATCGCGGCCGCCCGATGCGAGCGGAGCCCAGTGGTGATGACGGCGCGGAGAGGTGACGGTTGTGCCGCTACGGCGCGGTGCAGCTCGGCAATGAGGACATGAGCGCAGGGCCTTCACAGGCTGCGCGGCAGCTTCGCGGGCCGAGCGGCCAGCCGCGCAGCGCTGCAGGCAGTGTCGGCCTGTTGGGCCAGCTCCGGTCGATCAGGATCGATGCCGCGCGACCGGCGCCTTGAGCGACCTGTGGCGGCGCCTCTTCGGCCGTCGGCGAGGTCAGGCGCACGGTCAGCGAGAGGCCGTAGATGAGAGCCGTGGAAATGGCTTTGCGTCGCGGTGCAATCGCTGGGAGTTTCCAGTTCATCGTCCGTCTCCGTCCGCGTGGTGTGTTGCCAGGATGTTTAGCGAACCAGATCTTCGACTGCCCCAGAGCGATTGCCGTCCCTGTCGCGAGATTGCTGCTAACGCACGCGCCTGCGCCAATCGCTCGGCGTCTCACCCGTCAGCTTCTTGAACGCCGCGGCGAACGCGGTCTGCGAGGAATAGCCGAGCGCCGCCGCGATCGAGACGACCGACTCGTCGCTCTCCCGCAGCATGTTCATGGCCTGCTCGAGCCGGTGCTGGCGCAGCCAGGCATGCGGCGACAGTCCGGTGCTTTCCTTGAAGGAGCGGCAGAAGTGAAAGCGCGACAGGCCCGCGTCGGATGCCAGCGCCGAGAGCGAGACGTCGGCATCGCAGTCGGAGCGCAGGCGTTCGATCGCCCGGCGCAGCACCGATGGTGAGAGGCCGCCGACGATCGGTTGCGGGGTAGCCGGCACGCCGGCATGCGCGGCGAGCAGGCGCGTGGCGAGCAGATCGGTCAATTGCTGCCTGAACAGGGTGTCCAGCGCGGCGCTGCCTTCGAGCGAGTCGGCGGCGCTCAGCAGCAGGCGCGACGTGATGGCGTCGGGATGCCCGGTTCTTTCGAGGAGGTCGCCGGCGCTTGCCGTGCTCGCCTCGTCGGCGATACGCAACAGCGTCCTCTGCGGAAGATAGAGCTGAACAACATGCATGGGCCGGTGAATGTCCCATCGGGAGGTCGATCCGGCCGGAATGATCGTCACCACGCCGGGACGCGCCGTGCTGATCGCAGCCGATTTTCCGCTGCGACGCTCCAGCGCCTGCGATCCGGCGGGATAGGCCATGACGACGTGATCGACCATGGGCTCGACCACGTCGTGCAGCGGCTCGTGCTTCCAATAGGCGATCGCGCCGCTTTCGGAATCGGAGGCCATGCGGAGCGGCTTGGTCTTGAGCACACGCGCCATCTCCGCATCGGCGGCGCGCAGCTCGGAGGTCTCGTTGTCGTCCGGCTTGGCGCCGGGTATGGGTGGCAAGCCCTTTGGCGAGGGATTGCGCATGGGTGCGGTGCTCCCGATCATCATGTGGCTTCTCCTGATCGTCTCAGGCTGCACATCAGTCGTCCGTATTTGCACGGGTCGGCGGGCGTTCTAGGCGCGTGGGCGCACAGCGTCTTTCCTGAAGCGGCCGTGCTTTGCCCGATCCTGCTCCGGGCCGGCGCGCGTTTTCGCAAACGCACGCCGTGCGGCGGCGAGGCGTTATCGAAGTGAACGCGCGAGAGGCGTCAAATGTCGTTGAAATGTCTCGCGAAAAGTGGCTTTCGGGCGGTCTGACGGCGGACGCGAATCAGCTCGCGGCAAACCGCGCCAGCGCGTCGCGGTCGATCTCGATTCCGAGTCCAGGCCCGTCGGGTACGCGTACGATTCCGTTCGCATGCTCGATCGGATGTTTCAGGATCGCCTGCCGGATCGGATGTTCGGTGCGGTCGAATTCGAGCATCGGCTCCAGTGGTGCAAGCGAGGTCGGCGTGTGCGACGGCAGCACGGCGAGGAGCTGGAGCGAGGCCGCGATCGCAATCCCGGTGCCCCAGACATGCGGATTGTAGCGGATGCCGAATGCCTCGCTCATGTCGGCGATCTTCTTGCATTCGGTGAGGCCGCCGGCCGCGCAGGTGTCGGGCTGGGCGATGTCGAGCGCATGCGAGGCGAACAGGTCGCGGAAGCCGAAGCGCGTGAATTCGCACTCACCGCCTGCGATCGGTATAGACAGCGCCGATCTCACTGCGCGGTAGCCCGCGACGTCCTCCGGCGGCACCGGCTCCTCGAACCAGCCGATGTCGCAGCCTTCGATCAGCCGGCCGAGCCGGATCGCAGCGACCGCGTCATAGGCATGGTTCGCATCCACCATCAGCGCGACGTCGGGGCCGATCGCCTCGCGCACGGCGCGGGTGACTGCGACATCCTCCTCGACGCCGAAGCCGACCTTCAACTTCACGGCGCGAAAACCTTCCGCGACATAACCGGCCGCTTCCTCCGGCAGATATTTGAGCGGATCGCCCGTCTTGCGCCGGTAGAGCCCGGTCGCATAGGCCGCGACCTGCTTTCGCGCCGCGCCGCCGAGCAGCAGATAGACGGGCACGCCGAAATGCTTGCCCTTGATGTCCCACAGCGCGATGTCGATGCCGCTCAGCCCCTGGATCACGACGCCCTTCTGGCCGTGATCGCGCAGGCGTGCGTAGATCGTCTGCCACAGCACGTCGCTGCGCAGCGGATCTTCGCCGATCAGCCAGGGCGCGATGGCCTGCACGACCGCCGCGGTCATTCGCGCAGGTCCGTAGCATTCGCCCCAGCCCGTCAGCCCGGCATCGGTCTCGATCTCGACCAGCATCGCGGTACGGGTGTCGTACCAGGCGCGCGAATAGGCGAAGGGTTGCGAGAGCCTTGCCTCGAGGATGTGGGTGCGAATCCCTGTGATCTTCATGGCCGATATCCCGGGTTCACCGCGCTTCGTCCAGCGTGCAGGTCACGGTGCAGACGACGCCGCGCGGCAGGAAGTCGACGGTCGCCTCGCCGCCGAGCTGGTCGCGCGCGCTGCGCTCGATCAGACGCGAGCCGAAGCCGCGCTGCACCGGCGCGGTCACCGGCGGCCCGCCGATCTCGGTCCAGATCAGGCGCAGCCGCGGCTTCGGCGTCTCGGTGACGACCTCCCAGTCCAGCGTGACCCGGCCGGTCTCATTCGACAGCGCGCCGTACTTCGCGGCGTTGGTGGCGATCTCGTGCACGATCATCGACAGCACCACGGCCAGCCGCGGCGACAGCGGCACGGCGGGGCCGGCCATGCGGATGCGGTCGGGATTGGTCAGCAGGAAGGGCTGCAGCGCGCGGGCGATCACGTCCCGCAGCTCCGAGCCCGCCCATTTCTCCTGGCTGAGCAGGTTGTGCGCCTCGGCGAGCGCGCCGAGGCGTCCCTCGAATTTCGTCCGCTCGTCGCGGCTGGCGCTGCGGAAGGTCTGCACCGCGATCGCCTGCATCAGGGCGAGCGTGTTCTTGACGCGGTGGTTGAGCTCCTCGATCAAGAGATCGTGCAGCATCTCGCCTCGGGCGATCGTGGTCGCCATCCGGACCGCGAAGGTGAGGCCGATCAGCAGCAGGATGCCGCCGATCAGGCTGGTGATCGCGATGTTGCGCCATAGCGGGGCGATCAACGAGCTCTCGGGGACGCCAGCGGCCACCGTCCATCCCGTGAGCTGCGATCGGGTGTAGGCGGAAGCGAGCGGGACGCCGTCGAGCGAGACCGACGACAGCGTGGCCTCGGGCGCGCGAAACATTTCCGCGTAGAGCGACGGCGAGGCGCGCTTGCCGAAGGTCTCGTTGGGGTTCGGCACGCGGGCGAACACGGTCCCGGTGGTGTCGAGCAGGGATACGGTCCAGTGCCGATCCGGCCGCTGCTTCTCGATCAGCTCCTGGAAGATACCGATCGGCGGACTGAAGCACAGCGCATAGATCACCTCGCCGTTGCGGAACACCGGCACTTCGACGGTCAGAACCTGCCGTCCGTTGATCGCGCCGGTGAACAGGTCGGAATATTGCGGGACCTTTTTTGCAAAGACCCTCTCGACGATCTCCAGATTGCCGCGCGACGGCAGGCTCGCGGTGTCCTCCGTCGTCGAGGAGAACAACAGCCGGCCCTTGCGGTCGGAGATCAGCAGCAGGCCGCCCTTGCCGTACTGGTCGAGGAAGCCGAGCGCGATGCGGCGGAAGTTCACGAAGTCGTCGTTGCGCAGCGAGTTGGTCAGCGCCAGGACCTGCAAGCTGCCGGTCATGCGCTGCACCTCGGAATCCAGCACGAGGCGCATGCTGCGCACGTTCTCCAGCACGCGGCGCGTCGCGTCGCTGCGATCCTGCTTGTAGTGATAGAATGCGATGCCGACCGCGAACACGATCATCGGCAGCGTCGTTCCCGCGACCAGGAGAGCGAGCCGGACCGGCAGGGTGAGCTTTGACAAACGCGGGCGTCCCGATCCCGGCGCCGCGGCGCCGGATTATGATTTTGGCGAGAACCATACGGGCAGGACTGGCAGCGCGCCACGATTTTCGGACGTGGCGCGCCTTCGGGGAGAATTTTGCAGCGCAGTGCGGGGCAGCCCCGCGCCTCAGCTCATGCTGATCGCGGTCAGCAACAAACACATGGCGTAGACGGCCGCCAGGCTGAGCCCGGCGATCCGCGCCTCTCGATGCGGTTTCATGCGGTCAATTGCGGTGGGCGGCCGCGTTTGCTGCGGCCGCCCGTCCGTCCCGGTCAATCGATTTCCTGAACGACGGTCCGCGTGCCGGGATCCACCAGCATCACGCGTTCGCCGGAATAGACGTAGCGATACTTCGTCAGCGACGGGCCCCAATCGGCCGGAACCGCTTCGAGCTCGACCTCGCTCGGCACCGTCGCGCCGACGATGATCTTCTCCTTCGTCGTGACCGGACGCACGCGGTGCTCGGTGACGTAGGATTTGATCTTGGTGCGATATTGCGGCTCGATCTGAACCGCGGCCGCGTGGCCGGTTCCGGTCGTGGTCACCACGGTCGACTGCGCGAATGCGCCGGTCGAGATCAGAACCGCTGCCGCGGACAGCAGGAACAGCTTTTTCATCTTGTCCTCCTCGTTGAAACAGGCGCCGCAACAACACCTCACCGTGCACGCCGTTCCAGCGCGTAGGAACAAATTGCCTCTTTTTCCCGTTGGGGCTTCGGCTGGGCCGGAATGCCCGGCAATTGGAGGAGGAGAAAATGAAGCTGAAGATTGCGACTGCTGCGCTGATGGTTGCAGCGATGTCCCTGCCGGCGTTCGCGGCCGACGAGTTCTACGTCGTCCAGGACGTCAAGACGAAAAAGTGCACCATCGTCGACAAGAAGCCGACCGACACGTCCATGACCGTCGTCAGCCCGTCGGGCACGATCTACAAGTCGCGCACCGAGGCCGAGAGCGGCATGAAGACCGTCAAGGTCTGCACGTCGAACTGAGGAGGATGACGAATGCCAGTTCTGATTCTGTGGGCCGTGCCGGCCGTGCTGGTGATCGGTGGCGGCATCTATCTGATCGGCCACATGCACTAGGTCTTCCGTGGAAGACGCGCGGGCCTTTGCAGCGCAGGGGACCGCACGTCTTCCCGGTTGCCGGCGGAAGCGTGAGCCTGTCATGCGGGCTGCCGAGCGCCGGCAGTTGCAGTGCAGCAGGTCGCCTCCTGCGACGAAGAGTACCCTCGGCACGCGCGAAATGACTTTCGTCCCGCCGGGGTTTTTCATACGCTTCCCCTCGCAAGCCGCATACCGGCTGCGCGCACGGCCCCTCGCAACGGGGCCGGAGCATCAAAGGGAGGGGAGACGATGAAGCGAAGGTCATTTCTCGCTGGTCTCGGTGCGACCACTGCTGCGGCTGCGATTGGCATGCCGTCGGTCCTCAGGGCGCAGGCGCCGATCACATTGAATGGCGCGGTCCAGTTCAACGACGATCATGCCTTCAACCGGGCGCTGCTCCGGTTCGAGGAGCTGGTGAAGAAATATTACGGCAAGCCCGTCAACTTCACGCTGCACAGGAATTCCTCGCTCGGTCTCGAGAAGCAGTATTTCGAGTACATGTCGCAAGGAAAGGCGGTCGACTACGGCATCGTCTCGCCGGCCCACATGTCGACCTTCGCCAAGGCGGCTCCGTTCATCGACGCGCCCTTCGTGTTCAAGGGCATCGACCACATGAACAAGGTGGTCGAAGCCAATATCCTGGCGCCGATCGCCGACGAGGTCGCGGCCAAGGCCGAGGTCGTCCTGATCGGCTATTCCGGCGGCGGCATCCGCAACATCTTCGCCAACAAGCCGCTCAAGAACCTCGCCGATCTCAAGGGCCTCAAGGTCCGCGTGCAGGGCGCACCGATCTGGTCGAAGACCTTTGCGGCCGTCGGCATGAGCCCGACCGTGATCGCCTATAACGAGATCTACAATGCGATCCAGAACGGCGTGATCTCGGCCGGCGAAAACGAGGCGGCCGGCGTCGAGGCGATGAAGTTCTACGAAGTCGCCCCGCATCTCAACCTGACCCAGCACGCCGTTTCGATCCGGCCGATCTGCTTCTCGGTGAAGACGCTGAAGACCCTGCCGAAGGATCTGCAGGACGCGATCATGAAGGCCGGCAAGGAAGCCGGCGACTACGGCCGTCAGCTGGAATCAAGCGAAGAGGTCATCAAGCTCGACACGCTCGAGAAGGCCGGCAAGCTCAAGCGCGTACCGTTCGAGGAGCGGGACGCCATGAAGAAGCTCGCCGACCCCGTGATGGCCACCTACGCCAAGGAGATCGGCGCGGAGGGCATTTTCGAGAAGATCAACGTCGCCTGAGCTCGTTGCATCCGCCGACGGCATGTCCGGGCAAGCCCCGCTTCTTGCCCGGCCGTGGCGGATGCGCTGCCGCACGGAGTCCCAATGTCCGAAATGCCCGTCCCGTCCACGCCGTCGTTATGGCGCCGCGTCACGGCGGCCTATGCGAAACTGCTGGAAATCCTGCTCGCGGCCTGTGTCGGCATTCTCGTCGTCCCCGTGACGCTGCAGATCATCTCGCGCTACACGCCCTTCATTCCGTCCTACATCTGGACGGAGGAAATGGCCCGGTTCCTGTTCGTCTGGACGATCATGATCGGGGCCATGGTCGGCGTCCGGGAATCGCAGCATTTCGAGGTCGATGTTTGGCCCGATCTGTCGCGGCGGTCGGAGGCCGCGGTGCGGATCCTCGCGCGGCTCGGCGTGCTGGCGCTGGCGCTGGTGTTCGTACGGGCCGGGATCGAGTTCACCCGGTTTGCCTGGAACAGGACGTCGGAGCTGGCCGATCTGCCGCTGTGGCTGATCCATATCGCCTGGCCCGTGACCGGGGTGACGTGGATCGTGTTTGCGGGCGAACAAATCGTCGATGAAATGCGCGTTCTGGCGGGAGCACGGCGATGAGCGGCAATGTCCTCTCCGCCGGCCAGGCCGCGATGGTGCTGTTCGGCGTGTTCGTCGGCCTGCTCATCGCGCGCGTGCCGGTCGCCTTCGCGCTCGGCCTTGCCTGCGTGCCGATCCTGCTGATCGAGCCGCATCTATCCCTGATGATGCTCGCGCAGGAGACCTTCAACGCCTACAATTCATTCATCCTGCTCGCGGTGCCGTTCTTCCTGTTGACGGCGAATCTGATGAGCATCGGCGGTATCACCGACCGCCTCGTGGCGTTGTCGCGTTCGATGGTCGGGCACTGGCCGGGATCGCTGGCGCAGATCAACGTCGTGCTGTCGGTCTTCTTCGCCGGCATCTCGGGCTCGTCGACCGCCGACGCGGCGAGCCAATCCAAGATCTTCATCGATGCGCAGACCAAGGAGGGCTACGACCTCTCGTTCTCCATCGCCATCACGGCGGTGTCGGCGGTTCTGGCGGTCATTATCCCGCCGTCCATCCTCATGATCGTGTGGGGCGGGCTGATCTCGACCTCGATCGCGGCGATGTATCTCGCCGGCATCATACCGGGCCTGCTGATCGCGGGCGCGCAGATGGCGACGGTGCACATCTATGCGGTGCGCCGCGGCTATCCGACCTATCCGAAGGCGACCTGGGTCGAGATGCGATGCGCCATCTGGCAGTCGATACCGGCCCTGATGACACCGTTCATCATCGTCGGCGGCATCCTGCTCGGATGGTTCACCGCGACCGAATCCGCCTGCGTCGCGGTGCTCTATTCCGTGGCGCTCTCGACGTTCTTCTACCGCGAGACGGGTCTGCGCGAATTGTACAGAGCCTTGCTCGACACCGGGCGTCTTGCAGGCGTCGCGCTGTTTTGTGTCGGCACGGCCAGCGCGTTCGGCTGGCTGCTCGCTTACTACAAGATCCCGCAGGAGCTGCTGGCCAACGTCTCGACATGGGGCATGGGCCCGGTCGCGGCCGGCTTCTTCATCGCCTTCTGCTTCCTGGTGGTGGGGTGCTTCCTCGATGCCATCCCGGCCATCATCATCGTCGGGACCGTGCTGGAGCCGCTGGCCAAGTCCGTCGAACTCCATCCGGTCCAGTTCGCGATCATATCGATCGTATCGCTGGCCTTCGGACTGGTGACGCCGCCTTACGGACTGTGCCTGATGATCGCCTGTTCGGTCGCCGGCGTGCGGCTGCGCTATGCGCTGAAGGACACCGCGATCATGCTGGTTCCGATGCTGCTCGTGCTGGCGGCACTCATCGTCTGGCCGAGCGTGTCGCTGTTCCTGCCGCGGCTGATCGTGCCGGAGATGCTCAAATGAGCATCTGATCGTGCGATCCCGCGGCCGGAGGCCGCGGGATCAGTTCGATGGTTACAGATTGCTCTCGGTGATCGCGGCATACACCATGCTGCGCAGCTCGCGGCGGAGCGGATAGGCGCTCGACGGCAGCACCTGGGTCATGAAGATGGTGATCAGCTCTTCGGCCGGGTCGATCCAGAACGAGGTCGTGGCCGCACCGCCCCAATTATATTCGCCGGGGCTGCCGGCGATCAGCGTCTCGGCGGGGCGCATCGTCACGGCAAAGCCGAGGCCGAAGCCGATGCCGTTATAGGTGGCTTCCGAGAACAGCGAGCGCGACACTTCCGGCAGCGCGCGGCCGCCGGGAATGTGGTTGGTCGTCATCAGCGCCAGCGTCTTCGGTCCGATCAGCCGGACGCCGCCGAGCTCGCCGCCGTTGAGCAGTGCACGGCAGAAGGTGAGGTAGTCGGCCATGGTCGAGCACAGCCCGCCACCGCCGGAGATGAGCGAGGGCGGTGACAGGAACGAGCTGGTCGTCGGATCGTCCTGCAGCGTCAGTCCCTCGCGGCGCTGGCCGGCATGGAAGGTCATGCCACCGCCGGGATCGGCGGAGTAGCAGGCGGCGAAACGGTGCGCCTTGGAGGCCGGCACGTGGAAATCGGTGTCGGTCATGCCGAGCGGATCGAGTATCCGCTGCTTCAGGAACTGCTCGAACGGCATGCCGGAAATCTTGCCGACGAGATAGCCGAGCACGTCGGTCGCGACCGAATAGTTCCAGGACTCGCCCGGCGAGAATTCCAGCGGGATTTTCGCCAGCGCCTCGATCATGGTCTGGAGCGTGCCCGACTTCTCGACCTCGCCGATCTTCTCGGCCCGGTAGGCGGCATCGACATTGGAGCGCTGCTGGAAGCCGTAGGTAAGGCCGGAGGTGTGGCGCAACAGGTCGACGATCAGCATCGGCCGCGACGGCGGACGGGTCAGGAAGGCCGGCGCGGTGCCGGCAACGAACACGCCGAGATCCTTCCATTCCGGAATGTACTTGGCGACCGGCTCGTCGATCGCGACGAGGCCTTCCTCGACCAGCATCATGAACGCCACGCTGGTGAGCGGCTTGGTCATGGAATAGATGCGGTAGATGGTGTCGTCCTTGACCGGCACCTTGCGCTCGACGTCGGCGAGGCCCTGAACCGAGCTGTGGGCGATCTTGCCGCGGCGATAGACCAGGAGATGCGTCCCCGGGAAGCGGCCGGCATCGATGTACCGGTTCTTCAGGTGCGCATCGACGCGGTCGAGCGCGGCCTTGGACATGCCGACAGATTCGGGTGAGGCAGGGGTAGGGGCGAGCATCGGTTCCTCCGGGCAGTTTCTCGAAAAGGTGATAGCCAAATGGCGGGCCCATTCCAAGCCGGTCGCGCTTAACGCGGGGCCGCCGACTGGTGTAGTCTGTAGCCTGGAACGCTTCCAGGAGCCCGCCCGGGCCAACGAGAGAAACGCGAGGGCAAACGCACCATGACCCAGTTCAACGAGACCGACCTCACCGAAGCCGTCGTCAACAGCTTCGACCAGACCCCTAACCCCCGCGCAAAATTCCTGCTGCAGGAATTAGTGAAGTCGCTGCACGATTACGTGAGCAAGACCGGTCTCACCTTCGAGGAATGGGAATACGCCATCGATTTCCTGACCCGCACCGGCCAGAAATGCACCGACACCCGCCAGGAGTTCATCCTGCTGTCCGATGTGCTCGGCGTCTCCATGCTGGTCGACGCGGTCAATCACCGCGACCGCGACGGCGCCACCCAGACCACGGTGCTCGGCCCCTTCTACGTCGGCGAGCACAAGGTGACCGCGCATGGCACCGACATCTCGCCGAACAATCTCACGGGCGAGCGCATGTTCGTGCAGAGCCGGGTCACGGATCTGCAAGGCAAGCCGCTGGCGGGCGTGCCCGTCGACGTCTGGCATGCCGACGACGACGGCTTCTACGATTCACAGAAGGCGAACTACGACGAGGTCGGCGCCTCGGCGCGGGCGCGCTTCATCACAGACAGCGACGGCCGCTTCTTCTTCCGAACCATCCTGCCGTGCAGCTATCCGATCCCGACCGATGGCCCGGTCGGCGAGATGATCCTGCAGACCAATCGCCACCCGATGCGGCCCGCGCATGTGCACTTCCTGGTCAATGCCAGGGGCTATGAGCCGCTGATCACCCACGTCTTCATGGACGGCGACAAATATCTCGATTCCGACGTCGTGTTCGGGGTCAAGGACGACCTCGTCGCCAAGGTCGAGCCGCGCAACGATCCTGCGATGCCCGACGGCAGCAAGGCGAACGGGCAGTGGCACCTGATGACCTACGACTTCCATCTCAAGCCCGGCGGCGGCATGGCGCCGAAACCGCTGGGGACGAAGGCGGCGGAGCCGGCGTGATCCGGCCCGTGTCGGGCTAGCGCAGCCGGAGCGCTGCGAGCAGCACGATCACCGTGCAGGCCAGCACCGCCGTGGTCAGTTTCCAGAACAGCAGCGGATTGCGCTCCAGCAGGGGCGTGGTCCGCGTGGCGAGATAGGCCGGATTGGGGTTTCTGAGCTCGAACACGAACTCGGACATGTCTTCGTGTCGCTTGTAGGGATCGGGATGCAGCGCCTTCCTCAGTGCGCCGTCGATCCAGCCCGGGATGCCCCGCTCGGCATCGACCGCCGGGCGATATCTCAGTTTCCACGCATCCGATCGTCCCCGGATCTTGGCGAGCTGGGCGCCGTAGGGCAGATGGCCGGTGAGCATGTGGTAGCAGATCGCGGCCAGCGAGAACATGTCGGACCGCGGCGTGCCGCCCTCGCCGAGGAAATACTCCGGCGCCGTGTACTGCACCGTGCCGAGGATCTCTGCATCGGCGGATATCGGCGCCGCTTCGGCGACCCCTGCGACCCGGACTGACCCGAAGTCGATGATCTTCGCGGTGCCGGTCTTGTCGATCAGGACGTTGTCGGGCCTGAGATCCTGGTGCAGCATCTCCATGCGGTGGAAGGCGCGAAGTCCGGTGGCGATCTGCTCGACGATCCTGCGCACGGTCTCCAGATCGGGACGCGGGTTGTCGAGCATCCATTGCCGCAGCGTCTGTCCCTCGACGAATTCGGTCGCGACGTAGAGATAGTTGCGGCGCGCCGATCGCGACCTCGGCTTCAGCACGTACGGACTGTCGATCCGCCGCGCGATCCATTCCTCCATCAGGAAACGCTTCAGATAGGCCTGGTTGTCGCGCAGGTCGATCGATGGAATCTTGAGCGCGACGGTTTCCTCGGTCTCCGCATCGACCGCGAGATAGATGTGGCTGCGGCTGCTGCCGTGGATTTCCCTGATGATCCGGTAGCCGTCGAACACGGCCCGGGGTTCCAGCAGGGGCGGTAGCGGCAGTGTCGCGCTCTGATCGAACACGCCGGAATCTTCCTCCGGCACCGCATCGATGCGCAGGATCTGCACGGTGATGTTGTCGTCGCTGCCGCGCCGGTAGGCTTCCTCGACGATCGCCTTTGCCGCGCCGTCGAGCTCGGCCGCATGCTCGTTGATCGCGCCCGTGACGAAACGTGCATCGACGAATTCATAGGCGCCGTCCGTTGCCAGTAGGAAGGTGTCGCCGGCCTGGACGTCGACGGTCTGGTAGTCGATCTCGAGCTGTGGATTGATGCCGAGCGCGCGGCCGAGATAGGTCTGCTCGGACGACACGATGATGCGGTGATCTTCGGTCAGCTGTTCGAGCGTCTTGCCGGCGACGCGATAGATGCGGCAGTCGCCGACATGGAAGATGTGCGCGGTCGCCGCCTTGATGACCATGGCGCTGAGGGTGCAGACATAGCCCTTGTCGCGGTCATAGGCATATTGGCTCTTGCGCGTCTGCGCGTGCAGCCAGGAATTGGTGGCATTCAGCACGCGGCGGGCGGAGGTCTTCACCGTCCAGGATTCCGACGTGCAGTAATAGTCCATCAGGAAGCTCTTGACCGCCGACTCGCTGGCGATCTGGCTCACGGTGCTGCTGGAGATGCCGTCGGCGAGGACGGCCGCGATGCCCTTGAGGCTGAGCAGCGGCTCCTCGGGAATGAGGACGCCGTGAAAATCCTGGTTGAGGGGCTTGCGCCCCTTGTCGGAGTGCTGGCCGACCGAGATCAGGAGTCCGCGGGACATCGTCATCACCAGGAGAGGGGAGCCTCACCCTGCGCGGGCGAAGCTCCCCTGTCGAGACGTATTCAATCAGGCGGCGACGCGGGGCTTTGCAGCCTTGTCGGCCTGGCGCTTTGGCAGGGTCAGCACATGGGTGGTGTAGAGCGTCATGCCGGTGAAGGCGAGGCCGCCGACGAGGTTGCCGAGCACGGTCGGGATCTCGTTCCAGATCAGATAGTCCAGGATCGAGAACTTCGCACCGAGCAGCAGCCCGGACGGGAACAGGAACATGTTCACGACGGAATGCTCGAACACCATGTAGAAGAACACCAGGATCGGCATCCACATCGCGATGACCTTGCCGGGGACCGAGGTCGAGATCATGGCTCCGACGACGCCCGTCGAGACCATCCAGTTGCAGAGCATGCCGCGCATGAACAGCGTCGCCATGCCGGCCGCACCGTGCGCGGCGTAGCCGAGGGTGCGGCTTTCGCCGATGATCCCGATCGCGGTGCCGACCTTGTCCGGCGGCTGGGTGAAGCCGAAGGTGGTGACGAAGGCCATCATGAAGGCGACCGTGAACGCGCCGGCAAAGTTACCGACGAACACCAGGCCCCAGTTGCGCAGCACGCCACCGAGCGTGACGCCCGGGCGCTTGTCGATCAAGGCGAGGGGCGAGAGCACGAACACGCCGGTCAACAGATCGAAGCCCAGCAGGTACAGCATGACGAAGCCGACCGGAAACAGCAGCGCGCCGACCAGCGGCTGACCGGTGTTGACGTTGATCGTCACGGCGAACCACGCGGCGAGCGTGAGGATGGCACCGGCCATGTAGGCGCGGATGATCGTATCCCGGGTGGACATGAAGATCTTGGACTCGCCTGCATCCACCATCTTGGTGACGAATTCCGAAGGCGCGAGATACGACATCAATGGTTCCTTTGCTTCGTAAGTGAGATCGACACGCCCAAGAGAGCGCGGCTGAACGTTTTGGGCCGTGCGGACGGCCTTGCCGCGCACGAGGGTTATGGAGGTCTGGAAGCCCTTGGGAATCGCGTCACGAGAACTGAGCCGGGAGGGGCCCGCGAAGCAGATCGGCTTCCAAAATGCAGCCGGCGGAGGCTGCAACAATGCGGCGAACCGCAGTCTTCGTTGACGCCAATAGAGAAGCAAGTTGCGTGCCGCCGAAGCGCGAGAGAAAAATCGAGCTATATCAATATGATGCGTCTCTCGTGACCCCTGGCCCGAGGCGTTTGGCGGCCTCCTGCTTGAGCGGCTGCACAAGGTTTGTGCGCCGCACAAGGATTGGGCAGTGCGCAAATTTCGCAAGCGCCACAGCCCTGCGGCAGGATAGCGCGGGTCTTCTAAGTCGATGATTCTATTTGTGATTTTGCATCGCAGCGCTTGGCACGATGCTTGAATAGTTCCAAGCTGACGCCATTGAAGCCGTCCCGCGAGACTTCTCATCCGATTTGCTGACGCCACCAGACGGGGGTCTCCCCGTCGTGCGTTCGCATGCGCCAAGGACGGCGCCGCCGGACGGACGGGCTGCTCGTGTGCACTGACGCATCAATTCTGCAACGACGCAAAGGACGACACTAGACATGACCAAGCGCACCCGCAGGCCCTCGGACATTGGGCTCAGCCGCCGTCAATTGTTGAAGGCCGCAGGCTCGACCGCCGCTCTTCTTGCCGCTGCCAAGCTCAATTTCCCCGCCGGCGCCTTCGCCCAGGATGCAGGCCCCGAGGTCAAGGGCGCCAAGCTCGGCTTCATCGCGCTCTCCGACGCCGGCCCGCTCTTCGTCGCCAAGGACAAGGGCCTGTTCGCCAAATATGGCATGCCTGACACCGACGTGCAGAAGCAAGCGTCCTGGGGCACCACGCGCGACAATCTCGTGCTCGGCTCGGAGGGCAACGGCATCGACGGCGCACATATCCTCACCCCCATGCCGTACCTGATCTCGGCCGGCAAGGTGACGCAGAACAACCAGCCGACGCCGATGTACATCCTGGCTCGGCTCAATCTCGACAGCCAGTGCATCTCGGTCGCCAATGAATATGCCGACCTCAAGCTCGGCGTCGACGCTTCGCCCTTCAAGGCGGCGCTGGAGAAGAAGAAGGCTTCCGGCAAGGCGGTGAAGGCGGCGATGACCTTCCCCGGCGGCACGCACGACCTCTGGATCCGCTACTGGCTCGCCGCCGGCGGCATCGACCCCGACAAGGACATCGAGACCATCGTGGTGCCGCCGCCGCAGATGGTGGCCAACATGAAGGTCGGCACGATGGACTGCTTCTGCGTCGGCGAGCCCTGGAACCTGCAGCTCATCCACCAGAACATCGGCTACACCGCCGTCACCACCGGCGAGCTCTGGAACAAGCACCCGGAGAAGTCCTTCGGCATGCGCGCAGCCTTCGTCGACAAATATCCGAAGGCGGCCAAGGCGCTGCTGATGGCGGTGATGGAAGCCCAGCAATGGTCGGACAAGGCCGAGAACAAGGCCGAGCTCGCCGCCATCATGGGCAAGCGGCAGTGGATGAACTGTCCCGTCGAGGACGTGCTCGATCGCACCGCAGGCAAGTTCGACTACGGCATCCCCGGCAAGGTGGTGGAGAACTCGCCGCACATCATGAAGTACTGGCGCGACTTCGCCTCCTATCCGTTCCAGAGCCACGACCTCTGGTTCCTCACCGAGGACATCCGCTGGGGCAAGTATGAGGCGAATTTCGACACCAAGGCGCTGATCGCCAAGGTCAACCGCGAGGACATGTGGCGCGATGCGGCCAAGACGCTCGGCGTCGCTGCTGCCGACATTCCAGCCTCGACCTCGCGCGGCAAGGAGACCTTCTTCGACGGCAAGGTGTTCGATCCCGAAAATCCGGCTGCCTATCTGAAGTCGCTCGCGATCAAGCGCGTCGAAGTCTGATGGAGCCAGCGGCCGCCGAGAGGCGGCCGCATCGTCTTTTGCAGCCGGAGAGATATTGCGATGAATATGACTGCCACGAAGATTGAGGTCGAGACTGCGGCGCCCGCGGCCGTTGCCGCGCCGGTCGTCGCGATGACGCCAAAGCGCCCGCCGCGCAGCGAGACCTATGCCCGCATGGCAAGGGAGACGGCGGTGCGCGTCATCCCGCCGCTGGTCGTGATCGCGCTGCTGACGCTGGTGTGGGAGCTGGTCTGCCGGCGAGCCGGCTCGGCGCTGCCGCCGCCGTCAAAAGTGTTCAAGGACACCAAGGAGCTGATCCTCGATCCGTTCTTCGATCATGGCGGCATCGACAAGGGCCTGTTCTGGCATCTCTCCGCCAGTCTGCAGCGCGTCGCGCTCGGCTATTCGCTGTCGGCGATCGCCGGCATCGCGCTCGGCGTGCTGGTCGGCCAGTCGGTCTGGGCGATGCGCGGGCTCGATCCGCTGTTCCAGGTGCTGCGCACGATTCCGCCGCTGGCCTGGCTGCCGCTGTCGCTCGCCGCGTTCCGCGACGGCCAGCCTTCGGCGATCTTCGTCATCTTCATCACCTCGATCTGGCCGATCATCATCAACACCGCGGTCGGCATCCGCAACATCCCGCAGGATTATCGCAACGTCGCGGCGGTGGTGCAGCTCAACCCGCTCGAGTTCTTCTCCAAGATCATGATCCCGGCGGCCGCGCCCTACATCTTCACCGGCCTTCGCATCGGCATCGGCCTGTCCTGGCTCGCCATCGTCGCGGCCGAAATGCTGATCGGCGGCGTCGGCATCGGCTTCTTCATCTGGGACGCCTGGAACTCCTCGCATATCAGCGAGATCATCCTGGCGCTGTTCTATGTCGGCATCGTCGGCTTCGTGCTGGACCGCCTGATCGCGGGCCTCGGCAAGGTCGTCACCCGCGGCACCGCGACAAGCTAAGGAGAAGGGACACATGACCGCCTATCTTAAGCTCGATCACATCGACAAGATCTTCACCCGCGGCGCTGCGAGCACCGAGGTGCTGAAGGACATCAACCTGACGATCGAGAAGGGGCAGTACGTCTCGATCATCGGCCATTCCGGTTGCGGCAAGTCGACCCTGCTCAACATCATCGCAGGGCTGACCACCGCCACGATCGGGGGCGTGCTGCTGGAGAACCGCGAGGTCAACTCGCCGGGGCCCGATCGCGCCGTGGTGTTCCAGAACCACAGCCTATTGCCCTGGCTCACCGTCTACGAAAACGTCAGGCTCGGCGTCGACAAGGTCTTCGCCCGGACCAAGACCAAGGCCGAGCGCGATGCCTGGGTGATGCACAATCTCAACCTCGTGCAGATGGCCCATGCCAGGGACAAGCGCCCGTCGGAAATCTCCGGCGGCATGAAGCAGCGCGTCGGCATCGCCCGGGCACTGGCGATGGAACCGAAGGTGCTGCTGCTGGACGAGCCGTTCGGTGCGCTCGACGCGCTGACGCGCGCGCATTTGCAGGACTCGGTGATGGCGCTGCATCAGAAGCTCGGCAACACCATCCTGATGATCACCCATGACGTCGACGAAGCCGTGCTGCTGTCCGACCGCATCGTGATGATGACGAACGGGCCGAGCGCGCGCATCGGCGAGGTGCTGGAGGTTCCGCTCGCAAGGCCGCGCAAGCGGCTCGAGCTCGCGACAAACGCGACGTACTTGAAGTGTCGCCAGCGCGTGCTCGAATTCCTGTACGAGCGTCATCGCTTCGTCGAGGCCGCGTAACGTAATCGTTAACGCGCGGAAACACCGCGCCTAATTTGAAATCATCAAGCTCAATCCTTGTGCGCCGCACAGGGATTGAGCGAATCGCAAAATTTGCGTGCGAAATGCGCGTGCAAAAATTTCGGGCAATTCGAATAAGCTGCTGAATTCCCTGTATTTCCCGATTCCAGGCAGTTGGCACGGAAGTTGAATTACCTTGTCCGACGCCAACGACGACGTCCCTCAACATCATCAATCAGCATCGTGAACTCGCCACCGGGGAGAAGCCCCGGAGCGTGCCTCCGTGATCGGAGGCTGAGCCTGCAACGACGCAGCGGTGAGCCTGGAAGGGATACTCAATGACGAAGAATCCTACTTGGATTTCAGACTGGCGCCCCGAAGACGAGGCGTTCTGGAATGCGGGCGGCAAGACAATCGCCCGGCGTAACCTGATCTGGTCGATCGTTGCCGAGCATATCGGCTTCTCGGTGTGGCTGATCTGGAGCATCGTCACCACCAAGCTGCCGCAGGCGGGCTTCCAATACAGCACCGACCAGCTGTTTCAGCTCGTCGCTGTGCCGGGGCTCATCGGCGCCTTCATGCGCTTTCCCTACACCTTCGCGGTCACGACCTTCGGCGGTCGCAACTGGACCATTTTCAGCGCGGCGATCCTGTTCATCCCGACGCTGTCGCTGGCGTATTTCGTCAGCCATCCCGATACGCCGTTCTGGCTGATGCTGCTGGTCGCTTCGACCGCCGGTCTCGGCGGCGGCAATTTTGCCTCCAGCATGACCAACATCTCGTTCTTCTTCCCTGACAGGATGAAGGGCTGGGCGCTCGGCCTCAATGCCGCCGGCGGCAATATCGGCGTCTCCAGCGTACAGCTGCTGACCCCGATCCTGATGACGCTCGCCGTGATCAACCTGTTCCAGGCAACACCCGTCGACGGCATCTTCCTGCAGAATGCCGGCCTGATGTGGGTGCTGCCGATCGGGATCGCGGTGTTCGGTGCGGTGTTCTTCATGAACAACCTGACCACGGCCAAGTCGTCGATCAGGAACCAGCTCGCGGTGGTCAAGCGCAGGCACACCTGGATCATGGCGTACCTTTACATCGGCACGTTCGGATCCTTCATCGGCTACTCGGCGGCGTTTCCGCTGTTGCTCAAGACGCAGTTCCCGTCGGTGACGATCTCGATCGCGTTCCTCGGTCCGCTGGTCGGATCGCTGTCGCGGCCGTTCGGCGGCTGGCTCGCCGACAGGATCGGCGGCTCGGTCATCACCTTCTGGAATTTCATCGTGATGGCGGCGGCGACGGTCGGCGTGCTCTACTTCGTGGGCCACAAGGACTTCACCGGCTTCCTGTCGATGTTCCTGATCCTGTTCGTGACGACGGGCATCGGCAACGGCTCGACCTACCGCATGATCCCCTCGATCTTCCGCGAGCAGAATCTGGCCAAGGTGCGCGGCCAGGGCGATGCGGCGCGCGCGGTCGCGCTGAAGACCGCGAGCATCGAGAGCGGCGCCGCTGTCGGCTTCATCGGCGCGATCGGTGCGGTCGGCGGCTATCTGATCCCGAGCGGGTTCGGCAAGTCGATCGCCCTGACCGGCGGACCGTCGCTCGCGCTTGCGATCTATCTCGTCTTCTACGCCTCCTGCCTCGGCCTGACCTGGTGGTTCTACCTGCGTCGCAGTCCGCAGGGGGAAGGCGCTGCAGGCCTCGCCGAAGCGCGGGTCTGAACTTGGTACGAATCTCGCTTCTCCCCGTACGCGGGGAGAAGACTCTCTGATGACGTTTGACCCATGAACCTTGTTCGCAACGGCGCGCACCAAGGCAAACCGAAACAGACAGGAGACCATCATGACGCCCGAACAAGTAACCCTCATCCAGCAGAGCTTTTCCAAGGTCGCGCCGATCTCGGAAACCGCTGCGGTGCTGTTCTACGATCGCCTGTTCGAGGTGGCGCCGTCGGTGCGCGCGATGTTCCCTGAAGACATGACCGAGCAGCGCAAGAAGCTGATGGGCATGCTCGCCGCCGTGGTCGGCGGTCTGTCGAACCTCGAGACGATTCTTCCTGCGGCCTCGGCGCTGGCCAAGCGTCACGTCGCATATGGCGCCAAGGCCGAGCACTACCCCGTGGTCGGCGCGACCTTGCTGTGGACCCTGGAGAAGGGCCTTGGCGAGGCCTGGACGCCCGAACTCGCCAGCGCCTGGACCGACGCCTACGGCGTGCTGTCCGGCTACATGATGTCCGAGGCCTATGGCGCACAGCCGCAGGCCGCCGAATAGGAGATGCTCTGTGAGTGAGCCACTCGTCATCGTCGGTAACGGTATGGCGGCCGCGCGTCTCGTCGACGAGCTCGCCAAGACCGCACTCGGCCGCTACGCGGTCGCCGTGATCGGCGAGGAGCCGCGGCTCGCTTACAATCGCGTCCTGCTGTCATCCGTGCTGGCCGGCGAGACCGGCTCGCACGAGATCGAGCTGCGGCCGGCGGACTGGTGGCGCCATCGCGGCGTCACCGTGCGCTACGGCTACCGCGTCACCGAGATCGACACCGGGCGCCGCGAGCTCAAGATCGCCGGCGAGGAGAGCATGGAATATTCCAAGCTCGTGCTCGCCACGGGCTCGACGCCGCTGCGGCTCAACGTGCCGGGCGCGGACCTTGCCGGCGTGCACACGTTCCGCGATACGCGCGATGTCGATTTGCTGCTGACGCTCGCCGCCGCGAAGAAGCGCGTCGTCGTGGTCGGCGGCGGCCTGCTTGGCCTTGAGGCCGCCTATGGCCTCGCCAAGGCCGGCGCGCCCGTCACGCTGCTGCATCTGATGGACCGGCTGATGGAGCGCCAGCTCGATCTTCCGGCCGCCGACCTCCTGAAGACGCTGGTCGAGCGCAAGGGCGTCCGCATCCTGCTCAACGCCTCGACCGCCCGCATCCATGGCGAGGGCCATGTCGAGGCCGTCGAGCTTGCCGACGGCAGCCGCATCGAGGCCGATGCGGTGATCTTCGCCGCCGGCATCAGGCCGAACGTCGCGCTGGCGAAGGAGGCGGGGATCGCGGTGAACCGCGGCGTGGTCGTCAACGACGTGATGCAGACCTCCTCGTCCGACATCTTCGCGCTCGGCGAATGTGCCGAGCATCGCGGCACCTGCTATGGCCTGGTCGAGCCGGCCTATGAGCAGGCGCGCGTGCTGGCGCGGCATCTCGCCGACCGGCCAGCCGCCTATCACGGCAGCGTGGTCTCGACCAATCTGAAGGTCTCCGGCGTCAGCGTGTTCTCGGCCGGCGATTTCATGGGCGGTGAGGGCAGCGAGAGCCTCGTGCTGTCGGACCGCAGGCGCGGCACCTACAAGAAGCTCGTCATCGCCGACGGCCGGCTCACCGGCGCCGTGCTGATCGGCGATACGATCGACGCGCTCTGGTATCTCGAGCTGATCCGCAACCGCGACAAGGTCGCGGCCATCCGCACCGACATGATGTTCGGCCGCGTGCTCGCGCAGCCTTCGAAAGCGGCTTGATATGACGGCGATCGATCCCACGCTCCGTGCGACCCGAACGGCCTGTCCCTATTGCGGCGTCGGCTGCGGCGTGCTGGCGACGCCCGACGGCAAGGGCGGCGCGGCGATCGCCGGCGATCCCGACCATCCCGCCAATTTCGGCCGGCTGTGCTCGAAGGGCTCCGCGCTCGGCGAAACCGTCGGGCTCGAGAGCCGGCTGCTCTACCCCATGATCCGCTGCAAGGGCGTGCTGGAGCGCGTCGCCTGGAGCGATGCGCTCGACCATGTCGCCCATCGCATGCAGCACATCGTGGCGCGCGACGGCGCCGACGCGGTCGCGTTCTATCTCTCCGGCCAGCTCCTGACCGAGGACTATTACGTCGCCAACAAGCTGATGAAGGGATTTGTCGGCACGGCCAATGTCGACACCAATTCGCGGCTCTGCATGTCGTCCTCGGTCGCCGGCCACCGCCGCGCCTTCGGCGCCGATACGGTGCCGGGTTGCTACGAGGATCTCGACCAGGCCGATCTGCTGGTCTTCGTCGGCTCGAACGCGGCCTGGTGCCATCCGGTGCTGTTCCAGCGCATGCTGAAGAACCGCGCCGAGCGCGGCGCGCGCATGATCGTGATCGATCCGCGCCGCACCGACACCGCGAGCGACGTCGATCTGTTCCTGGGCCTCAAGCCCGGCACCGACACCGCTCTGTTCTCCGGGCTCTTCGTGCATCTCGCCGACAATGGCGCGCTGGACCAGGAGTACATTGCGCAGAACACGTCGGGCTTCGAGGATGCGCTGGCGCGCTCGCGCAATATCGCCGGCAGCGTCACCGCGACCGCGCTGGCGACCGGGCTGTCCGAACAGGACGTCGCGACCTTCTTCAAGATGTTCCGCGACACCGGGAAGGTCGTCACGCTCTATTCGCAGGGCGTCAACCAGTCGGCGCAGGGCACCGACAAGGTCAACGCGATCCTCAACTGCCATCTCGCCACGGGCCGCATCGGCAAGCCCGGCGCCTCGCCGTTCTCGCTCACCGGCCAGCCCAATGCGATGGGCGGCCGCGAGGTCGGCGGCCTCGCCAACATGCTCGCCGCCCATATGGGTTTCACGCCGCCCGACATCGACCGCGTGCGCCGGTTCTGGAAGGCGCCGCGCATCGCCACCCATGAAGGCCTGAAGGCGGTGCAGCTGTTCGAGGCCATCAACCGCGGCGAGGTCAAGGCGCTGTGGGTGATGGGCACCAACCCCGCGGTGTCGCTGCCCGATGCGGACTTCGTGCGCGAGGCGCTGAAGAAGCTCGAGCTGTTCGTGGTCTCCGAGAACGTGCTCTCCAACGACACCGTCGAGGCCGGCCCGCATGTGCTGCTGCCCGCACTCGCCTGGGGCGAGAAGTCGGGCACCGTGACCAATTCGGAGCGCCGCATCTCGCGCCAGCGCTCGTTCCTGCCGGCGCCGGGCGAGGCGCGCCCCGATTGGTGGATCCTGAGCGAGACCGCCAAGCGGCTCGGCTTCGGCGACAGTTTCAACTACAGATCCGCGGCCGATATCTTCCGCGAGCATGCGGCGTTGTCGGCGTTCGAGAACAATGGCAGCCGCGATTTCGACATCGGCGCGCTGACCTCGCTGTCGGACGATGCTTTCGACGCCTTGAAGCCGGTGCAGTGGCCGGTTCGCGAAGGCGGCACGCCCGGCGAGCGCTTCTTCGCGCAAGGCGGCTTCTTCACCAATGACGGCAAGGGCCGCTTCATTGCGCCGGAGGTGCCGACGCTGCGCAGCGAGACCGGACCGTCGCGCCCGCTCAGGCTCAACACCGGCCGCATCCGCGACCAGTGGCACACCATGACGCGCACCGGCCTCAGCCAGCGGCTGGGCGCGCATCTGCCCGAGCCGTTCGTCGAGATCCATCCCGACGACGCCGGCAAATACGGCATCGCCCATGACGGCTATGCCCGCATCACCACCGATTACGGCCAGTGCATCCTGAAGGCCGTCGTCAGCGAACGGCAGCAGCGCGGCACCCTGTTCGTGCCGATCCACTGGAGCGCGATGAATGCCTCGCACGGCCGCGTCGGCGCGCTGGTGCAGTCCTTTACCGATCCGTTCTCGGGCCAGCCTGAATCCAAGGCCACGCCGGCGGCGATCGCGCCCTATGAATTCGTCTTCCGCGGCTTCGCGCTGTCACGCAAGGAGCTCGATCTGCCGCAGAACCTGTTGTGGACCCGCGTCACGGTGGCCGGCGGCTTCGGCTATCTCTTCGCCGACAATGCGGACCTCGCCCGCTGGCCGGCCTGGCTCGAGGGCATCGCAGGCGAGGACGTTGCCGAGTACCGTGATTTCGGCGGCGGCGTTTATCGTGCCGCGTCGTTCGCGGGCGACCGCATCGAGACCTGCCTGTTCGTCGGCCCGGCGCACGATGCCGGCGACTGGGAGGTGGTGAAGGGCCTGTTCGTCGCCGATCAGGTCACCGACGACCAGCGTCGCATGCTGCTGTCGGGCAAGTCCAGCGAGGGCGCGGCTGCAACCGGCCCGATCGTCTGCGCCTGCTTCGGCGTCGGCCGCGGCACCATCTGCGACACCATCGCGGCCGGCGCGCGTACCGCCGCCGAGATCGGTGCAAAGCTCAGGGCCGGCACCAATTGCGGCTCCTGCATCCCCGAGCTGAAGCGGCTGATCGCGACGACGGAAGCGGCGCCCGTGAAGCCGGCGAAGGTCGCGGGAGTGGCGGGGTAGGTCTCGTAGGGTGGGTCAGCGCAGCGTAACCCACCACGTCTGCTCCCCCGGAGAAAGAAGAGGTGGGTTACGCCTTCGGCTAACCCACCCTACGCGCTTTGCTCCATCCGGGCGACGCGCGGTCTCGTGCCTCGGACGCAGCGCAGCGCTCCCGGCGATGCGAAGCATCGTCCGGTGTGGTGCGCTGCATGGCCGGTGCCCATCCAACAGCAGAGTGCTTGGCTTTCTGGGTCCCGGCTCTGCGCAGCAGCGTTTCACGCTGCAGCGCGTCCGGGACACGAGAGAGGCGGGGATGCAGCCATGCCCTCCGCCCAATCGACGCGACGTCGATTGTCGCCTATGCTGCCGTGCGCTCACCCTCAACAATCAAAAAAAATGATGTACCTGGAAACGCCGCCGCGCCTGATCGAGACCAAGCTTTTCTCCGCCATGCCCGACAAGTTCCGCCGCAAAAGCGAGCGGACCGACTGGGCTGACGCCAACCGCCCGGGCGTGCCGACGGACAGCTTCATCGAAGGGCCGTCATTCGACAGCGACGGCAACCTTTACATCGTCGACATTCCCTTCGGCCGCATCTTCCGGATCGCGCCCGGTGGCGAATGGTCGCTCGTGATCGAATATGAGGGCTGGCCGAACGGGCTGAAGATCGCAGCCGACGGCCGCATCCTGGTTGCCGACTACATGCACGGCATCATGGAGCTCGACGCCAAGGCCGGGAAGATCAAGCCGATCCTGACCGCGCGCAATTCGGAATCCTTCCGCGGCTGCAACGATCTGCATCTCGCCTCCAACGGCGATATCTTCTTCACCGATCAGGGCCAGACCGGCCTGCACGACCCGAGCGGCCGCGTCTATCGTCTCACGCCAAATGGCCGGCTGGATTGCTTGATCGACACCGGCATCAGCCCGAACGGCCTGGTGCTCGACCCCAGCGAAACCGTGCTGTTCGTCGCGATGACGCGCGACAATGCGGTGTGGCGGCTGCCGTTCATGAAGGACGGCAGCGTGTCCAAGGTCGGCCGCTTCTGCTCGCTGTTCGGCACCTCAGGCCCTGACGGCATGACCATGGATGCGAAGGGGCGCCTGTTCGTCGGCCATGCTTCGCTCGGCCATGTCTTCGTGTTCGCGCCGAACGGCGAGTTGGTCGCGCGGGTCAAGTCTTGCGCGGGGCCGAACTGCACCAATGTTGCGATCGGTGGCGCGAAGAGGGATCGGCTCTATATCACGGAGTCGGCGACCGGCAGCGTGCTGGTTGCGGATATCAGCGGATTGAACTCCTGAGCTCGATGGCGGTTGCCTGAGCGAAAGAGTGACATCGGAGCGAACATGAACAGCAAACCCTTCGGCAAGACCGGCGCCAACGTCTCGATCATCGGGCAGGGCACCTGGTATCTCGATCACGGCGATCGCAAGCGGGCGATCGCGGCGCTTCAGCGCGGGCTCGATCTCGGCATGACCCACATCGACACCGCCGAGATGTACGGCGATGCCGAGCTCGTCATTGCCGACGCGATCGCGGGCCGGCGCGACGAGGTGTTCCTGGTGTCGAAAGTTCTGCCGAGCAACGCCTCGCGCCGTGGCACCATCACTGCTTGCGAACGCTCGCTGAAGCGGCTGAAGACGGATCGTCTCGATTGCTATCTGCTGCACTGGCGCGGCTCGTATGATCTCGAAGACACCGTCGGCGCATTCGAGGAACTGGTGACATCAGGCAAGATCAAATCCTGGGGCGTCTCGAACTTCGACGCGGATGATCTCGACGAAATCCTGGCCGTTTCCGGCAAGGGCAAGATCGCCTGCAATCAGGTGCTCTATCACCTCAGGGAACGCGCGATCGAGCATGCGGTGATCCCGTGGTGCGAGAAGCATGATGTCGCCGTCGTCGCGTACTCGCCGTTCGGGCACGACGATTTCCCGGATGAGCGCAGCAAGGGCGGCGCAGTGCTCGCGCGCATTGCTGATGCGCGTCGCGCGACGCCGCGTCAGGTCGCCCTGAGCTTCCTCACCCGTGCGACTACGGTGTTCACGATCCCAAAGGCGTCATCCGCCGAACATGCCGCCGAAAATGCGGCCGCCGGCGATCTCGTGCTGACGAAAGAGGAGATTTCGGCGCTTGATGCGGCGTTTCCGCGCGGTCCGAAGCCGCGCGGTTTGCCCATGCTGTAGCGCACAAACCCCTATTATTAATGGAGTATTGACGCGCGCGGACCTGAGCGCATATCGGCATCCTGTTTTCGGAAGTTGTGAAAGCGGCGCTTTTGTCGTTTTTTACACTCGTTCCCGAATCGCATTTTCCCAGGTTCCAGCCGTGACGCCGCCCCCCGCCGTAGCCGCAAGGCTCGACAGTATTCCCATGCCTGCCGTGCCGGAGAAGAAGCAGGAGGCTCGCCGTGCGCCTGCGCGCGTCGATCATCCCTTCAAGGGCATCGCGCTGGTTCTGCTGTCGACGATCTTCCTCGGCTGCTCCGACGTCACTTCGAAATATCTGTCGTCGAGCCTGCCGTCGATCGAGATCACCTGGATCCGGATGGCCACCTTCGCGCTGATGTTCACGCCGGTGATGCTGCCGGGCTCGCCGCTGCATGCGATGCGTACCGAGCGTCTCGGCCTGCAACTGATGCGCGGCACGGCGTTGCTCGGCTCTTCGCTGTTCTTCATCACGGGCTTGAGCTTTCTCCCCATTGCGGAAGCCTCCGCCACCGGCTTCGTCTCGCCGCTGTTCGTCACGGCGCTCTCGATCATCTTTCTGAGCGAGAAGGTCGGCATGCGCCGCTGGATCGCGACCGCAATCGGCCTGATCGGCGTGATCATCATCATTCGTCCCGGCTCGAGCGCGTTTCACGTTGCCGCGTTCTTTCCGATCGTCTCTGCGTTCTGCTGGGCTGCGGCGTTGATCATGACGCGCATGATGAGCGGTCGCGAGGCCGTGGTGACCACCATGGCTTACTCCGCGCTCACGGGCTTTGCGATCATGAGCCTGATGGTGCCGTTCGTCTGGGTGACGCCGAGCTGGAGCGCGATCGGGTTCGGAGTTCTGATCGGCGTTGCCTCCACCGTCGGCCAGTGGATCGTCGTGCTCGCCTATCGCTACGGCGATGCCTCCGTGCTGGCACCGTTCTCCTACACGCAATTGCTGTGGGTCAGCATTCTCGGCTTCTTCATCTTCGGCGAGCTGCCGGATATCTGGACCATCACCGGCGCCGCCTTCATCGTCGCCAGCGGTCTCTACATCGCCCATCGCGAGCGCATCCGCCGCTCCCAGCTGCTGGTGCTGGAAGAGCGTTCCCCGAACCCCTGACGCAAGTTCGCGCGTCCTGCTTCTGCTATGAACGGCTCCAGCAACAGGGGAGAGCCGGATGCGCGCTGCGATTTTCAGGAACGGTGAGATTGTCGTCGATGGGATCGCCGAGCCGAAGCCTGGCCCCGGCCAGGTTCTGGTCAAGACGCTCGCCTGCGGCATCTGCGGCTCCGATCTGCACGCGCGTCAGCACGCGCCCCGCATGGTCGAGATGGCGAAGATGGTCGGGCGGAAGCCGATGGACCTCAGCCGCGACGTCGTGTTCGGCCACGAATTCTGTTGCGAGGTCGTCGAATTCGGCCCCGGCACGTCGCGCAAGCTCAAGCCGGGAACGCGCGTCTGCTCTTTGCCGGCCCTCGTGACGCCGCAGGGCATCGAGGGCATCGGCTATTCCAACGAGAATGTCGGCGGCTACGCCGAGGCGATGCTGCTCAGCGAAGCGCTGTTGCTCGAAGTCCCGAACGGCCTGGCGCCGGAGCACGCTGCGCTGACCGAGCCGCTCGCGGTCGGTGTTCACGCCGTGGCCAAGGCCAACATCCGGGGCGGCGAGGTGCCGCTCGTGATCGGCTGCGGCCCGGTCGGGCTCGCGGTGATCGCGGCGCTGAAGATCAGGGGGCTGCATCCGATCGTCGCCGCCGACTATTCGCCGGCGCGGCGCGCGCTCGCGGCAAAGCTCGGCGCCGACATCGTCGTCGATCCCAGGGTGTCGCAGCCCTACGCGACCTGGGCCGAGCACGCGCAGATGTCGGAGGCCGAGAAGGCGGCGCGGCCGCCGCTGCAGGCGATGCTGCCGGCGCTCAAGCCCGCGATCATCTTCGAATGCGTCGGCGTGCCCGGCTTGCTGCAGCAGGTGTTCGAAGGCGCGCCGCGCGATGCGCGCATCGTCGTGGTCGGCGTCTGCATGGAGACCGACCGAAGCGAGCCCATGCTCGGCATCATGAAGGAGCTGAACGTCCAGTACGTGCTCGGCTACACGCCGGACGAGTTTGCGGCCTCGCTGCGCCTGATCGCGGAAGGGCAGGTGGATGCAGCGGCGATGGTGACGGCGGAGGTCGGCATCGACGGCGTCGCCAAGGCGTTCGCCGATCTCGCCAATCCCGAAGCGCACACCAAGATCATCGTGCAGCCGTGGCGGTGATGGTCCCGTAGGATGGGTAGAGCGGAGCGAAACCCATCATCTTTCCGCGTATGACGGCGATGGGTTTCGCTCCGCTCTATCCATCCTACAAGTCGTCCCTCAATACTTCGACGGCACGTACATCTCCGCCGGGACCGGGCCGCGGTGATAGTCCGGGTTGCGCACGCGCGCCGGCAGCACCACCGGGGTCCGCCCCACCTCCTGGTACGGGATCTGGGTCAAGAGATGCGAGATGCAGTTGAGCCGGGCGCGCTTCTTGTCCACGGCATCGACGATCCACCACGGGCTGTCCGGCAGGTGGGTGTGCTCGAGCATGGTCTCCTTGGCCTTGGTATAGGCCTCCCAGCGGCTGCGGGCCTCGACGTCCATCGGGCTCAGCTTCCACTGCTTGAGCGGATCCTTGATGCGCATCGTGAAGCGGAACTGCTGCTCGTCGTCGGTGATCGAAAACCAGTACTTGACCAGGATGATGCCGGAGCGGATCAGCATGCGCTCGAACTCCGGCACCGTCTTGAAGAACTCCTGGTAGTCCTCCTCGGTGCAGAAGCCCATCACCCGCTCGACGCCGGCGCGGTTGTACCAGCTGCGGTCGAACAGGACGATCTCGCCGCCGGCGGGCAGATGCGAGACGTAGCGCTGGAAGTACCATTGCGTGCGCTCGCGCTCGCTCGGCGCGGGCAGGGCGGCGACGCGGCAGATGCGGGGATTGAGGCGCTGGGTGATGCGCTTGATGACGCCGCCCTTGCCAGCGGAGTCGCGGCCCTCGAACAGCACGACGACCTTCTTCTTCTCGGCTTGCACCCAGTCCTGCAGTTTGACCAGCTCGCCCTGGAGGCGGAGCAACTCCCGGAAATAGAGTTTGCGGTCGACCGCCGGGCCGGCGGCGTCGGTCTCGTCCAGGAGCTCGTCGAGACGGGCGTCATCGAGCTCCATCTCCAGCTCCTCGTCGAGATCGTCGGTCATCTCCCGGATGATGCGCTCGCGTTTGGCCATTTCGGGGGTGCGGTCGGATGCAGTCATGAGTCTCTCTCTCGGGCCAAGGATGGCAGTCGCCCCGAACATCAACGGGGTTTATTGCGCCCATGTGACACCGGCGGCCGCCCGGGCCGAGGGAGCTCAAAATGGCCCGGGACGGCCGGTCAGACCGGAAGCGCGATCGAATACTTCACCTGGCTCAGCGCAAAGCTGGACTCGATCGAGGCGATGCCGTCGAGCCGGGTCAGCTTGGTCTTGAGGAAGGTCTCGTAGGAGGCGAGGTCGGCGGCGACGACGCGCAGGAGATAGTCGCGGTTGCCGGTCATCAGATAGCACTCCAGCACCTCGTCCCATTTCGAGATCGCGCGGGCGAAGCGGTTGAGGTCCTCTTCCTTCTGCCGCGCCAGCTTGATCGAGATGAAGACGCTGACATGCAGTCCCAGCGCCTTCTGGTCCACGGTCGCGATATAGCGCGAGATGACGCCGCGCTCCTCCAGCAGCTTGACCCGGCGATGGCAGGGCGAGACCGACAGCCCGACCTTGTCGGCGAGCTCCTGCATGGTCAGGCGGCTGTCGTTCTGGAGATAGCTGAGGATTTTGCGGTCGATGGCGTCGAGCTCGGGCATTGGGATGGAACCTGTATCAGGAGGCATTTGATTGGGAAATTATCCCAATATTGGCAGGTATGGTGCGAAAAATTGAGAAGTTTGGCGCTGCCCGCAGGCGTATCATCGCCACACCTATTTTCCGGGAGCATTGCCATGCCCGTTGATTCCGCCCGTCTGGACACGTTGACCGCACTGGCCCGCAAGGCACTCTGGCTGTCGTCATGGACCATCCATCACGCCAATCACGTCCGCCCCAATGCGGATGGCCTCAAGGTCGGCGGCCACCAGGCCTCCTCAGCCTCGCTCGCGACCATCATGTCGGCGCTGTATTTCAGCGTGCTGCGCCCTGAGGACCGCGTCGCGGTGAAGCCGCATGCGAGCCCGGTGTTTCACGCCATCCAGTATCTGTTCGGCCGGCAGAGCCGCGAGAAGCTGGAGAATTTCCGCGGCTTCAAGGGCGCGCAGTCCTATCCCTCGCGCACCAAGGACGTTGACGACGTCGATTTCTCCACCGGCTCGGTCGGCCTCGGCGTCGCGCAGACGCTGTTCGCCTCGCTGGTGCAGGACTACGTCAAGGCGCATGGCTGGATGAAGGATCGCCGCGAGGGGCGGATGATCGCGCTGGTCGGCGACGCCGAGATGGACGAGGGCAATATCTTCGAGGCGCTGGCCGAGGGCTGGAAGCACGGCCTGCGCAACACCTGGTGGGTGGTGGACTATAACCGCCAGTCGCTCGATGCCGTCGTGCGCGAGGGCCTCTGGGAAAAGTTCGAGACCATGTTCCGCAATTTCGGCTGGGACGTCGTCATCGTGAAATACGGCCGGCTGATGCGCGAGGCCTTTGCCGAGCCCGGCGGCGAGGCCTTGAAGCGCTGGATCGACAATTGCCCGAACGCGCTCTACGCCGCGCTGTGCTTCCAGGGCGGCGCCGCCTTCCGCAAGCATCTGCATGACGAGATCGGCGACCAGGGGCCGATCACGAAACTGATCGACAAGCGCAGCGACGAGGAGCTGCTGGCGCTGATGTCGAACCTCGGCGGCCACGACATGGCGAGCATGCTGGAGGCGTTCGAATCCATCGATCACGATCGCCCGGTCTGCTTCATCGCCTACACCATCAAGGGCGTCGGCCTGCCGTTCCAGGGCCACAAGGACAACCATGCCGGCCTGATGACGGTCGCGCAGATGGAGAAGTATCGCGACAGCCAGAACATCCGTCCCGGCCATGAGTGGGACAAGTACGAGGGCCTGACGCAGGATGCGGCCGAGCTCGACGCGTTCCTCGCGCGCGTGCCGTTCAACAAGGATGGCCGCAGGCTGACTGCTCCGGCGGTCGAGGTCCCGCAGCAGCTCGCCTTCAAGCCGTCGCCGCAGATGTCCACGCAACAAGGCTTTGGCCTCGTGCTGAACGAGATCGCGCGCGGCGACAGCGAACTCGCCCAGCGCATCGTCACGACCTCGCCCGACGTCACCGTTTCGACCAATCTCGGTCCGTGGGTGAACCGGCGCGGCCTGTTCGCGCGCGGCGAGAAGGCCGACTTATTCCGCAGCGAGAAAATTCCCTCCACCTTCAACTGGGACTTCTCGCCCAAGGGCCAGCATCTCGAACTGGGCATTGCCGAGATGAACCTGTTCATCATGCTCTCGGCGCTCGGCCTGTCACACCAGATCAACGGCGCCCGGCTGCTGCCGGTCGGCACGCTCTACGACCCCTTCATCGAGCGCGGTCTCGATGCGCTGAACTATGCCTGCTACCAGGATGCGCGCTTCATGGTGGCGGCGACGCCATCGGGCATCACGCTCGCGCCCGAGGGCGGCGCCCACCAGTCGATCGCGACACCGCTGATCGGCATGGCGCAGGACGGGCTCGCCTCGTTCGAGCCGGCCTTCGTCGACGAGCTCGCCGTGATCATGGGCTGGGGCTTCGAGCATATGCAGCGCGACCCCGGCGAGGGCGGCTCGGTTTACTTGCGTCTTTCGACGCGCAGCATCGAGCAGGCGCAGCGGATCATGACGCCGGAGCTGCAGCAGGGCATCACCGATGGCGCCTATTGGCTGCGGAAACCCGGCCCCAATGCCGAGGTCGTGATCGCCTATACCGGCGCGGTCGCGCCCGAGGCGATCGAGGCCACCGGCTTCATCGGCGAAAGCCGGCGCGATATCGGCCTGCTCGCGATCACCTCGGCGGATCGCCTGCATGCGGGCTGGACTGCCGCGCGAAAATTGCGGCGGGACCGGCGCGGCGTGCAGCATCTCAGCCACATTGAAAAGCTGCTCGCGCCGCTGCCGCGCGACTGCGGCATCGTGACCGTGATCGACGGCCATCCCTCCGCGCTCGGCTGGCTCGGCAGCGTCCGCGGCCATCGCGTCGAGGCGCTCGGCGTCGAGCAGTTCGGCCAGACCGGCAGCATCGCGGACCTTTATCGGCACTACGGCATCGACGCCAACGCCATCATCGATGCGGCCGAAAGCCTCACCACCGGCGCGCCGGTGCTGCATCGGAAGATGGCGGTGTAGTCGGGGTAACCGGCCGCATGGGCCCCGGCTCAGCAGCGCATCACTGAAGAAGTGCTGCGCTGCGTCCGGGGCACGAGAGTGTTTACACACGCTCTAATTTCGTGTCCCGGGCGAACTGCGGCGCGAAGTGCCGCGGTGCTGAACCGGGACCCATGGCCGCGCTTGCCTCAGTTCAAACCAAGTCCCATATTCCGCGCGTCCGCCGCAACGCTGGCCCCGCATATGGCGGGTTCAATTGCTGGCGCTTTCGTGCAAGGATGCCTGCCGAAACGCCCCCTCCAAGCCCCCAAGAAGAGGTTAACGATGGTCAATCGCATGCAATTCTACATCGACGGCGCCTGGGTCGATCCCGCCGTCAAGAAGTCCACCGCCGTGGTCAATCCCGCGACGGAAGAGGCGATGTACGAGGTTGCGCTCGGCTCCAAGGCCGATGTGGACAAGGCCGTTGCCGCCGCCAAGCGCGCCTTCGCAACGTTCTCCCAGACCAGCCGCGAGGAGCGCGTCGCGCTGCTCTCGAAAATCATCGAGATCTACAAGGGCCGCCTCAAGGAGATCGGCGCCGCCGTCTCCGACGAGATGGGCGCCCCGCTGCCGATGGCGGAGAAGCTGCAGGCCGGCGCCGGCCTCGGTCATCTCATGACCACCCTCGACGTGCTCAAGAACTATCATTTCGAGGAGCCGGTCGGCACCGCCATGGTGCTGCGCGAGCCGGTCGGCGTGGTCGGCATGATCACACCCTGGAACTGGCCGCTCAACCAGATCGCCTGCAAGGTCGCGCCCGCGCTCGCGGCCGGCTGCACCATGATCCTGAAGCCCAGCGAGTTCACCCCGACCTCGGCGCTGATCTTCGCCGAGATCCTGCATGAAGCCGGCGTGCCGAAGGGCGTGTTCAACCTCGTCAACGGCCTCGGCCCCGAGGTCGGCGCCGCCATGAGCGAGCACCCCGACATCGACATGATCTCCTTCACCGGCTCGACCCGCGCCGGCATCGACGTCGCCAAGCGCGCGGCGCCCACCGTGAAGCGCGTCAGCCAGGAGCTTGGCGGCAAGTCGCCGAACGTGATCCTCGAAGGCGCCGACCTCACGAAGGCGGTGACCGGCGGCGTGATGCACATGTTCAACAACTCCGGCCAGTCCTGCAACGCGCCCTCGCGCATGATCGTGCCGGCCTCCAAGATGAAGGAAGTCGCCGCGATCGCGAAGGCCGTCGCCGACAAGACCAAGGCCGGTGATCCGCGCGGCGAAGGCACCACCATCGGCCCGGTCGTCAACCGCGGCCAGTGGGACAAGATCCAGGCGCTGATCAAGAAGGGCATCGACGAGGGCGCAACCCTCGTCGCCGGTGGCCCGGGCCTGCCCGAGGGCGTCAACAAGGGCTTCTATGTCCGTCCGACCATCTTCGCCGACGTCACCCCCGAGATGACGATCGCGCGCGAAGAGATTTTTGGACCGGTGCTGACCATCCTCGGCGCCAAGGACGAAGCCGAGGCGGTGCACATCGCCAACGACACGCCCTATGGCCTCGCCGGCTATGTCTCGGGTCCGTCGGTCGAGGACGCCAAGCGCGTCGGCCGCCAGATCCGCGCCGGCAACGTCAACCTCCAGGGCGTGCCCAACGACCGCACCGCGCCGTTCGGCGGCTACAAGCAGTCCGGCAACGGCCGCGAGTGGGGCAAGTACGGCCTCGAGGACTTCCTCGAAGTGAAGGCGGTCGCCGGCTTCAACGCGGCGTAAGCTTTAGCGCGTGAATAACAGAGCGCCGGAGCGGGCAACCGCTCCGGCGCTTTTCGTTTCGTCATTGCGAGGAGCGAAGCGACGAAGCAATCCAGAGTGCGCCCGCAGCGGCAGCCTGGATTGCGTCGCTACGTTCGCAATGACGGAAGACGGTGCCGTAGGGTGGGCAAAGGAGCGTTAGCGACGTGCCCACGATTTTGCGCGACGGTTAGGAGATGGTGGGCACGCTTCGCTTTGCCCACCCTACGGGATCGTCGCTTGTGGCGGCGCTTATCCCCCCAACGCGCCCTGAGTGTTCACATACAGCGCGTAGATCGACTGGCTCGCCGCCATGAACAGGCGGTTGCGCTGGACGCCGCCGAAGCAGACGTTGGCACACCGTTCGGGCAATGCGATACGCCCGATCATGACGCCGTCGGGCGCGAACACCACGACGCCGTCGAGCTCGGGATCGCCCATGCCCCAGCCGCACCAGAGATTGCCGTCGATGTCGCAGCGCATGCCATCAGGCGTGCCTGGACCCGCATCGATGTGGACACGCTTGTTGGAGATCGTGGTGCCCTCAGGCGAGACGTCATAGGCTAGGATCTTGCGGTTCGGCACGCCGCGGGATTCCACGACATACAAGATCTTCTCGTCCGGCGAGAAGCACAGCCCGTTCGGCCCCAGCACGCCCTCCGCGACGATGGTCGCCTTGCCCGTCGCCGGATCGAGCCGGTACACGTTCGGATCGATCTCGCTCTCGGACTTGTAGCCTTCGTAATTGCCGAGCAGGCCGAAGGTCGGATCGGTGAACCAGATCGAGCCGTCCGATTTAACAACGACATCGTTCGGCGAGTTCAAGCGCTTGCCGTTGAATTGATCCATCAGCACGGTGATGCTGCCGTCGTATTCGGTGCGGGTCACGCGGCGGCCGCCGTGCTCGCAGGTGACGAGCCGGCCCTGCCGGTCGCGCGTATTGCCGTTGGCGAAATTGGAGGGCTTGCGGAACACGCTGACCGCGCCGGTCTCTTCCTCCCATTTGAGGATGCGCTGGTTGGGGATGTCGCTGCACAGCAGATAACGCCCGTCGCCGACCCACACCGGCCCCTCGGCCCAGCGCAGCCCGGTCGCGATCCGCTCCACCGCCGAGAGCTTCAGCCAGTATTTTTCGAAGCGGGGATCGAGCGCCTTGATCGCGGGATCGGGGTAATAGCTCGCCGGCCGCCAGCCTGGCCGCTCCTGGGGGTGGGACGATGCCTCATTCATGTCGGTTCTCTCGTTTCGTTCCCTCTGGACAATTCTGCTATCATTAGAGACACGTGACCGCAAATCGGTCACCAACGGCGAGGGAAGACATGCCGCGTATTCTGATGACGGGAGCTTCGGGCGGAATCGGCACGAGCTTGCGAAAACTGCTGCCGCCGATCTATCCGGATCTCCTGCTCTCCGACATCAAGCCGCCGGCCGATCTCGGCGCGAACGAGCAGTTTAGGGCGGCCGACCTTGCCGATCTCGCGCAGTGCGAGGCGATCTGCGAGGGCGTCGACGGCATCATCCATTTCGGCGGCTATTCGGTCGAGGGCACCTGGGACCAGATCCTGCAGGCCAACATCATCGGCGGCTACAATCTGTTCGAGGCAGCGTACCGCAAGGGCGTCAAGCGCGTGGTGTTCGCCTCGTCGAACCACGCCGTCGGCTTCTATCCGCGCCACCACAAGATCGGCACCGACGTCACCCCGCGTCCCGACGGCCGCTACGGCGTCAGCAAGGTGTTCGGCGAGGCGGTCGGCGCGCTCTACGCCGACAAGCACGGGCTGAAGGTCACCTGCCTGCGCATCGGCAATTTCGGCGACATGCCGCTCGACCAGCGCCGGCTCTCGATCTGGCTCAAGCCTGACGACCTCGTGCAGCTCTGCCGCATCGGGCTCGAGCATCCCGACATCCATTTCGAGGTGTTCTACGGCGCCTCGCTGAACGAGCGCGCCTGGTGGGACAACCATCGCGCCTACGAATTCGGCTATCGCCCGACGGGGCGCGCCGAGGATTTCCGCGAGCACGCGATGGCCGAGCAGGCCAAGCTGAAGCCCGATCCCGTCGGCGATTATTTCCAGGGCGGCACGTTCTGCAGCATGGAGTTCGACGCCGACCCGGGCCGCATCATCGACTGGAAGAAGCGGTAGGCTTTTGCCTGTAGCCCGGACGGAGCGCAGCGTAATCCGGGACAATTGCTAGTCGTCACGCGGAGACCCCCGGATTGCGCTGCGCTCCATCCGGGCTACGCTGACTGCCGCGGCGCGTCCCAGCCTAATCCGCGCCTTCGTCGGGAATGTTCAATACGGTCCCGCAGGCCTTGCAATGCACCGCGTCCACGTCGTGGCGCTGCAGGCCGCAGACCGGGCAGGGAAAGCGCACCTTGGAAGGCGCGAGCAATGCCTTGGCGAGATTCAGGAACAGCGTCACGCCGAAGATCATGATGACGACGGTGATCAGGCGTCCGACGGTGCCGGGCAGGGTGATGTCGCCGAAGCCGGTCGTGGTCAGCGCGGTGACCGTGAAATAGAGCGCATCGGCATAGTTGGCGATCTGCTGGTTGTGGGACTTCTGCGTCTCGTAGACCACGCCCGTCATCACGAAGATGAACACGCCGAGATTGGCGACGGCAAAGACGACCTCCTCGTTGCGCCGGAAGAACGCGCTGTCGATCCGCAGGCGCGCCACCATCTGGTAGTCGCGCAGGAGCCGCAGGGTTCGAAAGGCGCGCAGGAATCCGCCGGCTTCTCCGGCGAGCGGCGCGAGGAACGAGACGATGACCACGATGTCGGTCCAGGTCGAAAGCCGCGCGAGGTCTCGCAGCGGTTGGCGGCTGATGATCATCCGTGCGGAGAAATCCGCAAGGATCAGGATGCCGAACACGACATCGAGCGTCTCCACGACCTTGGTGCGCGGCAGGAACGACGTCGCGATGATGAACAGCACCGTGACGATGTCGAGCACCAGCAGGGCGTAGCGGAATCGGATGCAGCCGAACGTGTCGCCTTCGTAGAGCTGCCGGAGCCTGCCCTTCAGGACCTCGAACGGCGTGGTGACGGCGTCCACCAGCCCATGTCCCCCCTTGCTGTCGTGATCGAACACCATGGTCAGCGGCCGCCGCGCGTCTGCCGGCAGCCTATCCCTCCGACGGATCGAGCATTTCGCCGAGCTTGTTGACGGCGACATTGATCGACATGCCGAGATAGTCGCCGGCATCGCCGAACCAGGAGCCCTCCAGCGGCACGGCCTGGGCCGGATGCCGCGCAATGGCCACCGGGATGAGGTCGAAGCCGGCGCTCAGGCTGTTGGTCGGATCGTAGTCGAGCCAGCCGGCGCCGGGCAGGAATACCTGCACCCATGCATGCGTCGCGCCGGAGCCGCTCATGCCCACCGCGCCGCCGTCGAGCGCGGCGTCATAGAGATAGCCGCTGACGAAGCGCGCGGCAAAGCCGAGCCGGCGCAGCGTCTCGATCATCAGCCAGGCGAAGTCCCGGCAGGTCCCCGATCTCGCGCGCAGCGTTTCGCCCGGAGACTGGGTGCCTTGCGCCTCTCGCCCGCGATAGTCGAAGTCGCGGCGAAACGTGGCCAGCATCCGGTGCAGCAGGTCGGCGGTCCGGTCCTGATCGCCGGCGACGAAGCTCTTGGTCCAGACCGCATGCGTGCCGTCCGCGTCGTCGGCATGTGGGCGCAGGTAGCCGGCGAGGTCGGTCCACTCGTCCGGCGTATACTGCACCGGCACTTCCTCGGCCCGGGGCTCCAGCGGAAACGCCTCCAGACCTTTGATGCCGAAATAGACCCCGCGCACCTTGAAGGTGAATGTCAGCTCGCTGCCGGGTTCGCTGAAATCCATCACCGTGACGGCATTGGAGCGGGAATCGGTGATCCAGAGCACCTTCGACGGCAGGCTGGTGTGAGCCGACCAGCGCAGCAGCCGGGTCGAGGCGCCGCGCTGCGGCAGGAACATGGCGCGATGCGTGCCGAACGTCACCGGCTTTGCATAGCGGTAGGTCGTGGTGTGCGTGATCTCGCCGATGATCGCCATGCATCGAGCTTTCGGTCCGGCCGCTTCCGCCCATTGATCTAGATCAACGTTGACCCCGGCACCGTCCCGATCTTCAGGCGATCGCGCGTTCGGTCTGACATCGATGCGCGTCCTGGCCGAATGGAGCGGTGGACATGGGCATCCTGTGGACGATCATCATCGGATTCATCGTTGGACTGATTGCGAAGTTCATCATGCCCGGCGACAATGAGCCGAGAGGATTCATCCTGACCACGGTCCTCGGGATTGTCGGTGCATTCGTCGCGACCTGGCTCGGTCAGGCCGTAGGATGGTACCGGTTCGGCGAGGGCGCCGGATTCATCGGAAGCGTGGTCGGTGCCATCATCCTTCTCTTCCTCTACGGCCTTGTCATCGGTCGCCAAGGGCGCGCTTAAGCGATCCAGCGAGGCCCATGCCGGCGAGAGCTACGAGCCCTGACGTGGCCCGTGCGCGCCTAAATTCCGCGTCTGAGGTTCTCGGCCGCGCGTCGCAGGACGTCATGCAGCCACTCGTGCGCCGGCTCGCCGTCGACGCGGTCATGCCATAGCAGCCGCACCTCGAGCGGTGTCGCCGCATAGGGAAGTTCATACGTCGCGATGGGGTAGTTCCGCGCCAGTGCCTTCGCAAGCGGGCGCGGGACGATGGCCGCGAGCTCGGTGTCCTCTAGCAGTCCGGGGACGGCGAGGAAATGCGGCAATGTCACCGCCATCCGCGGCGGCCGGTCGCTCTCGGCGAGCGCTCGCTCGAGCGCGTCGCGGTCGTACATTTCCGAGCGCCGCGCCAGGCCGCGCTCGGAAATGAAGCCGCCGATCGCGCCCTCCTGCTCGCCGCCGAAGGAGACCACCACCAGCGGCAGCCCCGCCAGCATCGCCTTGTCCAGCCGGCCGAGCTTGCGCTTCTTGCTGGCGATCAGCACGTCGTCATATTCGAACAGCAGTGATGTGCGGAAGCGGCCCGGCGGGAGCGAGAACACGCCGATGGCAACGTCGATGCGGCCGAGGTCGATCTGCTCGGCGAGGTCGATCCGCGTCACCGGCTTGATGGTCAGGTCGATGTGCGGCGCCTCGCGCCCGAGTATCTGCAGCAGTTGCGACGCCAGCACCATCGTGGCGAAATCGTTGGCGGCGAGCGTAAACTGCCGGGTCGAAGTCGCGGGTACGAAAGTCGGCAGCTCCACCGCCGCTTCGAGCACGCGCAGCGCCTCGCGCACCTGCGGGGCCATCGTCAGTGCCCGCGCCGTCGGTTGCATGCCCGCGGCCGTGCGCACGAACAATTCGTCCTCCAGCATCTCGCGAAGCCGGGCGAGCGAATGGCTGACGGCGGACTGGCTGAGCGCGACCTTCTGGCTGGCGCGCAGGACGCTCCTCTCTTCCATGACGGCGTCGAACACCTTGAGCAGGTTCAGGTCCAACGTCTTGAATGAAACCGACACGGTGAGGGTCCCGTTGCTGGCTGACGGCGCGGCCGCGATGGCGACCAGTTAAGGTCAGGCCCGCCTTGGATGCAACCGGCGCAGACGACCGAACCGGGCCTCGAGCGGCCCGCCGGGCAAACTGAAGGGCGTTCAGGATCAACCTGCAAGAGTTTCACTTCCGCAAAAAACCGATCCCGGCATTATCCGGTCGCGGTGTTCGGAGGAGGTGAACCATGAGGTCGACCACGACGACAGGTACCGGCAAGGCGGCCATTGCGACGCTGCTGTCGTTGATGCTCGCGAGCACAGCGATCGCCGAGGAGGGGCCGGTCAAGCTCGGGGTGCTGACCGACATGTCCTCGCTCTACGCCGACAATGGCGGGCAGGGGTCGGTGGTCGCGGCGCAAATGGCCGTCGACGATTTCAAGGGCAAGGTTCTGGGCCGCCCGATCCAGATCGTTGCCGGCGACCACCAGAACAAGGCCGACGTGGGATCGGTGATTGCACGGCGCTGGATCGAGAACGAAGCTGTCGAGGTCATTCTCGATGTCCCCAATTCGGCCGTCGCGCTCGCCGTCCAGGGCATTACCCGCGACAAGAAGAAGCTGTTTCTCGCCACCGGCGCCGCCACGTCGCGCCTCACCGGTGACGAGTGCTCGCCCACCGGCATTCACTGGACCTACGATACCTACGCCCTGTCGCAGGGCACGACGAAGGCGATTAGCCGGCTTGGTGCCAAGAGCTGGTTCTTTCTCTCCGCCGACTATTCGCTTGGCACGCAGCTCGAAGCGGACAGCCGCAAGGTGATCGATGCGACCGGCGGCAAGGTCAAGGGCGCCGTGAAGCATCCGATCAACACGCCTGATTTCTCCTCCTTCCTGCTGCAGGCGCAGTCTTCGAAGGCGGATGTGATCGCACTGGCGAACGCCGGCGGTGATTTCATCAATGCCGTCAAGCAGGCTGGCGAATTCGGCATCACGCGCGAGCAGAAGCTTGCCGGCCTGATCGTCTTCATCGCCGACATCCACAGTCTCGGGCTGCAGAATGCACAAGGCCTGATGCTCAGCTCGGCATTCTACTGGGACACGAACGATGAGACCCGCGCATGGTCGGCTCGCTTCATCGAGAAGACCCAGAAGGTCCCGACCATGATCCATGCGGGCACCTATGGTGCGGTGATGCACTATCTCAGGGCGGTCGAGGCGGCGGGCACGCTGGATGGACCGGCCGTTGCCGCCAAAATGCGCGACCTGCCCGTGAATGATTTCATGACGAAGAACGGCCGTGTCCGCCAGGACGGCAGGTTGATCCGCGACATGTATCTGTTCCGGGTCAAGTCGCCGCAGCAATCGAAATACAGGTTCGACTATTACGAGCTGCTCGCGACCATTCCCGGAGAGGAAGCCTTCAAGCCGATGGAGGAGGGAGGATGTCCGCTCCTGAAGCAGCCGTGATGGCAATCGAGGAAGCGTGCGTCGCCGCGCCGAACCCGATCGACGGGATCCTGACCGCCCGGTTCGCATGCCGCGACTTCTGCGACGCTCCGGTTGCCCGGCAAGCGATCGAAGAGATCCTCCGTGTCGCGCGATACGCGCCCAGCGGTGCGAACATCCAGCCCTGGCACGTCTACGTGCTGACCGGCGAGATCAAGCACAGCGTCTCGGCGGCGCTGCTGGAGGCGCACGAGACCGCTCGCGACGCGCATGTCTCGGAGTACAAATACTACGCCAGCGATTTGCCTGATCGCTATCTCAGGCGGCGGCAGGAGTTCGGCCGGCTGTTCTATGGCTCGCTCGGGATTCATCAAGCCGATGCCGAGGGCAGGAGCAGGCAGACCGCGAAGAACTACTCGTTCTTCGGCGCGCCCGTGGGATTGATTGTGACCATCGACCGGCGCCTCGAGGTCGGAAGCTGGCTCGACCTCGGGATGTTCGTGCAGAACGTCATGCTCGCGGCGGCGGGACGCGGGCTGCAGTCGTGTCCGCAGGAAACGTTCGCGAAGTACCACCGGATCCTGCGTCCGCTGCTGTCGATTCCGGCGGAGCAGATGGTGGTGTGCGGCATGTCCGTCGGCAAGGCCAGGGGGCAGAGCCCGGACAGATTGATGCCGCGGGCCGAGATCGACGAGTTCGCGACGTTCCTTGGTTTCGAAGATTGAAGCTTGATCGAAGAGGAGATCACCATGGCAAGCCGGGAAGACCTGATTCAGCGCAGCATTCCGTTTCTCCGTGAGGTCAAGGACATGACCCCCGGGGCCGAGATGGAGCGTTGGCTCAACAAGACATATGGCGAGGACAGCGCGCTCTATCAGGACCTCGCCCGCCTCATCAAGATCGGCGTCGAGGAAGGATGGGCGGCAAACCAGGAGGTGGAAGGCCCGAACTACCGGCGCAGCCGCATCCTGGATCCGGTTGCCGAGACATTCCAGTTCAGCATCACGGCCGTGTACATGAACAGTGCCGATCCACGCCGCTTCAAGGACGAGGACGACCACGACGTGTTGCGCGGACAATATCACGGCCATCCCTATGGCGAGCTGAACCTCGTGGTGCCCCTGAACAAGGGCGCGGAGTTGAAGGGATTGCAGGGATGGCAGGGACCCGGCTGGACCGCGCCCGATCCAGGCAGCAGGCACTATCCCGAAGTCAGGGGCGGCGCGGTCATCGCGCTGTTCTATCTGCCGGCCGGGCGCATCTCATACGATTTCAAGGCGCCGGCCGCATAAAGCCGCGGTCCGGGCTTTTGCCTCGCTCGTTGATCTGGATCAACGGCACGCCGCCCATGGTGGGGCTCTCGAAGGGTTGCCCGCAATTCGACGGCAGCGAGAGCCCCGAGAATGAAAATCAAATTGTCTGCTGTCGCGGTGCTCGCGATCCTCTTGCCGGGATCGGCGCGCGCCGCGACGCTCAGTGATGCCGAAGCGACGTTTCTCGACCAGCTCGTCACAGCATCCGTCGTGCTCGAGCAGCGATGCGACGGCTATGAGGTCGACGGCAGCGGCGGCGTCCAGCTCGGCGCGCGGCTGCTCGGCAGCCCCGAGGCCGCGATGGCCATGATTGACGCCTATGCGGCAGCCATCAAGGCCCGCGACGGCGAGAGCTACGATCCCGGAAAATTCCGCCCCGAGGTGCTGGAGGCCGCCGGCAATACGTTCAAGCGTGTCCGGACGGATTTGATCAGGAATCCGCAAAGGGCCTGCGCCGACTATGGCGAGACCAGCGTGGAGCGGGGCTTGCTCAGGCGGTATTGATCGTTGCGCTCCGCGGCGCGCCTGCCGCAGGCTCCGTCAAGCTCGCATCCCGACCGCGGGACGAAATGGCGGGTTGTCCCAGGGCCGCGGCGCCGCGCCATAGTAGTCGAACCGCATTGTGTGGGTGGCGAGTCCCTGGCTCATCGCGCGCAGGCTGTTCGCGTAGCCGAACATCGTTATCAGCGGCACGGTCGCATCGATCGCGACAATGTCGCCTTCGACGGTCCTGAAGTGGCCTGTCCCGCGCCGTGCCTTCAGGTCGTCGGCGATGAGGTTCGCGAACGGCGAGGGCGTCGCCACTTCGACCTTCATGATCGGTTCGAGCAACACCGATTCCGCTCTTTGCAGGCCCTCGCGGAAAGCCGCGCGTGCCGCAATCTCGAAAGCGCGTACTGACGAGTCGACGTCGTGGTACTTGCCGTCGATCAGCTCAACCCTAACGTCGATCACCGGAGATCCGGCGACGACACCGCACGCAAGGACGCTTTCGAGTCCCTTCTCGATACCGGGCATATATTCGCGCGGCAGCGCATTGACGCTGACCTTGCAGTCGAACTGATACCCCTTGCCGAGCTCATTCGGTCCGATGATGAGCTTCAGCGCGGCAAACTCACCCTTGGGTCCGTAGATCTTCTTGTGGACGTAGTCCACCTCCGCACGTTTGGTCGGACGTTCGAGGAACGCCACCTGCAATGCGCCGACATTGACGGCCATTCCAAGGATCTGGCCGAGGTTATCGATTGTCCTTTTGAGATGGTCCTCGCTTGTTCCCTTGAGGATGATCTGGCCGGACATTTCATCGAGCCGTACGACCAGCGCCCGGTCTTCAGCGGCGAGCCCTGCAAGCGCGGCGATGAGTTTCTCGTGGTCGGCCTTCGATTTCGCCTCGACAGCGACTTCGACGAGCAGAGGTTCAACATCATGAGGCATAGTTCGTCTAAGCCCGACTACCTTTGAAGAACCTATGCCAACCAAGCTTGATCGGCAATGCGGACGAAGGTTCGCGCTAGACGTCGGCAGCAATCCTTCCCAGATAATCCTTCTTGCTGAATTGCATGTGGTCCACGCACAGCTGCGCCAGCGCCCAGCTGTCGCGTCCCCTGAGCAACTCGATCATCAGCTCGTGCTGCCGTCGCGATTGCGCCAGCCCGGTCGGGTCGGCAAGGTTCTTCGCGCGCATCGGCAGCGTCAGGTTCATGTAGTCCTGCAGCGAGCGCACCAGATAGGGATTGCCGCAAGCCGAGAACAGCGCGAGGTGGAAGGCGTCATTGGCTTCGTGGATGCCGCGCAGATCCTGCAAATCGGCCTTGGCGCAGTACTGCCGTTGCAGGGTGGTCAGCTCGTCGATCAGGGCTTGCGGCGCGGGCAGGGGGATCATCAGCGCGGCCTGCCGCGTCAGCATCTCCCGGACCTCGTAGATCTGCCGGACTTCCTCGGCCGAGTAGAACCGCACCGTGGCGCCGACGTTCTTCTCACGGCGGACGATGCCGCGCCGCTCCGCATCCACCAGCGCCTGGCGCACGAAATGGCGCGAGGTGCCGTAGCGCGACATCAGCGCGTCCTCGGTCAGCCGCGCGCCCGGCGCGAGGCGGCCGAAGATGATGTCCTCCTCCAGCCGCGCGACCACGTCGTCCGGGTCGTCGCGGCGGACCGGCATGGCATCTGCGGTGCGAATGTCGGACATGCCCTCGGCCTCCGGCGTTGGCCGGTCCGCTCTGTGGAGCAGGGAAGGGGTGGATTGTCAATAATTTGTGTCGTAAGCGGTGCCAGAACCCAGAAAGTGCGACGATATGGACCAATCTTATTGACAATCGAGGGGCAGGCTGTACCACAATGGCAAGTGAAGGAGTGGCATGATGACGAGTGGTCTGCGCAAGGGTCTGACGAGCTATGGCGATGCTGGCTTCTCGCTGTTCCTGCGCAAGGCGTTCATCAAGGCCATGGGCTATTCCGACGATGCGCTGGAGCGCCCGATCGTCGGAATCACCAACACCTATAGCGATTACAATCCCTGCCACGGCAACGTTCCGCAGATCATCGAGGCCGCCAAGCGCGGCGTGATGCTGTCGGGCGCGATGCCGTTCGTGTTCCCGACCATCTCGATCGCCGAGAGCTTTGCGCATCCGACCTCGATGTATCTGCGCAATCTGATGGCGATGGACACCGAGGAGATGATCCGGGCCCAGCCGATGGATTCGGTGATCGTCATCGGCGGCTGCGACAAGACGCTGCCGGCGCAGGTCATGGCCGCGATCAGCGCCGATCTGCCGACCGTTGTCATTCCCGTCGGTCCCATGGTGGTCGGCCATCACAAGGGCGAGGTGCTCGGCGCCTGCACCGATTGCCGTCGGCTCTGGGGCAAGTATCGCGCAGGCGAAATGGACGATGCCGAGATCGAGGCCGTGAACGGCCGCCTCGCGCCGTCGGTCGGCACCTGCATGGTGATGGGCACGGCCTCGACCATGGCCTGCATGATCGAAGCCATGGGTCTGTCGCTGCCGATGAGCGCGACGATCCCCGCGCCTCATGCCGAGCGTTTCCGTCTCGCCGAGGCCAGCGGCCGGGTTGCCGCCGAGATGGCCAAGACCAAGGGGCCGAAGCCGAGCGAGCTGCTGACGCCGGCGTCGTTCAAAAACGCGCAGGTCGTGCTCCAGGCGATCGGCGGCTCGACCAACGGCCTGATCCACCTGACTGCGATGGCGCATCGCTCGCCGCACCGGCTCGATCTCGAGAAGTTCGACCAGATCGGTCGCGAGGTGCCGGTGCTGGTCGATCTCAAGCCGTCCGGCGAGCATTACATGGAGCACTTCCATCACGCCGGCGGCGTGCCGAAGCTGCTGGCGCAGCTCGGCGATCTCATCGATCTCGACGCAAAGACGATCTCGGGCCAAACGCTGCGCGAGATCGCAGGGAATGCCGAGGACGTGCCCGGCCAGGACGCGATCCGCCCGCGCGACAATCCGATCAAGAAGGAAGGCGGCCTCGCCGTCCTGCACGGCAATCTCGCCCCGCGCGGCGCGGTGATCAAGCAGTCGGCCGCGAGCCCGAAACTGCTGCAGCATACCGGGCGCGCCGTCGTATTCGAATCCGTCGAGGACATGACGCTGCGCGTCGACGATCCCGATCTCGACGTGAACTCCGACGACGTGCTGGTGCTGCGCAATGCCGGCCCGAAGGGCGCGCCCGGCATGCCGGAGGCAGGTTATCTGCCGATCCCGAAGAAGCTCGCACGCGGCGGAACCAAGGACATGGTGCGCATTTCCGACGCACGCATGAGCGGCACCGCGTTCGGCACCATCGTGCTTCACATCACGCCGGAATCCGCCGTCGGCGGGCCGCTGGCGCTGGTGCGGAACGGCGACATGATCCGCCTCGATGTTGCCAAGCGCAGCATCGAGCTGCTGGTCGATGCCGCCGAGCTCGAACGGCGGCGCGCGGCGCTGAAGCCGGCCGCCGCAACGCACGAGGCCAAGCGAGGTTATGCCTGGCTGTTCGACAACACCATCTTGCAGGCCGACGAGGGCTGCGACTTCGACTTCATGCAGAGGACTGGACCTAAGACTGATTAGCGATGTGAATTGACGCTCAGACCGCACAAGCGGCGGGCGATAAAACAGGGGGAAACGATGATTGCACGATCCATGCGTGGGTTGGCGGCTATGGCTGCCGTGCTGTTCGTCACGGGGGCCGGAGCACAGGAGGTGAAGCATTATCGCTTCGCCTACGACCAGCCGCGCAACACCGGCTATTCCATCGCGGGCGACCTCTTTGCCGAAAAGCTCAAGGAATTGAGCAAGGGCACCATGATCATCGACCAGTATCCCGGCGCACAGCTCGGGCAGGAGCCACAGGTGCTCCAGCTCGTGAAGGCCGGAGACGTCGAATTCTCGATCATCTCCTCCGCCAATACCGCGACGATCTCCCCGCAGGCCGGCGTGATGTCGCTGCACTACCTGTTCCGCGACGAGAACCACGTGGTCAAGGGATTGGCCGATCCAAAGGTGTTCGAGGCGCTGAAGACCCTGATCGACGAGACCACGCAGGGCCTGCACGTGATCGCCACGGGATCGCAGGGCGTGCGCCACATGTACTCGAAGCGCGAAATCCGCAATGTCGGCGACGTCAAGGGCCTGAAGGTCCGCGTGCAGGCGACCGCGACCGAGGACACCATGTTCCCGGCCTACGGCGCCCAGACCGTGCACATGCCGTTCGGCAGCGTCTACACCAGCCTGCAGACCGGCGTCGTCGACGTCGCCGAGAACAGCATCAACGTTTATCTCGTCAACAAGCACTACGAGGTCGCGCCGGTTCTCAACATCACCGAGCACGAGGCCAACAACGCGCTGGTGTTCATCTCCGACAAGCTCTGGCAGAGCCTCTCGGCCGAGCAGAAGCAGTGGGTGATGACCGCGGCCAACGAGATCAGCACCAAGGAGCCGCAGAAGGCGTTCGACCTGGAGCGCAGTGCGGCCGACAAGCTGAAGAAGATGGGCGTGAAGATCGTCGACAACGTCGACAAGAAGAGCTTCACGGCGATCGCCGATCCCTATCTCGACAAGCTCGCCAAGGATCTCGGCCCGCACGCCGAGAAGATCAAGAATTTGATCCGGTCGGTGAACTGACTGCCAAGAAGGTCGTCATGCCCGGGCTTGTCCCGGGCATCCACGTTCTTCCTTCAATCCCGCGCCAGGAGCGTGGATGGCCGGGACAAGCCCGGCCATGACGGAAAGCCATAGCGGGAGCAACAATGGCCATCGCCGACAAACTGCTCGTGCAACGCCAGCGCCACCTGAAATGGCGCGGGCTCGACTGGCTCGAGCTCACCCTGATGATCCTGTGCGGCGTGCTCTGCTTCGGCTTCTCGCTGTCGGTGACCGCCGACATCGTCACCCGCACCATCGGCCATCCCTGGCTATGGCTGCAGGAGGTCACCTCGACGCTGTTCATCTACGCGATCTTCATCGGCACGGCGGCGGCGACGCGGCGCAATGACCACCTGTATCTCACCGCGATCTCCGAGGCGATGCACGGCACGTCGCGGCTGATCGTCGAGGTCATCATCCGCCTGGTCGTGCTCGGCGTCGCCTTCTGCCTGATCTGGTACGGCTATCAGAACTATCTTCGCGGCTTCGGCAGCTTCCGTCTGCCGTCGGGCACCCCGATTGCCTCGCTCTACGCCATCATCCCGCTCTCGGGCGTGCTGATCGGCCTGTTCACCATCGAGCAGCTCGTCAACGGCCTGCGCAACGGTTTTGACCATCCCGAACCGCCGGACGAGGATGCAACGCCCGCCGTCACCGAGGCCCAGGTGAGGGCGCAGCCGTGAGCGCACCTGTTGTCCTGGCGCTGATGTCGATCTGCTTCCTGTCGTTCGGCTATCTCGGCGTGCCCGTGCCGTTCTCGCTGATGGCCGGCGTCTTCATCGGCGCGATCCTCTCGGACGTCTCGCTCGCCGCGATCATCCAGAAGATCTTCGACGGCGTCGATTCCGAGGCGCTGGTGGCGATCCCGTTCTTCCTCCTGGTCGGCGAGCTCATGAGCTCGGCCAACGTGGTGGTGCGAATAGCCAATTTGTCGGTGTCGCTTGTCGGGCATATCAGGGGCGGGCTGTCGCAGGTCGTCGTCGTCTTCAGCATGTTCTTCTCGGAAATGTCCGGCTCGACCACCGCCGACGTCGCGGTGATGAGCCGCGCGCTCGGCGGCCCGATGAAGCGCGAGGGCTACGAGCCGGCCTTCATCGCCGCGATCATCGCCTCCGCCTCGACCATTGCGGCGCTGGTGCCGCCGAGCATCACGGCGGTGGTCTATGGTGCGGTCGGCAACGTCTCGATTGCTGGCCTGTTCATGGCGGGTGTCGTGCCCGGCCTGATGATCGGCTTTGGCCTGATGATCTACTGTTATTTCTTCGGCCCGTCCGGCCTGCGCAAGCCGCGCGCGCCGCTCCGGCAAGTGGCGTTCGCGGCCGGCGATGCCGCCCTGCCGCTGATGATCCCGGTGATCCTGCTCGGGGGCATCCTGACCGGCTGGTTCACGCCGACCGAGGCCGGCGTCGTTGCCGTGGTCTGGATCGTCCTGGTCGTGATCCCCGCGCTCAACCGCGGCCATATCAGGAAGATCCCGTATGATTTCTGCCTCGCCGGTCTGATCTTCTCGCTGCCGCTGATCACCATCGGCGCCGCCAATGCCTTCGGCTGGATGCTGGCCTATTTGCGCGGCGCGACCTACATCGCCGAGTGGATCACCTCCATCGCCGGCAACGATCCGCACCTGATCATGCTGCTGATGGTGCTGCTGTTCACCGTGGTCGGCGACTTCATCGAGCCGGTGCCGACCATCATCATCTTCATGCCGCTGGTCAACGCGCTGACGGAAGCCGGCGACATCAATGCCGTGCACATGGGCGTGGTGCTGATCGCAACGCTCGCCTTCGGCCTGATCACGCCGCCTTACGGGCTGGTGCTGCTGATGGCCTCGAAATTCGTCGGCATCAGTTTCGCCAAGGCCTTGCGCGCCGCATTACCGATCTATGTGGTGTTCCTGGCGACGATCGCGTTCGCGATCTACTTCCCGAGCGTGGTGCTGTGGCTGCCGCGGCACGTGCTCCCGGAGTCCGTCGGCTGCTTCAAGTCGCCGGCGGGGACGGGCTATATCTGTCCGCAATAGCGCCTTAAACGACGACCTGTTCGATCCGCCATTGCGGATCGCCGCAGACATAGCGGAACGGCGTGCCGTGGCTGTTCTTGAAGTAGCTGCCTGTGAGCACGTTCGCCATGCCCTGCATCACCGCGTCGTGGCAGACGAACAGGATGTCGTCGCCGGGATAGCGCGCGAGCCAGCCTGACACGCTGCGCAGCGACCGTTCGGCCATGGCGTCCCAGCGCTCGCCGTCGGCCGGCAGGATCGAGACGAGGCCCGTCGCCGATGTGACGCCGTGCTTGATCATGAGGTCGCGGACGGGCAGGCCCTCGAAGCTGCCGAAATCGAACTCGATGATTCCGTCGTCGATGCTAAGCGGCACCGCGATCACGTCCGCGATGATCTCGGCCGTTCGCGCCGCGCGCACCAGCGGGCTTGCGACGATGCGGCTGATGCCGGCATCGCGCAACATGTCTGCTGCCTCGTGCGCCTGCCGCAGGCCGTCCTCGTTCAGCGGATTGTCGGTGCGGCCCTGGAACAGGCCTTTGCGATTCCAGTCCGTCGCGCCGTGACGAAGGCCGTAGAAGCTGCGCGCGGGCGTCACTTCGACTTGCTCGTGAACTTCTTCACGGCGGTGCGGAATGCCTCCGTGTTCATCGCCATGATGATCTTGTGCTCCTCGGCGTCGAGCTGCTGCTTCACGGGCGTGGTGGCGGCCGCATAGACCAGCGATTTGGTGCCGGCGATGGCCGCCGGCGCGTTCTGCGCCAGCCGCTCGGCCAATTGTCGCGTCGCCGCCTTGAGCTCGGTCGCAGGAACCGTCTTGGCGACGAGGCCCCATTCATGGGCCTGCTGCGCGGTAAAATTGTCCTCGGCGAGAAAGATCTGCAGCGCACGGCGGGAGCCGACCGTGCCGACGATGCCGACCGTCGAGCCGCCGTCCGGCGACACCCCGATCTTGGCGTAAGCGGGCGTGAACTTGGCGTCGTCGGCGGCGACGCAGAGATCGGTGACGAAGGCGAGGCCCATGCCGGCGCCGGCGGCCGAGCCGTGTACGCTCGACAGCGAGATCTTCGGCATCCGCCTGACGATCTCGATGAAGGCGTGGTAGTGCTTGAGCAGCTCGCCGACGACGGGCGTCACCGTGTTCGCCTCGGCCGCAGCCCCGATCGTCTGCAGATCGCCGCCGGCCGAGAAGGCGCGGCCTTCGCCCTCGATCACCACGACGCGGATGGCGTCGTCGCCCTCGATATAAGCCGCGAGCTGCTCGAGCTTCTGCGCGATGGCGAGGTTGATCGAGTTGAAGGCGGCGGGGCGATTGAGCGTGATGGTTGCAATAGCGCCGTCGATCCGCAGCAGCGCGGGATCGTCGGGCTTTGAGACGGGAGCTGGCATTTGGAATATCCCCGGGAAGAGGTTCGTTGCTGCAACTAAATCGCAGAAGGTGAGGGGTGACAATCCCTGGGCGCCAGTCCCCTGGGCGACAGTCCCGGGCCGACAGTCCCCCGGCCGCCGGCGCGTGCCCTGCCGACGGCTCTTGCGCCGGACGGAGCGATCGGCTCAAATGGGGCTGCCTTCGTTTAGGGACGGACACGAGCGCCGGCTCCTCCTGGGCAAGCCAAGCCAAACTCAGTGAGAGGAGACGACATGGGTCACGCTCGTGTCTTGCGGAAATGGGCTGTCCGATGACGAATGGTCCAGTGATCATCGTCGGTGCCGGCCATGGCGGCTACCAGGTCGCGGCATCCCTGCGTCAGGCGGGATTTGCCGAACCCATCAGCCTGATCAATGACGAGGCGCATCTGCCCTATCAGCGGCCGCCGCTGTCCAAGGGCTATATCAAGGGGTCCGCCGGGCCCGAGAGCCTGATGTTCCGCCCCGAAAAATTCTACCAGGATCAGAAGATCGAGCTGATCTCCGGGCGTGCGGTGTCGATCGACCGCGTGGGGCACAAGGTGCTTCTCGCTTCGGGCGCGACGCTGCCTTACGGCCATCTCGTGCTGGCGACGGGCGCGCGCAACCGGCTGCTCGACCTGCCCAATGCCAATTTGCCCGATGTGAGATATTTGCGCATCCTCGACGACAGCGAGGCGCTGCGGCAGATCATGCCGTCCAAGACGCGCGCCGTCATCATCGGCGCCGGATTCATCGGCCTCGAATTCGCCTCCACCGCGCGGATCAAGGGGCTCGAGGTCGACGTGCTCGAGCTCGCCCCGCGCGTGATGGCGCGGGCGGTGACGGCGGAGGTCTCCGAATATTTCCAGGACCGGCATCGCGAGGCCGGCATCCGCATCCATCTCGGCGTGCAGGCCACGTCCATCGAGGCGGAGGGCGGCAAGGTCACCGGCGTCTCCTTGAGCGACGGCCGGCATCTGCCCGCCGACCTCGTCGTGGTCGGCGTCGGCGTGCTGCCGAACATCGAGCTCGCGGCCGAGGCGGGGCTGCCGGTCGCGGCCGGCATCGTCGTCGACGAATATCTCTCAACAGTCGATCCCGATATTTCCGCGATCGGCGACTGCGCGCTGTTCGCAAGCCCGCGTTTCGGCAGCTCGCTGCGGCTGGAATCGGTGCAGAACGCCACCGACCATGCCCGCTGCCTCGCCGCGCGCCTGACCGGCGACAGGAAGCCGTACGACAGCCATCCCTGGTTCTGGAGCGACCAGGGCGACGACAAGCTCCAGATCGCCGGCCTCACCACCGGCTACGACCGAGTCGTGCTGCGCGGCAGCCCTGCGAAGAAGGCGTTCTCCGCGTTCTGCTATCACGGCGACAGGCTGCTCGGTATCGAATCGATCAACCGCGCCGGCGATCACATGTTCGGCCGGAGATTGCAGGCCATGGACCGCTCGATCACGCCGGAGCAGGCTGCGGACGAAAGTTTTGACCTGAAGAGCGCGCTGGCTTAGCTCGAGCTGGGCCGCTCCGCACGAAGCGCTGCCGAGACTTCAGCAATCGTCGGCATCGACGGAGCGGCGCCCATCCGTTGCACGCTGACCGATGCGGCGACATTGGCGTAGCCCAGCGCGCTCTCGATCGGTTGACCGTCGGCGAGCAGTGCCGCGACCGCGCCGACAAAGCAATCACCCGCGCCGGTGGTGTCAACAGGGGTTACATTGCGGCCTTGGATAGACACAAATCGGTCGCCGACCAGTGCAATCACACCGCGCTTACCCAGCGTGACGCAGATGATCTGATCACGGTTCACCTGGATGTGCCTCGCTGCATCGGCAATGCGCTCATATGGATCGTTGTCCGTAAGCTCGGCGTCGGCCAGCAAACCCAGCTCGGTCTCGTTGAGCACGAGGACATCCACGAGCGCGAGCAGCTCGCTCGATATCTTCTGCGCCGGCGCCGGGTTAAGCACGGTCGTGGCTCCTGCCTCACGCGCCCGCGCAAAGAACGCGGCGATGGTCGGCAGCGGGATCTCGAACTGGCTCACAGCGACATCGCCCTTCACCAGCGGCACGTCCGCGACGTCATCCGCGCTGACCAGACCGTTGCTGCCGGGAATGACGACGATGGTGTTGTCGGCCTCCGCGACCGTGATGATGGCGGTGCCGGTGTGCGCCTCCGGCGTCTCGCGCACCGAGTCGAGATCCACGCCCTGCGCACCGAGGAACTTCCGCAGCTCTGCCCCGAAGGCGTCCTTCCCCAGCCGGCCGATCAGCGTGGTTGGCGCTTCGAGCCGCGCCGCCGCGACCGCCTGGTTGGCGCCCTTGCCGCCCGGAAAATACAGCACCTCACGCCCCGCGACTGTCTCGCCGACGCGCGGATGGCGGTCGGCCGTCGCCACCACATCCATGTTGATGCTGCCGGCGACGAAGACGCGCCCCATCTAGACCCTGACCTCGAACTCGTGCCTGACCTTCGCGATGTCGACGAGAGTCGGCAGGCCGGCCTCGTTGCCGAGACGCTGGATCTTGTAGGTCGAGGCGGCTCGCGCGAAATCGAAATGCTCGCGCCAGCTTTTGCCGGGATGGGCCAGATAGGAATAGACATAGGCACCGTGGAACACGTCGCCGGCGCCGTTGGTGTCGATCACCCGCTCGCGCGGGATCGGCATCGCCGGCATGACTTCGACTGCGCCTGTTTCGTTGTACCAGAGCAGGCCCTTCTCACCCATGGTGACGCCGCCGATCTTGCAGCCGCGGCCCTTGAGGTAGTCGAGCATCTTCTCCGGCGTCAGGTCCATCTGTTCGCAGAGACGCTCGGCGACGATGGCGACGTCGATGAATTCCAGCAGCTCATGCGTGTTGGTGCGCAGGCCGCCGCCGTCGAGCGAGGTCAGGATGCCGGCCTCGCGGCACACCTTGGCATAGTGGATCGCGGCATCCGGCTGGTGGCCGTCGACATGCAGCGCGCGGCAGCCGCCGAGATTGAGCATCGGGAAGGGGTGGATGTGCTCGTCGTCGCGGCAGCGGACGATGGCGCGCTTGCCGTCCTTGGGCATGATGAAGGACAGCGAGGACTGGTTCACCTTCCGCCCGTGCAGCGAAATCGCGTATTTCGCGCACATGTCCTGGAACATGCGTCCGAGCCAGTCATTGGCCGCGGTCGCGATCAGGTCGGGCACGATGCCGAGCTTGGCGCAGCAGAACGCCGCCGTCACCGCATTGCCGCCGAAGGAGACCGCGTAGTCGGAGGCCACGTGCTTCTCGTCGCCGGTCGGCATGTGGTCGGTGATGAAGACGACGTCGATGTAAGTCTGTCCGATAAAGAGAGCCTGCATTGCCTATCCGTGATGCGCTGGGTGGTCCCGACCGGCGGATTTACTCTAACACCGGTTCCGCGTCTGGGCCGCTGAAATTATTCGCAAAACCGCCCCTGGGCGCTTGAGGTCGGCATGTGGCCGGAATACGACCATGTCGGGCCGATGCCAAGCCCGGGCAAACGCCGACTTTCGGCTCACGGTTCCAGGTCGATCAAAAGGGACAAGCATGATCACCGGCCTCGATCACATCGTCGTTCTGGTCAGGGATATCGGCGCGGCGAAAGCGGCCTATCAGACGCTGCTCGGACGTAGTCCGGCCTGGCAGAACTCGGGTGAGGGCGCCGACCGGGTGCTGTTCACCCTCGACAACATGACCATCGAGCTGATGGCGCCGAACGGCTTCAGCGTCACCGCCGACCGCATGCGCGCGCTGCTCGACGACCAGGAGGGCGTGCTCGCCAGCCTGTGCTTTCGTGTCGCGGACATGGGCAAGATGCATCGCCGGCTGGAGCGGGTGGCGCTCAAGCCCGATCCGGTGGCCGAGGTCGAAAGCACCGATTCCGAATCCGATGCCGTCCTGCACTGGAAGCGCACCCGCGCCGCCACCGAGCTGACGCGCGGCGTGCGCATGTTCTTCCTCGAGCTCGCGGACGAGCGCCCCAAATCGGTTGCAACCGACATCGCGCCGATCGACGGGCTCGACCATGTCGTGATCACGACGGAGGATTCCGAGCGCGCCGCCGCGCTCTACGGCGCGCGGCTCGGGCTCGATCTCGCGCTCGACCGCTCGCACCAGGATTGGGGCCAGCTGATGTTCTTCCGCTGCGGCGACCTCATCGTCGAGGTGGTGCGCCGCCCCGTGGCGGGCGGCGATGCCGCCCGTGACCGGCTCTGGGGCCTGAGCTGGCGCGTCGCCGACATCGACGCCACCCGCGCCCGCCTGATCGCCGCTGGCCTCGACGTCACCGAGGTCCGCAACGGCCGCAAGCCCGGTACGCGCATCATGACGGTGCGCAACGGGACGTGCGGCATCCAGACGGTGCTGCTGGAGCGCTCGCCGAAGCCGGTGGAGTAGGCTCCGCTCTCTCCACCCGTCATTGCGAGGAGCCCTTGCGAGGAAGCAATCCAGACTGCCGCCGAGGAGGGATTCTGGATTGCTTCGCTGCGCTCGCAATGACGGTGTTGAGGCAGTTGCCCGCCTCTCTCCTATGCGGCGGCCCGCGCGCATGATAAAGGCGATCTGACGACCATCCAGCGAGCACCCGGTTTGGCGGCAAAGGCAAAGCGAACTCTGAAATGGCAGCGCGATCCCGAGGGGATGCGGCTGCGCATTCTCGAAGCCGCCAAGCAGGAGTTTTCCGCCCATGGCCTTGCCGGCGCGCGCGTCGACCGCATCGCGGCCAAGGCCGGCGCCAACAAGCGCATGCTGTACTATCACGTCGGCAACAAGGACGAGCTTTATCTGGCGGTGCTCGAAGGCGCCTATGACAAGATCCGCAGCGAGGAGCGCGGGCTCGATCTCGAGCATCTCGATCCGCCCGAGGCGATCCGCCGCCTGATCGAGTTCACCTGGACCTACTTCCTGCGCAACCCCGAATTCCTCTCGCTGCTGCAGACCGAGAACCTGGCGCGGGCAAAGCACCTGAAGAAATCGACCAAGGTCAAGTCGATGCATTCGCCCTTCGTCGAGATGATCCGCACCGTGGTGCGGCGCGGCGTCGACAGCGGCGACTTCCAGGTCGCGGTCGATCCGGTCCAGCTCTACATCTCGATCGCCGCGCTCAGCTTCTTCTATCTCTCCAATTCGGCGACGCTGAGCGTGATCTTCGGCCGCGATTTGCTGGACAAGAAGGCCAAGGACGAGCGCCTCGCCCACATGGCCGGCCTGGTGCTGGCGGCGCTCACGGGGCGGTCGTCGGAACTGTTCGAGATCGCGAAAGCGCCAAAACCGCGCGCCGCAGTGGCGCAGACGGTGTAGCCAAACTCTCCGCTGTCATCGCCTGCTTTCGCAGGGAATGACATCGAGGGTAGGGCGCGCGCTCTCGTGTCCCGGGCGCGCTGCGGCACGTAGTGACGCTGCGCAGAACCGGGACCCAGAGGTTACGTGCTCCGCCGTTAGATGGGCCCCGGCTCTGCAGCGCACCGCAAGAGCGCTGCGCTGCGTCCGGGGCACAGACCTCATAACCGATACCCCCGGAACCCGCCACAAATCGCCACAGGAAGACCCCTAGACAGTATTTATCCAACGAGTTAATTTCTCCCCACAACGAAGAAGACTGCCGGGAGTGAAAATTGGCCGAGCCGAAGCCACAGAATGCGATCTCCAAGTTGCTGAATGCGGCGTGGGTTCGGCCGTTCTTGTTCCTTGTCTTCATCGTCGTGGCCTGGGATCTCGCGATCCGCCTGTTCAGGATTCCCGCCTACCAGATCCCGTCGCCGGGCGATGTGCTCGCCGTGCTCCGCACCGAATGGCCGGAATTGCTGCGCCAGTCCTGGCCGACCACCTACGCGACCGTCTGCGGCTTCCTGCTGTCGGCGCTGTTCGGCATTCCCGTGGCGATGCTGATCGCGGGCTCGAAGACGGTGGAGAGCTACGTCTATCCGCTGCTGGTGTTTTCCCAGTCCGTGCCGAAGATCGCGATCGCCCCGCTGTTCGTGGTGTGGTTCGGCTTCGGCATCATCCCGAAGGTGATTTCGGCCTTCCTGCTCGGCTTCTTTCCCGTCGTGGTCTCGGCCGTGCAGGGTTTCAAGTCGGTCGATCCTGACATGGTCGACCTCGCCCGCGCCATGCAGGGCAGTCGCCTGCAGGTGTTCCGCGCCGTCAACCTGCCGCACGCGCTGCCCGCGATCTTTTCCGGCCTCAAGGTGTCGGTGACGCTGGCCGTGGTCGGCGCCGTCGTCGGCGAGTTCGTCGGCTCCAATTCCGGCATCGGCTATGTGATGCAGCGCTCGATCGGCACCTTCGACCTGCCGACGATGTTCGCGGCCCTCGTGATCCTGGCGCTGCTCGGCGTCATCCTGTTCTGGATCGTGGACCGGATCGAGAAGCTGGTCATTCCCTGGCATGTCAGCCAGCGCGAGGACGTGATTTTCGCCTCTTAGAGCATGATCCGGAAAAGTGTGTAGCGGTTTTCCGACAAGATCATGCTCGAACGACAAGTGAAGCAACGGCCACCAACGGCCGAAACATAACGACAAAGGGAGAGTGACGATGAAGCGGTTGATTGGGGCTGCAACGGTTGCGCTGATGGCGTTTGCCGCAATGCCGGCGCAGGCTGCCGACAAGGTTGTGCTGATGCTCAACTGGTATGTCTATGGCGAGCATGCGCCGTTCTATTACGGCAAGGCCAAGGGCATCTATGCCGCCGAGGGCATCGATCTCGAGATCCAGGAAGGCCGCGGCTCGGCCGCGACCACGCAGGCCGTCGCCGCCAAGACCGCGGACTTCGGCTATGTCGACGTTCCCACCATGATGCGCGCCGCGATCAAGGGCGCACCCGTGGTCGCGACCGGCGTGCTGCTGCAGACCTCGCCGATGTCCGCCATGGGCTTTGCCGACAAGAACATCAAGAAGCCTGAGGACATCAAGGGCAAGACGGTGGCGATCACGCCGGCCGATTCCATGACCCAGATCTGGCCGCTGTTCCTGAAGAAGACCGGCCTCAAGGAAAGCGATTTCCAGACGGTCGCCGGCGACGGCCAGACCAAGCTCAACGCCGTCATCAACGCCCAGGCCGATCTGCTGCTCGGCTACGTCATGGACCAGTCGATGAAGATCAAGGACGCCACCGGCAAGGACGTGTTCCCAATCAAGTTCGCCGACTACGGCATCAACATGGTTTCGTCGGGCATCATCGCCAATGCCGACTACGTGAAGGCCAATGCCGACCTCGTCCGCCGCTTCATGTCGGCAACGACCAAGGCGGTCGAAGCCGCCGAGAAGGAGCCGAAGGCCGCGGCGCAGTCGATCCTCGATGCCAACCCCAAGGGCGGCAAGATCGACACGCTGACGCAGGGCTTTGAGCTGACCATTCCGCTGTACCGGACCGCCGAGACCAAGAGCAAGCGGCCGTTCCAGGTCACCGACCAGAACATGACCGACTCGGTCAACCTGATGGTCGAATATGGCGGTCTCGACGCCAAGGCCAAGGAGAACCCGAAGGCCTTCTATACCAACGACTACCTGCCGAAGAGCGGCTCGTGAGCCAGCAACCACTGTCATTCCGGGATGGTCCGAAGGACCAGACCCGGAATCTCGAGATTCCGGGTTCGCCCTTTGGGCGCCCCGGAATGACGGTTTCTATCGCCGATTGGACTTGAGATGACCCCAGCAATGAAGGTGGTAGGTGAGATGCAACCGGCCGCGCATCTGAGACTGGTGAGCGACCGGGCTGCCGGCGATGCGTCGGGCATCAAGCTATCAGGCGTGTCGAAGACCTACCGGACGCGCGATGGCGATGTGCCCTCGCTGCGTCCGCTCGACTTCCACATCAATGACGGCGAATTCTTCGTCGTGGTCGGCCCCTCCGGCTGCGGCAAGTCTACGCTGCTCAAGCTGATCTCGGGATTGCTGCCGCCGACCACCGGCGAGGTCCTGGTCGAGGGCGAGAAGGTAACGACGCCGCATGGCAATGTCGGCATCGTCTTTCAGAACGCCCTGCTGCTGCCCTGGCGCAACATCCTCAACAACGTGATGCTGCCGATCGACATGAAGCGGTTGCCGCGGCAGGAATATCTCGCCCGCGCCAAGTCGCTCCTGAAGCTGGTCGGGCTCGAAGGATTCGAGAAGAAGCTGCCCTGGCAGCTCTCCGGCGGCATGCAGCAACGTGCCTCGATCTGCCGCGCGCTGGTGCACGACCCCAGGATCATGCTGATGGACGAGCCGTTCGGCGCGCTCGATGCGCTGACGCGCGAGCGGATGAATGTCGAATTGATGCGGATCCAGCGCGAGACCAGGAAGACGGTGCTGCTGATCACGCATTCGATTCCGGAGGCCGTGTTCCTCGCCGACCGCGTGCTGGTCATGACCGAGCGGCCCGGCGCGATCGCCGCGATCTACGACGTGCCGCTGCCGCGCCCGCGCTCGCTCGACGTGATGGCCGATCCGGTGTTCACGGAGCTCGTGCAACGCATCCGCAAGCATTTCTTCTCGCAAGGTTCGCTGGACTAAGGCAATGCGTTTCGTTTCGGTCGCAACCACGACAACGGTGGGCTCCCTCTCCCGCTTGCGGGGGAGGGTTAGGGAGGGGGTGTCTCCACTCGCGAGGACCCCCAAGAGGAGAAAACCCTCACCCGGCGCGTTGCGCCGACCTCTCCCGCAAGCGGGAGAGGTGCACCGCCGCCTTGGCCAGATCTTCGGGACCAATTAACACCATGGCGCCGCGCCTGAAGCTGCGAGACATCGCTTTCTTCGAACGTCCCGTGCAGTTCGCGCGGCCGTTCCGCTTTGGCGCGATCACGATCAACGCGACGCCGCAGCTCTTCGTGCGGGTCGAGATCGAGGTCGAGGGCAGGGGGACGGCAGTCGGCGCCAGTGCCGAGCTGCTGGTGCCGAAATGGTTCGACAAACGGCCGGAGCTGTCGCCGGCGCAGACGGTCGACGGCTTGCGGCGGTCGCTTCAGATCGCGCGCGGGCTCTATCTGGCGCGGACCGGATTCCAGACCGCGTTCGATCTGCACGCCTCGTGCATCGGTGCCCAGATCGCGACCTGTGCCAAGAAGAACATTCCGGCGCTTGCCGCGGCCTATGGTCCTGCGGAGATCGACAAGGCGATCCTCGATGCGCTGCTGCGTGGCGTGGAGACGAATTTTTTCAACGGGATGGCCGGCAATATCGCGGGCATCGATGCACGGCTCTCGCCGGACTTGGATGACGCCGGCATCGCGCGGTTTCTGGTTCATGCCAATCGGCACCGGTCGGAACGCGTTGCCATCCGCCATACTGTCGGCCTCGACGACAAGGTCGAGGGCGACGGAGGCGTGGCCGATCCGAAGGAAAACGCCGGCGCGCGCTATTTCAAGCTGAAGCTTGGCGGCGATCCCGAAGCGGATGCCATCAGGCTAATCCGTATCGGCCGCGAGCTGGCGACGTTGCCGTTTGACTACAAGGTGACGCTTGACGGCAATGAGCAGTATGCGGACCTGACTGCGCTTGCGACACTGGTCAGCCGGCTGGAACGCGACAGCGCGCTGGAGCCGATCTTTCGCAAGCTGATCTACATCGAGCAGCCCATGCCGCGCGACGTCACGCGTCAATCGCCGCTCGGCGATACCCTGCGCCGCCGCGGTTTCATTATCGACGAGGCGGATGATTCATATGACGCCTGGCCGACCGCCCACAAGCTCGGTTACAGCGGCATCTCGTCGAAGTCCTGCAAGGGGATCTACAAGTCGATCGTGAACTTCACCCGCATCGCCAAGCTGGACGAAGAGGGGGCGGAGTGCTTCGTCACGGGCGAAGACTTGACCTGTCAGCCCGGACTCGCTCTTCAGCAGGACCTGGCGCTCGGCGCACTGCTTTGCCTCGAACATGCCGAACGCAACGGCCACCATTATGTCGACGGCTTTGACGAGACGCCTCTCGCCGAAGCGCAGGCCTTCGCGGCCGCGCATCCCGATCTCTATGCCGATGCCGGGCAGGGCATCCGCCTCTCCATTCACGACGGCGATCTCCTGACGGGATCGCTCAACACAGTGGGCTTTGCGACGTCGGTCCATCCGGACTGGTCGGCGCTCCGCCCGCTCGAACAGCCAACATCACTTCAGGAGTATCTGGCATGACCACCCAACGCCTCGGCCTCATCATGAACGGCGTCACCGGCCGCATGGGGCTCAACCAGCATCTGATCCGCTCGATCGTCGCGATCCGCGACCAGGGCGGCGTCCGCCTGAAGAACGGCGATCGCGTGATGCCCGACCCGATCCTGGTCGGCCGCAGCGCCGAGAAGGTCGAGGCACTGGCAAAACGCTACAACATCACGCGCTGGACCACCGATCTCGACGCCGCGCTCGCCGACAAGAACGACACCATGTTCTTCGACGCCGCGACCACGCAGGCCCGTCCCGGTCTGCTCACCCAGGCCATCAATGCCGGCAAGCACGTCTATTGCGAGAAGCCGATTGCGACCAATTTCGAGGAAGCCGTCGAGGTCGTGAAGCTCGCCAACGCCAAGGGCGTCAAGCACGGCACGGTGCAGGACAAGCTGTTCTTGCCCGGCCTGAAGAAGATCGCCTTCCTGCGCGACTCCGGCTTCTTCGGCCGCATCCTCTCGGTGCGCGGTGAGTTCGGCTATTGGGTGTTCGAAGGCGGCTGGCAGGAGGCGCAGCGGCCGTCCTGGAACTATCGCGACGAGGACGGCGGCGGCATCATCCTCGACATGGTCTGCCACTGGCGCTACGTGCTCGACAATCTCTTCGGCAACGTCCAGAGCGTGGTCTGCATCGGCAACACCGACATTCCCGAGCGTTTCGACGAGCAGGGCAAGAAGTACAAGGCGACCGCGGACGACTCCGCCTACGCGACCTTCCAGCTCGAAGGCGGCGTCATCGCCCACATCAACATGTCCTGGGTCACGCGCGTCTATCGCGACGACCTCGTCACCTTCCAGGTCGACGGCACGCTCGGCTCGGCGGTCGCAGGGCTCACCGACTGCATGATCCAGGCGCGGCAGGCGACCCCGCGGCCGGTCTGGAATCCCGACGAGAAGCGGCTGCACGATTTCTACGGCGACTGGCAAAAGCTGCCGGACAACGTCACCTACGACAACGGCTTCAAGGAGCAGTGGGAGATGTTCATCCGCCATGTCTACGAGGATGCGCCCTACAAGTTCACGCTGCTCGAAGGCGCCAAGGGCGTGCAACTCGCCGAATGCGCGCTGAAGAGCTGGAAGGAGCGGCGCTGGATCGACGTCGCCCCGATCAAGGTCTGAGATAAGCCCCGATGTCTACCAAGCCGTCATTACGAGCGAAGCGAAGCAATCCAGCGTCTTTCCGCAGAGGCAGTCTGGATTGCTTCGTCGCTTCGCTCCTCGCAATGACGGGGAGAGGTTCGAAGTCATGAACAAGCCCGTCCAACCCATGTCGTCATTGTCGCTCAAGCTGCCGAAGGCCGATCGGTCGATCGAGACCTACCGGTTGGCTGCCTCGCGCACATTCCCGGCAAAGCTCGAGGGACCGCTGAACCGCATCGCCTTCTCGGCCGTGCACACGGTCGCCGATCCCTTCGCCGACAACGACCCCTGGCTGTCGGTCGCCGTCGACTGGGACAAGACCATCGCCTTCCGCGAGCACGTCTGGGATCTCGGCCTCGGCGTTGCCGAAGCGATGGACACCGCCCAGCGCGGCATGGGGCTGGACTGGCCGACCTCGCTGGAGCTGATCACGCGCTCGGTCGGCGCAGCCAAGCGGCGCAACGCGCTGGTGTTCTCTGGTGCCGGCACCGATCATCTCGCGGTGGAGGATGCCAAAAATCTCGACGACGTCATCCGCGCCTACGAGGAGCAGCTCTCGGCGGTCGAGAAGGTTGGCGGTCGCATCATTTTGATGGCCTCGCGCGCGCTGGCAAAGCTCGGCCGCAGCGCCGACGATTACGCCAAGGTCTATAATCGCGTGCTGTCGCAGGTCCGCGAGCCCGTCATCATCCACTGGCTCGGCGACATGTTCGATCCTGCCCTGTCCGGCTATTGGGGCACCAAGGATCTCGACAAGGCGATGGACGTTGCGGTGGCCATCATCAACAACAACGCGTCTAAGGTCGACGGCGTCAAGGTCTCGCTGCTGGACAAGCAGCGCGAGATCGACATGCGCCGCCGCCTCGACGAGCGCATCAAGATGTATACCGGCGACGATTTCAATTACGCGGAGCTGATCGCCGGCGACGAACAGGGCTTCTCGCATGCGCTGCTCGGCATTTTTGACGCCATCGCACCGGCGGCGTCCTACGCGCTGTCGCGGCTGGCTGCCGGCGACGAGGCCGGCTTCCACGACGTGCTGGGGCCGACCGTGCCGCTGTCGCGGCACATCTTCAAGGCGCCGACGCGCTTCTACAAGACCGGCGTGGTGTTCATGGCCTATCTCAACGGCCACCAGGACCACTTCACCATGGTCGGCGGCCAGGAGAGCACGCGCTCCACGCTGCATCTCGCCGAGTTGTTCCGTCTGGCTGACAAGGCCGGCCTGCTTGCCAACCCCGAACTCGCGACGCAGCGGATGAAGACCGTGCTCGCCACCCACGGTATCGAATCCTGATGCGCGATTTTTCGTCCGACCATCGCTGGCTGTCGCTGAACACGGCGACCGTCCGCAAGCAGGGTGATTTGGTAGAGATCATCGATGCCTGCGCGAAGCACGGCATTCGCGCCATCGATCCCTGGCGCGACCAGGTCGCTTCCGTCGGTCTCGACCGCGCTGCGCGCGCGGTGCGCGACGCTGGTCTCGACCTCTCCGGCTATTGCCGCGGCGGCATGTTCACCTCCGACGCATCGCGCCGGGGCGAAGTGCGCGACGACAACCGCCGCTGTGTCGATGAAGCCAAGGCGCTGGGCGCGTCCTGCATCGTGCTGGTCGTCGGCGGCCTGCCGCAATATTCGCGTCCGGGCAGTGAGCCGTCGAAGGACATCGTGGCGGCGCGCGGGCAGGTCGAGGAAGCCCTTGCGGAGATGCTCGACTACGCCAGACAGGCAAAGTTGCCGCTGGCGATCGAGCCCTTGCATCCGGCCTATGCCGGCGACCGCGCCTGCGTGAATACGACGAAGCAGGCGCTCGACATCTGCGATCGGCTTGACCCCGGCCGCAGCGGCATGCTCGGCGTCGCGCTCGACGTCTATCACATCTGGTGGGATCCGGAGCTGATGGGGCAGATCGCGCGCGCCGGCAAGGATCGGCTGCTCGCGTTCCATGTCTGCGACTGGCTGGTGCCGACCAAGGACATTCTCAACGACCGCGGCATGATGGGCGACGGCGTCATCGACATCAAATCGGTGCGCAAGGCGGTCGAAGCGCAGGGCTTTGCCGGCTATTCCGAGATCGAAATCTTCTCCAACGATTGGTGGGGCAGGCCGATCGACGAGGTGCTGCGCATCTGCATCGAACGCCACAAGACGGTGGTGTAGAGTTACCAGAAGTGCGGCTTTTACGGGCCTGCGGCCTGGTGCCGCGTGTCGGAGCGGGCCTTCTGCTCACTGCTCAGCGTGGCATGGAGCTCATCTAGGCCGGGGCGCCCCGCTCGGCGGCTCGTCAGTGTGCCCGTCGAGCGAGCCGGCGAAGCAGCGAGCTGGTCGGAGTACCACCAATGATGAGGTGGACCGACATCAGCATTCAGGCAGAATGTCATCATTACGATGCCGCAGCTTCGTCACAGTCTGTGCCAGATCGGATGCGGTAATCAGTGGCATCAACGTTCAGCAGGCGCGGCGGATGTACCCATGCCTGTTGATCTTGAATGGCCCCGACGTGCAACCGTCGGGGCCATTGCTGTGATCGGCGTGACAGGGCTGGCGAACTTTGGCCGCGTTTGTCGCAGCCCACCTCGAGGCTGTCCCTCCAAGGAAATCAATCAGGGATCGAAATAAGTACTAGGTGGATGGCGCCTGTTATCCCGGAAAGCCGAGTCCGGTTGTGGCCCATCGCGACATATGCGCTGCCGTACTTTGCCGCTGTGGGGTGCAGCGGACATTCAGCTTTCCGCGCGGAAACCCACCTTCGCCCTGCGGCGTGCGTTGAATCACCACAGCCCTGGCCCCGGCCACTCGCACGAATGTGAATTGATCTGAAGCAATCGGCTTTGTCTGCTTCGATGCGCTGGGGCGATGGCGTCGATCCGTGAGGAAATTCTGATGCGCATTTCAGCTTTGGCGATTTGGGCAACGATCGCGGTTTTAACGGCCGCACCAACTCAGGCCCAAACATTTGGCGGAAATGCTCCGGTTTGCCTGCAACGTTGGTACTGGGGCGGAAACGAAACTTTCTATTGCGGCTATAGCTCGATGGCGCAGTGCCACGCCACTGCTTCCGGCCTCTCCGCCACGTGTGTTACCAATCCATACTTTGCGAACGCACAAGCGTTACCAGCCTATCGGCAGCATCGTCGCGCCCACTAGCTTTGCGATCAAAGTTGCTGGGCTCGGTGAAAAGTCAGACGATTGCGCTATCATCGATTCACCGTCAAACACCGGGCTATCACTCGTCAATTCGATCTGCGAAGCTGTGACAACACAAATGCGCTTGCAAACAAGCAAGCGCGAAGGGAGGTCCGCAGTGGATAAAGTTCGACGGTTGCGTGCGATGAGCTCACTGTGCCGCCAACAGGCCGCCTACAACAGCATGAACAAGTGGAAGCTGCTTGCAGAGGCAGAATACTGGGATCATCTGGCCGAGCTTGCGTTGTCTTCTCACTTCCAGCAATGCAACGCGACCACAAGCACGAATGATGCCGAGCGGAAGACGATTTCCGCGTGATGTCAAAAACGAGGCTGTGGCTTCCGTGACGTGCCGCTGCACCCTCACGGAGGGTGCGCGGAAGGGACATACATGGTCTCGTCGAGCCTTGAAGCAGGACGATTACGTCGCCCCGCTTCGCTCGACCGCCGCGCAAATCGCAACGAGAGAATGCGACGCCGTCCTCACTGCCCTGCGACCTGCTGCAGCGTGTTGAAGCGCGCCTTCTGCTCGCTGCTCAGCGTCGCGTAGAACTCGTCCAGCGCAGGTTCGACAAGCTTGGCGGCCGTCAGCATGGCCTCGAGCCGGTGCTGCATCGCCTCCAGCCGTCCAACCGGCGTGAGCGGCACATCGTTCGGACAGGCCGCCTGCAAGCCGTCAACGCCCTTCGCCGTTGCTTCGCTGAGGCGGTCGAGCGCCTCCTTCTGCTTGCCTGCGGGGTGGAGCACAGCCTCGATCCTCTGGATCGGCAACTGCGTCAGGCCGGATTTTGGATCACCGCAGCCCGCGGTGCTGACCTCCTGCTGCTGCGGCGAGCGCTCGCCGACATTGGGACCGAGCGCGTTGAAGCGGGCCTGCTGCTCGTCACTGAGCGAGTTGTAGAAATTATCGAGCGCCGGCCGAACGATCTTGACGGCCTCCAGCGTCGCGTTGACTCGGTTCATCATCGCGCGCAAGCGGCCAGGGGGTGTCAGTGCATAAGTCTCCGCGCAGGAGTCCTTGAACACGGCGGCAGCATTGGCCGCCGCGGTCTTCAATTCGTCGAGCAGTGCGCGTTGCTCCGTCGTCGGCCGCACCGCCCGCGCGATGTCGGCCAGGGGCCAAGCGGTCACGCCCTTGTCCGGTGTGCCGCACAATTGCTGAAGCGTCTGCGGGCTCACGCTGGCGCGCGAGCGCGCGCGGGTGCCGCCGCCGGCCTGCGGAGAGTCATAGGGATTGATGCTGGCATAGGCGGAATAGGGGCCGTCACCGCCCCAGAACACGGTGTCGACGAAGTCGTCATAGGCGTACGCCCAATAGCCGGGCTCATAAGCATAGGACCAGAACGTGTAGTCAAAAATGTCGGAATAGGCGTATGGCCAGAACACCGGCCCGAGCCACGCCACGAACACTGCGGGATGGCGGTGACGCCAGGCCTGCCGGGGAGCCCAGCCGCTCTGGCGGGTGGTAAGCGCCGCCTGGGTCTGCGGGTTGGTCTGCTCACGGAAGCGCTCGGCAAACCGGCCGCGCTCGGCGGCCTGTGCGGCGGCCGTGGCGGTCGCGGTGCGCCCACCCGGAGCCAGCAGTCCAAGCCGCTGCTGACGCGCCAGGTCGCTCTGCTGCGCGCGCTGCTCACGGCCCAACAAGCGGTTCTGTGCCTGCAGCATCCGCTGCTGCTCGCGTTGCGCCCGCGCGCCTTCCGGCTTTTGCGATTGCAATTGCTGTACGCGCTGCTGCAGGCGATCGATGCGGGTCTGACGCTCCGTCGTCTGGCGCGACAGCATCTCGCGCTGCCGCTGCTGCACCATCTGCTTGTGCTGTTGCGCGCGCTGTTCGATCTGATCCCGCCGCGACAGCCGCTCGTTCACGGCTGGCGCCGCGCTTGGCCGTGAGGGGGCGGCGATGTGCGGTGTGGGCCGCGGTGCCATGGCCGGGCGTTGCGGTGGTGCCGGCGCCCGATGGAATTCAGGCCGCGGCGCCGCCACGTGCGGGGCCGCTCGCGGCGGCGGTGCAGCGAAATGTTGGGTCGGGCGCGGTGGCGGTGAGGCGATATGCGGCGCAGGATGTGGCGCCATGGCCGGGGGATGAAATGCCGGTGCGGCGGGACGCGCCATGGCAGGCGGCGCCGCCGGACGGGCCATTGCAGGTGGTGCTGCCGGCCGAACTGCCGGTGCTGCGGCCGCCCCTGGCGGCCCACCTCGACCGTGTCCCTGGCCGGGTCCTTGGGCGAACGCGCCGACGCTCGTCGCCAGCATCGAGACACCAATGAAAACAGCCGTAAGACAAAGGCCACGCGGAAGCATGATTGAAGCTCCCAGCTCGTAATCGCCCACGACTGTCAACGCACAGGCAGAGGAATCGTTCGTTGTCGGCCGCGGTCGGCATGCGATCTTCCGACGCAGGCAGGCTCAGGAGAAATCCTGGGTCAGGATCGTGGCGAACCGCTCCAGCGCCCAATCGACCTGGTCGCTGGTGATGACCAGCGGCGGGGCGATTCGGATCGTGTGCTCATGGGTATCCTTGGCGAGGATGCCCTTGCCCTGGAGCGCCTCGCAGTAGTGCCGGGCGCGCCCGGCCTCGGGATGCAGTTCGACCGCCAGCATCAAGCCGCGTCCGCGCACCTCGCGGATCGTGTTGGCGCGAATGTCCTTCAAGCCTTCCAGAAACCGCGCGCCTTGCCTCGCCGCGTTCTCGATCATGCCTTCCTCGACCAGCACGCGCATCGCCGCACGTGCTATCGCGCAGGCAAGCGGGTTGCCGCCGAAGGTCGAGCCGTGCTGCCCGGGCTTCAACGTCCCGAGCACGTCGTTGTTCGAAAGCACGGCCGACACCGGGTAGAAGCCGCCGGACAGGGCCTTGCCGAGCAGCGTCACGTCCGCCTCTATGCCCTCGTGCTGTTCGGCGAGCAGCTTGCCGGTGCGGCCGAGCCCGGTCTGGATCTCGTCGAGCACCAGCATCAAATTGTTGGCGGTGCAGAGCTCCCGCACTTTCGGAAAATAGCCGGCTGGGGGAATGACGACGCCGGCTTCGCCCTGGATTGGCTCGACCAGGAAGGCGACCGTGTTCGGGGTGATTGCTTGCTCCAGCGCTGCGGCGTCGCCGAACGGGATGATCTTGAAGCCCGGCGCGAACGGCCCGAAGTGCCCGTGTGTCTCGGCGTCGGTTGAAAAGCCGACGATGCCCAGCGTGCGTCCGTGGAAATTGTTGGCGCAGACGATGATCTCGGCCTGGCCGTCCGGCACGCCCTTCACCTCGTAGCCCCATTTGCGCACCGACTTGATCGCGCTTTCGACCGCCTCCGCGCCGCTGTTCATCGGCAGCACCTTGTGGGAGCCGGTGAGCGCTGCGATCTCCTCGTAGAACAAGGCGAGCTGGTCGTTGTGGAAGGCCCTCGAGGTGAGCGTCAGCCTGTGCGCCTGTTCGACCATCGCCGCCAGGATCTTGGGGTGGCAATGGCCCTGGCTGACGGCCGAGTAGGCCGAGAGGCAATCGAGATAGCGGTTGCCTTCGGTATCCCAGACCCAGACACCTTCGCCGCGCGAGAGGACGACCCCGATCGGCGCGTAATTATGCGCCCCAAAGCGTGCTTCCGTTGCGATGAAATCAATGACCGACGAGCTCATCTGTCGTCACTCCATTGCTGCGCGCCGGGGTCAAGCGACCGCGCCGGCCGCGCTCAAGCTGATGTGGGTATCAGTCTGCCCGCGCGGAAGCCTTCATGTGCCCGATGCGCGTCCCGGCCTGATTTGCCCGACATGTCAGATGGTTCTGCCGAACCACAGGGTATCGCTCGTGGACCTGCCGCCTACTGTGCATGGGGTTGTTTTCGACGTTTTGTTTTGGGACCCCTAGCCGAGCGCGCAGGGCACGCTCAGGAATCCGCGGAACCGCACCCGTCCGCCCCGCACCGGCTGTCCGCTCACGGTATAGTCCGGGAAGCGCGCGAGGAAGCGTGAGATCGCAATGGCACCTTCCAGCCGCGCCAGCGCCATGCCCGCGCATTGATGCGCGCCGGTGGCAAACGCGAGATGCCGGTTCGGCGTCCGCGCGATGTCGAAGCGCTCGGGGTCCGGGAATTGCGCGGGATCGCGGTTGGCAGCCCCGATGCACAAGGTCACCGACGTGCCGGCCTCGAGCATGACGCCGCCGAGCTCGACCTTTTCCGTGGTCATGCGGTTGCCGAGCTGGTTCGAGCTCTCGTAGCGCAGCATCTCCTCGACGGCGGTCTTGATCATATCGGGGTTGTCGATCAGGCGTTGCTTCTGGTCCGGATTGCGGTCGAGCGCGACGAGGCCGTTGCCGATCAGGTTGGTGGTGGTCTCGTGGCCGGCATTGAGCAGGAAGATGCAATTGTGCAGCAGCTCCTTCTCGGTCAGCCGTTCGCCGTTCTCCTCGCCCTGGATCAGCCGCGTCAGCACGTCTCTATCAGGGTTGCCCGGTTTCGCGCGCCGCCGCGCCACCAGCGTTTCGAGATAAGCGAGGAAGTCCGTCACCGCTCTGTTCCCGCGCGCGGCGACGTCAGGCGACACCACGGGCTCGAGCGCCCCGAGGATCGCGAGCGACCAGTCGCGCAGCGGTCCGCGTTCCCCGTGGGGAACGTCGAGCAGATTGCCGATCACCTCGATGGGAATGGACGCGGCGAAATCCTCGATCAGCTCGCACGCGCCTTTGGCGGCGATGGCGTCGAGCAGGCCGTCGACCAGCTTGACGAGATCGCCTTCCATCCCCGCGATCGCGCGCGGCGACAGCGCACCCATGATCAGGCGCCGCACGCGGGTGTGCGCCGGGGGATCGTTGAAGACGAGGCTGGTGGTGTGATGCTCGTAGAGCGGCGTGTCGCCGTATTTCGGCGCGAACTCGCGCTTCTTGTCCGAGCTGAACGACTTCGTGTTCTTGTAGGTGGTGACCAGATCGTCGTAGCGGGTCAGGAACACCGTGCCGTTCGGCAGGCGCTTGACCGGCTCGTTCTCCCGCAGTGCACGATAGGTCGGGTAGGGGTTGTCGTAGAAGTCAGGCGTCAGCTTCTCGAGGTCGAAGCTGGCGGCCAGCGCCTTCGCATCTGCGTTCATCCCGTTATACTCGCCGGTTAAAGCCGTTATGCCGTTTTTGTTGTTCTGGTCGGCGCATGCATGCGTCTACAGTCTTGGCATCTTTAGTCTTGGCACCTTGCTAGCCGACCGGACAGGAAAATGCACGCACGCGCTGACGCTTCCGACACGGCGCCAAATTGGCCCGATGATATTTTCGCAACCTTGCAACGCTTCGACGTCCGGCAGGTGCCTTATGTGCCCGATGCCGGCCACTCGAAACTGATCGAGCGCGTGCTGGGCTCCTCCACCATGCGCGGCATTCCGCTGACGACGGAGGAGGAGGGCGTGGCCCTGCTCGCCGGTGCCTGGGCGGGCGGCCAGCGCGGCGTACTGCTGATGCAGTCGAGCGGCGTCGGCAATTGCATCAACATGCTGTCGCTGATCCCGATCCTGCGCTTCCCCTTCCTCACGCTCGTGACCATGCGCGGCGAGTGGGGCGAGTTCAATCCGTGGCAGGTGCCGATGGGATCGACCACGCAGGGCGTGTTCGAGCTCTCGGGCGTCCAGGTGCTGCGCGCCTCCAGCGCGGCCGAGGTGCCGGCGGTGATCGAGGCGGCCGCCTCGCAGGCCTACAACGCGCTCACGCCCACCGCCGTCCTCCTGTCGCAGCGCCTGATCGGCGCCAAGGTGTTCACCAAATGAGCAAGGCCAATCTCCTCGACCGCCGCCAGGTGGTGTCCACCCTTTTGGCGAACCGCAAGGACGTCGTCGCGATCGGCGGCCTGGGGGCCTCCACCAACGACATGTGCGCCGCCGGCGACCACGCCCGCAATTTCTATCTCTGGGGCGGCATGGGCGGCGCCGCGATGATCGGCCTCGGCCTGGCGCTGGCGCAGCCGAAGCTGCCGGTGCTGGTCATCACCGGCGACGGCGAGATGCTGATGGGCCTGGGCAGCTTTGCCACCATCGGCCTGCAGAAGCCGGCCAACCTCTCGATCGTCGTGCTCGACAACGAGGCCTATGGCGAGACCGGCGGCCAGACCAGCCACACCTCGGCCGCCGCCGACCTCGTCGGCGTCGCCAAGGCCTGCGGCATCGCAGACAGCCGGTCCGTCACGACCATGGCCGAGGTCGAGGCTTTTGCGAAGGCTGTCCACGACGTCTCGGCGGGGCCGCGCTTTGTCAATGTGAAGATCGACAACGCCAGCCTCGAGCGGATCTTGCCCACCCGGGACGGCACTTACATCGTCAACCGGATCCGCGGCGATCTCGGCTTCCAGCCGATCTAGGCCGGCCCTGCTCCTCATCAGGCCTGCGAGCACGATCATGCTCGCGGGCCGTGCAGGCGCGACTGATTTCCACTGATTTTACAACGCATTCTGGTTGCGATGCAGCATAGTGCTTGACTTTTGCGTGGGTGAGTGCTTACTCACTAGCATGAGCTCATTGCGAATGACGAGCGACCTGAGGCGTCAATTGATCCTCGGCGCCGCGAAACGCTGCTTTGCCCGACACGGCTATACCGGCACCACGACCAAGAGCGTGGCGGCCGCCGCAGCCATTTCCGAAGCGCTGCTGTTCAAGCACTTCCCCTCCAAGGCGGCGCTCTACGCCGAAATCCTCAGCGACGAATGCGAGGCGGACCCGGCCTTGATGGAGCTGCTCGAGCGGGAGCCGTCGACGGCGGCCCTGGTCGAGCTGATCCGCGGCATGGTCGAGCATTTTCTCGAGGTCGCCGACGGGCCGGACCAGGAAGAGGCGCAGCGCCTGCGACTGATGGCCACGAGCCATTTGGATGATGGCGAATTCGCCCGTCTGCTATATGCCAAGATCGAGAAGCTGATCGGGGCGGTCTTCGTCACCTCGCTCGAGCGCGCAGTGGCCAGCGGTGACGCGCGGCCATTCAGCGGCGATCCGCTCAACCTGTTCTGGTTCGCGCATCACACGGTGATGATGGCTGCGCTGACCAGGCTGCCGGCCACGCCTTGCCTCGCTTACGGCAAGGCTGGCGACCTCGAGCGGCAGCTCTGTGAGTTTCTCCTGAGGGGTATCGGACTTAACGACGCCGCAATTGCTTCGCATTTGGGCCGCGATCAGGCCGCGGATGCGGGCAAGCCGGCGATTGCAGAAAGTGCATGACATGAACATCGTAGCCGAACACAAGATTTCGGGCGAACCGATCGACAACAAGGCTCCCAAGCGTCCGGTCCGGCCGGTGCTCTGGTTCATCATCGTCGGCGCGCTGCTCGCTGCGCTCGTCGGTGGTCTCGTCTGGTTCAATTATTTCCGTGGCCAGATGATCAAGCAGTTCTTCGCCAACAACAAGCCGCCGCCGACGGCCGTCAGCGCAGCCGAGGCCAAGTCCGAGGTGGTGCCGAACCTGCTCACCGCAGTCGGCGGCCTCGCCGCCGTTCACCAGGTCGACGTCAGCGCCGACGTCAACGGCCGCGTCACCGAGATCAAGTTCGAGCCGGGCACGCATGTCGAGGCCGGCACGCCGCTGGTGCAGTTCTTCGACATGCCGGAGCAGGGCGACCTCGCCAATTACAAGGCGCAGGCCACCGTCGCGCAGCTCTCGCTCGACCGCGCCAAGCAGCTGGCTTCCCGCCAGTTCGGTCCGCAGGCGACCGTCGACAACGCGCAGGCCGCCTACGACCAGGCGCTGGCAGGCATCGCCAAGACCGAGGCGGTGATCTCGCAGAAGCTGGTGCGCGCGCCGTTCTCCGGCGATCTCGGCGTCCGCAAGGTCGAGGTCGGCCAGTACCTGACGGCCGGCACGGCGATCGTCTCGCTGACCGACCTGTCGGAACTGTGGGCCAACTTCACGGTGACGGAAAAGGATTCCGGCAGCCTCAAGGTCGGCCAGCTGGTCCGCTTGAAGGTCGACGCCTATCCGGGCCGCACCTTCGAGGGCAAGATCACCACGATCGAGCCGCAGATCGCTGCCGACACCCGCAACATCCGCGTGCAGGCCACGATCGCCAATCCCGAGAAGATCCTGAAGCCCGGCATGTTCGTGACCACGACGGTGGTGCTGCCGGAGAAGCCGGCGGTGATCACCGTTCCCGAAACGGCGGTCGACTACACGCTGTACGGTGACTCCGTGTTCGTGATCACCGAGAAGAAGGAAGAGGACGGCAAGACCAGCCTCTCCGCGGTGCGCACCTTCGTGCAGACCGGCAACCGCGTCGAAGGCCGCGTCGAGATCGTCAAGGGTCTCAAGGCGGGCGACAAGGTCGTCGCCGTCGGCCAGCTCAAGCTGCAATCGGGTGCGGCGGTGTCGATCTCGACCGACCCCGCTCCGCAGATCCCGGCGCAGCCGCCCCGCTACTGATCCAAATACATCCAAGTGATCCGGCCCGGCCGGATCACTTTTCTTGAGACAAAGAAATCGAGATCGCCGCGATGCGCTTTACCGATATTTTCATCAAACGCCCGGTCCTGTCGGTCGTGGTCAGCCTGCTGATCCTGCTGATCGGCCTGCGCGCGGCGATGGTGCTGCCGATCCGGCAATATCCGAAGCTGTCGAACACGGTCATCAACATCACGACCGTCTATCCCGGCGCGTCCGCGGACCTGATCCAGGGCTTCATCACCACGCCGATCGAGCAGGCGGTCGCCTCCGCCGAAGGCGTTGATTACATGACCTCGTCCTCGGTGCTCGGCACCTCGACGATTCAGGTCTACATCAAGCTGAACTTCGATCCGAACCAGGCGCTTACCGAGGTGCTGGCCAAGACGAACTCGGTCAAATACCTGATCCCGAAGGAATCGAACGACCCGATCGTCACCAAGACCACGGGCCAGACCACGGCCGTGATGTATCTCGGCTTCTCCTCCGAGGAGCTGTCGGGCTCGGCGATCTCGGACTATCTGACGCGCGTGGTGCAGCCGGTGCTGTCGACCGTCGACGGCGTCGCCTCGGCCGATATCCTCGGCGGCCAGACCTTTGCGATGCGGCTGTGGCTTGATCCCATGAAGATGGCCGGCCGCAACGTGTCGTCGGCCGATGTCGCGGCCGCGATCACGGCCAACAACTTCCAGTCCGCGGCGGGACAGACCAAGGGCTATCTGATCGTCTCCAACATCTCGACCAACACCAGCCTCACCGACGTCAACCAGTTCAGGAAGATGATCGTGAAGGCCAAGGACGGCGGTTTCGTCCGGATGGAGGACATCGCCACCGTCGAGCTCGCCGCGCAGAGCACCGATGCGAGCGTCGCTTTTAACGGCGAGCGGGCGATCTTCATCGGCGTGAACGCGACGCCGCAAGGCAATCCGCTGACGTTGGTCAAGGGCGTGCGGGCACTGTTCCCGGAACTCGAGCGCAACCTGCCGCCCTCGATGAAGATGAAGGTCGCTTACGATTCGACCAAGTTCATCCAGTCCTCGATCGACGAGGTGGAGAAGACGCTGGGCGAAGCCGTGATCATCGTGATCGTGGTGATCTTCCTGTTCCTGGCCTCGCTGCGCTCGGTCATCATCCCGGTCGTCACCATCCCGCTGTCGATGATCGGCGTCTGCACCCTGATGCTGGCACTGGGCTTCAGCTTCAACCTGCTGACCCTGCTCGCGATGGTGCTCGCGATCGGCCTCGTGGTCGACGACGCCATCGTGGTGGTGGAGAACATCCATCGCCACCTGGAGGAGGGGAAGACACCTGTGCAGGCGGCGATGGAGGGCGCGCGCGAGATCGTCGGCCCCGTCGTATCGATGACCATCACGCTCGCGGCGGTGTACGCTCCGATCGGTTTCCTCGGGGGCCTCACCGGTTCGCTGTTCCGCGAGTTCGCCTTCACACTCGCGGGCTCCGTGATCGTATCCGGCGTGATCGCGCTGACGCTGTCGCCGATGATGTGCTCGGTGCTGCTGAAGAACACCGAAGAGGGCCGTTTCGCCAAGCTGGTCAACCGTGTGTTCGGCGCGATGACGCGCTGGTATGGCCGCAGGCTCGACCGCTCGCTGGACTACAAGGCGATCACCGGCCTGTTCGCGATCACGATCCTCGGCCTCGTCGGCTTCCTCTACATGCACACGTCGAAGGAGCTGGCGCCCGAGGAAGACCAGGGCATCGTGTTTGCGGTGACCAAGGCGCCGAAATACGCCAACATCGACTATGTCGATTTCTACGGTGACAAGCTCGACAAGGAATTCCAGAAGTTCCCCGAGACCGATTTCCGCTTCGTGCTGAACGGCATCAACGGCCCGCAGGGCGGCATCGCGGGTTTGCTGCTCAAGCCCTGGGAGGAGCGCAAGCGGTCGTCGATCCAGTTGAAGCCGCTGGTGCAGGCCGAGCTCTCCAAGATCGAGGGCGTGCAGGCCTTTGCGTTCAACCTGCCGCCGTTGCCGGGCGGCCCGGGCGGTCTGCCGGTGCAGATGGTCATCAACTCGACCGCCGGCTACCAGACCGTCTATGAGCAGATGGAGAAGCTGAAGGATGCTGCGCGCAAGAGCGGCATGTTCATCGTCTCCGACAGCGACCTCGCCTACAACCAGCCGAACGTTCAGGTCACGATCGACCGTAGCAAGGCGCAGGATCTCGGCGTCAACATGCAGAACCTCGGCTCTACGCTCGCGGTGCTGCTCGGCGGCAACTACATCAACCGCTTCAATCTCGAAGGCCGGTCCTACCAGGTGATCCCGCAGGTGCCGCGCGGCCAGCGGCTCTCGCCGGAATCGCTCGGCGGCTATTATGTGACGACCAATACCGGCCAGCAGCTCCCGCTGTCGACCGTGGTGTCGATCAAGACCAAGACCGATCCGAACTCGTTGACCCACTATAATCAGCTCAACTCGGCCACGTTCTCGGCCGTGCCGATGCCGGGTGTAACAGTGGGTGCGGCAGTGGACTTCCTCGAAGGTGAAGCCAAGAAGCTGCCCGCGGGTTTCAGCCACGATTATCTGGCCGACTCCCGGCAATATGTGCAGGAAGGCAACCAGCTCGCGATCACCTTCGGCTTCGCGCTGATCATCATCTTCCTGGTGCTGGCGGCGCAGTTCGAGAGCCTGCGCGACCCGTTCGTGATCATGATCTCGGTGCCGATGGCGATCGTCGGTGCGTTGATCCCGCTGTTCTTCGGCATGGCGACCATGAACATCTACACCCAGGTCGGTCTGCTCACCCTGGTCGGCCTGATCACCAAGCACGGCATCCTGATGGTGGAGTTCGCCAACGAGCTCCAGATCAAGGAGCGGCTCGACCGCCGCTCGGCGATCGAGATGTCGGCCCGCATCCGTCTGCGGCCGATCCTGATGACCACGGCCGCGATGGTGACCGGCCTGATCCCGCTCTTGACCGCCACCGGCGCCGGCGCGGCCAGCCGCTTCTCGATCGGTCTGGTCGTCGTCGCCGGCATGTCGATCGGCACGCTGTTCACGCTGTTCGTGCTGCCCGCGGTCTACGTGGTGCTGGCGACCGACCACCGCGCGGCGGCCGATTCCGACCGGAACAAGCAGCTCAACGAGCTCGACCTTGGTTCCAAGGCGCTGCGGCCGACCTGAGGCCGGACGCGAGCCAACCTTGGGGCGGCAGCGGAGGGGTCCGCTGCCGCCCTTTTTCATTGGGGGGCGGCACCAGTCCTGACGCCAGGGCCGCAGTCACAGGCCGGGCCCCCGGCGGCGCAGGCGAGAGACAAGGTCGGGTCTTCTTGCTAGGTTCCGGGGGATGACTCTCTCCCTCCATCCCGACACCCCGCAAGCCACGACGTCGCCGAGCGCGGCCACGGATCGCGTCGCGCCCGGTGAAGGCGCGGGGCGGGGGATCAGGACCCGGTTGTTTGCCAAGTATGTCGCGCTGTTCGTGGCGGTGGTCGCCATCGCGTTGCTGGCCAACGGCCTGTTCGAGGTCTTTTTCTATTACCGCGAGCACAAGGCCTCGCTGATCCGGGTCCAGCACGAGCAGGCCGAGGCGGCTGCGGCCAAGATCGGGCAGTTCGTCAAGGAGATCGAGAGCCAGCTCGGCTGGACCACGCAGCTGCCCTGGTCGGCCGGCTCAATCGAGCAGCGCCGGTTCGACGCGCTGCGGCTGCTGCGCCAGGTGCCGGCGATCACCGAGCTTGCCCAGGTCGATGCGACCGGCAGGGAGCGGCTGCGGGTGTCGCGGCTCGCGATGGACGCGATCGACAGCGGGATCGATTTGTCCGACGACCCCAAATTCACCCAGGCGGTCGCGCACAAGGTGTTCTACGGGCCGGTCTACTTTCGCAGGGACTCCGAGCCCTACATGACGCTGGCGCAGGCCGGGTCGCGCAGGGACGCCGGCGTCAGCATCGCGGAAGTCAATCTGAAGCTGATCTGGGACGTCGTGTCCCAGATCAAGGTCGGCCAGCGCGGGCACGCCTACGTCGTCGGCCCGGAAGGGCGGCTGATCGCGCATCCCGACATCAGCCTGGTGCTGCGCAACACCGATATGTCGAACCTGGCACAGGTGCGCGCCGCGCTGACGGGCGGCGGCACGATGAGCGACGAATTGTCCGAAGCGCGCAATATCCAGGGACAGAAGGTGCTGACCGCATCGGCTCCGATCGAGCCGATGCACTGGACCATGTTCGTCGAGCTGCCGGTCGAGGAGGCCTATGCGGCGCTCTATGCCGCGCTGGAGCGACTCGCATTGGTGCTGCTCGCGGCGTCGGTCTTCGCGGTGCTGGCCGGGATGTTCCTGGCGCGCCGCATGGTCGGCCCGATCCAGGCGCTGCGCAGCGGCGCCGAGCGGATCGGCGGCGGCGATTTCGCTCAGCGTATCTCGATCAAGACCGGCGACGAGCTGGAGGGGCTCGCGGATCAGTTCAACCACATGGGCGAGCGCTTGCAGGAATCCTATGCCGGCCTCGAGAACAAGGTCGAGCAGCGCACCGCCGAGTTGCGGGAAGCGCTGCAGCAACAGACCGCAACCGCCGATGTGCTGAAGGTGATCAGCCGCTCGACCTTCGATTTGCAGACCGTGCTCGATACGCTGGTCGGTTCCGCGGCCCGCTTGTGCGACGCGGATGAAGGAACGATCTTCCGGCCCCGCGACGGCGCCTTCTATCTGGCAGCAAGTTGCGGTCTTGACGCGGAGCAGGAGACCAAGCTTCGGACATTTGCGTCCGTGCCGGAGCGGGGAAGTGTCGTTGGACGTACCTTGCTGGATTGCAGGACAGTTCATGTCCCGGACGTGCAGGCCGACCCGGAATTCGCCCCTTCGTCTGCGCGCAGACGTTCCAACGTCCGCACGATGCTGGGTGTGCCCCTGCTTCGAGAGGGGACGCCCATCGGTGTGTTCGTGCTGACGCGGCACGTCGTGCGTCCCTTCAGCGAGAAGCAGATCGAGCTCGCCACGACCTTCGCGGACCAGGCCCTCATTGCGATCGAGAATGTCCGGCTGTTTGAGGAAGTCCAGGAGCGCACCAGAGAACTGTCGCGGTCTCTGAACGAATTGCGCACCGCCCAGGATCGCCTGGTGCAGACCGAGAAGCTGGCCTCGCTCGGCCAGCTTACTGCCGGCATCGCGCACGAGATCAAGAATCCGCTCAACTTCGTCAACAATTTCTCCTCGGTCTCGACCGAGCTGATCGACGAGCTCAACGAGGTCCTGCAATCGGCCGCGCTCGACGACAAGTCCAGGGAAGAGGTCGGCGAGTTGACCGCTATGCTCAAGGGCAATCTCGAGAAGGTGGTGCAGCACGGCAAGCGCGCCGACTCCATCGTCAGGAACATGCTGCTGCACTCGCGCCAGGGCTCCGGCGAGCATCGCCCCGTCGACATCAATGCGGTGGTGGAGGAGAGCCTCAATCTCGCCTATCACGGCGCGCGCGCCGAACGGCCCGCATTCAACGTCACGCTCGAGCGCGCCTTCGACCCCGCCGCCGGCATGGCGGACATCTATCCGCAGGAGATCACGCGCGTTCTTCTCAACCTGATCTCGAACGGCTTCTATGCCGCGGCCAAGCGCAAGGGAGACGCGGCGGGAGGTTTCGAGCCGACCCTGAGCGCGACAACCAGGAGCCTCGGCGACAAGGTCGAGATCCGGATCCGCGACAACGGCACCGGCATTCCGCCCGAGGTGAAGGAGAAGCTGTTCAGCCCGTTCTTTACGACCAAGCCGGCCGGTGAAGGCACCGGGCTCGGCCTGTCCATGAGCCACGACATCGTGGTGAAGCAGCATGGCGGCACCATCGACGTGAAGACCGACCCCGGTGTATTCACCGAATTCATCATCACGCTGCCGCGGACGATGGCAGCGGACGACACTCCCGGAGGCAAGACTTGAACGTTTATATCCTGGTCGTCGATGACGAGCCCGACATCGAGCCGCTGTTCAGGCAGCACTTCCGGCGCGACCTGCGTGCCGGCCGTTTCCAGATGGAGTTTGCGCCCTCCGCGGCCGATGCGCTGAGGCGCGCCGCCGAGGTCCGCGATCCCTCGCTGATCCTGATCCTGTCCGACATCAACATGCCCGGCATGAGCGGGCTCGACATGCTGCCGAAGGTGCGCGCCGACTATCCGCACATTCCGGTCATCATGATCACCGCCTATGGCGACGCCGAGACGCGCCGGAAGGCGATCGAGCGCGGCGCCCACGGGCTCCTGACCAAGCCGATCGATTTTGCGCTGCTGCGTCAGGAGATCGATACGAGGCTCGAGCAAGCCGCATGACCGCGACCATCCTCTTCGTCGACGACGAGCCGGACCTCGAGGCGCTGATCCTGCAGAAGTTCCGCAGGCAGATCCGCGACGGGCAACTCGCTCTGATGTTCGCCCGCGACGGCATCGAGGCGCTGGAGGCGCTGGAGCAGAATCCGCATGTCGACATGGTGGTCTCCGACATCAACATGCCGCGGATGGACGGATTGTCGCTGCTGGCGAAGCTGCAGGAGGCCGAAGAGAAGAAGTCCACCATCATCGTCTCGGCCTATGGCGACATGAGCAACATCCGCACCGCCATGAACCGCGGCGCGTTCGACTTTCTGACCAAGCCGATCGATTTCGCCGACCTGGAAACCACGATCCAGAAAACCATTCGCCACGTCGAGATGCTGCGCGACGTGCGGCAGCGCCAGGCGGAGGCCGAGCGCGCCCATGCCGCGCTGTCGCGCCATTTCTCGCCGCAGCTCGCCAAGCGCCTGGCAGCGAGCGGCGAGAGCGACGGAATCGAAGTGCAGTGGCGCGAGGTCGCGACCATCTTCACCGATATCACCGGCTTCACCTCGCTGGTCGAGAGTGCGCCGCCGGAGACACTCGGCATGCTCCTCAACGAATATGTGGGCGGCATGACCGAGATTGCCTTCACCCATGAGGGGACGGTCACCAAGATCATCGGCGATGCGATCCAGGTGCTTTTCAACGCACCCGGCGACCAGCCGGACTATGCGACGCGCGCGGTCGCCTGTGCGCATGATCTCGACGTCTGGGCAGAGGCGTTTTCGGCACGCTGGAGGGCAAGGGGCGTGAGTTTCGGAACGACCCGCATCGGCGTCCATGCCGGTCCCGCGCTGGTCGGCAATTTCGGCGGCAATCGCTTTTTCGACTACACCGCTTACGGCGACACCATCAACATCGCGGCACGGCTGGAAGCCGCCAACAAGCAGTTGGGGACGCGCATCTGCGTCAGTGCCACCGTGGCGAAGGAGGCCGATAATTTCCGCGGCCGGCCCGTCGGCGAGCTCATGCTGCGCGGACGCAGCGAACCGCTGCGCGCGTTCGAGCCGCTGCCGCAGCAGAAGTTCGAGGCGCCGGAGACGGCGCAATATTCCGACGCCTTTGCCAAGATGGAGGCCGGCGATGCCGCGGCCATGCCGGCCTTTGCCGCGCTGGTCGGCATGCACGCCGACGATCCGCTGGCCGGTTTTCACCTGAAGCGCCTGCTCAACGGCGCCAAGGGCATTCGCATGCAACTGGACTAGGAGCTCGTTATGGTCAGTGAATTCTCCGCCGGCAATTATCGTTTCATCCCGTCCGTGTTCCAGTATTCGGCCGGTGCCGCCGCGGATGCAGGCTACGAGATCGAGCGCGTGCGGTTCGACCGCCTGGTGCCGCTGGCCGAAGGATTTGCGCTGGCCGCGAAATTCATCCAGGAAGCCGGGCGTCCGCTGACGGCGTTCTGCGCCTGCGAGTTGCGCTCACCGGCGGCCTTCAGCGAAGAGGGCTTTCGCGCGTTCAACCTGCACTACGTGAAGACACTGTCGGAATGGGGCATCTTCGACGGCACCACCAATCCGGTGGCGCGCAGCAACGTCTGTCCGGAGATCGATCCGCCGTCCGAGCCCTCGTTCTACGCGTTCTCCTTCACGCGCCCCTCGCGCTCGAGCGCGCCCAGCTTCGTCATCGCCGGCGGCGCCGAGGCCCGCGAGGGCAGCGGCACATATGTCGAGCGCACCGTGCGCTACCGCGATCTCAGCCCGGAGGGGCTGCGCGAGAAGGTGCGCTTCACCACCACGTCGCAGATGGAAAACCGGATGGCGGCTTTCGGCTTCGGCTGGAAGGACACGACCGGCGTGCAGGCCTATTCGGTGCACGACTTCCACCACGCGCTGGTGGACGAGCTGGTCCGCCGCGGCGCGCTGCGCTCCGGCCTGACCTGGCATTTCGCCCGGCCTCCGGTGGTCGATCTCGAATATGAGATGGATTGCCGCCGGGTGCTGCGGGAGGTGGTGATCTGAGATACGCGACAGCGACGCTCTCTCCGTTCCCTCCCCCCTTGCGGGGGAGGGGCAGGGAGGGGGGTGCCACACGGGGATTCTCTCCTCCGCGCACCGAGCGTCGGTGCATCCCCAACCGCTGAAACCTTTTGCTGGGCTACCCCTCTCCCTAGCCCTCCCCCGCAAGGGGGGAGGGAACGCACCTGGGTCGGAGCGTCAGGGGAGCCTCATTTCTTCAGGCGTCAGCGCTGCCTTGGATCCAGCGCGTCGCGCAGGCCGTCGCCGAGCAGGTTCAGCGACAGCACCACCAGGAAGATCGCAAGTCCCGGCCAGATCGCCATCCACGGGGCCTGCGTCAGGAAGCGCTGGGCCGCATTGAGCATGCTGCCCCAGGACGGCGCCGGCGGCTGCTGGCCGAGGCCGAGGAAGGACAGCGCGGCCTCGGCGATGATGGCCGCCGCGATGGAGAGCGTGGCCTGCACCAGCAACGACGGCAGGATGTTCGGCAGGATGTGCGAGAACGCGATCCGCCACGGCGGATTGCCGAGCGCACGCGCGGCCTCGACATAGTCCTCGGCCTTGACGCTCAGCACCTGGCCGCGGGTCAGGCGGATGAAGATCGGGGTCGCGGAGATGCCGATCGCGATCATGGCATTGCCGAGGCTCGGACCGAGGAAGGCGGCGAGCGCAATCGCCAGGATCAGGAACGGGCAGGCCAGCATCGCATCGGTGATCCGGCTGATCAGCGCGTCGACGAAGCCGCCGCGATAGCCGGCGAGCAGGCCGAGCGGCACGCCGATGCCGAGCGCGATCGCAACCGAGATCAGGCCCGCGAGCAGCGAGGCGCGCGCGCCGTAGACGACGCGGCTGAGGATGTCGCGGCCGAGCTCGTCGGTGCCGAACCAGTGCGCTGCGGTCGGCGGCTTGCGCACGAGGCTCCAGCTCGTCGCGATCGGATCATAGGGCACGATCAACGGGGCGAGCAGCGCGAGGAGGATGAACGCCGTGAGCACGACGAGCCCGAACACCGCCGCCTTGCGCTTGAACAGGCGCCGCCGCGCGCGGCGGGCCGGGCTGTCGAGCTCGTAGGTTTGTGTGGCGAGGGCGGCTGGCAGCGCTGCGTCGGTCATCGCCTCACCCCCGCAGCCGCGGATTGACGAGGATATAGGCGATATCGGCGATGAGGTTCAGCGTGATGTAGACCGTGGCGGTCACCAGCACGACGCCCTGCACGACGGCATAGTCCCGGTTGAACACGGCGTCCACGATCAGCTTGCCGAAGCCGGGAATCGAGAAGATCTGTTCGGTCAGCACGGCGCCCGAGAGCAGCGTGCCGAGCTCGAGCGCGCCGAGCGTGATGATCGGCGTCAGCGCATTGCGCATGGCGTGCTTCAGGATCACCGAGTGCTCCAGCAGCCCCTTGGCGCGTGCAGTGCGGACATAGTCGCTTTCCAGCACCTGCAGCATGGCGCTGCGGGTATGCCGCATCAGGATCGCGGCAATGGCATTGCCGAGCACGAAGGCCGGCATGATGGTCGCCGCCAGGCTCGCGCGCCAGTTCTCGGTGAGCGGCACATAGCCCGAGGCAGGCAGCCAGCCGAGCTCGATCGAGAACAGGAAGATCAGCATGATGCCGAGCCAGAAGTTCGGCGTCGAGATTCCCCACAGCGCGAAGAAGTTGGCGCCATAGTCCCACGCCGTGCCTTTCTTCACGGCCGCGACGATGCCCGCGGGAATGCCGATCAGGAAAGCGATCAGGATCGCCATCGAGCCAAGCTGGAGCGTGACCGGCAGCTTCTGCGCGATCAGCTCGCGCACCGGCATCTTGTTGCGCAGCGACTCGCCGAAATCGCCCGACAGCACGCCCTTGATCCAGTAGGCGTACTGCACCGGGACCGGCTGATCGAGCCGGTACTGGTGCCGGATCTGCTCGATCACGGCGGGGTCGCGCTCTTCACCTGCCATCACCAGCGCCGGATCGCCGGGCAGCAATTGCTGCAGCGAGAAGATCAGCACCGAGACGAAGAACAGCGTCGGCACGATCTGGACAAGGCGGCGGGCAAGGAAGTTCAGCATCCTCTCGTCACTTCAGTTTGAGGCCTATAACGCGCACGAGGCCGTCGGGCATCTGCCTGTAGCCTTCGAGCTTCGTCGTGTGCGCGATGATGATGCGGCGGTGGTAGAGGTACAGCAGCGGCTCTTCGTCCTGGACCAGCTTGGCCAGCGTCTCGTAGCTCGCCTTGCGCTTGGCGGGATCGGTGACGAGCCGCGCGTCCTCCAGCGCCTTGTCGGCCTGTGGATTGTTCCATGCGCCGTAGTTCTGCGGTGCGCCGCTGTGCAGGAACACGAAGGTGTTGCCATCGGGATCGACGCGGCCGCTCCAGGCGAGCATATAGGCCTGGTAGTCACCGGCTTCGGCCTGCTTCAGCCCAGTCGCGAATTCGGTGACGCGGATCTTCATGTCGAAGCCGGCTTCCGCCGCCATCGACTGGATCACCTGCGCCGGCGTCTCGGTCTCCGCGCCCTTCGGCACCAGGAAATCGACGCTGACCGGCGGTGTCACGCCGGCTTCCTTCAGCAGTGCCTTGGCCTTCTCGACGTTGCGCGGCCGGACCGGCAGGGACTTTTGATAATAGGGATGATCGGGGTTGACCCACTGATTGCCCACTTGGAACTCGCTGTTGAACACGACCTGGTTGACCGCCTCGCGGTCGATGGCAAGGTCGAGCGCCTGCCGCACCTTGGCGGACTGGCTGAGCGGGCCCTTGGCCTTGTCCTTGCCGATGTTGAGCGTGATGCCCTGATAGCCGAGCTCGATCGCGGTCGCGACCTTCAGCCGTGAATCCGCGCGCACCTCCTTGAGGTCGGTGGCAAGCACGCGCTCGATCAAGTCGAGACCGCCGGACTTCAGGTTCGCCAGCCGCACGGTGGCGTCGACGATCGGCTGGAACACGATCTTGTCGATGAAGACGTTGTCCTTGTTCCAGTAGTCGGCGAACTTCTCGAACACGATGCGGTCCTGCTGCACGCGCTCGACGAACTTGTAGGGGCCGGCGCAGACCGGGCGCAGGCCGAACTTGTCGCCGGCCTCCTTGGCCGCCTTCGGCGACACCATCATGCCGGCGCGGTCGGTGAGCTGGGCGAGCAGCGGGGAGAACGGCGACTTCAGCACCAACTTGACGGTGAGGGGATCGACGATTTCGATGTGGTCGACCGAGGCCAGCTCCGGCTTGCGGAACGAGCCCGGGAAGGTGAGGTGCCGTTCCAGCGAGAATTTGGCGGCCTCGGCGTCGAACGGCTCGCCGTCGTGGAATTTCACGCCGGGGCGGAGCTTGATGACGAGCGCCTTGCCATCATCGGCCGTTTCGCTGGAAAGCGCGAGCTGCGGCACGATGTTGAGCTTCTCGTCGATGTCGAACAGCTTGTCGCAGAACGCGGAGAATACGATGCGGCCGACATAGGTGCGCGCCATGGTCGGGTCGAGGATATCGGGGTCTTCGGCGAGGCCGATGCGCAAGGTGGTCTGGGCCTGCGCGGCGCCGAGCGACAGCAGGAAGGCGGCGGCCGTTGCGGCCAGGCGAAACATCTTCATCGGACAGTCCCCATTGCTGCGGCTTTAAGTCGTTGCAGGCCTTGCACTCTGTATACCAACCCCGGCGGGGTTCGCGCCTTCCGTCTTTCGGCTGAAGGCGGCGACCAATTTTGCCAGCGCGGGCGGAAACTCGCTGGTCGCGGGCACGATGGCGTCGGCCGGCGGCAGCTCGCCGACGCGGTGACAGGCGGCGGCATGACCGGTGGGGCCAGCCACGAGTTCCGGCATTTCGCTGCGGCAGCGCTCGATCACGAACGGGCAGCGGGTGTGAAAGCGGCAGCCGGCCGGCGGATTGAGCGCACTCGGGATCTCGCCCTGCAGGACGACCTTCGCGCGCTTGGCGCGCGGCTGCGGCAGGGGGATCGCGGACAGCAGCGCCCGGCTATAGGGATGGCGCGGTGTGGCGAACAAATCGTCGGCATCGGCTTCCTCGACGATCTGGCCGAGATTCATCACGGCGACGCGGTCGGCGATGTGCTTGACCACGGCGAGGTCGTGCGAGACGAAGATATAGGCGAGGCCGAGCCGGTCCTGCAGCTCGCGGAGCAGGTTCAGGATCTGCGAGCGGATCGAGACATCGAGCGCCGAGACCGGTTCGTCGCAGATGATCAGCTTCGGCTCGACCGCGAGCGCGCGGGCAATCGCGATGCGCTGGCGCTGGCCGCCAGAGAATTCGTGCGGATAGCGCCGGGCGAGCCGCGGCTCGAGGCCAACCAGCCGCAGGATCTCCGCAACGCGCTCGGCCCGCTGCGCCGGCGGAACGAGATCGTGCAGCGCCAGCGGCTCGGTCAGGATCTGGCCAACCGTCATGCGCGGATTGAGCGAGGCGTAGGGGTCCTGGAAGATGATCTGCGCCTCGCGACGGAATTTTCGCAGCGCGTCGGCATCGAGCGAGAGAAGGTCGCGGCCGTCGAAGCGTATCGCGCCGGCGTCCGGCTCGATCAGCCGCAGCACCAGCCGGCTGACGGTGGATTTGCCGCAGCCGGATTCGCCGACCAGCGCCAGCGTCTTGCCGGCGTCGAGCGAAAAGGACACGCCGTCGACCGCTTTGACATGGGCCAGCGCGCGGCCGAACAGCGAGCGCTCGGCGACGAAATGCTTGACCAGGCCTTTGACCTCGAGCAGCGCGGTCATCGCGTTCGCTCCTTGCAAACACCGGTCTCGTGTCCCGGGCGCGGCGCAACGCGAAGTGTTGCGACGCTGAACCGGGACCCAGATTGTTGTTGCATGGGCCCCGGTTCAGCAGCGCACCACTGCGCTTCGCTCGTGCTGCGCCGCGCCCGGGGCACGAGAGGAGAGCGTGTGGCCATCACGACACCAGCAGTTCGAGCGGCGCGCGGATGCAGCGCGAGAGGTGGCCGGGGCTGACTTCGACCAGTGGCGGCGGCGCCTTGGTGCAGGCGTCCAGCACGAACGGACAGCGCGCGGAAAAGCGGCAGCCGGCGGGCGGCTGCGCCATGTTCGGGACCATGCCCTCGATCGTCGCCAGCTGCTCGGTACGGTGGTCGAGCCGAGGGATCGAGCCGAGCAGGCCGACGGTGTAGGGATGCTGCGGCATGGAGAACAGCTCGTCCACCGGCGCGCGTTCGACGATCTCGCCGGCATACATCACCGCGACCTCGTTGCAGACTTCGGCGACGACACCGAGATCGTGCGTGATCAGGATGATGGCGGCGCCGCTCGCAGCCTTCAATTCGCGCATCAGCTCAAGGATCTGCGCCTGCAGGGTGACGTCGAGCGCGGTGGTCGGCTCGTCGGCGATCAGGAGGCGCGGATCGCAGGCGAGCGCCATCGCGATCATCACGCGCTGACGCATGCCGCCGGAGAGCTTGTGCGGATATTCGTCGATCCGCCGCTCCGGCGAGGGAATGTGGACGCGGCGCAGGAGCTCGATCGCCCGCTCGCGCGCGCTCTTCCGCGAGCCGCCGCGGTGACGCAAAATCGTCTCGATGATCTGGTCGCCGATGGTGAAGCTCGGATTGAGCGAGGTCATCGGCTCCTGGAAGATCATCGCCAGCCGGTTGCCGCGCAGGTCGCGCAGGGTCTGGTCGGGCGTCTGCAGCAGGTCAAAGCCATCGAAGCGGATAGCACCCGATATTTCCGCGCTCCGCTTCGGCAACAGGCCCATGATCGCCAGCGAGGTCACGCTCTTGCCGCAGCCGGATTCGCCGACGAGGCCGAGGGTCGCGCCATTGGCGACGCTGAGATCGACGCTGTCGACCGCGTGGGTGATGCGGCCGTCGTCGCCGTGGAAGCGGATGCGCAGATCCTTGATCTCGATGAGGGGGCTCGTGCTCATGCTTGTCTTGCGCGCGCGGCGGCGATGGTGGCCTCGATGACGCTGCGATCGGTGTTGCCGGCCGGGTTCTGCCGCGTCGGCATGGAAGGACGGAAATGCACCCACAGCTCCTGGCTGACGCGTTCGAGCCGTTCGAGCTCGCCGAGCGGATCGGGATGATCGTCGGCGCGAATGTCCAGCGCCGGCCATTCCTCCTCGCCGTGGATCAGGAGCGCGGCGGACTGCTTGCCGCGCTTGTCGCCACCGGCGGCTTCGCCGGCGCGCATCGCCGCGAGCAGGCGGCGCGGAAAGGGCAGGCTGTCATTGGCGATGTAGGTTTTTGCGGTCTCGTCTAGCACGTCGGCGCCTGCCAGCATGTTGCCGGCGATCGAGAAGCCGCTGCCGGCAACGTGGCCGCACCAGTCGACGCAGTCGCGCCCGGTATGCGCCGCGATCTCGCCGCCGGCATCCATGATGTGGAGCTGGCGGCTTTCGCGGCCATCGTCAGTCGCCAGCAGCGTGGCGAGCACGTCATGGACGTTGAGGCCCTCGCGCAAGAGCTTGACGCCGTCGATGCCGTAATAGGGATTGACGAAGGCCTGGGTCGCGATCGCGCCGAGTCCGGCGGCGATATAGGGTACGCGCGCGCCGACCGCGAAGAAGCGGGTCGCAACCGCGATGCCGAACTGGCCGGTGGCAGGGTCTCGCGCGATGATCGACCAGGTCATGTGCTGCCTTCAACGTCCCGCGGCGTAGCCTTGCATGCCGCGCGGATTGGCGGCGGCACGCCGGCGTACGCCGACGCGCGAGGCCGCGGTGAGACGGCCTTCCGACCAGTCGGGGCCGACCTCGACGATGTGTCCGCGTTCGCGCAGATTCTCGATCGTCGCCTTCGGCACGCGGTTCTCGACCACGAGCACGCCGGGGCGGGCGGTGCGCGGCCAGAACGAGATCGGGAAGTGCTCGGAATGCCAGGCCGGCGCGTCGATCGATTCCTGGAGATTGAGATTGCAATGGACGTGGCGCAGGAAGAACTGCGTGATCCACTGATCCTGCTGGTCGCCGCCGGGCGAACCCCAGGCGAGGTAAGGCTCGCCGTCGCGCAGCGCCATGGTCGGCGACAGCGTGGTGCGCGGCCGCTTGCCCGGCGCGAGCGAGCCCGGTTGATTCTCCTCCAGATCGAACATCTGCGCGCGGCTGCCGAGGCAGAAGCCCAGCTCGGGAATGACAGGCGAGGATTGCAGCCAGCCGCCCGACGGCGTCGAGGACACCATGTTGCCGGCCTTGTCTATGATGTCGAAATGCACGGTGTCGCCGCGCACCTCGCCGAAGCGCCCCACGGTTGGCTCGCCGGCGCCGAGCGCGCCGACGGCCTCGCGTTGGCCTTCCGCGCGGCGCAGCTTGACCACGCCGCCGAAGCCCTCGACCGTGCCGGGCCGGAGATCGAGCGAAGCCTTCTCGGTGACGAGCTTGCGGCGCTCGTCGTTATAGGCATCCGACAGCAGCGTCGCGATCGGGATCTCGCTGAATTTGGGATCGCCGTAGAATTTTTCGCGGTCGGCGAAGGCGAGCTTGGCACATTCGATCTGGAGATGGATGAATTCGGGCCCGGTCGGATCGAGCCCATCGAGCGCAAAGCCCTTCAGCAGCGCGAGCTGCTGCAGCGTGACCGGTCCCTGGCTCCAGACGCCGGCCTTGCAGACGGTGTAGCGACCGTAGTCGTAGGTCAGCGGCGCCTCGACCGTCGGCTGCCAGCGCGCCATGTCGTCGGCTGTGAGCACGCCGCGATGCGGCGAGCCGCTGACATCCATGACCTCTTGCGTGCGGCAGAACTTGTCGATCGCTTCGGCGACGAAGCCTTGCGACCATGCCTTGCGTGCGCGCTCGATCTCGGCATCGCGGCCGCCGCCGCCGCTCTCGGCTTCGTTCAGGATCCGGGTGTAGGTCGCAGCCAGCGTCTTGTTGGTGAAGATCGAGCCGGGCTTCGGCACCTCGCCGTTCGGCAGATAGACCGCGGCCGATGTCGGCCAGTGCTTGCGGAACAGCTGCTCGACGGTCTGGATGGTGGCGCAGGCGCGCTCGACCAGCGGATAGCCGTCGCGGGCATAGGAGATGGCGGGTTCCAGCACGTCGCGCACGCGCATCGTGCCGTAGTCGCGCAGCAGCATCATCCAGGATTCGAAGGTGCCGGGAACGCAAGCCGCGAGCAGGCCGGTGCCGGGCACCATATCGAGGCCTTCGCTCTTGTAATGCGCGATGGTGGCGCGGGCCGGGGCCGGGCCCTGGCCGCAGATCACTTCGGTGCGGCCGCGGTTGACGTCATGGACGATAATGGGGACGTCGCCGCCGGGGCCGTTCAGATGCGGTTCGACCACCTGGAGCGTGAAGGCGGTGGCGACGCCGGCGTCGAAGGCGTTGCCGCCCTTTTCCAGGATGGCCATGCCGACGGCGGTCGCGATCCAGTGTGTGGTGGCGACGACGCCGAACGTACCCTCGATCTCGGGACGCGTCGTGAAGGGATCGGGATTGACGTTGCTGGCCATGGGCTACCTCATTTGCGGCGCGCGCAATTGATCACAACCGGCACTGGGATGCCAAATGCACAGGCCGCATGGCACGCGCGCGTTAGGCCGGGACCGGCGCGGTGTTCACCGCGTGGCAGGCGACGCCGTCGATCAGTTCCGGGGTTTCCTTGCGGCAGAGATCGAACGCCAGCGGGCAGCGCGGATTGAAGGCGCAGCCAGGGGGCGGATTGATCGGGTTCGGAATCTCGCCCTTCACCGGAATGCGCTGGCGGCCGCTCATCGCCAGATCCGGCACGGCGCCCAATAACATCTTGGTGTAGGGCATGCGCGGGCGGGAAAACAGCTCGCGTCCCTCCGCGATCTCGACGATGCGGCCGAGATACATCACCCCGACGCGGCTCGCCATGTGACGGACCACGGCGAGGTTGTGGCTGATGAACATGTAGGTCAGGCCGAACTTGTCCTGGAGGTCGCGCATCAAGTTGAGGATCTGCGCCTGCACGGAGACGTCCAGCGCCGAGGTCGGCTCGTCGCAGACGATGAACTCGGCATTGGAGGCGAGCGCCCGCGCGATCGCGATACGCTGGCGCTGGCCGCCGGAGAATTCATGCGGAAACTTCAGGCGGTCGTCGGGGTGCAGGCCGACGAGGCTGAGCAGTTCGCCGACGCGCGCCTGGATGTCGCGCTCGCCCTGGATCAGGTCGAAGGCGCGGATCGGCTCGGAGATGATGGCATCGACCCGGAAGCGCGGATTCAGGCTGGCATAGGGGTCCTGGAAAATCATCTGAATGCGGCGGCGCAGCTTGCGCCGCGCCGGCGCCTGCCTGGGATCGGCCATCGAGACGCCGTCGATCAGCACGTCGCCGGAACTCGGCGGCAGCAGGCCGACCACCATCCGTGCCACCGTGGTCTTGCCCGAGCCGGACTCGCCGACCAGCGCAAAGGTCTCGCCCTTCCGGATGTCGAAGGTGACGTGATCGACGGCCTTGAGGTATTCGAGATGGCCGCCTTCCAGCACGCGGTTGAGCCAGGGCTTCGAGACGTCGAAGACGCGGCGCAGATTGGTGGCCTGGACGAAGGGCGTGCTCATGCCGCGGTCTCCGCCGGCGCAGTGTCATAGAGATGGCAGGCCACGGACTGTGTGCCGCGCGACAGCGGCTCCGGCCGGTCGACCCGGCAGCGATCGAAGGCGGATGCGCAGCGCGGGTTGAACGAGCAGCCGCGCGGGATCGCCGACAGGCGCGGCATCGAGCCGGGGATCTGCACCAGGCGCTTGTCCTCGCCGGCCAGCGTCGGGATCGCGCCCATCAGCCCCTTGGCGTAGGGATGCAATGGATTTCTCACGACGTCCTGCACCGGGCCGATCTCGGCGACGCGGCCGGCATACATCACCGCGACGCGGTCGGAGGTTTCGGCGATCACGCCCATGTCATGGGTTACCAGCATCACGGCGGTGCCGTGGTCGCGGCCGAGCCGCTTGATCAGCGAGATGATCTGGGCCTGCACGGAGACGTCGAGGGCGGTGGTCGGCTCGTCCGCGATGATCAGTTCGGGCTCGGCGCAGATGGCAAGCGCGATCACCACGCGCTGGCGCATGCCGCCGGAGAATTCGTGCGGATAGCCGTCGATGCGCTTCTCCGGCGCGGGGATGCCGACCTCGGCCAGCAGGTCGATGGCGCGGCGGCGGGCGGCCGTTTCGGAGAGATTGAGATGGGTCCGGATCGTCTCCACGATCTGGTCGCCGACCTTGTAGAGCGGATTGAGCGAGGTGAGGGGGTCCTGGAAGATCATGCCGATGCGTTTGCCGCGGACGCGGCGCATCTCCTCCGGAGGGAGGTTGTCGATCCGCATTCCTGCAAGGCGGATTTCGCCGCCGGCAATGCGGCCGGGCGGATCGATCAGGCCGATCACCGCGAGGCCGGTGACGGACTTGCCGGCGCCGGATTCGCCGACCACGCCGAGCACCTCGCCCTTGGCGATATCGAAGGAGACGTCGTCGATGGCGCGCAGCGTGCCGCGGCGCGAGGCGAACTCGACCTGAAGGTTACGCACGGAGAGAACGGGTTCGGTCATGGCCTCAGCGAAGTTTCGGGTTGAGCGCGTCGCGCAGCCAGTCGCCGAGCAGGTTGATCGACAGGATCAGGGCTGCGAGCGCGAGCCCGGGGAAGGCGACGATCCACCATTCGCCCGCGAACAGATAGTTGTTGCCGATGCGGATCAACGTGCCGAGCGAGGGCATGGTGTCGGGCAGGCCGACGCCGAGGAAGGACAGCGTCGCCTCCGTGATGATGGCGAGCGCGAGGTTGATGGTGGCGATGACCAGGATCGGGCCCATCGTGTTCGGCAGCACATGCCGCAGCATGATCTTGGGTGCGGGCAGGCCGATCAACTGCGCAGCGGCCACATAGTCCTTGTTCTTCTCGACCATCACGGAGCCGCGCACGGTCCGGGCGTAACCGACCCAGAAGCTGAGGCCGATCGAGATGACCAGCACGAACAGCATGCTGGTGGCATCCAGTCGATTGCCGAGGATCGATTTCGCGATGCCGTTGACCAGCAGCGCGATCAGGATGGCGGGGAAGGTGAGCTGAACGTCGGCGATCCGCATGATCACGCCGTCGACCGCGCCGCCGAAATAGCCGGCGATGAGGCCGAGCGCGATGCCGAGCGCACCGGCAAAGATCACGCCCGCGACGCCGACGGCGAGCGAGATGCGCATGCCGTAGAGGATGGCGGAGAACACGTCGCGGCCCTGCTCGTCGGTGCCGAGCAGGAACGGGCTCTGGCCGTCGGCGGTCCAGAGCGGCGAGATCCGCGAATTCATCAGCTGGAGTTGTGCCGGATCGAACGGGTTCTGCACCGCTAACACGGATGCGAAGATCGCCAGCAGGAAGAACAGGATCGTGATGGTGGCCGCGACCATGGTAAGCTTGGAGCGGCGGAACGAATAAAACACGTCGCTGTCGAGCGCGCGGCTGAGCCAGCCGCGCGCGTGCGCCGGCTGCGTGCTTTGCCCGTTGGAATTGGAGACGACTGCGTCGGACATGCAGGCTGCCTTATGCGGCGCGGCCGACCGTCGCGCGCAGGCGCGGGTCGACCACGGTGTAGAGAATGTCGACCACCAGATTGATGGTGACGAAGATCAGCGAAACCATCAGCAAATAGGCGGCCATGATCGGGATATCGACGTTTTGCACGGCCTGGACGAACAGAAGTCCCATGCCCGGCCACTGGAACACGGTTTCGGTGATGATCGAAAATGCAATAACCGAGCCAAACTGAAGTCCGGCCACCGTGATTACGGGAATGAGGGTGTTCTTCAGCGCGTGGCCGAAATGGATCGCACGGGTGGTCAGCCCTCGCGCGCGCGCGAAGCGGATATAATCGGTCCGCAGCACTTCCAGCATCTCCGCGCGCACCAGCCGCATGATCAGGGTCATCTGGAACAGGCCGAGCGTGATCGAGGGCATGATCAGCGCCTTGAGGCCCGACAGCGTGAGCAGGCCCGTCGTCCACCAGCCGAGCTTCACCACCTCGCCGCGGCCGAACGAAGGCAGCCAGCCCAGTGTGACCGCGAACAGATAGATCAGCAGGATGCCGATCAGGAAGGTCGGCAGCGAGATGCCGATCAACGAGACCGCCTGGAATAATTTCGCGAGTGCGGTGTCGCGCTTAAGCGCGGAATAGACACCCATCAGGATGCCGAACACCATCGCGAACACGGTCGCGCAGATCGCAAGTTCCAGCGTCGCCGGCATGCGTTCGCTCAACAGCGCCGAGACCGGCTGGCGAAACTGGTAGGAAACGCCGAACTTGAACTGCGCGGCATCGACGAAATAGCGCACGAACTGCACCGGCACGGGATCGTCGAGTCCGAGCGACTTGCGCACGATCGCGCGCTCCGCCGCCGAAGTGTCGATCGAGACGATCTGGTTGACGGGGTCGCCGGCGAAACGGAACATCGAAAACGCGATGATGCCGACGGCGAACATGACGCCGATGGCCTGAACGGCGCGGCGAAGCGTGAAAGCGAGCATGCCTTCCACTTTCCTTGGTAAGCAGACGGCCGACGTCCTTGTCGGCCGGAAAAGGAAAGGTCCCGGAAGCCTGACGCTGCCGGGACCTCGTGTTCAATCGACGCTATTCCTTCTTGGTCGCCCAGTGGAACATGACGAGATTGTCGGCACGCTGCGGCAGGTTGACCTTCTTCGAGACGCCCCAGGCGAGAGCCTGCTGGTGCAGCGGGATGTACGACCAGTCCTTGATGCCGATCTCGTAGGCCTCCTTGATCAGCTGGTTGCGCTTCTCGGCGTCTGTTTCGACCAGCACCTTGTCGGTGATGGCGTCGAACTCCTTGTTGCAGTAGCCGCCGAGATTGGCCTCGCCCCGCGAGGATTTCGCATCGTCGCGGCAGCCCATGATGTCATAGAGCACGTTGTGGGAGTCCATCGTGCTCGGCGTCCAGCCCAGCAGGTAGAACGAGGTCTGGTAGCCGCCCTGCTTGAGCACCTTGGCGAAGTACTGCGCCTTCGGCTGCGCCAGCAGATTGATCTTGACGCCGATGCGGGCGAGCATGCCGACCACGGCCTGGCAGATCGCGGCGTCGTTGACGTAGCGATCGTTCGGGCAGTCCATGGTGACCTCGAAGCCGTCGGGATAACCGGCCTCGGTCAGGAGTTTCTTGGCGCCGTCGGGATCGAATTTCGGACGCGTGAAGCTCTTGGACAGTGCGAACAGTTCCGGCGCGATCATCAGCGCCGACGGCGTCGACAGCCCGCGCATGACGCGCGTCTTGATCAGCTCGATGTCGATCGCCTTGTAGAAGGCCTCGCGGACGCGGGCGTCCTTGAACGGGTTCTTGCCCTTGATGTTGGAGTAGAGCAGCTCGTCGCGCACCTGGTCGAAGCCGATGAAGATGGTGCGCAGCTCCGGTCCCTTCAGCACCTGGGCGTTCGGGCTGGAATCGACCCGGGAGATGTCCTGGATCGGCACCGGCTCGATGACGTCGACCTCGCCCGAGAGCAGCGCGGCGACGCGGGTGGCGTCGGAGGAGATCGGGGTGAAGATGATCTCCTTCAGATTGCCCTCGACCTTGCCCCAGTAATTGGGGTTGGCCTTGAACACCGTCTTCACGCCGGGCTGATGGCTTTCGATGATGAAGGGCCCGGTGCCGTTCTCATGGAGCGAGGCGTAGCTCGGCGTGGTCGCCGCCACCGGCGTCGGGTCGACGACGTTGTTCTCCTCGGCCCATTTCTTGTCCATGATGTACCAGACATCCCACGAGTTATGCAGGATGGGATTGGGCGAGGGCAGCACGAAATCGACGGTGTAGTCGTCGACCTTGACCACCTTGACCTCGGGCGCAAGGCGGGTCTGCATGTTGGACCCCTTCTTGCGGACGCGATCGGCCGAGAAGACCACGTCGTCGGCGGTGAAGGGGTCGCCGTTGTGGAATTTCACGCCCTTGCGCAAATGGAAGCGCCAGCGGGTCGGCTCCGGGGTTTCCCAGCTTTCGGCCAGCGCCGGGATGATCTTGAGGTCCTTGTCGCGTGCGGTGAGGCCTTGATAGACGTGGCCGAGATGGGCGTGGGTGGTGCTCTCGTTGAGCGTATAGGGATCGAGCGACTTCAGGTCACCCTGGTTGGCATAACGTAGCGTCTGGCTCCACGCCGACGTGACCGTCAACGCAAGCGTACCGGCGAGCGTCGCCGCAAACAGACTTCGACCGACTGACATTCTTGACCCTCTCCACACCGCCTCGCCGGTGATTTTTGATTGTTCGGCGGGGCTGACTGATCCATGTTGCCCAGAGTTATCGACCCGTGCAAGCGCCATTCCAGCAAGGAACGCGCCAAGTTGCACCGCTGTGCAGCAATGCTGCCCCCGCATTGACGGGCGGATGGATGCGGGTGCAGGCGATTTGATTGACCATACCCGGCGATTGCGCAAGCCGGCGCCCGGCCGCCGCCATCAGGTCGCTTGCGTCGCACCACAACTCGCGGCGATACTCCGCCAGGCCGCTCGAATCTGATCCGGAGGGGACATGAAAGTTAACATCGAAATCGACTGCACCCCCCTTGAAGCCCGCCAGTTCTTTGGCTTGCCCGACGTGGCGCCGATGCAGACGGCGGTGATGGACAAGCTGCAGCAGCAGGTCCTCAGCAACATCGAGAAGGTCTCGCCGGAATCGCTCATCCAGAGCTGGTTCACCTTCGATCCCAAGATCGCCGAGCGGTTTCAGGACATGTTCGTCACCATGGCCGGTCTCGGCAGCCCGCGCAGTAGCGACAAGAAGAAATAGTGCGGTCCGGGCCGGACGGAGCTCAGGATTCGGGCCGGCTTCGTCCGCCGGCTCTCGGCCTGCTGCTGGCCGAAGCCCGCGGACTGTTCGAGTTCAACGCCAGCCTGCTGCTCTCGCCGCTCCTGATGCGCGCACCGAGGGGTGACGGCCATCCGGTGCTGGCGCTGCCCGGCTTTCTCGCCAGCGATTTGTCGATGGCGCCGATGCGGCGCTATCTCAGCGAGCTCGGCTACGAGGCACATGCCTGGCGGATGGGCCGCAATCTCGGCGGGCTGGGACGGATGCGGGATTCGCTGCGGGCCCGGCTCACCGAAATCCATGCCGCGACGGGGCGCAAGGTCAGCCTGGTCGGATGGAGTCTTGGCGGGGTCTATGCCCGCGATCTCGCGCTCTGGGCGCCCGACAAGGTCCGCTATGTCATCACGCTCGGCAGCCCTTTTGCCAACGACGTGCGGGCAACCAACGCCACGCGGCTCTACGAGGCGCTGTCCGGCGAGCGGGTCGAGGATCTTGCGGAAGCGCGCGAAGCCATCGCGGGCGATCTGCCGGTGCCGGCGACGTCGATCTATTCGCGCGCCGACGGCGTCGTGAACTGGCGGACCTGCCTGCTCAGGCCCTCGGACCGCGCCGAGAATATCGAGGTGCATCTGGCGAGCCATCTCGGGCTCGGCGTTAACCCTGCGGCGCTGTGGGCCGTGGCGGACCGGCTGGCGCAACCGGAAGGGGAGTTCTGGCCATTTGACCGGGCCGGGCCCTTTGCCATTGCATATGCCCCGCCGGAGCGGGCAGTATTGGCCTGACGAGAAGCGCCGGCAAAAGGTGCCCGTCAAATAAGAGCGGAGGGAACTATGGCTGACGGTAAGAAACTGTCGTCGCTGGACGCGTCATTTTTGTATCTGGAAACGCCCGAGATGCCGATGCATGTCGGCAGCATGGCGATCTTTCGCCTGCCCGACGACTACAAGGGCGACTTCTTCGAAGACTTCAAGGCGATGATCGTCTCGCGCCTCCACATCGCGCCGATCCTCAAGGCGCGGCTGGAGAAAGCGCCGCTCGACATCGACCATCCCTCCTGGGTCGAGGACGACCAGTTCGATATCGATCGTCACATCTTCCGCGCCAGCCTGCCGCAGCCGCGCGACCGCGCCACCCTCGAGCGCATCGTCGGCTGGATGCACGCCAAGCTGCTGAACCGGGCGCGCCCGCTCTGGGAATTCTATGTCTTCGAAGGCATGAAGGACAACGAGGTCGGGCTCTATTCCAAGATGCACCACGCCGCGATCGACGGCGGAGCCGGCGCTGCGCTGACCAACATGATCTACGACATCTCGCCGATCCCTCGGCAGGTCGACCCGCCGACGGGTGGGAGCAAGCCGGGGCAGGAGCCGCGCGACATCGCCGCGAACCTGCTCGATTCCTATCAGCAGCTGTTCAACCAGCCGCTCGATGCCGGCAAGGCCGCCCAGAACCTGCAACTGCCGCGCACCGGCAAGAGCGATATCGGCTCGATCCTGTTCGACAACGCGATGTACCAGATCGAGAGCGCGGTGCGCTTTGCCGGCAACATCCCGACCATGGTCAAGAGCGTCTCCGAGGTGCTCGGCAAGGTCTCCGATCCCAAGTCGCGCGAGAGCCTCGCCAGCATGGTGTCGCCGCCGACCATGCTCAACAAGACGATCTCGTCGGAGCGCAGCTTTGCCGGCGTGTCGATCCCGCTGTCTCGCGCGAAGGCGCTGGCCAAGCAGGCGGGCGGCAAGCTCAACGACGTCGTGTTGGCGCTCGCCTCCGGCGTGGTCCGCCGCTACCTCCTGCAATACGGCACGCTGCCGGCGAAATCCCTGACCGCCGCCGTGCCGATCTCGCTGCGCGAGGAGGGCAACACCGAGGCCAACAACCAGGTGTTCGGCATGATCTGCGCGATCGCGACCAACATCGACGATCCCAAGGCGCGGCTCGAGGCGATCATCGCGCAATCGACCAAGTCCAAGGAGATGTCGCATCCGCTGCGCGCGCTGATGCCCCAGGTCTCCAACATCTCGATGCTGGGCGCGCCGATCATGGTGCAGATCCTGGCGCTGCTCTACAGCCGCTCCAATTTGTCGGACGTGCTGCCGCCGGCGGCCAACATCACGGTGTCCAACGTGCCGGGGCCGCGGCAGACGCTCTATGCCGCCGGCGCCGAGCTGCTGCACATCTTCCCGGTGTCGATCTCGACGCACGGGCAGGCGCTCAACATCACCGTGCAGAGCTATCGCGACCAGCTCGATTTCGGCTTCATCGTCGGTGCCAACATCATTCCGCATGTCCAGGTGATGTGCGACATGCTGCCGGAGGAGTTCGCCGCGCTGGAGGCGGCCTACGCGCCGCCTGCGTCGAACATCAAGGGCGCGGCCGAGTAGGAAGTTCGTGATGATTGAAATGCCGCCGCTCAAGTTCGCGCAGACGAACGGAATCCGCATGGGCTATTATGAGGCTGGCCCGGCCGACGACAAGCCGCCGGTGGTGCTGTGTCACGGCTGGCCCGAGCTCGCCTTCTCCTGGCGCCACCAGATCAAGGCGCTGAGCGAGGCCGGCATCCGCGTGATCGCGCCCGACCAGCGCGGCTACGGCGCGACCGACCGGCCCGAGCCGGTCGAGGCCTACGACATGGAGCATCTGACCGGCGATCTCGTCGGGCTGCTCGATCATCTCAAGATCGACAAGGCGATCTTCGTCGGTCACGACTGGGGCGGCTTCGTCGTCTGGCAGATGCCGCTGCGGCATCCCTCGCGCGTCGCCGGCGTCGTCGGCGTCAACACCCCGCATTGGGACCGCGCTCCGATCGACCCGATCGCGCTGTTTCGCCAGCGCTTCGGCGACCAGATGTACATCGTCCAGTTCCAGGATCCCGCGCGCGAGCCGGACAGGATCTTCGGCAGCCGGGTCGAGCAGACCTTCGATGCCTTCATGCGCAAGCCGCTGGCGCGGCCGCCGGCGAAACCGGACGAGCCGCCGGTCGCGGGGGTCGGCGCCTCGTCGAAGACCAATCTGGCCTTCCCGCAGATGATTGCGGCCTATGACGCCAAGGTCGATCCGCGCACGCCGATCCTGTCGGCCGAGGAGAAGAAGGTGTTCGTCGACACCTTTACGGAGACCGGCTTCACCGGCGGCATCAACTGGTATCGCAATTTCACCCGCAATTGGGAGCGCGCGAAGGGGCTGGATCACCACATCCACGTGCCGTCTCTGATGATCATGGCCGAGAACGACGCGGTGCTGCCGCCATCTGCGGCCGACGGCATGGAAAAGCTGATCTCCGACCTCGAGAGATATCTGGTGAAGGACAGCGGCCATTGGACGCAGCAGGAGAAGCCGGAAGAGGTCAGCGCCAGGCTGATCGAATGGCGTAGAAGGCGGTTTGGCTAGCTCGTTGTTGCGAGCCCGTCATTGCGGGGAGCGAAGCGACGAATCAATCCGGACTGCTTCCGCGGACACTTCTGGATTGCTTCGCTTCGCTCGCAATGACGGCAGGGAATTTCGATTCAGGGGGAAGCACTTTTCATGTCGTCATCCAAGAACCGTCTGGACCCGATCCCGCAGCCGCCGACCAAGCCGGTGGTCGGCAACATGCTGTCGCTGGACTCGGCTGCCCCGGTACAGCACCTGACGCGGCTGGCGAAGGAGCTCGGGCCAATCTTCTGGCTCGACATGATGGGCTCGCCGATCGTCGTCGTCTCCGGCCATGACCTCGTCGACGAGCTCTCCGACGAGAAGCGTTTCGACAAGACGGTGCGCGGTGCGCTCCGGCGCGTGCGCGCGGTCGGCGGCGACGGCTTGTTCACCGCCGACACCAGGGAGCCGAACTGGAGCAAGGCACACAACATCCTGCTGCAGCCGTTCGGCAACCGCGCCATGCAGTCCTATCACCCGAGCATGGTCGATATCGCCGAGCAGCTCGTGCAGAAATGGGACCGGCTCAACGCCGACGACGAGATCGACGTCGTCCACGACATGACGGCGCTGACGCTCGACACGATCGGCCTGTGCGGCTTCGAGTACCGCTTCAACTCGTTCTACCGGCGCGACTACCACCCCTTCGTCGAGTCGCTGGTGCGCTCGCTCGAAACCATCATGATGACGCGCGGCCTGCCGTTCGAGCAGCTCTGGATGCAGAAGCGGCGCAAGACCATGGGCGAAGACGTCGCCTTCATGAACAAGATGGTCGACGAGATCATCGCCGAGCGCCGCAAGAGCTCGGAAGGGATCGACGACAAGAAGGACATGCTCGCCGCGATGATGACCGGCGTCGACCGCTCGACCGGCGAGCAGCTCGACGACATCAACATCCGCTACCAGATCAACACCTTCCTGATCGCAGGTCACGAGACCACCAGCGGCCTGTTGTCCTACACGCTCTATGCGTTGCTCAAGCATCCTGAGATTCTCAAGAAGGCCTATGACGAGGTCGACCGCGTCTTCGGTCCTGATGTCAACGCCAAGCCGACCTACCAGCAGGTGACGCAGCTCACCTACATCACCCAGATCCTGAAGGAGGCGCTGCGGCTGTGGCCGCCTGCGCCCGCCTATGGCATCTCGCCGCTCGCCGACGAGACCATCGGCGGCGGCAAGTACAAGCTCCGCAAGGGCACGTTCATCACCATCCTGGTGACCGCGCTGCATCGTGATCCCAGCGTTTGGGGTCCCAATCCCGATGCATTCGACCCCGAGAATTTCAGCAAGGAAGCCGAGGCCAAGCGGCCGATCAACGCCTGGAAGCCGTTCGGCAACGGGCAGCGCGCCTGCATCGGCCGCGGCTTCGCCATGCACGAGGCTGCGCTCGCGCTCGGCATGATCCTGCAGCGCTTCAAGCTGATCGACCACCAGCGCTACCAGATGCATCTGAAGGAAACGCTGACGATGAAGCCGGAAGGCTTCAAGATCAAGGTCCGGCCGCGCGCCGACCGCGAGCGCGGCGCCTATGGCGGGCCCGTCGCGGCCGTATCCTCGGCGCCGAAGGCGCAGCGCCAGCCCACGACGCGGCCCGGCCACAACACGCCGATGCTGGTGCTGTACGGCTCCAATCTCGGCACCGCCGAGGAACTCGCAACGCGCATGGCGGACCTCGCGGAGATCAACGGCTTTGCCGTGCATCTCGGTCCGCTCGACGACTATGTCGGCAAGCTGCCGCAGGAAGGCGGCGTGCTGATCATCTGCGCCTCCTACAACGGCGCGCCGCCCGACAATGCGACGCAGTTCGTCAAATGGCTCGGCGACGAGATGCCGAAGGACGCCTTCGCCGGCGTGCGCTACGCCGTGTTCGGCTGCGGCAACAGCGACTGGGCCGCGACCTATCAATCGGTGCCGCGCTTCATCGACGAGCAATTGTCCAAGCATGGCGCGCGCGCGGTCTATCCGCGCGGCGAGGGCGATGCGCGCAGCGATCTCGACGGCCAGTTCCAGAAATGGTTCCCGGCGGCCGCACAGGTTGCGACCAAGGAATTCGGCATCGACTGGAATTTCACCCGCACGGCGGAGGACGATCCGCTTTACGCAATCGAGCCCGTCGCGGTCACCGCCGTCAACACCATCGTCGCCCAGGGCGGCGCGGTGGCGATGAAGGTGCTCGCCAATGACGAGCTTCAGAACAAGAGCGGCGCCAATCCGTCGGAGCGCTCGACGCGCCATATCGAGGTGCAGCTGCCGGCCAATATCACCTATCGCGTCGGCGATCATTTGAGCGTGGTCCCGCGCAACGATCCGACCCTGGTGGATTCGGTCGCCCGCCGCTTCGGCTTCCTGCCGGCCGACCAGATCAGGCTTCAGGTCGCAGAAGGCCGCCGCGCGCAACTGCCGGTCGGCAATGCCGTGTCGGTCGGACGCCTGCTCAGCGAGTTCGTCGAGCTGCAACAGGTCGCAACCCGCAAGCAGATCCAGACCATGGCCGAGCACACCCGCTGCCCGGTGACGAAGCCGAAACTGCTCGCCTTCGTCGGCGAGGAGCCCGAGCCGCTCGAGCGCTACCGCGGCGAGATCCTGGCTAGGCGCAAATCGGTGTTCGACCTGCTGCTCGAACATCCCGCCTGCGAATTGCCGTTCCACGTCTATCTGGAAATGCTCTCGCTGCTGGCGCCGCGCTATTACTCGATCTCGTCCTCGCCGTCGCTCGACCCGGCGCGTTGCAGCGTCACGGTCGGCGTGGTCGAGGGACCGGCCGCCTCGGGGCGCGGAACCTACAAGGGCATCTGCTCGAACTATCTCGCCAATCGCCGCGCCGGCGATGCGATCTACGCCACCGTTCGCGAGACCAAGGCCGGCTTCCGCCTGCCGGACGATCCATCCGTGCCGATCATCATGATCGGCCCGGGCACCGGCCTCGCGCCGTTCCGCGGCTTCCTCCAGGAGCGCGCCGCGCGCAAGGCGAAGGGCGCCACGCTCGGTCCGGCCATGCTGTTCTTCGGCTGCCGCCATCCCGACCAGGATTTTCTCTACGCGGACGAGCTAAAGAAGCTGGCAGCAGACGGCATCACCGAGCTGTTCACCGCATTCTCGCGCGCCGATGGACCGAAGACCTATGTGCAGCACGTCCTCGCCGCGCAGAAGGACAAGGTCTGGCCGCTGATCGAGCAGGGCGCGATCATCTATGTCTGCGGCGACGGCAGCAAGATGGAGCCCGACGTGAAAGCCGCGCTGGTCGCGGTCCATCGCGAGAAGACCGGCAGCGATGCCGCCGCCAGCGCCCGCTGGATCGAGGAGATGGGGACGAAGAACCGCTATGTGCTCGACGTCTGGGCGGGCGGGTAGGAAACCCGGGCTACGAAGCCACGAAGAAAATCGTGCTAAACGTCGGGCATGATTCCCTGGGAAAAACTCGACACCGCCAAGATCCCCGGCTCCAACGAGGAGCTCCGCCTGATGCGGCGGGGCAAGGAATTCTCGATCAAGCTCGGCACCAACGAGCTGATGAACAGCCGCCTGTCGGGTTCCGAGGCGGCGCTCGCGACGCTGGCGGCAAAACAGATCGAGAAGGTCGCAAAGCCCGTCGTCCTCATCGGCGGCCTCGGCATGGGCTTTACCTTGCGCGCGGCGCTCGCGGTGCTCGGCGCCAAGGCGAAGATCGTGGTCTCCGAACTCGTCCCCTCGGTCGTTGCCTGGGCGCGCGGGCCGATGGCAGAGGTCTTTGGTGGCAGTCTCGACGATGCGAGGGTGAGCATCCGCGAGATCGACGTCGGCGAAGTGATCGGCGCCAAGAGCTCGGCGTTCGATGCCATTCTGCTCGACGTTGACAACGGGCCGGAAGGGCTGACACGGAAGGGCAATGATGCGCTCTACAGTGCCAGCGGATTGCAGGCGGCGAAGACGGCGCTGCGTCCGGGGGGCGTGCTCGCCGTCTGGTCGTCGGGACCCAACCCGGCCTTCACCAAGCGCCTTAAGCGCGCTGGCTTCGACGTGAACGAAGTCAACATCCGCGCCACCGGCAGAGGCGGTGGCGCGCGCCACGTGATCTGGATGGCGAAGAAGAGCTAGGTGGTCTTTGTAGCCCGGATGGAGCGAAGCGTAATCCGGGGGCGACGCATCTGCCGAGAGAGTGGTCCCGGATTGCGCTGCGCTCCATCCCGGCTACCTCATCGCGCTAGAACATCGTGTTGCCGTTCGCCGGGTTTTCGGGAATCTCCTGAACGACGTCCCAGTGCTCGACGATCTTGCCGTTTTCCAGCTTGAAGATGTCCACGATCGCGCGCCCCTTGGTGCCGGGCTCGCGAACGGAGTGGACGTGCAGGATGACGTAGTCGCCGTCCACGAAGCTCCGCTTGATCTCGCTGCGTGAGTTCGGAAACTTTTCACGCAGGAAGCCGATGAACTTCCGGAAGCCCTCCGCGCCGTCGGCGGCATTCGGATTGTGCTGGACGTAGCGGTCGCCGACATAGGCGAGAGCCGCATCGACGTCCTTCTGGTTGAGGCCCTTCTCGTAGAACGCAAGCACGGCGGTGCGATTGGCCTCTTCCTGCGCGCTGCCCGCCATTGCGGCGCTGCTGCCGAGGGACATCATGAAGATCGAAGCCGCAATCATTGCGGCGGGCCGGATGATGGGATGCATGGGGGCTCCGAGAGGCCGCAGCCTCTTTATCTTGCGACTGAGTGAAGCCTGTATAGCTTCCGGGCGGGCGCGCCGTAAGTGAGTACCCGTCGCCTCACAAGGTCACCGCGAGGAAACCTGAGGAGGCCGGGGCGGTCTACGCTGCCTGCGCCGCCGCGCCGTGCGCATGCTTGTCGATGGCGCGGATGATCTCCGGCCAGAACCGCATCGGCAGGGCGTGGCCCATGCCGTCGATCATCAGCAGCTTCGCGCCCGGAATGGACTCTGCCGTGTCCTTGCCGCCTTCGGGGCGCACCAGCGGATCGACCGTGCCGTGGATCACGAGCGTCGGCGTCTTCACGTTGCGCAGCCGCTCCTTGCGGCTGCCGGAGGCGAGCACGGCGCGGAGCTGCCGGCCCACGCCGGCCGGATTGAGCCCGCGCGCGAACACGCGTTCGGCACGGCCGAGGTCGAGCGCTTCCTCTTCCGGGAAGGAGCCGACGCGCAGGACTTTCCAGGTCTGGCCGAAGCGGACGATGAACTCCTCCTTGCTCTGCGGCGGGGGTGCCATCAGCATGGCGGCGGCTTCGCGGGTCGGGGGCGGCACGCGCGGATTTCCCGTCGTCGACATGATCGAGGTGAGCGAGCGCACGCGATCGGGGAACGACAGCGTCACCTCCTGGGCGATCATGCCGCCCATGGACGCGCCGACCAGATGTGCCGACTTGATGCCGAGCGCATCCATCAGGGCGACGGTGTCCTTCGCCATGTCGATCAGCCTGTAAGGCGCGGCCACGGGAATCCTGAGGAAGCGCAGCTTCAGCAGTTCGAGCGGCGTCAGGCGCTTGCCGCCGGTGAGATGGCTCGACTTGCCGATGTCGCGATTGTCGAAGCGGATCACGCGGAAGCCGTGCGTGGCGAGCTGCTCGCAGAACGCATCGTCCCAATGGATCATCTGCGCGCCGAGCCCCATGATCAGCAGCAGCGGCTCGGCATTGTCGTTGCCGAAGATCTCGTAGCAGATGTCGATGCCGTTGGCGCGGACGGTCTGGGGCGGCTGATGGGCGGTCACGGATGCGTTCCCTCTCTGCTGGCTGATGCTGTATCGCACGGTTTCACGCGGCAAAGAAGCCGTGTGCGCCGCACCGGGCGACCTGCCGGTTGACCGCTCCCTCGCAACGGTGTGGTATGGCGAAAAAGAAGGGCGTCGAAGCTCTCGGTACCAGGAGGACGCCGATGACCGACAAGACCAACGACCCGGTCGCCATGTGGCAGAAGATGGTGGGGGATATGGAGAAGGGGTTCAACACCTTCGCCAACCAGGCCATGTCTTCGCCCGAGTTTTCACAGGCGATGAACCGCGCGGGCGGAGTTGCTGCAGGTGCTCAGAAGCAGCTCGGCGAGCTCATGGAGAAATACCTCGTCACGATGAACCTGCCGAGCCGGGAGCAGGTGACAGGCCTTGCGGAACGGCTGCAGTCGATCGAAGCCCAGATCGGCGAGATGAAGTCGATGCTGAGCCAGATCGCGGCAAGTTCCGGCATCTCGCAAGGCTTCGACGGGGCACCGAAACCGCCGCGGACCAAGCGTCCGCCCTCCGAAAACGGAGGACAGTCATGAACGCGCCGACGGGACTTGATTTCGCAGCAATCCCGGAGCGCATTCAGACCGAGGTGCAGCGCGCGATCCAGCGCAGCATCAAGGGCGTCGAATATTTCTCGACCTCCGGACCCACGCTCGGCTCGACGCCGAAGGACGTGCTGCATTCGCGCGGCACCATGAGCCTCTATCACTACCGGCCGATGACCGACGAGATCTATCGCGTGCCGGTGCTGATCGTGATGGCGACGACCAATCGCGGCTACATCCTCGACCTCGTGCCGGGCCAGAGCTTCATCGAGTTCCTGCTGAAGCGCGGCTACGACGTCTACATGCTGGACTGGAGCGCGCCGCGGCCCGAGGAGAAGAGCCTGCGCATGGAGGACTATGTCCTCGACTTCATCCCGGATTGCGTCCGCCGCGTGCAGGCCGATTCCGGCGAGCAGGACGTTTCCGTCATCGGCTATTGCTTCGGCGGGGTGCTGTCGCTGCTCTACGGTTCGATCCACAAGGACGGGCCGATGAAGAACCTGATCTGCTTCACCACGCCGATCGACTTCCGCGAGATGAAGCTGTTCTCGAACTTCTCCGATCGCCGCTATTTCGACGTCGATCGCCTCGTCGACAGCGTCGGCAACGTGCCGCCGGAGATGATCCTGTCCTCGTTCGAGATGCTGCGGCCGGCCTCGCGCACGGTGAGCCAGATCCAGCTCTGGGAAAACATCTGGAACGACGAGTTCGTCAAATCCTACCGGATGTTCGATCGCTGGGCGACCGACACGCTGCCGCTTGCGGGCGAATATTTCCGCACCATCACCAAGGATCTGATGTGGGACAACAAGCTGTTCAACGACACGATGTCGGTCGGCGGCCGCGCGGCGAAGCTCGAAGACATCAAGGTGCCGATGCTGCATGCGGTCGCCGAGCACGACCACATCGTGCCCTATGACGCCGCCAAGCACTTGATCGCCAAGGTCGGCTCGGTCGACAAGGAAGAGGTGATGCTGAAGGGCGGTCACGTCTCGCTGGTCGCCGGCGCCAACGCGGTCAAACGGCTGTGGCCGAAACTGGACTCCTGGCTGGGGAAGAGATCGACATGAACGAGCAGCGTTCCTATCCGCGTCACGTCAAGACCGACGCCGGCGATATCGAGATCCGCCTGATGTCGCCCGCGGACGAAGCCGCGGTGCTCGCCTTCGGCAAGGGCCTGCCGACCCATGACCTCTTGTTCCTGCCGCGCAACATCAGCGAGCCGAAGGTGCTGTCGGCCTGGGTCAAGGAGATCGAGCGCGGCGCCATTCAGAGCCTGCTCGCGGTGAGGGACGGCAAGGTCGTCGGCTGCGGCACGCTGGTGCGCGACCCGCATTCCTGGTCGCCCCATGTCGGCGAGATCCGCATGGTGGTCTCGGTCGACGTGCGCGGGAAGGGGGTGGGCAAGGCGCTGTCCCAGGAGACCTTCGCCCTCGCGCTCGGCGCGGGCCTCGAGAAGCTCTCGGTTCAGATGACGGTCGACCAGCAGGCGGCGATTGCCCTGTTCGAGAGCCTCGGCTTCAAGGCCGAGGCCCTGCTGCGCGACCATGTCAGGGATGTCGGGGGCAAGACCCATGACATCGTCGTGCTCGGCCACAACGTCGCGCAGGTCCAGGCCCAGATGGAAGCCTATGGGCTGCCAGGCGCCGTCCAGCACTAAGCGAGCCGTCCAGCACAAGAGCGCCGTCCAACATAGGCCCGGATCGGGCCTATGTCTGGGCGGTTGGCGAGAGAGGCATCACGATGCCGCTCGTTAAGGCTGTTCACGATTTCGTGATGCCGCAGTGCAATACGAATATTGCATCGCACAATTAACCGTGCCATATAAGCCGTGCCCCGGGCCAACGCGGACGGGGTGAGCCCATAGCTCAACCCAATGAGGATGGAGAGAACCCCATGACCACTGAAACCAACACCGCTTTCGAGGGCTTCAAGGACGCTTTCAAGAACATCCAGAACCTGGAAGTTCCCGAGGCTGCCCGTGAGTTCGTCAAGAAGAGCGCGAACACCGCCAAGGACCGTGCTGCCGAGGCTTTCGCCGGCTCCGAGCGCGTGACCGCCGCCGTCGAGAACGCCGTGACCGAGTCCGTTGCTCAGGCCGGCAAGATCAGCCGCAACATCCAGCAGGCGATCTACGAGGACGCCGAGGCGTTCTTCTCGGGCATCGACAAGCTCGCGTCCGCCAAGTCGGTCAGCGAAGCCGTCGAGATCCAGTCGAGCCTGCTCCGCGCTCGCGGCGAAGTGTTCGTCTCGCGCGCCAAGGCGACCGCCGACTATCTCGGCAAGCTCGCCGCCAACGGTGCGAAGTCCGCTCAGGACAACTTCGCCAAGGTCTACAACAAGACCGCCTGATCCGGCGCTCTGAGTGCAAACTGAAATTTGAGGCCCGCTTCGGCGGGCCTTTTGTTTTTCTCCTGCGTTCCCCGGATGCAGTGCAGCGCGCCCCTGGCGATGCGAAGCATCGTCCAGTGGCGTGGTGCACTGCTGATCCGGGGTCCATCTTCCTTTGGGTGTTGCTGGGTCCCGGCTCTGCGGTGCATCGTTGCACGCTGCACCGCGTCCGGGACACGCCGAGACTGACGCGCTAAGAATTCACCATGAACGCTCCCGCCACCTTCTCCTTCGACACCCCGGGCGACGCCGAACGCGCGGCCGAGCTGCGCCGTGTGAAGGCGTTGGCGACGCTGGTGCTGGCTTCGACGCTGGCGCTGTTCGTGATCGCGAAATGGCTGCTGCCCGTGCACCCCATGTTCGGCTTCATCGCGGCCTTCGCGGAGGCCGCGACCATCGGCGGGCTCGCCGACTGGTATGCCGTGGTCGCGCTGTTCAAGCGTCCGCTCGGCCTGCCGATCCCGCATACCGCGATCATCCAGAGCAACCAGGCCCGCATCGCCGATAAGCTCGGCGAATTCATCCAGGTGCATTTCCTCGAGGCAGGTCCCGTCGAGGCCAAGCTGAAGGAGATCGACTTCGGCTCCTTCGTTGCCGACTGGCTGCGCGACCGCAAGCGCAGCGACGACCTTGCACGCTTCGCCCTGCGCCTGCTGCCGGAGGCCGTGTCCGCGACGGAAAGTTCCGGGCTGATGACCTTCATCATCCGCCGCATGTCCTCGCAGCTCCAGGCGATCGATCTCGCGCCGCTTGCCGCCGGCACGCTGCGCGGCTTCGTCGCGGAGGGCCGGCACCAGATCCTGTTCGACGATCTCCTGCGCGTGATGCACGAGACGCTGAACCAGAAGGAAACGATGGCGATGATCCGCGAGAAGGTGCGCGCGGAGTTGCCGACCCTGCTCACGCTCTACCGCGCCGACAAGTTTCTGGTGAACAAGATCGTGGCCTCCGCCACCGCCTTCTTCAACGAAGTGCGCAGCGATCCCAAGCATCCGTTCCGCGGCGAGTTCGATCGCATGGTGCTGAGCTTCGTCGACCGGCTCGGCACCGACCAGGCCTATATCGACCGCATCGACGGCCTGAAGCGCGACCTGCTCGCGCGGCCGGAGCTTGCCGACCTCGCCCGCACCGTCTGGTCCAATACGCGCTCCTTCATCGAGCGCAGCGCGAGCGGCGAGACGCAGGTGCTGCAGCATCATCTCGCCGGCATGTTCGCCTCTGCAGGCGAGGCGCTTGCCGGCGATGCCGAGCTGCGCGGCGAGATCAACAAGGGCGTGGTGACGGTGTTGCGCAGCTTCGTTGCCGATCAGAAGAGCGGCGTCTCGACCTTCATCTCCGATCAGGTCAAGGCGTGGGACATGGCGCAGCTGATTTCGCTGATCGAAATCAACATCGGGCGCGACCTGCAGTACATCCGATTCAACGGCTCGCTGATCGGCGGGCTCGCCGGACTTGCGCTCTACTCCGTAGAATTCCTGCTTCGCTTGCTGTGACTTTTGCGTCACGGCCGTTAGCATTAACGCGTGGGCCTATTGTCGCCCCGCGACTCTCCCGCTTGAATGTCGGGAACCGGCCGCCTAGCTGATTCATGTTGCGCTGCGGAACGTTCAAGAAGCCGGCGTATTGGAATTCATGCCCATTGCCGGCTCAAAGCCGGCGCCTTCTCCAGGGGATCCATTGATGACCGCTACTGCCCAGACGCTGCGTCCGCCGTCCCGTACTCTGATGTTTCTCGAAGGACGCGCGATCCACGAGTTCGGCGCATTCCTCGGCGCGCTGCCGCTCCTGAGCCTCGCGCCGCGCGGCGACGGGCATCCGGTGCTGGTGCTGCCGGGCCTCGTGGCCTCCGATGCGTCGACGCGCGCGTTGCGCAGCTTTCTGACCAGCAAGGGCTACGCGGTCAGCGGCTGGCGCCAGGGCCGCAATTACGGCCTGCGCGAGGGCGTGCAGCATGCGATGGTCGATCTGGTCGAGGAGCTCAGCGACACGCACGGCCGCAAGATCAGCCTGGTCGGCTGGAGCCTAGGTGGCCTCTACGCACGCCAGCTCGCCAAGATGATGCCCGATCGCGTGCGTCAGGTGATCACGCTCGGCAGCCCCTTTGCGGGCAATCCCCATTCGACCAATGCCTGGCGTGTCTATGAATGGGCGAGCGGCCGCAAGGCTGACGAGGTCGATCCGCAGTTCGGTGGCGAGCTTGCCGTGCCGCCGCCGGTGCCGACCACCGCCATCTTCAGCCGCACCGACGGTGTCTGCGCCTGGCAGGGCTGCATGGAGAAATCAGGCGCGCAGACCGAGAGCATCGAGGTCGAGAGCAGCCATTGCGGCATGGGTCATCACCCCGCCGTCGTCTACGCCGTGGCCGACCGCCTCGCGCAGAAGGAAGGCCATTGGCGCCCGTTCGACCGCGGCGGCTGGCGGAGCCTCGCCTATCCCGATCCGCATCGGTAGCACTTCTCTTCACCTCGCCCCGCTTGCGGGGAGAGGCATAGGCCGCCTTCGGCGGCCATACGTAAGAACGCCGAAGCAAGGCTTCGGCTACGTCGCATCGGAGATGCGATCCGGGTGAGGGGGTACAGGTCTCACGTTCATCTCATGCGCGGAGAGAGGCCCCTCATCCCACCCCTCTCCGCGTGAGAACGGCGAGGGAGAGCAAGACCGTCGTTTCCGTCCATTGTCGCGGCCGCATCAAACGCGCTAAGCCATGCCGCATGGCGCATCCGCTCTCCCGCATCATCGACCAGCTCAAGCGCGAGCCCTCGCGCACCGGCTCCATCGTCATCACCGTGTTCGGCGATGCCATCGTGCCGCGCGGCGGCTCCGTGTGGCTGGGCACGCTGCTGGAATTCTTCGAAAGCCTGGATATCGACAGCGGCGTAGTGCGGACCGCGATGTCGCGCCTTGCCGCCGACGGCTGGCTGACGCGCGAAAAGGTCGGCCGCAACAGTTTCTATCGCCTGGCCGACAAGGGCCGGCAGACGTTTGAAGCGGCGACGCACCACATCTACGGTTCCCCGCCGTCGGATTGGACCGGGCGTTTCGAGCTGCTGCTGATCGGCAATGGCGAGGACCGTGACGCCTCGCGCGAAGCGCTGCGCAATGCCGGCTTCGGCAGTCCGCTGCCGGGCGTCTGGGTTGCGCCGTCGGGCGTGCCGGTGCCGGACGAGGCCGCCGGCGCGATCCGTCTCGAAGTCTCAGCGGAGGACGACAGTGGCCGCCGTCTGCTCAGCGCGAGCTGGCCGCTGGAGCGCACTGCGGATGCCTATCTGAAATTCATGAAGACGTTCGAACCGCTGCGCGCCGCGATCGGCCGCGGCACGGATCTGTCCGAAGCCGACGCCTTCACCGCGCGCATCCTGCTGATCCATCATTACCGTCGCGTCGTGCTGCGCGATCCGCTGCTGCCCGACAGCCTGCTGCCGGCGGATTGGCCAGGCAGGGCCGCCCGTGCGCTCTGCGGCGAGATCTATCGCGCGCTGCTTGCCCCGTCCGAACAATGGCTTGACGGTCATGGAACCAATGAAAAGGGGGCGCTCCCGCCGGCCCGAAAGCTTCTGGAGCGGCGGTTCGGTGCCTGATCTTTATGTTACAGAAATATCTTGCATGACGTAATTTTTGTTATATATTGCCTCCCAATAAAACGGGAGGACGCGCATGTATACCCAGGCGCTGAACACGGCCGAGACCGACGATCGCGGTCTCGAGGACGCGGCCAAGGCCGCGCAGTTCCAGGCCCGCATCGATGCCGAGGAGCGCATCGAGCCGAACGACTGGATGCCGGCGGCCTATCGCAAGACGCTCACGCGCCAGATCTCCCAGCACGCCCATTCCGAAATCGTCGGCATGCTGCCCGAGGGCAACTGGATCACGCGCGCGCCGACGCTGCGCCGCAAGGCGGCGCTGCTCGCCAAGGTGCAGGACGAGTGCGGCCACGGGCTCTATCTCTATGCCGCCGCCGAGACGCTCGGCACCTCGCGCGAAGAGCTGGTCGACGCGATGCTCGCGGGCAAAGCCAAATATTCCTCGATCTTCAATTACCCGACGCTGACCTGGGCCGACATCGGCACCATCGGCTGGCTGGTCGACGGCGCCGCGATCATGAACCAGATCCCGCTCTGCCGCTGCTCCTACGGTCCTTACGCGCGCGCGATGATCCGCGTTTGCAAGGAGGAGTCGTTCCACCAGCGCCAGGGCTACGAGATCATGCTGACGCTCTGCCGCGGCTCTGACGAGCAGAAGGCGATGGCGCAGGATGCGCTGAACCGCTGGTGGTGGCCGGTGCTGATGATGTTCGGCCCGCCCGATGCGACGAGCCAGCACAGCGACACGTCGACCAAATGGAAGATCAAGCGCTTCTCCAATGACGAGCTGCGCCAGAAATTCATCGATGCCACCGTGCCGCAGGCGCAGTATCTCGGCCTCGCCATTCCCGATCCCGGCATGACCCAGGATGCGGACGGGCACTGGCGCTACAGCGAGATCGACTGGACGGAGTTCAAGCAGGTGCTCGCCGGCAACGGCCCGTGCAACCGCGACCGCATCGCGGCGCGACGCAAGGCCCACGACGACGGCGCCTGGGTGCGCGAGGCCGCAGCCAGCTACGCCGCCAAACGCGCGCAGCGCCAGACCGCGCAAGCCGCCGAATAGGGAGATCGATATGGCCACGCCGAACACGCCGCTGTGGGAAGTCTTCATTCGCAGCCGCAACGGGCTCGCGCACAAGCATGTCGGCTCGCTCCATGCGAGCGACGCGACCATGGCGTTGCAGGCCGCCCGCGACATCTACACCCGCCGCGGCGAGGGCCTGTCGATCTGGGTCGTGCCGTCGACCGCGATCACCGCGAGCGATCCTGCCGAGAAGGGCATGATGTTCGAGCCGGCGGAATCGAAGATCTACCGGCACCCGACGTTCTATGAGGTGCCTGAGGAAGTGGGGCATATGTGATGGCCGTCGCCAACATCGAGGTCACCGAGACGCCGCTGGTGCTCTACGCGCTGCGCCGCGCCGACGATGCGCTGATCCTCGGCCATCGACTTTCGGAATGGTGCGGCCACGCGCCGATGCTGGAAGAGGACATGGCGCTTTCCAACATCGCGCTCGACCTCATCGGCCAGGCGCGCGAGCTCTACACCTACGCCGCCAAGGCCGAAGGCAAGGAGAATGACGAGGACAAGCTCGCTTATCTGCGCGACGTGCGGCAGTACCGGAACCTGCTGCTGGTCGAGCAGCCCAACGGCGATTTTGCCCAGACCCTGGTGCGGCAGTTCTTCTATTCCGCCTTTGCCGATCTCTACTGGCGCGCGATGATGACTTCGCGCGATGCGACGCTCGCGGCCATTGCCGCCAAGTCGGAGAAGGAAAGCGCCTATCATCTGCGCCACGCCTCGGAATGGATGATCCGGCTCGGCGACGGCACCGACGAGAGCCATCGAAGGGCGCAGGCCGCCATCGATCATCTCTGGGCCTTCACCGGCGAGATGTTTGCCGTCGACGACGGCGAGCGCGGCCTGATCCATGCCGGTATCGCCGTCGATCCCGGCACCTTGCGCGGCCGCTGGCTGACGACGCTGTCCGGTGTCATCGGGGAAGCGACGCTCACGCTGCCGCAGACCGACTGGATGCAACAGGGCGGTCGCTCCGGTCGCCACAGCGAGCATCTCGGGCACCTCCTGTCTGAGTTGCAATCGATGCAGCGAACGTTCCCGGGGCAGACATGGTGATTGTGGCCGAAGACAGCACCGCACTGCGCCAGCGTGCCTGGGACGCCGCGGCGAGCGTGGTCGATCCGGAAATTCCGGTGCTGAGCATTGCCGATCTCGGCGTGCTGCGCGATGTCGTGCTCGACGGCGATCGTGTCGAGGTCGCGATCACGCCGACCTATTCGGGCTGCCCGGCCATGAACATGATCGCGCTCGAGATCGAGCTGGCGCTGGAGCGCGCCGGTTTCCGCCAGCCGAAGGTGCGGACGGTGTTGTCGCCGGCCTGGACCACCGAGTGGATGAGCGAGGAGGGACGCCAGAAGCTGCGTGCCTATGGCATCGCGCCGCCGCAAGCCTCCCACTCGCGCCGCGCGCTGTTCGGCGAGCAGGCCGTCGCGTGCCCGCAATGTGGCTCGGACAAGACCGAGCTGTTGTCCGAATTCGGCTCGACTTCCTGCAAGGCGCTCTGGCGGTGCAGGTCCTGCCGCGAACCCTTCGACTATTTCAAGTGTCATTGACCATGTCAGCAGCCGCACCGCGCTTCCATCGCCTGGCCGTCAACGACCTCCGCCGCGAGGCCTCCGACGCCGTTTCCATGACCTTCGCCATCCCCGGCGAACTCGCCGGCGATTACGCCTTCACGCCCGGTCAGTACCTGACGCTCCGCACCATGCTGGATGGCGAGGAGGTGCGGCGCTCCTATTCCATCTGCTCCGGCCCCGATGACGGCGAGATCCGTATTGCCGTGAAGAAGGTCGACGGCGGTGCGTTTTCGAACTGGGCGGCCGACGAGCTGAAATGCGGCGACGAGCTCGAGGTGATGACGCCGACCGGGCGCTTCGGCGTGGTCCCGCCGGCAGATGGCCGGCGCATCCACGTCGGCTTCGCCGCGGGCTCCGGCATCACGCCGATCCTCTCGATCGTGAAGGGCATTCTCGCGGGTGAGCCCGACAGCCGCTTCTTCCTGTTCTACGGCAACCGCGCGACCGACAACATCATGTTCCTCGAGGCCCTCGAGGAGCTGAAGGATCGCTTCATCGATCGCCTGTCGCTCTTCCACGTCATCTCCGGAGAGGAGCAGGACATTCCGATCCTGCATGGAAGGCTCGACGGCGACAAGGTGAGGGTGCTGCTGCGCTCGCTGGTGCCAGCGGGAAGCGTCGATCACGTCTTCATCTGCGGCCCCCTTGGCATGAGCGAGGACATCGAGGCGACCTGCCGCGAACTCGGCATCGCTGCCGAGCGCATCCATGTTGAGCGCTTCGTCTCCGAATTCGGCGGCAAGCCGCGGCCGAAGAAGATCGTTGCGCCCGATGCGCCGCCAAAAGCCATTGCGTCGCTGATCATCGACGGCAAGCGGCGCGACGTTCCGGTCGCGGAGGACGAGGCGATCCTCGATGCTGCGTTGCGCGCCGGCGTCGATCTGCCCTTCGCCTGCAAGGGCGGCATGTGCTCGACCTGCCGCGCCAAGCTGGTCGAAGGCGAGGCGCCGATGGATCTCAACTATTCGCTGGAGCCCTGGGAGCTGAAGGCCGGTTTTGTCCTCACCTGCCAGGCCAAGCCAACGACCGAGCGCGTGGTGGTCGACTACGACCACGTTTGACAGTTTTGGCCAACCAGCAGAACATCATGAGCAAACACCTGGCCGGGAGAAGCGCGTGAACGTCAAAGCCGCCCTGTCGCCTGAGGATATCGCCCGCGCCTGCGCCGATGCGATGTGGGGCGAGGATGACGCCTCCAAGGGTCTCGGCATGGAGATCGTCGAGATCGGCCCGGGTTTTGCGACGCTGGCGATGACGGTGCGGCCGGACATGGTCAACGGCCAGCGCATCGCCCATGGCGGCTTCATCTTCACGCTCGCCGATTCCGCCTTTGCGTTCGCCTGCAATTCGCACAATGAGCGCGTGGTCGCGGCGCAGGGCCAGATCACCTTCATCAAGCCGGGCAAGCTCGGCGACCGGCTCATCGCCAGGGCGCGGGAGATCACCCGCGGCGGCCGCTCGGGAATCTACGACGTGCGCGTGACCGCCGGAGATGTCGTCATCGCGGAGTTCCGCGGACATTCGCGGGTCATTCCCGGCAATTGGTTGCCGGCGCAAGATCAATAAAACCAAAGAAAAAGAACGAATCAATGTGGGGAAACGAGAATGGCTTCGACGAAGCTGAAGGAAGGCGGCCACAGCTATAAGGCCGAGATGGATGCGCATGAGCGCGCGTCCCGCGACGAGATCATGGCGCTGCAGACGCAGCGTCTGGCCTGGTCGTTGAAGCACGCCTACGACAACGTCGCGCACTATCGCAAGGCCTTCGACAAGGCCGGTGTGCATCCGTCCGACTTTCGCGTGCTGTCCGATCTCGCGAAATTTCCGTTCACGGTGAAGACGGACCTGCGCGACAACTATCCCTTCAACATGTTCGCCGTGCCGCGCGAAAAGCTGGTGCGCGTGCATGCCTCGTCCGGCACGACCGGCAAGCCGATCGTCGTCGGCTATACGCAAGCCGACATCGACACCTGGTCGCAGGTGATGGCGCGCTCGATCCGCGCGGCCGGCGGGCGCACCGGCATGATCATCCACAATGCCTATGGCTACGGCCTCTTCACCGGCGGGCTTGGTGTGCACTACGGCGCGGAAAAGCTCGGCTGCACGGTGGTGCCGATCTCCGGCGGCATGACCGAGCGGCAGGTGCAGCTCATCAACGATTTCCGGCCCGACATCATCACGGTGACGCCGAGCTACATGCTGGCGATCCTCGACGAGTTCAAGCGGCAAAGGCTCGATCCCCGCCAATGCTCGCTGAAGGTCGGCATTTTCGGCGCCGAGCCCTGGACCAATGCGATGCGCGGCGAGATCGAGGACGCCTTCGACATGGATGCGACCGACATCTATGGCTTGTCCGAGGTGATCGGCCCCGGCGTCGCGCAGGAATGCATCGAGACCAAGGACGGCCTCCACATCTGGGAGGATCATTTCTACCCTGAAGTGATCGATCCCGAGACCGGCGCGGTGCTGCCGGACGGCGAGAAGGGCGAACTGGTCTTCACCTCGCTCACCAAGGAAGCGTTTCCGGTGATCCGCTATCGCACCCGCGACCTGACGCGGCTGCTGCCGGGCACCGCGCGGCCGGGCATGCGGCGCATGGAGAAGGTGACGGGCCGCTCCGACGACATGATCATCCTGCGTGGTGTCAATCTGTTCCCGACCCAGATCGAGGAGGTGCTGCTTGCCACCGACTGGTGCGGCGGCCACTTCGTTCTCGAACTGACCCGCGAAGGCCGGATGGACGAGCTGACCATCATCGCCGAGGCGCGGCCCGAGAGCTGGGACGGCAGGGGCCTCGTCGATCATGCCGACCGGATCTCGACCCATATCAAGAACACCATCGGCGTCAGCTCGAGGGTTCAGGTGGTTGCCCCCGCCACGCTGGAGCGCTCCCTGGGCAAGGCCAAGCGGCTGTACGACAAACGGCCGAAGGATTGACTTGACCGTCCCCAGGGGCGACAAGGCCCGCGAGAAAATCGCGGGTTTTTCCTATGTCACCAGCCGATACCAAAACGGTCGAAGCGCGCTGTGTGCGCCTCCACGTCAAAGCCGAAAACGCTGCTGCGCTTGCGCCGGCCGTCGAGCGCCAGACGCTCACGCGCGGCCCGAACGATCTCCTGATCGAGGTGAAGGCCGCCGCCGTCAATCCGTCCGACGTCAAGGCCGCGACCGGGCTGATGCCCTATGCCGTGTTCCCCCGGACCCCCGGCCGCGACTACGCCGGCGTGGTGATCGACGGTCCCACCGGCACGATCGGCCGCGAGGTGTTCGGGTCTTCCGGCGATCTCGGCATCCGCCGCGACGGCACGCATGCAAGCCATCTCGTGGTCGAGGCCGACGCGGTGGTGGCGAAGCCCGGGACGGTGTCGTGGGAGGAGGCCGCCGGCATCGGCGTGCCCTTCGTCACCGCGATGGAAGGCTTTCGCCGCGCCGGCGTGCCGAAGAGCGGCGAGACCGTGCTGGTGTTCGGCGTCAACGGCAAGGTAGGGCAGGCCGCGGTGCAAATCGCGACCTGGCAGGGCGCGGGCGTCATCGGCGTGGTGCGCAAGGCGGAGGCCTATGAAGGTCACGCCAATGCGCCCATCGAGGTGATCGATGCCTCCGTCACCGACGTGGCCACGCGTGTGCGCGAATTGACCGGCGGCAAGGGCGCCGACATCGTCTTCAACACGGTCGGCGATCCCTACTTCCAGGCGGCGCACAAGGCGCTCGCCTTGCGCGGGCGCCAGATCCTGATCGCCGCGATCGACCGCATCGTGCAGTTCAACATCCTCGAATTCTACCGTGGACAGCACACCTATGTCGGCATCGACACGCTCGGGCTCTCGTCGGCGGCGACGGGCGCCGTGCTGCGCGATCTCGGTCCGGGCTTTGCGAGCGGGCACCTCAAGCCGTTTCCGATCAAGGCGAATGCAATCTATCCGCTGGAGCGCGCGAAGGAAGCGTATGTCGCCGTCGCCGGCTCGTCGCGCGACCGCGTGATCCTGAAGCCGTAACGATGGAGTCCTCCACCCAACTCGTCATCCTCGTCGGTCTCGCCATCGGCCTCGTCTACGGCGCCGTCGGCCTGCTCAGCGGCTTCTGCCTGATGAGCAGCATGCGCGGCTGGCTTGCGGATGGTGACGGGCGGCTGGTGCGGACCTATGCGCTGGCGATCGCTGTTGCGGTCGCCGCGAGCCAGTTTCTCGCCGGCAGCGGCACGGTCGATCTCGGCAGATCGATCTATCTGCAGCAATCCTTTTCCATTCCGGTGCTATTCCTCGGCGGCCTGCTGTTCGGCTATGGCATGGTGCTGTCGAATGGCTGCGGCTCGCGCGCGCTGGTGCTGCTCGGGCGCGGCAATCTTCGCTCCTTCGTCGTCGTGATCGTGCTGGGCATCGCCGCGCAGATGACGCTGAAAGGTCTGATCGCGCCTGCGCGTATCGCGCTGGTCCAGGCCTCGCAAACCACGGTCAGCACCAATTCGCTGCCCTCGCTGCTCGCGACGCTCGGTCTCGCGGAAGGGCCCGCGCGCGCGCTGGCTGCCGCGGCGATCGCGATCGCGCTGCTCCTGTTTGCCTTCGCGCATCCTGCGTTTCGCCGCTCGCCGGGCCAGATCGCGGCAGGTGTCGTCGTCGGTCTCCTCGCCGCCGGCGGCTGGTACGTCACCGGCTTTCTCGGTGCGGACGACTTCAGCCCGGTCCCCGTGACCTCGCTTACGTTCATCGCGCCGATCGCGGATGCCCTGCAATACGCCATGCTCTCGACCGGCCTGACGCTCAATTTCGGCATCGCCACGGTTGCCGGTGTCTTCGCCGGCAGCCTCGTCACGGCGCTCGCGACGGGCCGCTTCAGGCTCGAAGGCTATTCCTCGCCGCGCCACATGCTGCGCTCGGGCACCGGCGCCGCGCTGATGGGGATCGGCGGCGTGATGGCATTCGGCTGCTCGATCGGGCAGGGGCTCACCGGTGTCTCGACCCTCGCGCTGGGCTCGTTCGTGGCGGTCGCCGGCATCCTGCTCGGCACGACGGCGGGATTGCGCGGAAGCTTGCGCGTTCAGCCGCTCGCGGTGGCCTGACCGCGCAACAGCCGGTCGCCCAGCGTCGCAAGAGCAATGCCGGTGACGATCAGCCCGGCCGCGATGGCAAGGCTCATGTCGACGGGCTCGCCGAGCAGGATCGCCGCACTGGCGATGCCGACGAGCGGCGTCCCCGTTGTGCCGAGCGAGGTCGTCAGGGCCGAGATGCTCTTGTTGACCATCGACATCGCCCAATAGGCCAGCGCCGTTCCGATCAGGCCGGAATACAGGAACAGCAGGATGAGCTTCCACGACCATTCGGCGTGGGGCAGGCCCTCCGTGGCGAGCGCCGAACCGGTCAGCACGATGGTTGCCGTGAGCACCTGCCAGATCAGCAGTTGCAGCGGCGAGGCGATCCAGCGGTGCGCGCGGATATAGATGATGTTCGCTGCCCAGGAGATCGCGGCCAGGATGACCATGGCTGCGCCGAGCAGGACGTTCGCATTGGTCCAGTCGATGGACGCGGGGTTCAGGATCACGGCAAGCCCGACCAGTCCGAGCAGGGCGCCCGCGAGCTTCGGCGCGGTCAGCGTATCCTTCCCCAGCAAGGGCGCTGCGATCGCCACCCAGAGCGGCGTGGTGTAGCCGAGCACGATCGCCTTGCTCGCGGGCAGAAAGCGCACACCGGACGCAACCAGGACGGAGAACACCGTCATGTGCAGCACCGCCACGCTCAGGACCACGGGAATGTCGCGCCGTTCCGGGATCACCAGATTCCCGCTCAGTCCGAGGATCACGAACAACGCGGCCAGTGCGATCCAGCTCCGGATCGCCGACGTCCACAGCGGCGGAAGGAACTGGACGAGTTGTTTCGTCACCGACCAGTTCACGCCCCAGGCCAGCACGACGATCAGGAACAGGCCGACGGCGGCGCGGGAGGACAGGGAGTTCATCGCATTATCCTTGAAGCAGTCCAGCCCGGCGGATAGCATCTCATCTGGCACCTGAAGAAGTGCCAGATTGGAGAAGAATAAGGTGCCAGTTTCCGACGGCATGATCGCCGGCCTGATCGACCTGATCCGCGCCGACGGCGAGGGACTGGCGGCGCAACTGACGGGGCAGCTTCGAGGTCTGATCGCGAGCGGCCACCTCGGCAAGGGGCGCGCGCTGCCGTCGAGCCGGCAGCTTGCAGCCGATCTCGGCGTCTCCCGCAACACCGTCACCTATGCGTTCGAGCAGCTCGCCGCGGAGGGATATCTCGCGGCGTCGCACGGTCGCCGTCCGGTGGTGACGATCGACGGCGGCGAACGGATCGAAGGGTTGGGCACAGTCGCGTCGAGCCCGCGCGCCGCGAAACCCCGGCTCTCAGCCTGGGCCTCGAAGCTCCAGCAGACCGACTGGCCGATGTCCTATCAAGCGCCGTTCAAGCCGCTGCGCCCGGGGCATGGCGACGCCAGGGAGTTTCCGAACGAGATCTGGGGACGCTGCCTGCGCCGCAGTGCCGTTTGGGCGGCGAGGCGCGAACTCGGAGCTGTGAACCGGCCGCGCTTGCGCGAGGCGCTGGCGCACTATCTCGCAACCAGCAGAGGCGTTCGCGCGGACGCGGACCAGATCCTGATCCTGCCGAGCGCGCAGGCCGCACTGACCCTGATTGCGGCTGCCGTGATCACGCCCGGCGACGAGGTCTGGGTCGAGGATCCCGGCTATCCCGGCGCCGCAGCCGCCTTCCGCGCCTGCGGCGCGCGCGTGAGCGGCATCAGGCTGGACGAGCAGGGGATGCAACGGATGCCCGGGCCCGCAGCGCCAACGCTGATCTTCATGACGCCATCGCATCAGCATCCAACCGGCCGGCTGATGTCGCTGACCCGCCGCACCGAGTTTCTCAGGGCAAGCCGGCCCGGCAGGACCTGGATCGTCGAGGACGATTACGACGGCGAATTCCACTACGACAGCCGGCCGGTGCCGGCGTTGCAAGGCTTGGACGCCCACGGCCGCGTGTTCTATGTCGGCACGTTCTCGAAGGCGATGACGTCGGACATCCGGCTCGGCTATCTCGTCGCGCCGCCGGCGCTGGTGTCTACGCTGGAAATCGCGCAGCGGCATATCGGGCTGATCGCCGCCAGCCACATCCAGGAAGCGTTGGCCGAATTCATCGCCGACGGTCATTTCCTGGCGCATCTGCGCCGGGTGCGGCGGCTCTATCACGGGCGCCGCGATCATCTCGTCGCCGGGCTTGAGCGCCATCTTGGCGAGGTGCTCTCGGCCGAGGTGCCCTCGGGCGGCATCCAGCTCGTGGCGCGTCTCAAGCGCGGCCGCGCCGATCAGGCGACGGTGAAGCGGCTCGTCGAGGCCGGCGTCGTCACGCGAGCCCTGTCCAGCCTGGCGCTCGGCAAGCCGCGCGATCACGGCCTGCTGCTCGGCTTCGCGGCGTGGCGCGAGAACGAGATCAGCGCGGCGTTGCGCACGATGGCATCGTGCTTCTAGAGCGCTAGTCGACGGCCTTCGTCACGATGCGGATCTCCGATGTCAGCGTACGGTGCACCGGGCACTTGTCGGCGATCTCCATCAGTTTCTTGCGCTGTTCGGCATCGAGGGCGCCCTCCATCGCGATGTCGCGTTCGATCTGGTCGAGCATGCCCTCGCGCGTCTCGCACTCCGCGCAGTCCTTGGCGTAGATCTTGGAGTGCTTCAGCGTGACCGTGACACGATCGAGCGGCAGCGATTTGCGGTCGGCATAAAGACGCATGGTCATGGAGGTGCAGGCACCGAGGCCTGCAAGCAGGAAATCATAGGGACCGGGGCCGGCATCCTCGCCGCCGGCAGCTTTCGGTTCGTCCGCCACCATATGATGCGGGCCGACGGTGATGATCTGGTTGAACTTGCTCTTGCGGGTCTCCTGCACCACGACCTTCCGCGGCTCTTCGGGCAGATCCATTGCTTTTGCGGGCTTTGCCATCTCGATGTAACGGCTCGCCCAGGCGGTGATCACGTCGGCCGCGTAGAGCGCGTCGGCCGGCTTGGTCAGGAGATGATCGGCGTGGTCGAGCGAGACGAAGCTCTTGGGGTGTTTTGCCGCAACGAAAATCCTGGTCGCATTGTCGATGCCGACGGTGTCGTCGACGGGGGACTGCATGACCAGCAGCGCCTTGTGCAGGCCGGTGATGTCCTTCATCAACTCGTGCTCGGCGATATCATCGAGGAATTCGCGCCTGATCCGGAACGGGCGGCCGGCCAGCGAAACCTCGACCTCGCCTTGTGCGCGGATGTTGTCGAGATGCTCCCTGAACAAGCCGGTGACATGGGCGGGATCGGACGGCGCGGCAATGGTCGCGACCGCCCTGGCCTCGGGAATTTGCCCGGCTGCAGCGAGCATCGCGGCGCCGCCAAGGCTGTGGCCGATCAGAAGTGATGGCGCCTTGCGGACGCTGCGCAGATGATCCGCCGCACGGACGAGATCGGCGACGTTCGACGAGAAGGTCGAATTGGCGAACTCACCCTCGCTGGAACCGAGCCCGGTGAAGTCGAAGCGCAGCACCGCGATGCCCCTGGCGGCGAGGGCGACCGAGATGCGCTTGGCCGCCAGCGTGTCCTTGCCGCAGGTGAAGCAATGCGCAAACAGCGCGAAAGCCGCGGGCTCGCCGTCCGGCAGCTCCAGCGCGGCTGCGAGCTGATGGCCGCCTTCGCCGGTGAATTGAAAGCGTTCCGTCGGCATGGGCTTCCCCCGTTGCTTGTTCGAACCTAATCGCCTGAATAGCGCTGCTCGGCCCAGGGATCGCCGCGGTTGTGATAGCCGCGGACTTCCCAGAAGCCCGGCGCGTCCTCGGTGAGGAATTCAATGGCCTGGAGCCATTTCGCGCTCTTCCAGAAATAGAGATGCGGGACGACCAGCCGCACCGGGCCGCCGTGCTCCTCCGTCAGCGGCTGGCCCGACCAGCTATGGGCGAGCAGGGCGTCCTCGGCGGCGAAGTCCTCCAGCGCGAGGTTGGTGGTGTAGCCGTCGTAGGAATGCAGCACGACGAAGCGCGCGTCCTCGCGCGGCTGGCAGACGGCGAGCAGCTCGCGCGTCGAGAGGCCTTCCCAAAGATTGTCGTAGCGCGACCAGGTCGTCACGCAGTGGATGTCGGAGGTGAACTGCTCCTGCCTCTGCGCGGCGAATTCGGGATAAGTCCAGAACACGGGATTGTCGACCGCGCCGTAGACGTCGAGCCGCCAGCGCTCCCGCGACACCGGCGGCATGACCCCGAGATCGAGCACCGGCCAGTCCTTGGTCAGGTGCTGGCCGGGCGGCAGGCGCTGGTCTTCGGAACGCGTGATCCTGCCGGTGAGAAAGCGGCCCTCGCGCGCCCATTTCTCCTTGGTGCGCGTCAGCTTGCTGTCGGGCGGCGGCTGGTCGTCGTCGGCCATAGGCTACTCGTGATGAGCTACTCGTGGCGATGCATTGCGGAGGCGTGCTTGGTGTCGCGCATGGTGGAATAGATGATCAGCGACAGGAAGATGACGCCGGCGAGATAGTAATAGAACCATTCCTCATGCCCGATGGTCTTGAAGTAGAGCGCAATCGCGGGCGCGGTTCCGCCGAAGATCGAGACCGTGATCGCGTAGGGCAGGCCGACGCCGAGCGCGCGGACATTGGTCGGGAACAGCTCGGCCTTCACCACCGCGTTGATCGAGGTGTAGCCGGCGACGAACAGCCAGGCACAGCAGATCAGGATGAACGCCATGAAGGGCGACTTGGTCTCCTTCAGGGTCATCAGCAGCGGCACGGTCGCAAGCGTGCCGGCGACACCGAAGAAGATCAGCAGCGGCTTGCGCCCGATCCTGTCGGAGATGGCGCCGTAGATCGGCTGCAGGATGGTCGCGAAGATCAGCGTGCCGAAGATCACGAAGGTGGTCTGGTCCTCGGTCAGGCCGACCGAGAGCTTGACGAAGGTCTGCATGTAGGTGGTGAAGGTGTAGAACGCGGCGGTGCCGCCGGCGGTGAGGCCGACGACCAGCAAGAGCTCGCGCGGATAGCGCAGCAGGTTGGTGATCGAGCCGGTCGGCTTCACCACCTTCTTGGCTTCTTCGAAGGCCTCGGTCTCGTGCAGATTGCGCCGCATCACCGCGGCGAAGATTGCGAGCGCAGCGCCGATCGCGAACGGGATGCGCCAGCCCCAGGCCTTCAGCTCCTCCGGCGTGAGGAAGACCTTTTGCAGGAGCAGCAGCACGATGATGGCGGTGAGCTGGCCGCCGATCAGCGTGACGTACTGGAAGCTCGAGTAGAAGCCGCGATGCTTGGGATCGGCGACCTCGCTCAGATAGGTGGCGCTGGCGCCGTATTCGCCGCCGAGGCTCAGGCCCTCGATCACGCGGGCCAGCGCCAGGATCACCGGCGCGGCAAAGCCGATCGTGGCATAGGTCGGCGTCAGCGCGATGATCAGCGAGCCGAAGCACATGAAGACGACGGACAACGTCAGCGAGATGCGCCGGCCGAAATGGTCGGCGAGATAGCCGAAGAACCAGCCGCCCAGGGGGCGCATCAGGAAGGTCGCCGCGAATACCACGGCAACGTTCAATTGCTGGACGACGGGATCGTTGCCGGGGAAGAACGCCGGCGCGAAATAGAGTGCGAAAGCCGTATACGCGTAAAAGTCGTACCACTCGACGAGATTGCCAATCGAGCCGATCAGGATCGCCTTGATCCGGCGCTCGGCGTCGGCAATGTCGATGTGGTCGGAGGCCGGTTTGATTGCTTGCTCAGTCACGTCCGGCCTCTCTTCCGCTGGTCTTGGAAAGGCCTACATCGCCTTTCCCAGCAGAAATGGCAACTGCCGGGGGCCTCTCACGGTGCCTTGCGACCAGGTCACGGTGCCTGCCGGATCAAGGCGGAAATCCGGGATTCGCTTCAGCCATTCCTCCAGCGCAACCTGCATCTCCATGCGCGCAAGGTTGGAACCGACGCAGCGGTGAATGCCGAGGCCGAAGGCGGCATGGCGGTTCTCCCGGCGGTCGATCACGACTTTGTCAGCTTCGGGAAACATCTTCGGGTCGCGGTTGGCGGCCGGGAAGGACAGCAGCACCATGTTGCCCGCCTTGACCGGGCAGCCCGAGATCGTGGTCTCCTTGACCACCTCGCGGGCCATGGTCACCGGCGAATAGGCCCGCAGCAGCTCCTCCACGGCGACCGGGATCAGCCTGGGCTCGGCAATCAACCGCTCGCGGTCGGCCGGCGTTCTGGCCAGATGCCAGAGCGAGGAGCCGATCGCGCTCCAGGTGGTGTCGATGCCGGCGATCAGGAGGAGGCGCAGCGAGCCCAGCACGTGCGAATCCTCGAGCGGGTTGCCCTCCTTGTCCTTGGCGTTCATCAGGTAGGAGATCAGGTCGTCGGTCGGCTTCGTCTTGCGCTCTTCGATATGCGTCCTGAAATAGTCGCTCATCTCGTGCACCGCCTGGAGCAGCATGTTCTCGTCCTTGATGCCGAGCTCCAGGATCATATGGATCCAGTTGATGAAGAGATCGCTGTCGGACTCGGGAATGCCGAGCATGTGGGCGATGGCCTGGACCGGGATGTATTTGCTGTAGCGCGCGGCGGCGTCGACCTTGCCGTCGGCGATGAACCCGTCGATCAGCTCGTTGCAGATCGCGCGCATCCGCGGTTCCAGCTTCTTCATCGCATCCGGCGTGAACGGCGGCAGCAGCAACTGCTTGGCCGGCTTGTGCACGGGCGGATCGGAGGTGATCGGCGGGGCGGCGTTTCTGGCAACCTCCGGCCGCACGTCGCGGACGATGATCCGCCGCGAGGAGAAATGCTCGGTGTCGTTGGCGATTTCGCGCACGGCCTCGTAGGTCGTGGGCATATAGCAGCCGAGGAATCGCTCGGTGTGCACGACCGGGCTTGCGGCACGCAGCTCGTCCCAGATCGGGAAGGGATCGTCCGTCCACTGCGGATCGGTGTGGTCGAAATCGTTGACCCAGTCGGTGACGGGCGGATGGGCGACAGGCTGGCTGACGTCGGACATCTCAGGAAAATCCCTCGGGGCTCGTGTTGGCTGAAGCGGGGCGGACAGCGGCCGCGCTACTCCTCGATCACGTCGATAGCGATTTCCGGACAGTTGGATTTGGCAAGCCAGGCCTTGTCCTCGAGCCCCGGCGGGACCGTGCCGTCGCCGGCTTCGCGGGCGTTGCCGTATTCGTCGAGCTCGAACAGCTCCGGCGCCAGCGCCTTGCAGCGCGCGTGGCCCTGGCATTTGTCGGGATCGACGTGAACCTTCAGTCGCTCTGCCATTGCGGCTTCCCTGGTCGTGCGCGCGAGCACGAAGGCGCCCCGCGTTCCTCATGTCAGTTTTATCGGCGGCACGTGCCGCTGCACTTTAAGTTATATGCTATTACATTCGCGTCGGGCTTCCCCTGTCAAGCGCAAACTTATAGGCTTCGCCGTAACATGCGTTCACAACTCGCCCGCAAGTCCGAGAACACTTACCATCATGGCGATCTCCGCGACGCCCTGATCAAGGCCGCACTGCGTGAGGCGGAGCAGGGCGGAGCGGAAGCGATCAGCATCAAGGCACTGGCAAAGCAGCTCGGTGTCTCGCAGCCGGCACCGTACCGGCACTTCGCGGATCGGGACGCCTTGCTGACGGCGGTGACGGCGGAGGCGTTCCGCCAGCTCAGTGCCATCCTGCGCGAAGCGATGGCAAAGCCGTCGAAGCAATCAAAGCTGTCGCGGCTGGCGCAGGCGACGCTCGATTTCGGCCTGCGTCGCAACGGCATCTACCGCCTGATGTTCGCCTCGCGCACCGTCTCCTGCGCGGCCAAGGGCAGCGAGCTGCACGAGGCGACGCGCGAGACGTTCGGGCTCGTGGTCGAAGCCCTGGAAGCACCGGCGGTCGGCTATTTGCGCGAACGGCAGGCGCTCAAGATCTGGGCGGCGATGCATGGCGTGGTGATGCTGGCCGAGCAGGGCATGTTCACCGGTGAACCGGCACATGCGACGCGCGAGGAGCTGGTCGAGGATTTTGTGAGCGAGACCAAGGCTGCGCTTGCACTCGCCATCAAGAACGCGCGGCGCCGGACGAAGGCGGGCGCCTAGGCCTTCGCCTTCAGTAGTCTCATCAGCTTCTCGACAGCACTATCGGGAGTGGTCACGACCGGACGGCCGGTGGCCTCCGCGACCAGCGGCGCCGCCGCCGCGATGCTGAACTGCGCCAGCGCAATGACGTCGCAATCGCGCAAGTCGCGCGAGGCTTCCGCGATCAGCCGGTCGTGCGTGGCGCGGTCACCGCGGTCGAGCGCCGCCAGCGCGCCTTCAGCGAGCTTCGGCACCACCTGGACGGAGGAGGGAAACTCCGGCGGCATCGAGACCAGCGTCGGCGGGAAGGTCGAGAGCAGGCCGATCCGCTTGCCCATCGTCACCGCGCGCTCGATCATGGCTTCGTTCGGCTTCAGCACCGGCATCGGCGCGTGCGCGCGTGCGACCGCCTCGATGCAGGGGCCGAACGCCGAGCAGGTGAACAGGATCGCGTTCGCCCCCGTCGCCGCCGCGTAGTCGCCAAGCGCGAGGAAGCGCTCGGTCATGGCATCGTTGAGCGTGCCGTCGCGCGCCAGATCCGCCGACAGGCTGTCGTCGAGCAGGTTCATCAGCCGCGCTTCCGGCCACGCCTTGGCGAACGCCGCCTCGATCGGGGCGATGGAGTGCTTGAGGGCGTGGATGAGGGCGATGCGAGGGGGCGTCGTCATTGAAGATGATTACCTGAGAGGTCTCGTGCCCCGGACGCAGCGCAATGCGGAGTATTGCGCTGCAGAGCCGGGGCCCATTCGCGATGACTGGGTCCCGGCTCTGCGCGGCAGCGCTCCGGACGATGCTCTGCATCGCCGGGACGCTGCAGCGCGTCCGGGACACGCAAGACGTTTACTTGAACGGAATGGCGTACATCAAGCCGCCCTTGCTCCAGAGGCCATTGAGGCCGCGATCGAGCTTGAGCGGGCTCGCCTTGCCGACATTGCGCTCGTAGATCTCGCCGTAATTGCCGGTGGCCTTGATCGCCGTGACCAGCCATTTGTTGTCGAGCCCGAGCCGCGAGCCGAGGTCGCCCGTGGCGCCCAGCAGGCGCTGGATGGCGGGGGTCTGCGACTTCGACATCTCATCGACATTGGCTTGCGTCACGCCGAGCTCCTCGGCCTCGATCAGGCCGTAATGCAGCCAGGTGATGATGTCGCTCCAGACCTCGTCGCCGTTGCGGGTGAAGGGGCCGAGCGGCTCCTTGCTGATGGTCTGCGGCAGCACGACGTAGTCGGCCGGGTTCGGCGCGGCGGTTGTGACGGCGCCGGCGAGCGCGGAGGCATCCTGGGTCATTGCATCGCAGCGGCCGCCGAAGAAGGTCTGGTACATGGTGTCGACGCGGTCGAACACCAGCGGCTTCCAGTCGATACCGTTGGCGCGGCCGTAATCGCCGAGCGTGACTTCGTGCGTCGTGCCTTGCGCGACGCAGACGGTGGCGCCCTTGAGGTCCTTCAGCTCCTTCACGCCGAGGTCCTTCTTCACCACGAAGCCCTGGCCGTCGTAGAAGTTGACCGGCCCCTGCCGCAGGCCGAGCGTGACGCCGCGCAAATAGGTCTGCGTCGAGTTGCGGTAGAGCACGTCGATCTCGCCCGACTGCAGCGCGGTGAAGCGGTTCTGCGCCGTCAGCGAGACGTAGCGCACCTTGCTGGCGTCGCCGAGCACGCCGGCGGCGAGCGCGCGGCAATAGTCGACGTCGAGGCCCTTGTAATTGCCTTGCGAGTCCGGCGCGGAGAAGCCGGCGAAGCCGGCGCTGACGCCGCACACCAGCGTGCCGCGGCTCTTCACCGTGTCGAGCGTCGCCGCCGACGCGATCACCGTCGATGCTGCGAGCACGCCCGCTGCGATAGCCACTTTCCTCATACTACTCTCCCCTCAGTGATTGACACTACGCAACACGTTGTCGACGGCCGTGCCGAGCTTGTCGACGATCTGGTCGATCTCATCCGCTGACGCGATATAGGGCGGCGCCAGCAGGACGTGGTCGCCGCGAACACCGTCCACGGTGCCGCCGCCGGGATAGCAGCCGAGCCCGTTGGCAAAGGCTTCGGCCTTGATCTTCTGGTGCAGCTTGAGCGCCGGATCGAACGAGGTGCGGCTGGCGCGATCGGCGACCAGCTCGATCGCCCAGAACAGTCCACGGCCCCTGATGTCGCCGACATGGCGGTGGTTGCCGAAGCGCTCGGTCAGGCGCTGCTCGAGCTGCTTGCCGCGGGCTTTGACCTGCGCGAGCAGATTATCGTCGCGGATCACGTCCTGCACCGCCAGCGCAGCCGCGCAGGCGAGGGGATGTGCGAGATAAGTATGGCCGTGCTGGAATGCGCCCGAGCCCGAGCGGATGGTGTCGATGATTTTCCCGCTCGCGAGCATCGCGCCGATCGGCTGGTAGCCGCCGCCGAGACCTTTTGCGATCGCCTGGATATCCGGGGCGACGCCCTCCTGCTCCCAGGCGTGCGTGGTGCCGGTGCGGCCCATGCCGCTCATGACCTCGTCGAGGATGAGCAGCGCACCATGCCGGTCGCAGATCTCGCGCACGGCCTTGAAGTAGCCGTCGGGCGCGGTCACCGCACCGGCGGTGGCGCCGACCACGGGCTCGGCCAGGAATGCCGCGACAGTGCCGGGGCCAAGCCGCTGAAACTCGGCTTCGAGCTCGGCGGCGAGCCGTGCAACGAACTGCGCATCGGATTCGTCGTCGTGCTTCTCGTGATAGGCAAAGGCCGGGGTCACATGGCTGAACGCGGCCGAGAGCAGCGGCGCATAAGGCGCGCGCCGCCAGGCGTTGCCGCCGGCGGCGAGCGCCCCGAGCGTATTGCCGTGGTAGCTCTGCCGCCGCGCGATGAAATGCTGCCGCTGCGGTTCGCCGCGCTCGATGAAATATTGCCGCGCCAGCTTGATGCTGGCTTCGATGGCTTCCGACCCGCCGCTGACGAAATAGGCGTAGGCGAGACCGCCGGGCTCATGCCCGACCAGCCTCTCGGCCAGCGCCTCGGCCGGCTCCGACGAGAAGAAGGCGGTGTGGGCGTAGGCGAGCGTCGAGGCCTGCTTGGCCATCGCCGCGATCACGCGCGGATGCTGGTGGCCGAGGCAGGAGACCGCGGCGCCGCCGGAGGCGTCGATCACACGGCGGCCGTCCTCCGCGAACAGATAGACGCCTTCGCCGCCGATCGCCTTGGGCGGCGTTTCGCGCAGCGAGCGGTGCAGCACGCGGCTGGTGCGAGTGCTCATGGGTCAACCTTTCTCCGAGACGTAGGTGGAGGCAGCAGTCAGTCGCGCCTCGGTATGTTCCAGACGCTTCTTGGCGGCGACGCCGCCGAGCGAGAACGTGACCGCGGCGAGCGATTGCGCGATCGCGATCGCGCCGGTGAGACTGGGGAAGAAGCCGGGGGAGGAGGCAGCCTCGAACAGCAGCACATGGTCGGCGCCCTCGGCCATCGGCGCCGAGAGGCTGTCGGCGATCGCGATCAGCGTTGCGCCGCTGCGATGAGCGGCCTGCGCGACGCGAACGCTCGCATGTGTGTAAGGCAGGAAGCCGACGACGATGACGGCTTCGTCGGTACGGAACGCGCCGAGATCGAGATCATCGGGACCGGATGCGCCGACGAGCTGCACCTGCTCGGGGCGGAACAGCCGCAGCTCGTAATTCAACAGCTCGGCGACGCTGCGGCAGCTCCGATAGCCCGCGATCCAGACCCGCTTGGCGTCGTGAAGGGCGCGGGCGGCCTCCGCAATCGGTTGCGCCGGAATGCGCGGCAGGCCGGCGGCCTCGGCCTCGAGCTTGTCGATGACCAGTGCGACATCGGCATTGGGACCATGTCGCCGGCTCTTCGCCCTGGCGGAGAAGGGCGAGGTCTGCGACGGCCGTCGCGCTTCCGTCAGCGCGGCACGCAGCGCGTCCCAGCCGGAATAGCCGATCGCCTTGGCGAGGCGCGTGAACGCGGCGGGATCGGCGCCGGCCTCGGCCGCGAGATCGCGCATCGAACGGGTGGTGGCGTCGTAATCATTGGCGGCGACGAAGCGGCCGACCTCCTGCAGGCGCAGGGGGAGCGATGGCAATGCGATGCGCAGTTCGCTCAGCGGCGAGGATTTCGCGGGCTCGGCCATGAAACATTTGTTGCACGCTTTTCAGATTGGTGCAACAGTTGACGTGCCGCTGCCGGAAATCGTTGCCTTCGAGAAGGATTTTTGTGCTGTGACCACGGACACGCCGAGACCGCCGCCGCGCCGCAGCCTGTTCGGTGCATGGGGCCCCCGCGAGCTGAAGGGCCTGTTCTGGCAGGTGCTCGTGGTCGGGATCGCGGTCGGCGTCGTGGCCTTCCTCTGGTCCAACACCGTCACCAATCTGTCGGCCCGCCGCATCACCACCGGCTTCGCCTTCCTCGGCCGCGAGGCCGGCATGCCCATTGCCGACAGCCTGCTCGCCTATAGTCCGCGGGACACCTACCTGTGGGCCTTCGTCGTCGGCATCGCCAACACCCTGCGCGTCGCGGTGATCGGCATCGTGCTCGCGACCATCCTGGGCACGCTGGTCGGCATCTCCCGGCTGTCGGCCAACTGGCTGCTGTCGCGGCTCGCCGCGGTCTATGTCGAGACGCTGCGCGACATTCCGCTGCTGCTTCAATTGCTGTTCTGGTACGTGCTGATGCAGGCTTTGCCGGCCGCGCGCGCGGCATGGCGGCCGCTTGAGGGCGTGTTCCTCTCCAATCGCGGCCTGATCCTGCCGGCGATCCCGTTCGGGACGGCGCAGCTCTGGGTGCTCGGCACAGCCGCGCTGGGCCTGGTTGCGTTCTATGTCATCCGGCGATGGCTGATCGCCCAGCAGATGCGCGACGGCAGGCCGCGGCCGGCCTGGCCGTTCGCGCTCGGTCTCGTCGTCGCGCTGCCGGCGGCGGTCTCGCTGGTGCTCGGCGTCTCCTGGACGATCGAATGGCCGGAGCTGCGCGGCTTCAACTTCGTCGGCGGCCTGACGCTGGCGCCGGAATATTTCGCGCTGCTGATCGCGCTCGTGACCTACACCTCGGCCTTCATCGCCGAGATCGTGCGCAGCGGCATCCAGTCCGTGCCGCGCGGCCAGTGGGATGCCGCCAACGCGCTCGGCCTGCGCCGCAGCTTCATGCTGCGGCAGATCATCCTGCCGCAGGCGCTGCGCGTGATCGTGCCGCCGATGACGAGCCAGTATCTCAACCTGACGAAGAACTCCTCGCTCGCGGTCGCGATCGGCTACCAGGACGTGGTCTCGGTCGCCAACACCACGCTGAACCAGACCGGGCAGGCGATCGAGGCCATCGCGCTGATCATGGCTGTGTTCCTCACCATCAGCCTTTCCATCAGCTTCTTCATGAACTGGTTCAATGCGCGCATCGCGCTGGTGGAGCGCTGAGCATGACCGCGATCACCGACATCCCCGATGCACCCCGCGCCGCCCGCCGGCCGCAGGCTGGCAATCCGGTGCTGCGCTGGCTGCGCCAGAACCTGTTCTCGTCGATCCCGAACGGCATCCTCACGGTGGTGCTGGTGGCGCTGCTCGCCAAGGGCGTCTTCAGCTTCGTGCAATGGGGCATCGCAAATGCGGTCTGGCTGACGCCGGCCAACGACTCCAGCGCCTGCCGCGCGGCGCGCGGCGTCGGCGCCTGCTGGGCCATCATTCCCGAGAAATACCGCTTCATCCTGTTCGGCACCTATCCGTTCGACGAGCAGTGGCGGCCGGCGCTGTCGGTGCTGCTGTTCATCGCGCTGTATTTTCTCTCGACCCGTCGCGCCCTGTGGCGGCGCGAACTCGTCTATCTCTGGATCGGCGCGCTGGCGCTGATCAGCGTGCTGATGTGGGGCGGCGTCTTCGGGCTCTCCTTCGTCTCGCAGGATCGTTGGGGCGGCCTGCCGGTGACGCTGATCCTGGCGACGTTCGGATTGGCGTTCGGCTTCCCGCTCGGCATCCTCGTGGCGCTCGGCCGGCGCTCGAAGCTGCCGGCGATCCGCTCGCTCAGCGTGCTCTATGTCGAGCTGATCCGCGGCGTGCCGCTGGTCAGCCTGCTGTTCATGGCGAGCGTGATGTTTCCGTTGTTCATGCCCGCCGGGTTCAACATCGACAAGCTCCTGCGCGCGCAGATCGCGATCATCCTGTTCGCGGGCGCTTACCTCGCCGAGGTCATCCGCGGCGGTCTCCAGGCCGTGCCGCGCGGGCAATACGAGGCGGCCGACGCGCTGGGCCTGTCCTACTGGCGCAAGCACCGGCTGATCGTCCTGCCGCAGGCGATCCGCCACGTCATCCCGCCGCTGGTCAACACCTTCATCGCCTTCTTCAAGGACACCAGCCTCGTCCTGATCATCGGCATCTTCGATCTCCTGACGACGGCCAAGACCGCGATCATCGATCCGGCGTGGCAGCAGTTCTCGGTGGAGGTCTATATCTTCGTCGCGGCGATCTATTTCGTCTTTTGCTTCGCGATGTCGCGCTACAGCCGCAGTCTCGAGGCGAGCACCGCTTCGAGGTAACCTAGGGAACACGAACTCTTTATGCCGTGCCTATAACGCGACACGGGATTTCGACTGGGAATCCTACGTTGCGAGATCCACCTCTATCTTGCTGGTGGCACTCAACAAGAGGCACGTCGAATCATGATGAAGTCTGTTCTCGCCGCGTCGGCCGTCCTGGTCGCGCTTTGCTCCGCCGCCTCAGCCCGCGAGGTGCACCATCCCTATGTCGCTTCGGAATCCGCTGCCGGGATGTCGCAGGTCCATCCGGGCTCAATGGGCTACGCGGCCATGTCGGAGGACGCGGGCTACGATGCGCATCAGTACCACGGCGGCCCGAAGGTGAACGATTAGTAGCTCCCAGGGCGCCGAGACCCTGGTGACCGCGCTGAGGTGATCGACGGCGGAAATGCCGGCATCGGCGAAGGCGTGAAGTCCCCGCCGATGCGGCCCCGCTTTATGCCTTCACCTTCGGATCGATCGGCGTCGTGCCGCGGAGGTTCAATATATCTTCCAGCACCTTCGCGCCGGCGAGCACCTGCGCGTCCGCGCGCGGCGCGCCGACCACCTGCACACCGACCGGCAGGCCCGACGCCGTGAACCCGCACGGCAGCGACAGCGATGGGCAGCACGCGAGCGTGATGGCGTAGACGATGCCAAGCCATTCGACGTAGTTCTCGAACCGCTTGCCCGCGCATTCGGCGACATAGCGGTTCTCGATCGGGAACGGCGGCACGATCGTGGTCGGCGTCAGCAGCAGGTCGTATGTCCTGAAGAATTCGACCGCGCGGGCGGTCATGCCAACGCGCTGCGCCTGGGCGCGCGCGAACTGATCGACCGTGAGCTTGAGGCCCTCCTCGATGTTCCAGATCACCTCGGGCTTGAGCAGGTCGCGCTTGGTGCGCAGCAGATTGGCCTTGGTGATCGCGAAATCGAAGGCGCGCAGCACGTGGAAGCATTCATGCGCCTCGCGCCAGTCCGGATGCGCCTCCTCCACGATGACGCCGGCCTCCGCGAAGCGTTCCGCGGCCTTGCGCGTGATGGCCTTCACCTCGGGATCAACAGGCGTGATGCCGAGATCGGGCGAATAGGCGATGCGCTTCGGCTTCTTGCCCGCCTGTGCCGCCGACAGGAACGAGGTTAAGGGGGCCGGCAGCGACAGCGGATCGTCCGCATAGTCGCCGCTCATGGCATCCAGCAGCAGCGCGAGATCCTCGACGTTGCGCGCCATCGGGCCGACCACGCCGAGATTGCGGTCGATGCCCGACTTCGGGGTATGTGCAACGCGGCCGATGCTCGGCCGCATGCCGACGACGCCGCAGAATGCCGCAGGGCTGCGCAAGGAGCCGCCCATGTCGGAGCCCTGCGCCAGCCAGGCCATGCCGGTTGCGAGCGCCACGGCCGCGCCGCCCGACGAGCCCGCAGCCGATTTCGTCGTGTCCCAGGGATTGAGCGTCGCGCCGAACACCTCGTTGAAGGTGTTGGCACCCGCGCCGAACTCCGGCGTGTTCGACTTGGCGTAGACCACCGCGCCGTTGGCCTCGAGGTTCTCGACCATGAGGTCGGACTTCGAGGGGATATTGTCCCTGAAGATGGGCGAGCCCTGCGTGTTCAGGACGCCCGCGACGTCGGTCAGGTCCTTGATCGGCAGCGGCAGGCCCGCGAGCAGGCCGCGCGCGCCGGCCGGCTTCTGCATCAGCGCCTTCGCGCTATCCCGCGCCCGGTCAAAGCACAGCGTCGGCAGCGCGTTGACCTTGCCGTCGACCTCCTTGACGCGCTTCTCCACCACATCCAGCAGCTCGAGCGGCGAAACGTCGCCGGAGCGCAGCTTGTCGACGACGGTGCAGGCGGTTTCGCGGATCAGGTCCTGAGACAATATTTTACTCCCGTGCTTATTCAATCGTCATTGCGCGCGCAGCGAAGCAATCCAGACTGTTGCCCAAAGATGCACTGCTGGATTGCTTCGCTGTGCTCGCAATGACGCAGATAGAGTTAACCCCAACCCGCGCTGATGCCGCCATCCACCGTATAGATGACACCCGACGTATAGCCGGCACGATCCGAGGCGAGGAACGCCATGAGATCGCCGATCTCGCGCGCATGGGCGGGGCGGCCGAGCGGCAGGCCCTTCTGGAATTCCTTGTAGCGGCTCTCGTCGCCGAACTGGTGCTTTGCCCGGGTCTTGAGCAGGGTGACGTGACGGTCGGTGCCGACCGGACCGGGGTTGATGCCGACCACGCGGATGTTGTCGCCGAGGCTCTTGCCGCCGAGCGCGCGGGTAAAGGCCATCAGCGCGGCATTGCCGGCACTGCCGCAGACATAGTTGGCGTCGAACTTCTCGCCGGCCGCGCCGATGTCGTTGACGATCACGCCGCCGCCTCTGGCCTTCATCTGCGCGTAGATCTGCCGCGTCAGGTTGATATAGCCGAACACCTTCAATTCCCAGGCGTGCCGCCAGGTCGCCTCGTCGATCTTGTCGATCGAGCCGCCGGGGATGTCGCCGGCATTGTTGACGAGCACGTCGATATCGGCGGCTTCCTTGGCAAGGCGCGCCAGATCCGCGGCATTGCGCAGATCGACCACGCTGGTCGCTGCGTCGATCTGGTGCGCGGAGCGCAACCGGTCGGCCAGTGCCTTGAGCTGATCGCCGTTCCGGGCCGCCAGCAGGAGGTGCGCGCCTTCCTCGGCGAACGCCTCGGCGGCGGCTGCGCCAATGCCCTTGGACGCGCCGGTGATCAGGACGCGCTTGCCACGCAGATGCAGATCCATGGGGAGTACTCGCAGGACAGGAACAGGATCAAATCAGTAGGCGCTCGGCCGCGCCATGGTCAACATTGCAGTGCAGCGTTGCGCTGCCCGCGACTTTGGTCCATTGCAGTGCGATCAAAGCGCGGCGGCTGCCGGACCAACCAAGGACGTTCTCGATGAGCAAGAAACAATATCGGATCGCGGTCATTCCCGGCGACGGCATCGGCAAGGAAGTCATGCCGGAGGGCCTGCGCGTCCTGGAGGCGGCGGCGAAGAAGCATGGCGTCTCCGTGCATTTCGACCATTTCGACTTCTCGTCATGGGACTATTACGAGAAGCACGGCCAGATGATGCCCGATGACTGGAAGGACAAGATCGGCAAGCACGACGCGATCTATTTCGGCGCCGTGGGCTGGCCGGCCAAGATTCCGGATCACGTCTCGCTGTGGGGCTCGCTGATCAAGTTTCGCCGCGAGTTCGACCAGTATGTGAATTTGCGTCCGGTGCGGTTGATGCCCGGCGTGCCGTCGCCGCTCGCGAACCGCAAGCCCGGCGACATCGATTTCTGGGTGGTGCGCGAGAACACCGAAGGTGAATATTCCTCGGTCGGCGGCCGCATGTTCCCGGACACCGACCGCGAGTTCGTCACCCAGCAGACCGTGATGACCCGCACCGGTGTCGATCGCATCCTGAAGTTCGCCTTCGAGCTCGCACAGTCGCGGCCGAAGAAGCACCTGACCTCGGCGACCAAGTCGAACGGCATCTCCATCACCATGCCCTATTGGGACGAGCGCGTGGAGGCGATGGCCAAGAAGTTTCCGGGTGTGAAGTGGGACAAGTACCACATCGACATCCTGACGGCGAACTTCGTGCTGCATCCGGACTGGTTCGACGTCGTGGTCGGCTCGAACCTGTTCGGCGACATCCTCTCCGACCTCGGCCCGGCCTGCACCGGCACCATCGGCATCGCGCCGTCGGGCAACATCAACCCCGAGGGCGATTTCCCATCGGTGTTCGAGCCGGTGCACGGCTCGGCGCCTGATATCGCGGGGCAGGGCATCGCCAACCCGATCGGCGCGATCTGGTCGGGTGCGATGATGCTCGAGCATCTCGGCGAGAAGGAAGCCGGCAAGTCGATCGTCGATGCGATCGAGCGCACGCTCGCCGAACGCACGCTGCGCACCAAGGATCTCGGCGGCAACGCCGACACCACCGCCTGCGGCAAGGCGGTCGCGGATATGGTGGATTGAGGAGGAGCAAACGCTGCGTAGGGTGGGTTAGCTGGCGACTGCGCGAAGCGCAGCCGCCGGCGTAACCCACCTCTTCTGTCTCTGCGGATGCGAACAGTGGTGGGTTACGCCTCCGGCTAACCCACCCCACGATTACACATACGACTTCCGTGCCGGATCGAAGATCGGCGGATAGTCATTGTCATCGAGCAGGTCGAGAAACGGATCGAGCCCCCTGGATTTGATCAGCGCGAGCTCCTGATGCGAGATCAGGTTCACGGTCAGGATCTCCACGGGATCGCCCGCGATCTCCAGCGCCTCGGCGATCTCCTTGTCGGGGCCGATGACCGGCGTCAGAAACAGGAATGTCTGGAAGTCCGTGCCCGCCACCGGCGGCCTCGGCAGCGCGACTCGATGGCCGAAGCCGAACCAGGTCGTGTCGATGAACGGTAAATTGGCGAGCCAGCGCAGATTGTCGCAGACATCCGGCGTCGGCTTGCGGACGTACCACATCAGCTCGGCGCGGTGCTTGGCATCTCCACGTACTCCCGGCATCCGCTGCTCGCTCATGCCGTTGGTCAGGAGCACGTAGCCTTCGTCGGATCCCTCCTGGCACACCGGCACGAAATCGCGACCGAAGGCGTGGATGTCGATGCGGCGCTCGGCGATGTCGGGGAAGCTGTACTCGGTCTCGCCAAGCTCGCTCTCATAGACGTCGAGCCGATGACGGTAGAGGTCGACGGCCTGGGGCAGCGCGCTGGAGCCGGAGACGAGCTTTGCGAGACGGGAGAACATGTGAACCTCTGAGGCGGTGTGGACCGGGATATCCGCGTTGTCGCAAGACAACGCGGGCCGGTTCAAATCCGTCCCGCGGGTGCGCTGATGTTTCGCCGTAGTCCAGACTCCCGTGCGCGATTGTACAGTCGCGCCGGGAGCTATCGATCAGCCCGCGATCTTCTCGATCGCCGCCTGATCCAGCCCGAACTTCTTCCCCGCCTCGAGAATCTCCTGCCAGGTGGTCGGATCGACCGGAATGCCTTCGGCGAGGCGCTTCTTCTTGGTCTCGCGCTCGGGCTCGCCCGCGATCTTGACCTTCTCTACGCCCGGACCGGGAGGCGAGCCGGTATGCCAGGCCACAAAACTCTCGACCTCGCCCGCGAGGTTTTCGCCGGTGCCGAGCTTGCCCGGATCGATGACGATCGAGAGCATGCCGTTGAGGACGTTGTACTTGCCGTCGGACGGACCCTTGACCACCTGCCCGCCGGAGAGCGCGCCGCCGAGGATCTCGCACACCAGCGCGAGCCCCGAGCCCTTGTGCTCGCCGAACGGCAGGATGGCGCCGTGCGGCGGGATCACGGTGTAGCGCGGATTGGTGGTCGGCTTGCCTTCATTGTCGATGATGGTGCCGGGCTCGAGCTCGACGCTCTTGTTGTGGGCGACGCGGGTCTTGCCTTGCGCGATCCGGCTGGTGGCGAAGTCGAGCACGATCGGATCCTTGCCCCGGCGCGGAATGCCGACGCAGAACGGGTTGGTGCCGTGGCGCGCATCGCTGCCGCCCCAGGGCGCCACGATCGGGCGCGAGATCACGTTGACGAAATGGATCGAGACCAGGCCGTGGTCGATGCACTGCTCGGCCCAGTGGCCGATGCGGCCGATATGGTGCGAGTTGGAGAGGCCGACGAGGCACACGCCGTTTTTCTTGGCGCGCTCGGCCGCCAGCTCCATCGCTTCATGGCCGATCACCTGGCCATAGCCGGTGACGCCGTCGAGGGTGAGAAGCGGGCCGGTATCGAGCACGGTCTTGACGTGCGCGTTCACGGCGAGGCCGCCGTTCACGACGCTCTGGGCGTAGCGCGGGATCATGCCGACGCCGTGCGAGTCGTGGCCTTTGAGATTGGCTTCGACGAGATTGGTGGAGACGAGCTCGGCTTCACGGTCCGAGGAGCCGCCGGCCTTGACGATGGCGCGGATGGCGTTGGTGAGCGGCTCTGCCTTGAAGGTGCGATAGTCGGCCATTGTTGTTGCTCTTATCCTTTCACGATCCGGCGGCAGTGGATCCATGCCGCTTCAATCAGGTTCTCGCTTGCTTCCGGCGTCCGGAATGCCGAATGCGCCGACAGTGTCACGTTCGGAATCTTCGTCAGGGGGTGATCCGCGGGCAGCGGCTCGATGTTGAAGACATCGAGGCCGGCGTGGCGAATGTGGCCCGACTTCAGCGCGTCGATCATGGCGGCTTCGTCGACGATCGCGGCGCGGGCGGTGTTGACGAGGATGACGCCGGGCTTCATCGCAAAGATCTTCTCGCGCGTGATCATGCCGCGCGTCTCGTCGTTGAGCAGCAGGTGCAGCGACACGACGTCGCTCTTCGCCAGCACCGTGTCCAGATCGGTAAACTCGACACTCGGGTGGCTCTTCGGCGAGCGGTTCCAGGCGATCACCTTCATGCCCGAGCCGGACGCGATGCGCGCGACCTCGGCGGCGATGCCGCCGAAGCCGATCAGGCCGAGCGTCTTGCCGGTGAGCTGCATGCCGTCTTCGCGCAGCCAGCTGCCGGCACGCATCTCGCGGTCCATCATCGCGATGACGCGGGCCGAGGCCCACATCAGTGCGATCGCGGATTCCGCCACGGCGGTGTCGCCATAGCCCTTGATCAGATGCACGGAGATGCCGAGCTCGGCAAGCTCCTCCGGGTTCATGTAGCTGCGCGCGCCTGTGCCGAGGAACACGACGTGCTTCAGCCCGGTGCACTTCTTCGCCACCTCGGTCGGCAGCGCGGTGTGATCGACGATCGCGATCTCGGCGCCGTCGAGAATCTCCGGATATTGCTCGGGCTTGATATCGGGATCCCGGTGGATCCGCACCTTGGGATCACCGGATTTCTCCAGCCGCTCCATGATCACGGCGAGGGCTTCGTTGGCGTCGACGAAAACTCCGCGCATGGCTTTCTCCGGTCAGGATGCGACGCCGGCGATCGCCAGCACGGTATGCATGAGCACGTTGGTGCCCGCGGCGCAGTCGGGCTGCGTGGCATCCTCCAGCTCGTTGTGGCTGATGCCGTCCTTGCAGGGCACGAACACCATCGCCGCCGGGATGACGGTGTTGAGGTTGCAGGCATCGTGGCCGGCGCCGGAGGTGATGCGGCGGGAGGAATAGCCGAGCGTCTTCGCGGCGTTCTCGACCGCTGCGATCAGCTTGGGATCGAAATGCGTCGGCGGCTTGCGCCAGACGAGATCGACCTTCACGTCGACCTTGCGGCGCGCGGCGATCTCGGCAATCGCGGCACGCAGGTCACGATCGAGCGCGTCCATGATCGCGCCGTCGGCGCTGCGGCAGTCCATGGTGAAGGCGATCTCGCCGGGAATGACGTTGCGCGAGGGATTTGTGATCACGGCTTCGCCGATGGTGCCGACCGCGTTGGGGCCGAGCTTCTTCGCAATGGCTTCCATTGCCAGCACGATCTCGGACAATGTCGCCAGCGCATCGCGCCGCAGCGGCATCGGCGTCGAGCCTGCATGACTTTCGAACCCGGAGATCTTGCCGTCGTACCAGAGTACGCCCTGGCCGGAATCGACCACGCCGATGGTCTTGCCCTCGGCCTCCAGGATCGGGCCCTGCTCGATGTGCAGCTCGACGAAGCAGCCGAGCTTCTGGAAGCCGACCGGCTTGTCGCCGCGATAGCCGATGCTGTCGAGCGCCTGGCCGACGGTCGTGCCGTCGATATCCTTGCGCGACAGGATGTCGTCGGTGGTGAAATCGCCGACATAGGCGGCGGAGGCCATCATCGCCGGTGCGAAGCGCGAGCCTTCCTCGTTGGTCCAGTTGACCACGCAGATCGGCGCATCGGTCTCGATCCCGGCGTCGTTCAGCGTGCGGATCACTTCCAGCGCGCCGAGCGTTCCCAGGATGCCGTCATACTTGCCGCCGGTCGGCTGGGTGTCGAGATGCGAGCCGATGCCGACGGGCAGCTTCGACATGTCGCGGCCCTTGCGCAGGCCGAACTGCGAGCCGAGTGCGTCCGTGTGCACCTCGAGGCCGGCGTCCTCGCACGCCTTGCGGAACCAGTCGCGCACCTGCTTGTCTTCGTTGCTCAGCGTCAGCCGTCGCACGCCGCCCTTGGCCGTCGCGCCGAATTGCGCGGTCTCGTGGATGGAGCCCCAGAGGCGGGCGGAATCGATTTGCAGGTTGGTGGCGGCTCGGCTCATGCGGTCGTTTTCCATTTGTCGCTGTCATTCCGGGGCGCCCGAAGGGCGAACCCGGAATCTCGAGATTCCGGGTTCGATGCTATCGCATCGCCCCGGAATGACGGGAGAAAGTCCGGCCCTTTTTCAATGACCCGCCAGCGCGGGCGCGTCAACCGCGAGGCTGCTCTGCGCAATCTGCCGTGCAAGCTCGGCGACGCGCTCGACGGCGACGACGTCGGGGGAGGCGAGCCAGCTCGCCGTGAACGTCAGCGGCGCGATGGCGAGCTCGGTATCGAGCAGTTGCAGTCGCCCGTCGGCGAGCTCGTTCTCGACGATGGCGTCGGGGATCACGGCGATGCCGAGGCCTTCGACCGCCATGTGGATGACGGTGGCCAGCGACGCGGAAGCGTGCAGCCGGATCGGCGGCAGCTCGGGCCGGTCGAACACCTCGCGCACGACCTCGTAAGGCTTGGTCTTGCGCGGGAAGGTGATGATCGGAAACCGCGCCAGCTCGGCCGGCGTCACCGGACCCTTGCCGAGGCCGAGCGAGGGACTTGCGAGGAATCCGATCGGATAGTCGGCAAGCACGCGGTTGTGCACGCCGGAGGCGGACAGCGGTCCCACCACGAACGCAAGCTCGATCTCCTGCGCGAGCAGCCGCGCGGAGAGGTTCGGCGTGATGTCGACCTCGATCTCCAGCGACAGGTTCGGATAGATCTCGTTCACGCTCTTCACGAGGCGCGGCAGCCAGGTGTGCACGATGGTCTCGGCGACGCCGAGCCGCATCACGCCGCGCATGGCGGAGCGGTCGCCGATCTCAGCCATCATCTGTGCGCGCAGGCCGATCAGCTTCTCCGCATAGACCATCATCTGCCGTCCGCTCGGTGTCGGCGAAGCGACGCGATGATCCCGGTTGAGCAGCTTGACGCCCATCTCGCGTTCGAGCTGGGCGATGCGCTGGGAGATCGCCGGCTGGGTCGTATTGAGCCGTGCCGCGGCGCCGCGGAAGCTGCCGAGCTTCACAACCCAGAGGAAGGTTTCGATCGACCTGAAGTCCAGCATTGGAAGGATTTTCCCGATCGATAAAACCAATTTATCGATATCGATTAGAAAGGAAGATTAGACTTTATAGCACGCTTGGTGTTGGCTGTCTTTGTCGAGTTTATAGGCAGGTCAATCAGATGACTGTTTTGGTGGCAGCGCAGCAAACTGAAACGCCCGACACGCTTTCGAGCCGCCAGGCCCGGCTCGATTATCGCGCCGGCAAGGTGGGCTCCACGGCCGGGGTCGCCCCCGGCTTCGTCCAGGGCAATCTCGCGATCCTGCCGGCGGAATACGCCGGCGCCTTTCACCGCTTCTGCCAGCTCAATCCGAAACCGTGCCCGATCATCGGCATGTCCGACGTCGGCAGCCCGCACATCCCCGCGCTTGGCGCCGATCTCGACATCCGCACCGACGTGCCGCGCTACCGCGTCTGGCGCGACGGCGAAGTCGTCGACGAGCCGACCGACGTGACGAAATATTGGCGCGACGATCTCGTGACCTTCGTGCTCGGCTGCTCGTTCTCCTTCGAAGAGGCGCTGCTCGACGAGGGCATGCCGATCCGCCACATCGAGCAGGACGTGCGGGTGCCGATGTACCGCACCAACATCGCGTGCGGCGAGGCCGGCCCGTTCGCCGGTCCCATGGTGGTGTCGATGCGCCCGTTCAAGCCGGCCGATGCGATCCGCGCTGTGCAGATCACCTCGCGTTATCCGGCCGTGCACGGCGCGCCCGTGCATCTCGGCCATCCGCATCTCATCGGCATCAAGGACATCGCCAAGCCCGACTACGGCGACCCGGTGCCGGTTGCCGATGACGAGATCCCGGTGTTCTGGGCCTGCGGCGTGACGCCGCAATCGGTCATCAACGCCGCAAAGCTCCCGTTCGCGATCACGCATTCGCCCGGCCTGATGCTGGTGACGGATCTGAAGAACAGGACCATGGCCGTGATTTAGTGGGCAGCGTTTGCTGCTTCTTCGGGCTTTACCGCATCCATCAATCGCTTCATTCGATCAGCCGGAATTCCGTAACAGAGGACTTTGCCATGACGATCTCTCGCCGCGACGTGTTGCTGGGTGCCACCGCCACAGCAGCGCTGGTGCCGCTCGCTGCACGCGCCCAGACCACCGAGGTCGTGATTGGCGTGATCTATCCGTTCTCCGGCGGCAGCGCGCAGCAGGGCGTCGACGCGCAGAAGGCCTATGAGACCGCGCTCGAAGTCATCAACAAGGACACCGACTTCGATCTGCCGCTGGCCAAGGGCGAAGGCCTGCCGGGGCTCGGCGGCGCCAAGGTGCGCCTCGTGTTCGCCGATCACCAGGCCGATCCGCAGAAGGGCCGCGCCGAAGCCGAGCGCCTGATCACGCAGGAGAAGGTCTCCGCGATCATCGGCACCTATCAGAGCGCCGTCGCCGTCACCGTCAGCCAGATCTGCGAACGCTACCAGATCCCGTTCGTCTCTGCCGACAACTCCTCGCCGAGCCTGCATCGCCGCGGCCTCAAATATTACTTCCGCGCCGCGCCGCACGACGAGATGTACTCGGCCGCGATGTTCGACTTCTTCGATGCCATGAAGAAGAAGGGCACCAAGATCGAGACGCTGTCGCTGTTCCACGAGGACACCATCTTCGGCACCGACTCCGGCAATGCCCAGGCCAAGATCGCCGGCGAGCGCGGCTACAAGATCGTCACCGACATCAAGTATCGCGCCAACTCGCCCTCGCTCTCGGCCGAGGTGCAGCAGCTCAAGACCGCCAATGCCGACGTGCTGATGCCCTCGAGCTACACCACCGACGGCATCCTGCTGGTCAAGACCATGGCCGAGCTCGGCTACAAGCCGAACGCGATCGTGGCGCAGGACGCCGGCTTCTCCGAGAAGGCGCTCTATGACGCCGTCGGCGACAAGCTCGAAGGCGTGATCTCGCGCGGCACCTTCTCGCTCGACCTCGCGCAGAAGCGCCCGATGGTCGGCAAGATCAACGAGATGTTCAAGGCGCGCTCGGGCAAGGACTTCAACGATCTCACCTCGCGCCAGTTCATGGGCCTGATCATCCTCGCCGACGCCATCAGCCGCGCCAAGTCGGCCGACGGCGAGAAGATCCGCGATGCGCTCGCGGCGACCGACATCCCGGGCGAGCAGACCATCATGCCCTGGAAGCGCGTCAAGTTCGACGAGGCGGGCCAGAACAACGATGCCGATCCGGTGCTGCTGCAATATGTCGGCGGCAAGTTCGTCACCATCTTCCCGCCGCAGGCCGCGATCGCCGAGGCGATCTGGCCGATGAAGTAAGACTGGGACGCGGGAGCTCAGATGGAGCTCCCGCCCTCATCCTGAGGAGCGGGCGGAGCCCGCGTCTCGAAGGACGAGGGCTGGGCCATCCTTCGAGACGCGCGCTCGTGCGCGCTCCTCGGGATGAGGACGTATTTCGGGGGACAGACTTTTGACAGCCCAAGCCATTATCCAGAGTCTCGCGAGCGGCCTGCTCATGGGCCTGCTCTACGGATTGATCGCAGTCGGCCTCGCGCTGATCTTCGGCCTGATGGACGTCACGAACTTCGCCCATGGCGAGTTCCTGATGATCGCGATGTACCTGTCCTTCTTCCTGTTCGCGTTCTTCGCGATCGACCCCTTGCTGTCGGCGCCTCTGGTCGCGGCGGCGCTCTTCGTCTTCGGAGCGGTGATCTACCTGCTCCTTGTGCGCTTCGCCATGCGGGCCAAGGCCAATGCCGGCATGGTGCAGATCTTCACCACTTTCGGCCTCGCCATCGTCATGCGCGGCCTCGCGCAGTACTTCTTCACGCCTGATTATCGCAGCATTCCGCAGTCCTGGCTCGGCGGCAAGACCATCTCGATTGCCGGCATCTTCCTGCCGGAGCCGCAACTGGTCGGCGCGCTGGTCTCGATCCTCGCCTTCGTAGGTCTCTATTTCTTCATCCACCGCACCGACTTCGGCCGTGCGATCGAAGCCACCCGCGAAGATCCGGGCGCGGTCGCGCTCGTCGGCATCGACAAGAACCGCGTGTTCGCGTTCGGCTGGGGCCTCGGCGCCGCGCTGGTCGGCCTCGCCGGCGCGATCATGGCGGTGTTCTTCTACATCTATCCTGACGTCGGCGCGTCCTTTGCCTTGATCGCCTACGTCACCGTGGCGCTCGGCGGCTTCGGCAGCGTGTTCGGCGCCTTTGCCGGCGGCATCATCGTCGGTCTCGTCGAAGCGGTCACCGCGCTGGTGCTGCCGCCGTCGCTGAAATCGGTCGGCATCTACGCGGTCTATCTGCTGGTCGTTTTCATCCGGCCGCGCGGCCTGTTCGGATCGATCTGATGGACAAGGATTTTGCAGCGCGGCGCCGCCGCGACCTCATCATCGCCGCGGTGCTCGCCGCGATTGCGGCGCTGACGCCCTTGTTCGTGAAGGACGTCGTCGTCCAGAACATCATGATCCTGACGCTGATGTATGCGGGACTGTCGCAGAGCTGGAACATCCTGTCGGGCTATTGCGGGCAGATCTCGCTCGGCCACGCGCTCTATTTCGGCCTCGGCGCCTACACCACCGAGCTGCTGTTCACCAAGTTCGGCGTGCTGCCCTGGTTCGGCATGCTGGCGGGCGGCGCGGTGTCGGCGCTGATCGCGATGGGGCTCGGCTATCCCTTCTTCCGCCTGCGTGGCCATTACTTCGTGATCGCCACCATCGTTATCGCCGAGATCGGCCTGCTGCTGTTCCACAACTGGGAATGGGCAGGCGCCGCGATGGGCATCACCATTCCGATCCGCGGCGACAGCTGGCTGAAATTCCAGTTCCTGCGCACCAAGCTGCCGTACTTCTATTTCGCACTGGCGCTGTGCTGCCTTGCCTGGTTCGTGACCTGGTGGCTGGAAAACTCCAAATGGGGATTCTGGTGGCGGGCGGTCAAGGACAATCCCGAGGCGGCCGAGAGCCTCGGTGTCGACGTGTTCAACTCCAAGATGGGCGCGGCTGCGGTCTCCGCCTTCCTGGTTGCCGTCGGCGGCAGCTTCTATGCCCAGTTCGTCTCCTACATCGATCCCGAAAGTGTCATGGGCTTCCAGTTTTCGCTGCTGATGGCGCTGCCCGCCGTGCTCGGCGGCATCGGCACCCTGTGGGGCCCGGTGCTCGGCGCCGCCATCCTGATCCCGCTGACCGAGCTGACGCGCTTCAAGTTCGGCGGCTCGGGGCGTGGCGTCGACCTCATCGTCTACGGCACGCTGATCGTCATGATCTCGCTGGCCTTGCCGCGGGGACTGCTCAGCCTGTTCTCCCGCCCGAAGAAGACGGGAGCCGCACGATGACCGCGCTGCTTGAAACCCGCGGCGTCTGGCAGCGCTTCGGCGGCCTCGTCGCCAACAGCGACGTCTCGATCTCGGTCGGCCGCGGCGAGATTGTCGGCCTGATCGGGCCGAACGGCGCCGGCAAGTCGACGCTATTCAACCTGATCGCCGGCGTGCTGCCGCCGACGCAAGGCTCGATCATCTTCGACGGCGAGGACGTCACCAATCTGCCGGCGGCCGCGCGCTGCCAGCGCGGGGTGGGGCGCACCTTCCAGGTCGTCAAGAGCTTCGAGACCATGAAGGTCATCGACAACGTCATCGTCGGCGCGCTGGTGCGCAACACGGTGATGCGCGAGGCGCGCCGCAAGGCGCATGAGGTGCTGGAATTCACCGGCCTTGCCGCCCGCGCCGACGTGCTCGCCAGCGATCTCGTGCCGGCCGAGAAGCGCCGCCTCGAAGTCGCCCGCGCGCTCGCGACCGAGCCGAAGCTGTTGCTGCTCGACGAAGTCCTCACCGGCCTCACGCCGACCGAGGCGCAGACCGGTGTCGCGCTGGTGCGCAAGGTGCGCGATGCCGGCATCACCGTGCTGATGGTCGAGCACGTCATGGAGATCGTGATGCCGCTGGTCGACCGCGCCATCGTGCTCGATCTCGGCAAGGTGCTGGTCGAGGGCAAGCCCGCCGACGTCGTCCGCGATCCCAAGGTGATCAAGGCATATCTGGGAGATCGTCATGCTGTCGGTGCGTGAAGTCACCACCGCCTATCAGGGCCTGGTCGCGATCTCCGCGGTCTCGATCGAGGTCGAGAAGGGCGAGATCGTCTGCGTCGCCGGCGCCAACGGTGCGGGCAAGTCGACGTTGCTGAAATCCATCGCCGGTGCCGAGCGTCCGCGCTCGGGCTCCGTGACGTTCGACGGCAAGCGCCTCGACGGCATGGCGCAGCACCACATCACCGCCACCGGCATCGCCTATGTCCCGGAGAACCGCCGCCTGTTTCCGCGCCTGTCGGTGCGCGACAATCTTCGCCTCGGCAGCTATCTTTTCCGCGGTGAAGCGGAACGCGAGAAACCGCTCGATCTCGTCTTCAGCCTGTTTCCGCGCCTGTCCGAACGCCTGGAGCAGCGCGCCGAGACGCTGTCCGGCGGCGAGCAGCAGATGCTGGCGATCGGCCGCGCGCTGATGACGCGCCCGCGCCTCTTGATGCTCGACGAGCCGTCCCAGGGCATCATGCCGAAACTGGTCGACGAGATCTTCCAGGCCGTGAAGCGCATCCGCGACGCCGGCATGACCGTGCTGATCGTCGAGCAGCGCATGGCCGAGTGCCTGGAGATCGCCGACCGCGCCTACATCCTGCAAACCGGCCGCGTGCTGATGCAGGGCCCGGCAGCCGAGATCAAGGGCAATCCGGACGTGCGCAAGGCGTATCTGGGGCTGTGATGCTGCCGTAGCCCGGATGAGCGAAGCGACATCCGGGGCAGGTGGTCCCGCATATCGCTTCGCTCATGCGGGCGACAGGTGGGGCCACAACCGCCGCCATTGCGAGCGCAGCGAAGCAATCCAGACTGCCGCCGAGGAAAGACTCTGGATTGCTTCGCTGCGCTCGCAATGACGAGGTTAGAGCCGGGCTCAATGCCCGTGCCCGTGCTCCGGCAGCGTCACCCCGAATACCTTCACCAGATCCTTCACCTGTTCCGGCGACAGATAGCGCGGGTTCAGCCCGCGCAGCAGCAGGTACAGCTTCGCCGTCTCCTCCAGCTCTTCGGTCGCGAACACCGCGGCTTCCAGCGTGTCGCCCGCGACCACCGGGCCGTGATTGGCGAGCAGCACGGACGAGTATTTTCCGGCCAGTCCCTTGATCGCATCCGCCACCGCGGGATCGCCGGGGCGGTAATAGGGGACGAGCGCGGTGGCGCCGCATTTCATCAGGTAATAGGCCGTCATCGGCGGCAACGCGGCGCGCGGATCGATCTCGGGCAGCATCGAGAGCGCGACCGAATGCGTGGAGTGCAGGTGCACGATCGCGCGTGCGCTGCCGCGCGTGTCGTAGAGCGCGGTATGCAGCGGAACTTCCTTGGTCGGGGCATCGCCCGACACCAGCCGGCCCTGATCGTCCAGCCGCGACAGCTTTGCCGGATCGAGGAAGCCGAGCGAGGCGTTGGTCGGCGTCACCAGCCAGCCGCCGCCGTCCAGCCTGACGCTGATATTGCCGGAGGAGCCGGGCGTCAGCCCGCGCTCGAACAGGGACCGTCCGAAGCGGCAGATATCCTCGCGCAGCCTTGTCTCGTTGCTCGTTTCGGTTTTCATGGCCGTCATGTCTGCTTGTCTCACGCTTTGGCAGCGCGGCCAAGCCGTGTTATGCGGTTGCCAAGCTGCCGCAAAGGGCGGCCATTCGGGAAACGTTCAAGGGTCAGTTGCATGTCCGCCTCCAGCTCACAGAACCAGCGTATCGCCGTCGTCGGGCTCGGCTCGATGGGATTTGGCATGGCGACCTCGCTGAAGCGCGCCGGCCATGCCGTCACCGGCTGCGATGTCTCGGCTGACGCGGTGGCGCGGTTCGTGAAGGACGGGGGCGCGGGCGCCAGGACGCCGGCCGAGGCGGCCAGGAATGCCGACATCGTCGTCAGCGTCGTCGTCAATGCCGCGCAGACCGAGGCGATCCTGTTCGGCAAGGACGGCGCGGCCGAGACCATGCCGAAGGACAGCGTGTTCATCTCCTCCGCCACCATGGACCCGGACGTGGCGCGGCGCCTCGCCAAGCAGCTCGAGGCGACCGGCCGGCATTATCTGGATGCGCCGATCTCCGGCGGTGCGCAGCGCGCAGCCCAGGGCGAGCTGACGATCCTTGCCTCCGGCAGCGCGGCCGCCTTCGCAAAGGCGCGGCCGGCGCTCGATGCCATGGCGGCAAAGCTCTACGAGCTCGGCGATGCCGCCGGGCAGGGCGCCGCGTTCAAGATGATCAACCAGCTTCTCGCCGGCGTGCACATTGCCGCTGCGTCGGAAGCGATGGCGTTCGCGGCCAAGCAGGGCCTCGACATCCGCAAGGTCTACGAGGTGATCACGGCCTCCGCGGGCAATTCCTGGATGTTCGAGAACCGCATGCCGCACGTGCTCGACGGCGACTACACGCCGCGCAGCGCGGTCGAGATCTTCGTCAAGGACCTCGGCATCATCCAGGACATGGCGCGCAGCGCCAGATTTCCCGTGCCGGTCTCGGCCGCCGCGCTCCAGATGTTCCTGATGACGGCGGCCGCCGGCATGGGCCGCGATGACGATGCCTCGGTGGCGCGCATGTATGCGCAGGTCACCGGCGTCGAGCTGCCCGGCGACAAGTAGAGCCAGGAGGATTCCCATGCCCCGTTTCGCCGCCAACCTCTCGATGATGTTCACCGAGGTCCCGTTCCTCGATCGCTTCGATGCCGCCGCGCAGGCCGGCTTCACCGCCGTCGAGTTTCTCTTTCCCTACGAGCATCCCGCCGAGACGGTCGGGGAGCGGCTCAAGCGCAACGGCCTGACCCAGGCGCTGTTCAACCTGCCGCCGGGCGACTGGAATGCCGGTGAGAAGGGTTTTGCCGCGCTGCCCGCGCGCTTCAACGAGCTCAAGGCGAGCCTCGAGACCGCGCTGCCCTATGCCAAGGCAACCGGCGTCAAGCGGTTGCACCTGATGGCCGGCATTGCCAATCGCGGCGAGCGCGTCGCGATCGAGGCCTTCTACAAATCGGTGACCTGGGCTGCGGAGTTCTTCGCGCCCCACGGCATCGACATCGTGCTGGAGCCGATCAATGCGCGCAACGTGCCCGGCTATTTCCTCAACGATTTCGGTTTCGCCCGCGACCTGATCCAGGAGCTGCGGCTGCCGAACCTCAAGCTGCAGTTCGACATCTATCACTGCGGAATCATCCATGGCGACGTCACCATGCGGCTGCGCGAGATGATGCCGATCATCGGCCACATCCAGATCGCCAGCATCCCCTCGCGCAACGAGCCCGACGGCGAGGAGCTGAATTATCCGTTCCTGTTCGAAGAGCTCGACCGGCTCGGCTATGCCGGCTTCGTCGGCTGCGAATACAATCCGCGCGGCAAGACCACCGATGGCCTCGCCTGGTTCAAGCCTTATGCGGGAGTGAAGCCGTGACCCTTGCTCTGGGCTGCATCGCCGACGACTACACCGGCGCCTCCGATCTCGCCAACACGCTGACGCGCGCGGGCCTGCGCACGGTGCAGACCATCGGCATCCCCGCCGACGATCTGGCGCTGCCCGAGGTCGACGCCGTCGTGGTGTCCCTGAAGAGCCGGTCGATCGAGGCCGGCCTTGCGGTCTCGCGCTCGCGCGCGGCAGACAAATGGCTGCGTGGCCGCGGCGCGAGCCACGTGCTGTTCAAGATCTGCTCGACCTTCGATTCGACCGACGCCGGCAACATCGGCCCCGTCATGGACGCGCTGCGCGCCGATTGCGGCGAGGCGAACGTGCTGGTGACGCCGGCCTTCCCGGAGACCGGCCGCACCGTCTATCAGGGCAACCTCTTCGTCGGCGCGGTGCCGCTCAACGAGAGCCCGCTGAAGGACCATCCGCTCAACCCGATGCACGATTCCAACCTGGTCCGCGTGCTGGCGCGCCAGAGCAGGACGCAGATCGGCCTCGTCGACCTCGCCACCGTCACCCGCGGCGCGGATGCCGTGCGGGCGCAGCTGGCGGGGCTCGCCGCCAACGGCATTGGCGCTGCGATCATCGACGCCGTCTTTGACCACGATCTCGAGACCATCGGTCTCGTCGCCGCCGAGCACCGGCTGTCGGTCGGGGCCTCCGGCATGGGACTTGGGCTGGCGCGGGCGCTGGTGTCCAGCGGCAAGGTCAGATCGGCCGCAGCCAGCGGAGAGGCCGGCGCGGCCGTCGGCGGACCGGCGGCCTGCCTTGCCGGAAGCTGCTCGCAGGCGACGCTCAGGCAGATCGCCAGCGCCGAAAAAGTCATGCCGGTGCTCCATCTCGACCCGGACCGTATTCTTACGGGAGGAGGCGAGGCGCAGCGCGCGCTGGACTGGGCAAAGCCGCGACTCGCTGAAGGACCGGTGCTGATCGCATCGAGCTCGACGCCCGATCAGGTCACCGCGCTCCAGGCCCGTCACGGCCGTGACGCGGCCGGGCATGCCATCGAGCAGACGATGGCCGACATCGCCCAAGGCCTTGTAAAATCAGGCGTGCGGCGTTTGGTCGTCGCCGGCGGCGAGACGTCCGGCGCCGTCGTCGATCGATTGAAGATTCCCGGCTTTCTCGTAGGGGTGGAAATCGCCGCGGGCGTCCCGGTGCTGCGCGCGGTCGGTGTTGAAGGCGATATGCTGCTCGCGCTGAAGTCCGGAAATTTTGGCGGCGCGGAGTTTTTCTCGGACGCGCTTGGGCTCATGCGCTGAACGCAGGGCATTCTTAGCCCCTCATTCATCTCTTTCGGCTTCGGTACGTGTGCGGAGTCGTAGTTAACAACTGCCCAGTCGCTTTGTTGTTGGATGCCGGCGTCGCAACTTTTGGTTGATCAACCATTTCCGGACGCGCCGCCGCGCCAACGCAAAGAGACCGCTCATGTTCGCCAAGATTTCCATCCGCGCCAAGATCATCAGTGTCGTGGCGTTCCTGTTGGTCGCGATGGCCGGCATGGGCATCCTCGCCGTCATGAAGATGCGGTCGATGAATGCCAACACCACCGACATCACCACGAGCTGGATGCCGAGCGTGCGGGTGCTGGGCGAGCTCAGGGCCTCCGTCATCACCTACCGCAACGTGGTCCGTCAGCACATGCTGTCCGAGACGCTCGAGGAGAAGCTCGCGAACGAGAAGACCGCGGGCACGGTGAACGAGGCGCTCGCCAAGGCCCGCAAGAACTACGAGCCGATGATCACCTCTCCCGAGGAGCGGCGGCTGTACAACGAATGGGCCAAGCTCTGGGAAGAGTACAAGAAGGGCACCGAAGAGGTGATGGCGCTGTCGCGCAAGGAGGCCGGCAAGGTCCCGCATGAGGCGCAGGAGCTGAACACCAAGACGGTCAACAAGATCGGTCTTGCCTCGGATGAGGTCCTGACGAAGGACATCGAGCTCAACACCAAGGGCGGCGACCAGGCCGCGCAGGATGCAGCGGACAGCTATTCCTTCGCCTTCATGCTGGTCTCGATCATCCTCGGCGCCGCCATCCTCGCCGGTATCGGCATCAGCTTCTATCTCGTCCAGGACGTCTCGAAGGGCATCAACTCGATCATCGAGCCGATGCAGGCGCTGGGTCGGGGCGACCTCTCGGCCGAAGTGCCGCATCGCGGCGAGAAGACCGAGATCGGCGCCATGGCCGACGTGCTCCAGATCTTCAAGGAGGCGCTGATCGCCAAGAAGGCCGCCGACGAGGCCGCCGCGGCCGATGCCGAGGCCAAGATCGAGCGCGGCCGCCGCGTCGACAACATCACCCGCGAGTTCGAAACGATGATCGGCGAGATCGTCCAGACCGTTTCGTCGGCTTCGACCCAGTTGGAGGCTTCCGCTTCGACCCTGACCTCGACCGCCGACCGCTCGCAGCGGCTGGCGACCACGGTTGCGGGCGCTTCCGAGGAAGCCTCGACCAACGTGCAGTCGGTGGCCTCGGCCACCGAGGAGATGGCCTCGTCCGTCGGCGAGATCAGCCGTCAGGTCCAGGAATCGGCCCGGATGGCAGGCGATGCCGTCGGCCAGGCCCGTGCCACCACCGAGCGCGTCAGCGAGCTCTCCAAGGCGGCCTCCCGCATCGGCGACGTCGTCGAGCTGATCAACACCATCGCCGGCCAGACCAATCTCCTGGCACTGAACGCGACCATCGAGGCCGCGCGCGCGGGTGAAGCGGGTCGCGGCTTCGCCGTCGTCGCTTCCGAGGTGAAGGCGCTTGCCGAGCAGACCGCGAAGGCGACCGGCGAGATCGGCCAGCAGATCTCCGGCATCCAGGCGGCGACCAACGATTCGGTCGGCGCCATCAAGGAAATCTCCTCGACCATCGAGCGCCTGTCGGAAATCTCCTCGGCGATCGCCGCGGCCGTGGAAGAGCAGGGCGCGGCGACGCAGGAGATCGCCCGCAACGTGCAGCAGGCGGCGCAGGGCACCCAGCAGGTCTCCTCCAACATCACCGACGTGCAGCGCGGCGCGACCGAGACCGGCACCGCCTCCTCGCAGGTCCTGTCGGCGGCGCAGATGCTGTCGAACGACTCGAGCCGGCTGAAGACTGAAGTCAGCAAGTTCCTGACCAACGTCCGCGCTGCGTAAGCTGCGCCGACAGGCATCCATTGACGAAAGGGCGGCGCGCCAAGCGCCGCCCTTTTCCGTCTCAAGCTCGACGTCGCCAAGTTCCTGGGCTCGGTCCGCGCCGCCTGAGGCGTCTGGCTGCATGGCTGCGATGTAGATTTCGCAGTGCGGTAGCAGGGAAGTGAATGCAGCGAAGGCGCCGGAGATTAGCGTTTCCTCCGGTGCTCGGGTAAAGGGGAAAAGGGGGATCCCCGTGGGGCGGATTCCATATTCTCGCTTGACCTGGAATTGCCTGGCGCATGATTGCTCTGGTCCGTATTGCCCTGAGCCGACCCTATACTTTCGTCGTGCTCGCGCTCCTGCTGCTGATCATCGGGCCGCTCGCCGCGCTGCGGACGCCGACCGACATCTTTCCTGACATCCGCATCCCCGTGATCGGCGTGGTCTGGCAGTACACCGGCCTGCCGCCCGACCAGATGTCGGGCCGCATCACCACGCCGTTCCAGCGCGCGCTCACGACCACCGTCAACGACATCGAGCACATCACCGCCAATTCCTATAACGGCTTCGGCATCATCAAGATCTTCTTCCAGCCGAACGTCGATATCCGCACCGCCAACGCGCAGGTCACCGCGATCTCGCAGACGCTGCTCAAGCAGATGCCGCCGGGCGCGACGCCGCCCTTGATCCTGAACTACTCCGCTTCGACCGTGCCGATCATCCAGGTGGCGCTGTCGGGCGACGGCCTCACCGAGCAGAACCTCGCCGATATCGGCATCAACAATCTGCGCACGCCGCTGGTCACCGTGCCCGGCGCGGCGATCCCGTATCCGTTCGGCGGCAAGCAGCGCCAGGTCCAGATCGACCTCGATCCGACCGCGCTCCAGGCCCGCGGCCTGTCCGGCCAGGACGTCGCCAACGCGCTGGCCGCGCAGAACCTGATCACGCCGGTCGGCACCCAGAAGATCGGCACTTTCGAATACAACATCCAGCTCAACAACTCGCCGCTCAGGATCGACGAGCTCGGCAATCTGCCGATCAAGACCGTCAACGGTGCGATGGTCTATGTCCGCGACGTCGCGACCGTACGCGACGGAAATCCGCCGCAAACCAACATCGTCCATGTCGACGGCAACCGCTCGGTGCTGATGATGGTGCTGAAGGCGGGCGCGACCTCGACGCTCGATATCATCTCCGGCATCAAGCAGAAGGTGATCGACGTCAAGGACCAGCTGCCCGATGCGCTGAAGATCGGCTTCATCGGCGACCAGTCGGTGTTCGTCCGCGGTGCGATCGAGGGCGTCGCCTTCGAGGGCGTGATCGCCGCGCTGCTCACCAGCGTCATGATCTTGCTGTTCCTCGGCAGCTGGCGCTCGACCATCATCATCGCGGTCTCGATCCCGCTGTCGGTGCTGGGCGCCATCATCATGCTGTCGGCGATCGGCGAGACGCTGAACATCATGACGCTCGGCGGCCTTGCGCTCGCGGTCGGCATCCTCGTCGACGATGCCACCGTGACGATCGAGAACATCAACTACCATCTGGAGCAGGGCAAGCCGGTCGAGCAGTCGATCCTCGACGGCGCCAACCAGATCGTGACGCCGGCCTTCGTCTCGCTGCTGTGCATCTGCATCGTGTTCGTGCCGATGTTCTTCCTCACCGGCGTCGCGCGCTTCCTGTTCGTGCCGATGGCGGAAGCCGTGATGTTCGCGATGATCTGGTCGTTCATCCTGTCGCGCACGCTGGTGCCGACCATGGCGAACTACCTGCTCAAGGCGCATGTCCACCACGAGGGCGAGCCGCCGAAGTCGCGCAATCCGCTCGTCTGGTTCCAGCGCGGCTTCGAGAAGCGGTTCGAACGCATTCGCGGCGGGTACCACAATCTGCTGGGGCTGGCGCTGGCGCATCGCGCGGTGTTCGTGGTCGGCTTCCTCTGCGTGGTCGGCACGTCCTTCGCGCTGGTGCCGTTCCTGGGCCGCAACTTCTTCCCCGCCGTCGATGCCGGCAACATCCTGATGCATGTCCGCACCCAGGTCGGCACCCGCGTCGAGGAGACCGCCAACCAGCTCGCCGACGTGCAGAAGGCGGTGCGCAAACTGATCCCCGGCGAGATCGAGACCATGACCGACAACATCGGCATGCCGATCTCGGGCATCAACATGACCTACAACAACACCGGCGTGATCGGGCCGCAGGACGGCGACATCCAGATCAAGCTGAAGGAAGGCCACAAGCCGACGGAAGAGCACGTGAAGGTGCTGCGCGAGCAGCTGCCGCGGCTGTTCCCCGGCGTCAGCTTCGCGTTCCTGCCCGCCGACATCGTCAGCCAGATCCTGAATTTCGGCGCGCCGGCGCCGATCGACCTGCAGATCCGCGGCGCCAATCTCGCCGCCAACTTCACCTATGCCAACAATCTGCTGGCCAAGGTCCGCAAGATTCCCGGCGTGGCCGACGCGCGCATCCAGCAATCGCCGAACGCGCCGACCTTCAACATCGATGTCGATCGCACCCGCGCGCAATATGTCGGCCTGACCGAGCGCGACGTCACCAACAGCCTCGTGGTCAACCTCGCCGGCTCCTCGCAGGTGGCACCGACCTACTATCTCAACCCTGATAACGGCGTGTCCTACTCGATCGTGATGCAGACGCCGCAATACCAGATCGACTCGCTCAGCGCGCTGCAGACGCTGCCGATCACCGCGGCCGGTAATTCGCAGTCGCCGATCCTCGGCGGCATTGCCGACATCAAGCGCTCGAGCTCGAGCGCGGTGGTCTCGCAATACGACATCCAGTCGATGGTGCAGATCTTCGCAACGACCTCGGGCCGCGATCTCGGCGCGGTCGCCGCCGACATCCGCAAGGTGATCGCCGACACCGCCAAGGACGTGCCGAAGGGCTCCTCCGTGGTGCTGCTCGGCCAGGTGCAGACCATGAACAGCGCCTTCACCGGCCTGCTGTTCGGCCTGTTAGGGGCCGTCGTGCTGATCTACTTCCTGATCGTCGTGAACTTCCAGTCCTGGTCCGATCCGTTCGTGATCATCACCGCGCTGCCGGCCGCGCTCGCCGGCATCGTCTGGATGCTGTTCATGACCGAGACGACATTGTCGGTGCCGGCGCTGACCGGCGCCATCATGTGCATGGGCGTCGCCACCGCCAACAGCGTGCTCGTGATCTCCTTCGCCCGCGAGCGTTATGAGGAACTCGGCGATCCCATTGCGGCCGCTCTCGAAGCCGGCTTCGTCCGGTTCCGCCCGGTGCTGATGACGGCGCTCGCCATGATCATCGGCATGGCGCCGATGGCGCTGGGGCTGGGCGAGGGCGGCGAGCAGAATGCGCCACTTGGCCGCGCCGTGATCGGCGGCCTGATCTTTGCAACATTCGCCACGCTGATGTTTGTTCCCGTGGTGTTCAGTATGGTACACAAGAAACAAGGCGCCAAAGCCGCCGCCCCATTGGAGACCCCGCATGTCGCCCACTGAACCCCGCTCCCCGGTGTCGCACCGGAAACTGGGCATCTTCGGCGTGGTGGCGCTGGTCGCAGCGGGCCTCATCGTCGGCACCGGCATTCGTGCCCGCGAGGAGCAGGGCTCCAAGCTGAAGGAGTGGACCGACGACCAGGCCGTTCCCAGCGTCGCGGTGACCCAGCCCAACGCCAAGGCCCTCAATTCCACCATCGACCTGCCGGGCCGGCTCGAGGCCTATTACCGCGCGCCGATCTTCGCCCGCGTCCCCGGCTATCTCAAGAGCTGGAGCGCCGACATCGGCGCCCGCGTCAAGGCCGGTCAGGTGATCGCCGAGATCGAGGCGCCCGACCTCGACCAGCAGCTGCTTCAGGCCCGCGCCGACCTCGCCAGCCAGCAGTCCAGCGCCAAGCTGTCGGAAGCGACCCTCAACCGCCGCAAGACGCTGGTCGCCTCCAACTTCGTCTCCGCGCAGGAGATCGACGAGCGCACGGCTGATCTCTCCAACAAGAACGCGGCGGTCCGCTCGGGCCAGGCCAATGTCGAGCGGCTGGAAGCACTGGCCGGCTACAAGAAGATCACCGCGCCGTTCGACGGCGTCGTCACCGCGCGCGACACCGATGTCGGTGCGCTGATCAATGCCGGCGGCGGCTCGGGCCCGGCGATGTTCGTGGTTTCCGACATCACCAAGCTGCGCGTCTACGTCAACGTTCCCCAGAACTACGTGCCGGCGATCAAGATCGGCGCCAAGGCCACCATCGCGCTGCCCGAATATCCGAACCGGACCTTCCAGGCGACGGTGGAGGCGTCATCGCAGGCCGTTGACGTCGCTTCGGGCACCACGCGCATGCAGCTCGGCCTCGACAATTCGAGCGGAGAACTGATGCCGGGCGGCTATGCCAGCGTGAAGCTGAACCTGCAGCGCGATTCCGCCCCGCTCAGCATCCCCGCCAGCGCGCTGATCTTCAACGGCAGCGGTCTGCGCGTGGCGACGGTCGGGCCCGACGACAAGGTGCTGTTCAAGACCGTGACCATCGCGCGCGATCTCGGCCGCGAGATCGAGCTTGCCTCGGGCATTGCCGCGGATGATCGCGTCATCACCGCGCCGCCGGATGGCCTCTCCGACGGCGATGCCGTGCGCGTGGTCGGTGCCGGCGCCAAGGGCAAGCCGGCGACGGCATCGGAAAAGCAGGCGCCGAAGAGCTAGCTCGCTCTCGTAGTCCGCTCTCGTAGGGTGGGTTAGCCGAAGGCGTAACCCACCACTATGTGTCTCCGCGGAGGCAGAAGAGGTGGGTTACGCCGAACCCAGCCTACGAGCTCGTGCCCCGGACGCAGCGCAGCACGCAGTGGTGCGCTGCTGAGCCGGGGGCCCATCTCTCCGCGCTGTACCTCTAAGCTTTCTGGGTCCCGGCTCTGCGGAGCGGCAGTCCATGCCGCACCGCGTCCGGGACACGAGAACAAGCTACGCCACCCGCCACTCCGGCACGCCATCGGCGGCCATCGTGATCTCGCCGAGCGAGCTCACCGGCGTGCGATTCATGTCGAGCAGGTGCGCCAGCGTCGCGTCGTCGCTCGCGGGAATCCGCGCCAGCGTGCGCCGGTCGTCTTCCGTGCGCAGCATCACCACGCCGTGCTCGACATCGCCGCCACGGCCATAGAGCACCGTAAAGCTCTCGACCTTGCTCTTGCCTGAGGCCTCGGTCACGAACTCCGGCACCGCGCGCTTGTTGCGATCGGCTTCGCCTTGCACGCTCGTCTCCTGCGCCAGGACATCGCGCGGCGGCGTCTTCGAGACCACCAGGGCATGGTGCTTGGTGACGAAGCCGCCTTGCCCGTAGAGCAGGCCGAGCCGGGCGCCGTCGCGCAGGCGCCGCACCATCGCGCAGGCGGCATGGGTCATGTAGGTGTTGAGCGGCGCGCCGAAGAAGGTGAGGCCGCCGGTTACGGTCGGCTGCACGTCGGCGGAAAGGCCGAGCGTCCGCCGCGCCATCTTGGGCACGCAGGGGAAACAGCTGTAGAGCTCGATCGCGTCGAATGCTCTGCCGTCGCCGCCGGCAAGGTCCATCACGCTCTTGAGTACCGCGTTCTGCGGATGGCTCTCGTAGAACTGGTCGCGCAGGAGATAGTCGCGCGGCTCCTCCGCCGATGCGCCGCCGAGCGGGTAGATCAGCTTCTCATCGGCAATCCCGGCCGCGCGCGCCTTGGCGAGGCTGGTGAGCAGCAGCGCGCCGCCCATGTTGACGCTGGGGTTGGCGACCATGAGCTTGTTGTAGGGCCACGCGATCAGCCGGTTGTCGGCGGTCGGCGTCGTGATCTCCTCGGGCGCATAGCGCCGCTTGAGCCAGGCATTGGGATTCTGCGCGGCCGCTTCCGAATAGCGCGACCACAGCGTGCCGGATTCAGCCATGGCCTCGCGCGGCGTCTGGCCCCAATGCGCCGATGAGGCCGCCTCGTAGAACGGATAGACCGTGACGGGCCGGAACACGCCGAGCTTCACCGCCAGCGGCTTCTGGAACGCCGCGCCGCGCTTGGGCTCCTCGACGTCATGGGCGAACGGCGTCCACGGCAGTTTAGCCCCGGCGCGCTCCGCCTTGGTCGCGGTCGATTGCGCCTCGGCGCCGCAGACCGCGGCGACGGTGCACTCGCCGCGCGCAATGCGCTTGGCGGCTTCGTGGATGTAGCGGATCGGGCTCTCGCCGCCGACCGGGCCGTAATAGCAATGCGCCGGCGTAGCGCCGAGGCGCTCTGCCAGCAGCTTCTCCGGATCGCGATAGCGCCAGCTCAGGAAGTTGACGACGTCGAGGGACTGCACCTCGCCGAGCAGCTTTGCCCCGGCATCAGCCTCGGCGCGTTGCAGCGCCTGCTCGAGCAGGTCGAGCGGCTCGAGGCCCTCGGTAATCTCCTTGGGGCGATCGACGATCTCGCCGATGCCGACGATGACGGGGATGCGGTCTTCGGGGGTATTGGTCATTTCTTCTCAATTCGCTTTCTTGGTCTTTGGCACGTCGTCGCCCTTCGAGGCTCGCTGCGCGGCGCTACACATCGCGCTGCTCGCACCTCAGGGTGACGGCTACGGAGGAATCGTCATCCTGAGGTGCGAGGTCGGCGGCGCACTCGCGCCGCTGGCCGGGCCTCGAAGGATGGGCCGCGAACACCAGGCCAGCCACGGGCAACTACTCCGCCACCAGCGCATTCATGTGCTCGACGGCTTCGGCAAAGTCTTCCTTGAACTCCTGCACCACGGCACCCGCCGACTTCACGCTGTCGATCAGACCGACGCCCTGGCCGACAAAGTAGCTGACGAGATCGCGCGCCCGCGCATTTCCGCTCGCCGCCGCGCGATCGATCGAATGGAACGCGTCGCGGCTGATGATGCTCTGCAGCGGCATCGGCAGCGCGCCTGGGCTGTCCGGCGCGCGGTCCCAGGCATCGGTCCAGACCGAGCGAAGCTGCCGCGCCGGCTTGCCGGTGCGGCCCTTCGAGCGCACCGCGTCGCGCGAGGACGCGGCGATCATCTTCTCGCGAAAGATCTCCGTGGTCTCGGCTTCGACGGTGGCAAGCCACACCGAGCCGGTCCAGGCGCCGGCCGCACCCATCGCCATGCAGGCCGCCATCTGCCGTCCCGTCATGATGCCGCCCGCGGCCAGCACCGGCACGTCGCGGATGGGCTTGATCGCCTTGATCACCTCGGGGACCAGCACCATGGTCGAGACCTCGCCGCAATGGCCGCCGGCCTCGGTGCCCTGCACCACCAGGATGTCGACGCCGGCCGCGACCTGGCGCAGCGCGTGCTCCTTGGCGCCGACGAGAGCGGCGACCGGCACGCCGTGCTTCTTGCCCATCTCGATCATCGCCTTCGGCGGCACGCCCAGCGCATTGGCGATCAGGCGGATCGGATGATTGAAGGAAACCTCGAGCAGCTGCATCGCGGTCTTTGCGTCGAACGGCTGCGGCTGGTCAGCGGCAACTTCAGTGGTCGTCAGCTCGATGTCGTACTTCTTCAGGAGATCGCGCGTGTAGGCGCGGTGCTCCTGCGGCACACGCGCCTCCAGGCTCTTCCAGGTGACGTCCTTCTCGCCCGACGTGGAGATGTTCTCGGGGATCAGCACGTCGATGCCGTAGGGCTTGCCGTCGACGTGATCGTCGATCCATTTCAGCTCGCGCTCGAGCGTATCGGGCGTGTGCACGGTGGCCCCCAACACGCCAAAGCCACCGGCGCGGCTGACGGCGGCAACGACGTCGCGGCAATGGCTGAAGGCGAGCAGCGGGAACTCGATCCCCAGCATGTCGCAGATCGGCGATTTCATGGTTCTCTCCCCGGCGGCCTTCGCGTTTGCTGTTGTTGCTTTCCCCGCGAAGGCGTTCGACGCTAGCTCATCATCGCCTGCGATGCCATGCCGGATTCGGCCGCGCATCTTGCGTGCAGGCGTCGTGTGCCGGACGAGCCATTCCGCTCTACAAAATTAGCAGGCCTGCGCCCGCCGATTTGCCTCTTGCGCTTCGGTCGCCTTGCGAGAATGCTGGCGCACAACAACAGAAAACAACGAGGGAGCGCCAACCGATGTCGCCAGCGCAGTCGAGTCCGGCCGAGGCCGCGGAGACCGTCGATGTTGTCGTCGTCGGCGCGGGCTTCGCCGGCCTGTACATGCTGCACCGCCTGCGCGGGCTCGGTTTCTCGGCACGGGTCTACGAGCAGGGTGGCGGCGTCGGCGGCACCTGGTACTGGAACCGCTATCCCGGCGCGCGCTGCGATGTCGAGAGCATGCAGTATTCCTACTCCTTCTCGGAGGAGCTGCAGCAGGAATGGGACTGGAGCGAGCGCTACGCGCCGCAGGCGGAGATCCTGAAATACGCCAACCACGTCGCCGATCGTTTCGATCTTCGCCGCGACATCCAGTTCAACACCCGTGTCGAGCGCGCGGTGTTCGACGCGCGCGAGAAGGGCTGGTCGGTGACGACGTCCGACGGCAAGGCGGTTTTGGCGCAGTTCGTCGTGCTCGCCACCGGCTGCCTGTCGAATGCGCGCAAGCCCGACATCAAAGGCCTCGAGACCTTCAGGGGGCCTGTCTATCACACCGGCAACTGGCCGCATGAAGACGTCGATTTCACCGGCCTGCGCGTCGGCCTGATCGGCACGGGATCGTCAGGCATCCAGTCGGCGCCCATTATCGCCGAGCAGGCGAAACATCTCACCGTGTTTCAGCGCACCGCGAATTTCTCGATTCCGGCCCGCAACGCCGCGCTCACCGCCGGGGAGCGCGATGCGTTCCGCAAGAACTATCCGGAGATCCGCCGCTTCGCCCGCGAGGTCGCGCGCAATGGCATCTATGCCGAGCAGCCCGACCGCGGCGCGCTCGACGATGCCGAGGATGTCAGGCGCGCCAAATTCAAGGCGCGATGGGACCGCGGCGGGCTCACCTTCATGTACGTCTACAACAATCTCGGCCTCGACAGGGCTGCGAACGACACCGCCGCCGACTATGTGCGCGGCAAGATCGCCGAAATCGTGAAGGACCCGGCGACGGCAAAACTGCTGCAGCCGAACAGCCATCCCATCGGCACCAAGCGCATCTGCATCGACACCGATTACTTCAAGATCTTCAACCGGCCGAACGTCTCGTTGGTCGATATCAAGGCCAATCCGATCGAGGAGATCACCCCGAGCGCGGTGCGTGTCGCCGGAAAGGATCACGAAGTCGACGCGCTGGTGATGGCGACGGGCTTCGACGCCATGACCGGCTCGGTCGCGAAGATCGACATTCATGGCCCGGGCGGTCAGACGCTGAACCAGAAATGGGCGGAAGGCCCCAAGACCTATCTCGGGCTGATGAGCGCCGGCTTTCCGAACCTCTTCATCATCACCGGCCCCGGCAGCCCGTCCGTGCTGTCGAACATGATCGTGTCGATCGAGCAGCATGTCGACTGGATTGCCGATTGCCTGACCCACATGCGCGAGCGCGGCCTTGCGACGATGGAAGCGGGAGGGGACGCCGAGGAGAAATGGGTCGCCCACGTCAACGAGGTCGCCCATGGCACGCTCTATCCGCAGGCCAATTCCTGGTACATGGGCGCCAACGTCCCGGGCAAGCCGCGCATCTTCATGCCCTATATCGGCGGGGTCGGCGTCTACCGCCGGATCTGCGACGAGGTCGCCGCGAAGGGATACGAGGGCTTCGTGATGGAGGCCGAGATGCAGCCGCGCAGGGCCGTGACGGGGTAGCCCTGGGTTGCATGACGCGGCCTCGAGGCCCGCGCCGGACGCAGGGCCGGCGGGGCTTGTCATCGGCCGCCCACGGGCTAATTAATGCAGGCGCATCTTTTTGCCGGAGCCCCCCGCATGACCGACGCCCCCGCCTACGTGCCGCCCAAAGTCTGGACCTGGAACAAGGAGAATGGCGGGCAGTTCGCCAATATCAACCGGCCCATTGCCGGCGCGACCCACGACAAGGAGCTGCCGGTCGGCAAGCATCCCCTTCAGCTCTATTCGCTGGCGACGCCGAACGGGGTGAAGGTCACGGTGATGCTGGAGGAGCTCTTGGCGCTCGGCCACAAGGGCGCCGAATATGACGCCTGGCTGATCAGGATCGGCAACGGCGACCAGTTCGGCAGCGGCTTCGTCGATATCAACCCGAACTCCAAGATCCCCGCGCTGATGGATCGCTCCGGTCCGGAGCCGATCCGGGTGTTCGAATCCGCCTCGATCCTGTTCTACCTCGCCGAGAAGTTCGGCGGTGCCTTCCTGCCGAAGGAGATCAAGGCCCGCGCCGACACCATGTCGTGGCTGTTCTGGCAGATGGGCAGCGCGCCCTATCTCGGCGGCGGCTTCGGCCACTTCTACGCCTATGCGCCGTTCAAGATCGAATACGCCATCGATCGCTTCGCGATGGAGGTCAAGCGTCAGCTCGACGTGCTCGACCGTCGCCTCGCCGACAACGAGTACCTCGCGGGCAAGGAATATACGATCGCCGACATGGCGGTGTGGCCGTGGTACGGCGCGCTCGCCAAGGGGCTGGTCTACGGCGCCGGCGAATTCCTCTCCGTGCAGGACTACAAGAACGTGCAGCGCTGGACCGACCAGATCGCGCAGCGCCCGGCCGTCAAGCGCGGCCGCATGGTCAACCGCGTCTCCGGCGATCCCGCCAGTCAGCTCCACGAGCGCCACGACGCCGGCGATTTCGAGACCAAGACGCAGGACAAGCTCGCGCCGGCGACCTGACGTCTCGTAGGGCGGATTAGCCGAAGGCGTAATCCGCCGCTTTCATTCCGTAAAAGTTCGGCGGATTACGCTTCGCTAATCCGCCCTACGGTTTCCTCGCCCTACGACTTCTTCACACCTTCCGCCGCCGGAAACACCACGCGGTCGTCCGTGCGGCAATAGCGGTCGGCGAACATGCGGCCGATCGGATGATAGCGGTCCATGTGCACCCGCATCGCCTTGTCGTCCCACAGCTCGTCGCGGATGTGGAAGTGGATGCCTTCGCCCATGATCAGGCGGCGATCGTCGTTGACGTCGATCAGCTTCCAGAGCTTGCACTCCATCGCCCAGGGCGCGTCGGCGAGCCGCGGCACGGCGATTGCCGTTGAAGGCGCGAGCTTCAGGCCGAGATAGTCGGGTTCGCCGATATCGGGCGGAAAGTCGCCGCTGGACTCGTGCATCGCCTGCGCCAGCGGCTCGTCGGCGAGGTTGACCACGAACTCGCCGGTGCGCTGGACGTTGAGGAAGGTGTCCTTGTCTTGCCCGTTCGGCTTGCGGTTCGCCGCGAACATGCAGAGCGGCGGATCCTCGCAGAAGGCGTTGAAGAAGCTGAACGGCGCGGCGTTGACGACGCCGGTCGGGCCGACCGAAGTCACCCAGGCGATCGGCCGAGGCAGGATGAAGGACGTCAGCACCTTGTAGCGCTCGCGTGGCGTCAGCTCGCTGGCGGCATAGTCCATGGGGTTCCTCAAGGGAAGACTCTCGTAGGGTGGGCAAAGCGAAGCGTGCCCACCACTTCTTGATGGTGGGCGCGGCGCGAAGAGCGCGCCTTTGCCCACCCTACGGCACTCTCCGAATGGAGAGAGGCGACGCCTTACGCCATGCTCAGCTCGTGCCGTCCGACCACCATCCAGTGCACCTCGTCCGGACCGTCGGCGAAGCGGAGGTGACGGACGTCCTGGTACATCTCGGCGAGCGGGGTCCAGTGCGAGATGCCGGTGGCGCCGTGCATCTGGATGGCCTGGTCGATGATCTTGCAGGCGCGCTCGGGCACCATCGCCTTGACCATGGAGACCCAGACGCGGGCCTCCTTGTTGCCGAGCACGTCCATCGCCTTGGCGGCCTTCAGCACCATCAGCCGCATCGCCTCGATCTCGCAGCGGGCCTGCGCGATGATCTGCATGTTGCCGCCGAGATGGGCGATCTTCTTGCCGAAGGCTTCGCGGGTGAGGCCACGCTGCACCATCAGGTCGAGCGCCTTCTCGGCCTTGCCGATGGTGCGCATGCAGTGATGGATGCGGCCGGGTCCGAGGCGGAGCTGCGAGATCTCGAAGCCGCGGCCTTCACCGAGCAGCATGTTCTCCTTCGGCACGCGCACATTGTTGAAGCGCATGTGCATGTGGCCGCGCGGGGCGTGGTCCTGGCCGAACACGTACATGGGGCCGAGCACCTCGACGCCGGGCGTGTCGCGCGGCACCAGGATCTGCGACTGCTGCTTGCTGGGCGCCGCGTCCGGATTGGTCTTCACCATCACGATGAGGATCTTGCAGCGGGGATCGCCGAGGCCGGAGATGTAGTACTTCTCGCCGTTGATGACCCATTCGTCGCCGACCAGCTTTGCCGTGGTCGAGATGTTCTTGGCGTCGGAGGAGGCGACGTTCGGCTCGGTCATGACATAGGCCGAACGGATTTCGCCGTTCATCAGCGGCTTCAGCCACTTCTCCTTCTGCTCCTTGGTGCCGACGCGCTCCAGCACCTCCATGTTGCCGGTGTCCGGTGCCGAGCAGTTCATGGTCTCGGAGGCCAGCGGGCTCTTGCCGAGCTCGGCGGCGATATAGGCGTAGTCGAGGTTCTTCAGGCCCTGGCCGGTCTCGTCGTCGGGCAGGAAGAAGTTCCAGAGGCCTTCCTGCTTGGCCTTGTTCTTCGCCTTCTCCAGCACTTCGAGCTGCTTCGGCGTGAAGCTCCAGCGGTCTTCCTTGGTCTCGCCGGCCTTGGCGAACTCGATCGACATCGGCTCGACGGTGTCGCGGATGAACTTTTTGACGTGGTCGTAAAGCGGACGGACCTGGTCCGACATGCGGAGGTCGTTGAGCTCGTCGCCGGGGTTGAGGGTGTAGTTCGTGGTGCGGGGAATGTAGGTGTGTTTTGTCATTGTTCCTCCCGGAGGCGCTGAGTTCGTGCTGGCCGGGAGAATAGTCGCAGCGCCGCCAAAGTGCGAGCGCGTATTTTCTCGCACGAGCCATCCCACGCGATGGAATTTCGCAGGGCGTTTGAAATGTTGTTTGAATGGGGTGTGTTGGGCGCGCCGGGCACGCCCGCGCCTCACTTTCCGCCGTCATCGCCCGACTTGATCGGGCGATCCAGTACTCCGAGACGGTCGTGATTGGACCGAGAAGCCGCGGCGTACTGCATTCCCCGCCTTCGCGGGGAATGACAGCATCCTGGCTAGATCAGCTCGGCAGCCGGTGCATCGCGCAGATCTTGTTGCCGTCGAGGTCGCGCAAATAGGCGAGATAGAGCTTGTTGCCCGCGCCCTCGCGGATGCCGGGCGGATTCTCGATCGGCGTTCCGCCGGCGGCAATTCCGGCGGCATGCCACTTGTCGACCTGCTCGGGCGAGTTGGCGGCAAAGCCGATCGTGCCGCCGTTCGCACAGGTCGCCGGCTCGCCGTTGATCGGCTTGGTCACCGAGAACACGCCGGTCTTGGTGAAATAGAAAATACGGTGGCCGTCGACCTTGGCCGGGCGCACCTCGAGCGTGCTGAGCAGGTTGTCGTAGAACGCCTTGGCCTTGTCGAGGTCGTTGGTGCCGATCATGATGTGTGAGAACATTTGCCTTGCCCCTCAGAGTTTGTGGCCCGGATGGAGCGTAGCGTAATCCGGGCTGTTCGCTTCTTGTTGTCCCGGATTGCGCTTTGCTCCATCCGGGCTACGAGCTCAGAAATCAGAACGCCGTATAGCCGCCGTCGATCACGAACGTATCGGCCGTATGATACGACGACGCCTTGCTCATCAAATAGACGGCGATGCCGCCGAAGTCGGATGCCTCGCCGAAGCGGCGCATCGGAATCCGCGGCATCACGTTGGCGACGAACTTCTCGTTGGCCATGATGCCGGCGGTCATGTCGCTCTTGATCCAGCCGGGCAGGATCGCGTTCGCCGTGACGCCATGGCGCGCCAGCTCGACGCCGAGCGCGCGCACCAGCGCGTTGATCGCGGCCTTGGTGGCCGCGTAGTGCTCGTTGCGCGCGGTGCCGAAGATCGAGGCGAGGCTCGAGGTCGCCACCAGCCGGCCGAAGGGGTCGCCGGCATTGGCGCGCTCGGTCATGTGCCTGGCTGCGGCCTGGAAGGCGTGGAAGACGCCGTCGAGATTGGTGGCGAACATCGTGCGCCATTCCTCCTCGGTGCGCTCGATGAAGGAGCGCCGTCCGCCGCCGCCGATGCCGGCATTGGCGAAGCAGCCGTCGACCCGGCCGAAGGTGTCGAGCGTTGCCTTCATCGCGGCATTGACCGAGGCCGGATCGGTGACGTCGCAGACGCGGGTATCGACCTTGCCTGACAGCCCCGCCATGCTCGCGGCAGCGGCCTTGTTCTTGTCAGCATTGCGGCCCCAGATCGAGACGTTGCAGCCCTGGCCTGCGAGCGCCTGCGCGATGCCGAGCCCGATACCGCCATTGCCGCCGGTGATCACGGCGACGCGTCCGGTGAGGTCGAAAAGGTTCATGGCGTTTCCTGTATTTTGCAAATTCCTGGCAATCCCGGCATGAAGCGCATCAGCCGCTGCGCGCAAGATTGCTTGCTATGCTCCGATCACCATGGACAAGACCGCGACAAAAATCAAATATGCGCGCCGGAACAGGCAAATTCCGGTCTGCGAAACATCGCGGCCGCAACCGACGAGGAAACAATGCAGTTCAAGCACGTCACGCTCGATTTCGATGGTTCGGTCGCCATCCTCAGGCTCGACCATCAGGAGGTGATGAACGCGGTCTCCGTGGACATGCTCGGCGGCCTTGCCGAGGCGCTCGACACGATCGAGGAGAAGAAGGACGAGGTGCGCTGCGTCGTGCTGACCGGCGCGGGCCGCGCCTTCTGCACCGGTGCGAATTTGCAGGGCCGCAACAACCAGTCGAAGAAAACCAAGGCCGGCCTGACGCTAGAGACCGGCTTCCATCCCTTCCTGCGCCGCATCCGTAATCTGCACTGCCCGATCATCACCGCGGTCAACGGCCCGGCGGCGGGCGCGGGCATGAGCTTCGCGCTGCTCGGCGACATGATCCTGTGCGCCCGCTCGTCCTATTTCCTGCAGGCCTTCCGCCGCATCGGCCTCGTGCCGGATTGCGGTTCGACCTGGCTCTTGCCGCGCCTCGTCGGCCGCGCGCGCTCGATCGAATTGTCGCTGATGGGCGAGCGGCTGCCGGCGGAGAAGGCGCTGGAATGGGGCCTCATCAACCGCGTCTATGACGACGGCGTGCTGATGGAGGAGGCGATGAAGCTCGCGCACGAGCTGGCCAGCGGTCCGACCGTGGCGCTGGCGCTGATCCGCAAGCTCTATTGGGACAGCCCGGAAAACTCCTTCGAGGATCAGCTCAATCTCGAATTCCAGTGCCAGCTCCGCGCCGGCGACACCCAGGATTTCCGCGAAGGTGTCGGCGCGTTCCTGGAGAAGCGGCCTGCGCAGTTCAAGGGCAAATGATCGAGGCGGAGCTTTCGCGCAGCGTCCAGCGCTGGTGCAAGGGCGCGACCGGCGTCACCGGTGCGGCAAAACTGTCCGGCGGCGCCAGTCAGGAGACCTGGCGCTTCGACATCGTCCATCCCGACGGGCCGATCGGCGCGATCCTGCGTCGTTCGCCCAAGGGCTATGGCGCAGCTCCAACGCGCGCGGCGGGGCTCGCCGCCGAAGCGCAGCTAATGCAGCTCGCCTTCGAGGCCGGCGTGCCGTCGCCGCGCGTGATGCATGTGCTCCTGCCGGAGGAAGATCTCGGCACCGGCTTCATCATGCAGCGGGTCGAAGGCGAGACCATCGCGCGCAAGATTCTTCGCGATGACGAATACGCGGCGGCGCGGCCGCTGCTCGCGCGCCAGATCGGCGGCGTGCTGGCCGGGCTGCACAGGCTGCCGCAGGACAAGCTGCCGGAGCTGCGCAGCCGGGGCGCGACCCAGGAGATCGCCGAGTTCGAGCGCGACTATCGCAGCCTGAACTGGCCCAAGCCCGTGTTCGAGCTGGCGCTGCGCTGGCTGCGCGACCACGATCCGGGCCCGTCGGGTGAGACCACGCTGGTGCACGGCGATTTCCGCAACGGCAATCTCATCATCGGCGCGGATGGTGTGCGTGCGGTGCTCGACTGGGAGCTCGCCCATCTCGGCGATCCCATGGAGGATCTCGGCTGGGTCTGCGTCAACTCCTGGCGCTTCGGCGAGATCGACAAGCCCGTCGGCGGTTTTGGTTCACGCGAGGACCTGTTCGCTGGTTATGAAGCTGCCGGCCGCAAGGTCGATCCCGTGCGCGTAAAGTTCTGGGAAGTGATGGGGACACTGCGCTGGGGCATCATGTGCGGCGGCATGATGCAGCGGTTCCGCGAGGGACCCGACCATTCCATGGAGCGCGCCATGATCGGCCGTCGCGCCAGCGAGACCGAGATCGATCTGTTGCGGCTTTTGGCGCCGCGCGGGAGCTGACGCATGCAGGACGAACCGACACCGATCGAGCTGACCAAATCGGTCGCCGATTTCCTCCGGGGCGACATTGCGCCGCTGATCTCCGGCCACCAGGCCTTCAAGCTGCGCGTCGCCATCAACATGCTCGACCTCGTCACGCGCCAGCTGACGCAGGAGGAGGGGAGCGATGCGGCGGAGGTGGAACGGCTTCGTGCATTGCTCGGCATCGACGGCTCTGTCACCGAGCTCAACCGCGCACTCGCCGAGCGCATCGCAAAAGGCGAGCTCGATTTGGCAACGCCCGGCCTCGCCGAGCATCTGTGGGCGACCACGATGGACAAGCTCGCGGTGGATCAGCCGAACTACGCCTCGTACAAGCGGGAGCTGGAGCGCAATCCGTAGGATGGGTAGAGCGAAGCGAAACCCATCATCTCGTACTCGCTACTCCATTGATGGGTTTCGCTTCGCTCTACCCATCCTACGCACTCTATCCGCCGTCATTGCGAGGAGCCCTTGCGACGAAGCAATCCAGGCTCTCTCCGCGGAGGCAGTCTGGATTGCTTCGCTGCGCTCGCAATGACGGTGTTGAGGGAGCGGTGTCTTACGCTCCACCGTCATGCCCGGGCTTGTCCCGGGCATCCACGTTCTCTGTATCGCGCGTCAGGACGTGGATGGCCGGGACGTGCCCGGCCATGACGGGTGCCGAGAAAGCCTATTTCCCCACCCATTTCGGTGGCCGCTTCTCCGAGAATGCCTTCGGGCCCTCGATGTAATCCTGCGAGGCCGCCATCGCCTGCACGGCCGGATAGTCGCGCTGCTCCGCGATCGCCTGCTCCAGCGACACGCCAAGTCCGCGCTGGATGGCCTGCTTGGAGGCGCGGATCGACATCGGCGAGTTCTTGGTGATCAGCTCGGCCCAGCGCAGCGCGGCGCTGAGCGCCTCGCCCTGCGGCACCACCTCGTTGACGAAGCCGAGCTCGAGACCCTCCTTGGCGCTGACATGGCGTGCGGTGAGGATCATGCCCATGGCGCGCTTCAGCCCGATCTGGCGCGGCAGCCGGTGCAGGCCGCCGGCGAGTGCGGCGAGGCCCACGCGCGGCTCGGGCAGGGCGAAGGTCGCGTTCTCCGAGGCGATGATCAGGTCGCAGGCGAGCGCGATCTCGAAGCCGCCGCCCATGGCGACGCCGTTCACCGCGGCGATGATCGGCTTGTCGCAGTCGAATCGCGAGGTGAGGCCGGCAAAGCCGCCCTTGTCCCAGCCGCGCTTGCCGCCCGCCGCCTGCCACTTCAGATCATTGCCGGCGCAGAACGCCTTGTCGCCGCTGCCGGTGACGATCGCGATCCACTGCTCGGGATCGGCGGAGAACTCGTCGAACACCTTCTGCAACTCGAAATGCGCATCCGTGTGCAGCGCGTTGTAGACCTCGGGCCGCGACAGCGTGACGATCGTGATCGGCCCCTTGCGTTCCACCTTGGAAAATTTCAGCTCCATCGCGCGCTCCCGCATTTTCTCTTGAAGGAATATTGGCGTCATACTACCGCGCGCCCGCGTCGGAGCACCATCGAATTGCGCTGGTGCGCTTTGCATAGCCGGCACGTCTCGGCTTGCTTGACTTGGCCGTGCTCTTCTCACCTTAATCGTGCGAAGCAAAAATGCGCCTAGCGCCTTAACGCAAAACGATAAAATCAATCCGGGAGAGAACCTGTGGATTTCTCATTGCCTGCCGATCTTGTCGCCTATCTCGGAGAGCTCGACCGTTTCATCGAACGCGAGATCAAGCCGCTCGAGGAGGCCGACGACAACATCCGCTTCTTCGACCATCGCCGCGAATGGGCGCGCACCGATTTCGAGAATGGCGGCCTGCCGCGCCACGAATGGGAGCAGCTTTTGCGCAAGGCCAAGGATCTCGCCGACGCTGCCGGCCATCTGCGCTTCCCGGTGTCGAAGCAATATGGCGGCAAGGACGGCTCCAATCTCTGGATGGCCGTGATCCGCGAGCACTTTGCTGCCAAGGGCCTCGGCCTGCACAACGACCTGCAGAACGAGCACTCCATCGTCGGCAATTTCCCTGTCGTCACCATGCTCGACCGCTACGGCCGCGACGACCAGAAGGCGATGATCGACGGCTCGATCAAGGGCAAGTATCGCATCACCTTCGGCCTGACCGAGCCGCATCACGGCTCGGACGCGACCCACATGGAGACGCGCGCGGTGCCGGCCACCCGCGACAACGTCAAGGGCTGGATCATCAACGGCGAGAAGATGTGGACGACCGGCATGCATGTCGCCACGCACTGCGCGCTGTTCGCGCGCACGTCGGGCAATGACGGCGATGCCCGCGGCATCACCTGCTTCCTGGTGCCGGCCAAGAGCCACGGCGTGAAGGTCGAGGAATACATGTGGACCTTCAACATGCCGACCGACCATCCGCGCGTCAGCTTCACCGATGTGTTCGTGCCTGAAGATGCGCAGTTCGGCGAGGTCGGCCGCGGCCTGTCGCTGGCGCAATGTTTCGTCCACCAGAACCGCATCCGCCAGGCGGCGAGCTCGCTGGGCGCTGCCGTGTACTGCATCAACGAGAGCGTGAAGTACGCGCGCGAGCGAAAACCGTTCGGCCGGGCGCTGGCCGAGAACCAGGCGATCCAGTTCCCGCTGGTCGAGCTCGCCACGCAAGCCGAGATGCTGCGCCTGTTGATCCGCAAGACCGCTTGGGAGATGGACCAGCTCACCGAGGAGCAGATCGAGCGCACGCTCTCCGACCGCGTCTCGATGTGCAACTACTGGGCAAACCGCCTCTGCTGCGAATCCGCCGACCGTGCCATGCAGGTCCATGGCGGCATGGGCTATTCACGCCACAAGCCGTTCGAGCACATCTACAGGCATCACCGCCGCTACCGCATCACCGAAGGCAGCGAGGAGATCCAGATGCGGAAGGTGGCGGGGTTCCTGTTCGGCTATATGGGGCCGGGGAAGCATTGAGGCCGTTCCGGCCTCGTAGGATGGGTAGAGCGAAGCGAAACCCATCATGCGTCCGCAATTTTGGAAAGACGATGGGTTTCGCTTCGCTCTACCCATCCTACGGACTGCGCGCGACCGATTCACTGGATTGCTTCGTCGCAAGAGCTCCTCGCAATGACGAGGAGAGAGGCGCGCAGATGCTTCCCCACCGTCATTGCGAGCGCAGCGAAGCAATCCAGAGATTTCGCTGCGGAGAGACTCGTGGTTGCGCGCAGCGGCGTTCAATTCACCCGCCGGTCCTTCCCGGCCCAATACGGCTCGCGCAATTGCCGCCGCAGGATCTTGCCGCTCGGGTTGCGCGGCAGCGCCGGCAGAAACTCCACGCTCTTCGGCGTCTTGTAGCCGGCGATGCGCTCGCGGGTGAAGTTGATGATGTCGGTGGCGGTGGCCTCCTTGCCCGGCTTCATCACCACGACAGCCTTCACCGCTTCGCCCCATTTGTCGTCGGGCACGCCGATCACGGCGGCCTCGGCGACGTCGGGGTGATCGCACAGTGCGCTCTCGACCTCGGCGGGGTAGATGTTCTCGCCGCCGGAGATGATCATGTCCTTGATGCGGTCGTGGATGTAGAGGTAGCCGTCCTCGTCCATGTAGCCGGCATCGCCCGTGCGCAGCCAGCCGTCGCCGCGCAGCGTCGATGCGGTCGCTTCAGGCAGATTCCAGTAGCCCGCCATGTTGGAGCCCGAACGGGTCGCGATCTCGCCGACCTCGCGCGGCGGCAGCGGCTTGCCGTCCGCATCGAGGATTGCGATCTCGACGCCCGGCAGCGCCTTGCCGGCCGAGCGCATCCGCTCCAGACCCTCGACGTGATCCTCCGGCGGCAGCGCGACGATGGTGCCCGTCGTCTCCGTCATGCCGTACATCTGCACGAAGCCGCATTTGAAGATTTCGATGCACTCCTTCAGCAGCGCCGCCGGGATCGGCGAGGCGCCGTACAGCATGTATTTCAGCCTGGAGAAATCGACCGTCTTCGCGCGCGGCTGCCGGACCACGAACTGCATCGCCGCCGGCACCATGAACAGTTTGGTGATGCCGGATTGCTCGAAGAAGTCCAGCACCTTGGTCGGATCGAATTCGCGCGCGATCACGCCGCGGGCGCCGTGATAGAGCCCCATCACGCCCCAGCCGGAGCCGCCGATGTGGAAGATCGGCATCGCGACCAGCGACACGTCGTCCGTGGACCACCGGTTCCATTCCGGCTTGTTCTCGGCATTGCCTGTCTGCACCAGGTTGAGGAAGTTCGCATGGCTCAGCATCGCGCCCTTCGGCTTGCCCGTCGTGCCCGAGGTGTAGAGCTGGATCGCGATGTCTTTCGTGTCGATCGGCACCCTGGGGTCGTCGCCGCTTTGCGCATCGCGCCAGGCGGCAAAGTCCTGCCATTCCGGCGCGCCGCCTTCCGTGGTGATGATCGTGCGCACGCCGGGAAGCTGGTCCTTGATCTGGCGCACCTGGGTGATGAACTCAGGCCCTGCGAACAGCACCGGCGCCTTGCAGTCGCCGACGATGAAGGCGACCTCGGGCCCCGCGAGCCGCCAGTTCACCGGCGCCATCACCACGCCGGCCTTCATCGCGCCCATCAGCAGCTCGAAATAGAGGTCGCTGTTCTTGCCGAGATAGGCGATGCGGTCGCCTTTCTTCACGCCCATCGCGAGGAGCGCGTTGGCCACCTTGTTGGTCTTGATGTCGAACTCGGCAAAGCTGGTGGCGCGGCCCTCGAACTCGTAGGCGATGGCACTGCCGCGGCTCGTCGCGCGCTCGCGCACCATGTCGGCGAGGTCAGCCAGTTTCGGTGATGCGGACATGTCTCTCCCGTGGTGTTTTGCTTTTTATGCGAGGGAGTGTGGCGGCATCTTGGGTTGAAGACAAGGTGACCCCCACTGTCGTCCCGGCGAAAGCCGGGACCCATAACCACTAGACGCAATTTGGCGAAGGCGCGTCATCACCAATCTTCGCAAAGCCAAACTCGGTGGTAATGGGTCCTGGCTTTCGCCAGGACGACGATTGGGAAATCGTCGCTGTCGGCAAGCGCGGTCTCGTGTCCCGGACGCGCTGCAGCGCCCTTGCGCTGCTGCGCAGAGCCGGGACCCATGCCGCTACCGCGCTTGAAGAGAGATGGGCTCCGGCAGCGCACCACGCCGAAGGCGGCGGGGGCACGAGAGGGCAACTACCCCCGCTTCGCGCGGTCCTTCTCGTTCTGCGCCATGATGCTCTCGCGCGCGGTTTTCCAGTCGTCGTCGCTCCAGTCGCGGAGCTGGTAGAAATTGCCGCCCATCGCGAGCGCCTGGGCGCCGTCCATGGCGATGGTCTCGCCGTTGATCCAGTCGCAGCCGCCGGAGATCAGGAACACCGCGAGGTTCTGCAGCTCCTCCATGGAGCCGACGCGGCCCATCGGGTTCATCGCCTTGGTGCGCGCGCCGGCCTCGTCGCCGGGCTTGATGCGCTTGCTCATGCCCTCGGTCGGAATCTCGCCCGGCGCGATGGTGTTGAGGCGGATGCCGTAGCGGCCCCATTCGGTCGCAAGCGACATCGTCATGGCGTGGATCGCCGATTTGCTCATCGCCGACGGCACCACATAGGGCGAGCCGTTGCGAACCCAGGTCACCGTGATCGAGACGACATTGCCGGGCTGCTTCAAGGCGATCCAGCGCTTGCCGATCGCCTGCGTCACGTAGAACGTGCCGTGCATGACGATGTTGGCGACGGCATCGAAGCCGCGCGGCGAGAGTTCTTCCGAGCGCGAGATGAAATTGCCGGCGGCGTTGTTGATGAGATCGGTGAGGGGCGCCTCGCGGAAGATGTTCTCGACCATCTCCTCGACCGCGAGCGCGTTGCGGATGTCGACGCCGTGGCTGGTGACGCGGCCGCCATACTCCGCCATCAGCTCGGTCGCGGTCTCGTCACACACGATCTTGCGCCGGCCGCAGATATGCACCTCGGCGCCGAGCTGGAGGAAGCGCGCCGCCATCGATTTGCCGAGCCCGGTGCCGCCGCCGGTCACGAGAATGCGCCGCCCAGCCAGAAGATTTTCCTTGAACATGGCTGTTTCTCCCGTACGGATTGTCAGTTAATTGGTCGATTGACTAAATCCGGCCGCCGTCTTTCTGTAAAGCGGCACCGAACAAGAACAGGGGAGAATTCATCCATGGAAGAGCGCGTCTCGATCTCGATCTCGGAAGGCGTCGCCGACGTGCGCCTGGTGCGCGCCGACAAGATGAATGCGCTCGATCAGGCCATGTTCGAGGCCCTTGTCGCGGCAACCGAGCGTCTTTCGAAGGAAAAAGGCGTGCGCGCCGTCGTTCTCTCCGGCGAGGGGCGCGCCTTCTGCGCCGGTCTCGACATGGGGCGTTTTGCCGCCATGAAGGAGAAGGGCGGCAACGGAATTCCGGGTGGCGAAAATCGCGATCTCACCAAGCGCACCCATGGGCAGGCGAACTTTCCGCAAGCGGCGGTATGGGGATGGCGTCAGCTTCCGGTGCCGGTGATCGCCGCCGTGCATGGCGTCGCTTTCGGCGGCGGCTTCCAGCTCTCGCTCGGCGCCGACATGCGCTTCCTCAGCGCCGATGCGCGGATGTCGATCATGGAGATCAAATGGGGCCTCGTGCCCGACATGGCGGGCACGCCGATCCTGGCTTCGCTCGTGCGCGACGACATCCTGCGCGATCTCACCTATACCGGCCGCATCTTCTCCGCGCAGGAGGCGATGAGCTATGGCCTCGCCACGCGCATCTGCGATGACCCGCGCGCGGCAGCGCTCGAAGTCGCGCGCGAGATCGCGGGCAAGAGCCCCGATGCGATCCGCGCCGCCAAGCGCCTGCTCAACAACCTCTCGGTCGATCCGGGCCCCGCGCTGCTGGCCGAATCCGTCGAGCAGCAGAAGCTGATCGGCAGCGCGAACCAGACCGAAGCCGTGCGCTCCAATCTGGAGAAGCGCGCGGCGAAGTATGCGGATTGATTGTCTCTCCGTCATGGCCGGGCAAAAGCGCCAAGCGCGTCTTGGCGCAAGATGTCCCGGCCATCCACGTTCTTGATCTAGGCGACGGAGAAGAACGTGGATCACCGGGACAAGCCCGGTGATGACGACTAACGAACACCGCCGCTGAACAACAAAGAAAAGCAAAAATGAGCGAAACGTCCCCATTCCTCGGCATCGTCTCCGGCGAGCGCCGCCGTTCGCACGCCGAGGTCGCCCATCGTGCCGACCGTATCGCGTCCGGCCTCGCCAGGATCGGCGTGCGCCAGGGCGATTGCGTCTGCATGCTGATGCGCAACGACATCGCCTTCCTGGAGGCCGCCTATGCAGCGATGCGCCTCGGGGCCTATGGCGTGCCCATCAACTGGCACTTCAAGCCGGAGGAGATCAACTACATCCTCAAGGACACCGGCACGTCCGTGCTGATCGGACACGCCGACATGCTGCATGCCTTGCGCGATGCGATCCCGAAAGGCGTCACGGTGCTCAGCGTGCCGACGCCGCCGGAGATCCTGTCGAACTACAAGATCGACCCCGACCATCTGGCGACACCGGACTTCGCGACCGATCTCGAATCCTGGCTCGTGCAATTCCAGCCCTATGACGGCCCGGTCGTGCCGCAGCCGATGAACATGATCTATACGTCAGGCACGACCGGCCATCCCAAGGGCGTGCGCCGCAATGCGCCGACGCCGGATCAGCAGGCCGCCGGCGAGCGCATGCGCGCGATGATCTACGGGCTGAAGCCCGGCGCCCGCGCGATCCTGCCGGGCCCGCTCTATCATTCCGCGCCGAACTCCTTCGGCATCCGCGCCGGAAAGCTCGGCGGCGCGCTGGTGCTGATGCCGCGCTTCGAGGCCGAAGAATTTTTGCAGCTGATCGAGCGTTACAAGATCGACACCATCTTCATGGTGCCGACCATGTTCATCCGCCTGATGAAGCTGCCGGAGGCGGTACGCAAAAAGTACGACGTCTCCTCGCTGCGCCACATCATCCACGCCGCCGCGCCGTGCCCGGCCGACGTCAAGCGCGCCATGATCGAATGGTGGGGGCCGGTGATCTACGAATTCTACGGCTCGACCGAATCCAGCGCCGTCACCTTCGCGACCTCGGAGGACGCCCTGAAGAAACCCGGCACCGTCGGCAAGATATCGCCCGGCGCCGAGCTGCGCTTCATCGGCGAGGACGGAAGCGTGCTCGGCGTCGGCGAGATCGGCGAGATCTACTCCCGCATGGCCGAGATGGCCGATTTCACCTACCACAACAAGCCGGAGAAGCGCGCCGAGATCGACCGCGACGGTTTCATCACCTCCGGCGACGTCGGCTACATCGACGCGGACGGCTACGTCTTCATCTGCGACCGCAAGCGCGACATGGTGATCTCGGGCGGCGTCAACATCTACCCGGCGGAGATCGAGTCCGTGCTGCACGCCGTGCCCGGCGTGCATGATTGCGCGGTGTTCGGCATCCCCGACGCCGAGTTCGGCGAGGCGCTGATGGCCGTGGTCGAGCCGCAACCCGGCATCACGCTCGACGCCGCCGATGTCCGTGCGCGATTGAAGACCTCGCTCGCCGATTACAAGGTGCCCAAGCACATCGAGATCCGCAGCGAATTGCCGCGCGAGGATTCCGGAAAGATCTTCAAGCGCCGCCTGCGCGATCCCTATTGGGAGCAGGCCGGGCGGAAGATCTGACAATTCGACGAGAACCCCGTAGGATGGGTAGAGCGCAGCGAAACCCATCATGCGTCAGCAAATGAAGACGTTGATGGGTTTCGCTTCGCTCTACCCATCCTACGAAACAACGGTTGGGGAAACATCTGTCATGACCGACGCCGCGAACGAAGTCCTCTACACGGTCGCCGACCACATCGCGACCATCACCCTGAACGCGCCGGAGCGGATGAACACCATCTCCGGCCCGATGCTGAACGATCTCGCGCGACTCCTGACCGAGGCCAACGAGGACAGGAACGTCCGCGTCGTCATCCTCACCGGCAAGGGCAGGGCATTCTGCGCCGGCCTCGATCTGCGCAAGGAGCGCGACGGCAACGGCCTCAGCGCCGCCTCCTCGCCGACCACGATCAATCTCCGCAACACCCCGCCGACCGTGTTGCAGGCGATGGACAAGCCGACCATCTGCGCCGTCAATGGCGGTGCGGCCGGCTACGGCATGGACACCGCGCTCGGCTGCGACATCCGCATCATGGCGGAGTCCTCGAAGCTCGCCGCCGCCTTCGTCAAGCGCGGCGTCGTGCCGGAGTCCGGCGGCACCTGGCTGTTGCCGCGCATGCTCGGCTGGGCCAAGGCCTCCGAGCTGATCTTCACCGGCCGCACGCTCAGCGCCCGCGAATGCCTGGAATGGGGCCTCGCCAACGAGGTCGTGCCGGATGCCGAGCTGATGACCCGCGCCAATGCGATTGCCCGCGAGATCGCCGCCAACGCGCCGCTGGCGGTGCAGGCCTCCAAGCGCATGATGCGGATGGGCCTCAACGAAAACTTCCACGACCACGTCCACCACGTCTATCTCCAGCTCCTGCCGCTGTTCAAAACCCAGGACATGGCCGAAGGCATGAAGGCCTTCATGGAGAAGCGCGAGCCGAAATTCGAGGGGCGGTAGCCCCGTAGCCCGGATGGAGCGAAGCGAAATCCGGGGCCGCCGGAGCCTGCGGCATGCCCCCGGATTGCGCTTCGCTCCATCCGGGCTACGTCTTCGCAGCGACAGAATTCGTTCCTATATGAAGGGGACCACTGACCTCCGGATCATGCCATGACCCCCGTTTCCATCCTGCTCAACATCCTCTGGATCCTCATCGGCGGCGCCTGGATGGCGTTTGGCTGGGTGATCGCCGCGGTCATCATGGCCGTCACCATCATCGGCCTGCCCTGGGCGCGGGCGGCGTTCAACATCGCCGTCTACACGCTGCTGCCGTTCGGCTCGCGCGCGGTCAACCGCTACGATGTCACCGGTGTCGAGGATATCGGCACCGGCCCCCTCGGCGTGATCGGCAATATCATCTGGTTCGTGCTCGCCGGCTGGTGGCTGGCGCTTGGCCACCTTCTGACCGCATTGGTTCTCGCGGTCACCATCATCGGCATCCCCTTCGCCTGGGCCCATCTCAAGCTCGCCGGCATCGCGCTGTGGCCGATCGGCAAGGTGATCGTGCCGGCCTGAGGCCAGCTCGCCGCTGCGCCTGGCGCCGTCAAATCTCCCTCCACCAGCGCCACGTCGCGGCCATGGCCAGCAGGCCAAGCGCGCCGGTGAGGGCCGTGGCGTTGTGCGATCCGATGCGGTCCGCGAGCCATCCCAGCCACACGAAGCCGATCGGTCCGACGCCGATGCAGACGGTGAGGACGCCGAGAATGCGCGAGCGCATCTCAGGCGGCGAAGCAAGATAGACCAGCGTCGCCTGCATCGTTCCAAAGCCGGCGCCACCGATGCCCGTCAGGAGCAATGCTGCACCTGCCACGGCAGGGCTTTGTGCCAATGCGAAAACCACCACCATGAGCATGTAGCTGAGGACGCCGCAAATATAGGCCCGGGCGTACCATCTCTGTGTGAGCCATAGCGCGAGCACGAGCGCGCCTGCAAAAGCGCCGATTCCGTCCATGGTCGTGAGCAGGCCCACGCCCTCCGGGCCGAGATCGAGACGGTCGCGCCCGATCACCGGGATCATGCTGGTGAACGGCCACGCAAAAACGTTGTAGATCACGGTCACGAGCAGAACACCGCGGAGGCGCTTGTCGTTGTGCGCGAAAGCGATGCCCTCGGCTATGCCCGCCAGCACCGGCCCCGGCTTCGCGTCATGGGCAATGCGCGCGCGGATCGTCAGAACCATGAGCAGCGCCGCGCAGTACATCGCCATGCTCAGGATCAGGACGCCGTGGAGACGCGCTCCGGCCAGCAGCGTTCCGCCGATGACGGGGCCGACCATGCGGCTTGCATTGCTGGCGCCGACGTCGAGCGACATCGCCAGGCTCATTTTTTCGCGGCCGACGACCTCGCCGATCATCACGCGCCGCACCGGGTTGTCGGTGCACCAGCCGCAGCCGTTGACGAAGCTGGCGAATGCGAGATGCCAGATATCGAGCTGTCCGGTCGCGTTCAGAATTGCGAGGACGGCGGAAGTGCCGGCCATCAGCAGCACGACGGCGAACAGCATTCTGCCGCGATCCAGGCGTTCCGCGAATGCGCCGAGAAACACGCCGAACAGCCCCATCGGAAGCAGACGGAGCATGGTCATCATCGCGACGAGAAACGCGGATTCGGTGCGCTGGTAGACGACAACCCCGACCGCGACGGTCTCCACCCAGCGTACGGTGGCGTTGATCAGGCCGACCCACCACAAACGCCAGAAGTCCGGGGTATCGATGATTCGCCGGAAAGGCGACTTGCTCACGGAGTGTTTCCTCGCGGGGCCTTCTTGCCCCTTGCGTTTCCACTACCGGAAGGTGGTCGCACTAAACAAGCCCTCTTCGACGCGCGACAGCCATCCTGGAGCCGTGTTTCAAGGTTGTGGCCGGTCGCGCTGAACAGGCCCGGCACCGGCGGCGATCGCGCCTCGCGTTATCCTGCAGCGGCGCGAATGAAAGAGATCGCGTCGTTGTCCGGGCAAAAGTCGCCCGGGCGATGCGGGTTACTCTGCCAACATCTCTCCGATCTTCGCCGCGAGCTCTTCGACCTGAAACGGCTTGCTGATCATCGCCATGTTGGTTCCAAGAAAGCCCGCACGGATCGCCGCGTTTTCGGCGTAGCCCGTCACGAAAAGGATCGGAACGGCCGGATAGAAATCCCGCGCGACTTCGGCAAGCTGCCGGCCATTCATGCCGGGCAATCCCACGTCGGAGATCATCAAATCGATCGGACAGCCGCTTTCGAGCAACTTGATTGCCGCTCCCGCATCCGGAGCTTCCAGCGTGCGGTAGCCCAATTCCGAAAGCACTTCTCCGATCAGCAGGCGCACCGAAGGATCGTCTTCGACGAGCAACACGGCTTGCCCCGAACCTTGCGGCGCAACCTCGGCATGGTCGACAACCTTCACGCTGGCCTGTCGAGCAGCCGGCAGGTAGATCTTGACAGACGTACCCTGACCCGGGGTCGAGTGAATGCGAACCTGTCCGTTCGACTGGCGCGCGAATCCATAGACCATTGAAAGGCCGAGGCCGGTACCCTGGCCGACAGGCTTGGTGGTGAAGAACGGATCGAATGCCTTCCGGATGAGGTCGGGTGTCATGCCGACGCCCGTGTCCGAGACGGCAATGACCACATACCGACCTGGCGAGATGTCGGGGCGCGCCTTGGCATAAGCCTCGTCGAGATCAACCACCGCCGTCTCGACAGTGAGCTTGCCGCCATTCGGCATTGCGTCGCGGGCGTTGATGGCGAGATTGAGGATCGCGCTTTCCAGTTGATTGGCGTCGACGATAGCTGCGGGAACACCGTCCCTGGCTTCGATGGCGATCGATATGTTTTCGTCGACAGTATGGTGGAGCAGGTCGGAAAGCGAAAGCACGAGGCCGTTGATGTCCGTCGGCTTGCTGTCGAGCGACTGGCGCCGGGAAAAGGCGAGCAGCCTCGCCGTCAGATTGGCTGCCCTGCGAGCGGACGTGGATGCCGCCTCCATGAAACGGTCCATGTCGTCGTAACGTTTTGTGGCGATCCTCCGCTTCATCAGGTCGATCGCCCCGATAATGCCCGTCAGCATATTGTTGAAGTCGTGCGCGATTCCACCCGTGAGCTGACCCACGGCCTCCATCTTCTGCGCTTGCACCAGCGCCGCTTCTGCCCTGGAACGCTCGCCTGCCTCCTTGCGAAGTTCGGCCAGCGCCGCTTCAAGGTCCGCGGTGCGTGCCGCGACCTGAGTTTCCAGGGTCTGCGCCGCCTGCGCCAGCTTCTCCTGGGTGCGCTTCTGCTCGTCGATGTCGACAACCACGCTGATGGCGCCGGCAATCGAACCATCGTCGCCCCGAAGCGGGACGCTGCTGACACGCGTCCATACAGGACCGGATTCAAACCCCGTATAGCGAAACTCGGTTCCGACGACTTGTTCGCCTCGTAGCGCGCGAGCAGTCGGAAAATGATCGCGGGACAGCCGTTCGCCATTCGAGCCATGTCCCTGCCAGTGGCCCTCAGCCTCGACATCGAACGCGGCGCTCTTGCCCGTTTTGGTAAAGCGCCTGAACGCAGGATTGGCGATCATGCTCATGCCGGTCTTGTCGAGAAACGCGACTCCCACCGGCAGATTGTCGAGCAGCGTACTCAATCGAGTCCGCTGCGTCTCCAACTCGGCGAGTTGATCGCGCATCAGGAACTGGCGTTGTCGGGCCCGCATGGCGGAATCGATGGTGCTGAGCAGCGACTCTGAGCTGAGGGGACGCTCGATCAGGACGACGTTGGTCAAGTTCGCCGGCAACCGCCGGCGAACTGCCTCGTTCTGAGAGTCTCTCCCGGCCCGGCGACCGGTGAGCAAGATGAAAGGAACGTCTGACCAGGCCGGTTGGGAGTTCAAGGCAAGTTCAAGCGGTACGAGGTCGCCGGCGAGCGCCTCTTCGGTCACCAGGATCACGCCGGCGCGGCCGTCCAGACGCTCGGCCACCTCGACGAAGGTGGCGCAGATGTTCGAGTCGTATCCGTTCGCTGCGAGAAGGCCCGAGACACTCTGTGCGTCGCGCCCGTAGGGAGCGATGATCAGGATACAATGACCTTCGGCCGTCGATCTATTCACCTGAACCGCGATCTTCCATGAGTGGTCTTTCCGCGCCGGCGTATTCGGGAGTCCCCGTCAATACGCCCTTGAATTGCGATAGCGGTTCGCCGACCCGTACGCCGCGATCGTCGATGCGCATCTCTCGAATGGTGTCCTCATGCTTCCCGGACCGGTTCTTAACGATGGAGATGGCCTTTCTGATCCGCCCCGAGGCTTCGAAATATCGCAGAAGGATGACGGTGTCTGCCAGGTACGAAACGTCCAGGCCGTGGGTCTGCATGCTGCCGAAGAAGCCGCTTTGCGGATTGATCAGCAAGGACAGGACACCGGACTGGCTCAAATACGAAAGCAACTCGTGAAGCTGAAGGATGAGCTGCTGCTCCTGCGGCATTGCCGCCATGTAGCCGCTCAGGCTGTCGATCAGGACCATCCTGACGGAACGCTTCTTGACTTCCGCGAGCACGCCCGCGGCAAATTCTCCGGGGGAGATTTCGGCCGGGTCGATCTGGCGGATGACCAGCCGTCCTTCGTCGATGTGGCGGCGAATGTCGAAACCCATCGCTTGGGCGCGACCGATGAGGGTGCTGACACGTTCGTCGAACTGATAAACGGTCGCAGGTTCGCCACGGCCGCAGGCCGCTGCCAGATATTGAAGCGCCAAGGTCGTTTTTCCGGCGCCGGCAGGACCGGTTATCAGGACGCTTGTGCCTCGAAACGGGCCCCCGTTGAGAAGCGCGTCAAGCTCCTCGATGCCGCTCGGTACGCGGTCGGTCGAGAACTCGGTGTGATGATCGGCGGCGATCAGGCGGGGGTAGACGTCCAGCCCGCCGGTGCGGATGACGAAGTCATGGTACCCCGCGACGAAATCAACGCCGCGAAGCTTCTGGATCTGCAGGCGGCGCCGGGCCGCGCCGAAATCCAATGTCAGGCGCGACAGCGTAATGACACCGTGGCAGAGGCTATGCAGGTGGTTGTCGGAACTTCCGCTCGACCCCGTCAAATCGTCCACCAGCAGCACGGTCGTACGCAGACCCGAGAAGAACTGCTTCAGGACGAGAAGTTGCCGCCGATATCGAAGTGGATCCTGCGCGAGCAGTCGCATTTCCGAGAGGCTGTCGAAGACAACCCGGCTCGGCTTGATTTGCTCGACCTGCGCCTGAATGAGCTTGATCGTCTCACCAAGCTCCATTTCCCAGCTGTGAAGAATTGATTGGTCTTTGCCGGGACCGAGAACCTCGTCCGCAGAGCTCAGTTCAAAAATATCAATGCCATCGAGATTCCAGCCGTGGGTACCGGCGACGACTTCAAGCTCGCTCGTCGTCTCGGACAGTGTGATGTAGAGTCCACGTTCACCCCTGGACCGTCCTTCGAGGAGAAACTCCAACGCCAGCGTCGTCTTCCCGGAGCCGGGAGCACCCTCGACAAGGTATAAGCGATTGCCGGGCAAGCCGCCCCTGAGAATGGCATCGAGCCCTGCGTTTCCTGTCGAAATACGTTCGTTGTCTGTGATCATGGTGTGGCGGTGGATCCTTGGAATTCGGGACCTTTATTCCACAACTCGCAATCGCAACCTAGCTTGCGAAGCGGAAGGCTTGGCGGGAGGCGTGGTGGAACGTTTCCCATTCAAAATGAGCTTGCCCGTTTCGCAAGCGCGAAACAGCAAGGCATCATACGGTTCGCCTCCCAAAATCAGTGTGTGTTACTGAACATAGGAACAAATTGATATTTGTTAAGTTGCCTTGTCTGGACGGGAACTGAGCAATGTCCGACGAAGAACTGGCAAGCAAAGCCGAACGTGCGCTTGTTGCGCTCGGCCTTGGGACCGCCGCTTTGATCATGTGCGCGGGCCTGCTGATCCTGAGGTAAGTGACGGGGACGGCCGCTTCGATTGGTTGCGGAGAGCGCTTCCGCTAGCGGCCGACAGACGAACGAAGGAGCGACTGCCGCGGGATCCGCTCTTTGCAGCGGGCGGACATCGGTCGGTGTGCGGCACTGCCGCGTCCAGCGGTTGCCATGGCGCCAATGCCTCGCATTGCCGTCGGGCAAAACACCCCACATGCAGGTCAAGCGCCATGGCGCAAGATATTCTGATTGACCGAAATCATGGCTTCGGTTAAACCGCATTCCATCCCGGCCCGTCAAAGGGACGTTTCGCGATCGTCACGATACGTAGGCCGGGATGCGATGGACGCGGCAGCGCCGGCGCGGGGCGGGATGGCAGGGCGGGCGAGCCCCGTGAGCCATCCATCATCCGCGAACGACACGGCGCTGTCACAGCGTTTCCTTTTGGCTTCGGGGGCGAGCACGCGCGAGCTTCCGGATGTTTCGGGAGGAACGTCCGCGGACGGTAAAAGCGTGTGGTCCTGACGCCCGGGGTCTGTGCGTCAAGGCTTGCGGTGGTGAGCGGCCCGACCGGGCGCGCGCATCGATCATCCGCAAGGCGACGGGGGCAATAGTGCATCGCTCCCCGGGGAGAGCGCGCCATAAGCCGTAAAACCATTGCGCAGGGAAGGCCGGGACGTCCCGGCGTCACCTGTGGTCACCCCGCGTGCGTTTCTCGCGTGCGGATCCTGGGTGCCAGCCGGCGCCCGGCCTTCCCTGCGCCCTCTCTTCTCGACGAGGGCAGAACGGACAGCACAGCTTCGGGCGCCTGCGCCGCGAGAAGGCGAAGGCATGCTTATACTGATTGAAGAGAGAGCTCTCCTGCCCCGGACGCAGCGCAGCGCCCCTTTAGCGGTGCGCTGCAGAGCCGGGGCCCATATTGCGGCAAGGTGCTTGGCCGCTCCTGGGTCCCTGTGTCTTGAAAGTCTGTCAGGATGGGTTGGGCGGGAAGCCGTTGGGTCCTTGGCGCTTGACGCCGTGA
>NZ_JAFCLT010000011.1:0-196119 GCF_018130885.1 Bradyrhizobium sp. KB893862 SZCCT0404
TTGGCGTTGTTCGGCTCCTGCTCGAACTTCACCAGCTGATTGTCGACGGTGTCCAGGCTCTCGCTGGTCTCCGTCAAAAACTCCCGCAACAGATCATCCATGAAAACAGGCCTTCATACAGGGAGGGCGCGCACGAGACGTGATGCGCCATTTCGGAATGGGGCCAGCTTCACCGCAAAGCGTTTAATAATGGTTGAGTATGTGGAAAAGAACGGAACCAACAAATAGATAAGGCGCTCCGGACAAGCCGAAGCGCCTCGTAAAGATTGGATTAACTTCCGAGTGCGCGCGTCGCGCGTTTACGAAGCGGTAACGATGATGGCTTCGCCTTCGGGCTTGAGCGTCACCGTGAGTCCGCAGGCCTGTGCGAGCAGCCGCGTATAATAAGGCTGGATCGCATGCGCATCGGCGGCAGGTCCGCGTTCGCCGCTGAGGAGCTCGGAGATGTTCTGCGGCAGGCGCGCATTATGTCCGGTCGCGGTGATGCGGAAGCTCATGGTCTCGCCCTCGCCGATCGGATCGATCGTCAGCATGCCGCCGCGCGGGATCGTATGCTGGGCCACGACCAGCATGTTGAGCAGCAGCTTGACGCGATTCTTCGGCAGCAGGAGCCGCGGCAGATTCCACGTGATCGAGCACTTGCCGTCCTCGATATGGCCCTTCGCCATGGTCTGGGCGTCGCCGAGATCGATCTGCGCGCCGGAGGAGCCGGCCGCGCCGAAGGCAAGACGGCAGAACTGGAGGCGGGCGGATGCGGTCTTGGCGCTCTTGCGAATCAGGTCGAGCGCGAACTCGCGGTCTTCCGGCTTGGGATCGTCGTCGAGCACTTCGAGCCCGTTGACGATGGCGCCGACGGGGCTGATGAGATCGTGGCAGACCCGCGAGCACAGCAGCGCGGCGAGTTCGAGCATATCGGGTGCAGTAGCGGTCGCGGGCGACGAGGCGTCAGACATATAATGGGGTCCTGGAGGGTTCCTGGAATTGCACGGCACCGGGCGCCGCGAATCACGCATGCTTGACGGATGCTGCGGGTTCTAACATTCGCCAGCCTGTGGCAGCTAGCTTGCGATAGGCTCGAAGCGGCCATAAGAGCTGCGGGCGAATCAATCGAGAGGGGCGATATTTGCCGATGAATGAGGCATGCAGGTGAGGATCATCGAGGCCGAGGCCGCATCGGGATTGATGGAGCCGCTCACCGCGCTGGTGGTGAAGGCGGGCGAAGCGATCCTTGGCGTCAACCGCGCGGCGATGCGGGTCGACGGCAAGCAGGACGGCTCGCCGGTCACCGAGGCGGACCTTGCCGCCGACCGGATCATCGCGGAGGGTCTCGCGCAGCTCGCGAGCGACGTGCCGACCCTGTCGGAAGAGCGGACCCAGCTCGCCGCACCGCCGTTCCAGGGCAGCTTCTTCCTGATCGACCCGCTCGACGGCACCAAGGAATTCGTCGCCGGACGCGACGAGTTCACCGTCAATCTCGCCCTCATCACGGAGGGTGTCCCCCTGCTCGGCATCGTCAGCGCACCCGCGCTCGGGCTGCTCTGGCGCGGCATCGTCGGACACGGCGCCGAGCGCGTGCGGTTTAACGGCGCCGCCATCGGCGCGGCCGAATCGATCCGCACCCGCAAGCTGCCGGCACAGGGCGAGCCCTGGATCGCGGCGGTGAGCCGCTCGCACGGCGATCCCAGGAGCGAGGCGTTCATCGACAACAGGCCCAATGCGGTGAGAAAGACCTGCGGCTCCGCCGTGAAATTCGGCCGGATCGCGGAGGGCAGCGCCGACATCTATCCCCGGTTCGGGCCGACCTCGGAATGGGACGTCGGTGCCGGCTGCGCGGTCGTGACCGCGGCCGGCGGCCGGGTGACCGACGGCAAGGGGGGCGAGCTCCGCTTCGGCCAGCGGCGGGACACGGGTTTCATCATCCCGGACTTCATTGCCTGGGGCGACCCGCAGGCGGTAGGCCGCTACTGACTGAGCTGCTGCTGCAGCGCCGGCCAGCGCTTGCCGACCTCGTAGAGGAAGCGCTCGGGATCGGCGGCGAAGGCGTCGCGATTGGCTTCCCGGCTGAACAGATAGAGCCGCTGTGCCACGATCGCGAAGAAGCGCGGGTTGCCGGCGACGGTGACGCCGCGGGCGATGTCGGCGGGGTCATAGCCGCCGAACTGGGGGCCATAGACCTCGGGATGAGCCACGAAGGAGGCCCGGTTGCCCTCGTTCCGGAAGCGCCAGACCGCCCCCCAGAGGTTGGCCTCGAACTCGGCCGTGCCCTGCTCGGCGGTGCCGTCGACGAAATAGCCGACGGGGTCGAACCCCTCGATGGCGACGCCCGAGAAGCGGTTGACGACGATCCGCTCGGTGGTGGCGGCCTGGGCCGGCGGCACCGGACAGCCGATCCAAATAACCGCCAGCAGGCACGCCAGACGGCCGATCAAGGCAATTCCGGGGCGCAAAGGGCTATCTTCCTGCCGTTGTGCCGTCATAGTTGCTGCGGATAACATCCGAGTCGAGGGGACATCCGGCGCAACCTAGAGCCGTGCCTGTTGGCGTCAGGTTAAGGAAGCGACCGGTTTCGATACCAGGGGTTCTTTTATGACTTTCGCATCACGCCTTGCTGCGTTCGCGCTTGCCGCGATGGTCGGCTGGATCGTGCCGGCCTCGGCCCAGCAGCCGCCGCCGCCCAATCTGCCGCCGCCGCAGCGGACCCCGACGCCCAGCACCTATGGGCCGGACGAGCTCGTGACCGCCGGCCACCGCTTCTTCGGCAACGTCTCGCGCGGCCTCGCCTCGATCATCGAGAAGGCGGTCAGCCAATGGGGCCTGCCGAACGGCTACATCCTGGGCGAGGAAGGCTCCGGCGCCTTCGTCGCCGGCCTGCGCTACGGCGAAGGCACGCTCTACACCAAGAACGCCGGCGACCTGCGCGTCTACTGGCAGGGTCCCTCGCTCGGCTTCGACTGGGGCGGCGACGGCGCGCGCACCATGACGCTGGTCTACAACCTGCCCGCCACCAACGCGATCTACCAGCGCTTCGCCGGCCTCGACGGCTCGGCCTATATCATCGGCGGCTTCGGCATGACGGCGCTCACCGCCAACAACATCGTGCTGGTGCCGATCCGCTCCGGGCTCGGCCTGCGGCTGGGTGCCAATATCGGCTATCTCAAATATACGCCGCGCGCGACCTGGAACCCGTTCTAGGGCGCCTTCCCATCCTGTGACGGATCAAGGTTAACGACAGGCCGGGGCTGGCTTTTTGCCGGCCCCGCATGCATTGTCGTTGGTGAATTTTTCCTTAAGCTTCGGAGTTCTGGCCCATGGTCGAACCGATCATGTACCTGGCGATCGGTTTCCTGATTGCGATGCTGTGCGGGCTCGCGATCGTGCCGCTGGTGCACAATCGCGCGGTGCGCCTGACCACGCGCCGGCTCGAGGCCGCAACGCCGCTGTCGATGGCCGAGATCCAGGCCGACAAGGACCAGCTCCGCGCCGAATTCGCCATGTCGGCCCGCCGGCTCGAGATGAGCGTCGAGCAGCTCAAGAACAAGACCACGAGCCAGCTCGCCGAGCTCGGCAAGAAGAGCGACGCCATCAACCGCATGAAGATCGAGCTGGGCGAGAAGAACGCCACGATCTTCGCGCTGGAAGCACGCGAGAAGGCGGTGAAGGAACAGCTCCGCGCCACCGAGGAGGAGTTCGCCGCCAAGACCGAAAGCCTCCGCTCCGCCGAGAACGCGCTGACCGACAAGCAGCACGAGCTCGCCAAGATCAACTCCGAGCTGTCCGACCGCTCCTTGATGGCGGAGAGCCGCCAGGTCGAGCTGGTCGCGGTGCGCACGCAGATCGAGGAACTGAAGAACCGCGTCGGCGACGCCGAGAAGGAGTTCGCCGCCACGCAGGCGCGCCTCGCCCATGAGCGCACCGAATCCGAGACCGCCTCGCGCGAGCTCGGCGACGCGCGCGGCCGCGTCGAGAATTTGAGCCAGCGCGTCACCGAGCTCGATCGCCAGCTGCTCGTGCAGGTGAAAGAGGCCGAGATGCTGTCGGGCCGCGTCGCCGACCTCGAGGGGCGCCTAGCGACGCAGGGCAAGCTGCTCGCCGAGCGCGACTACGAGAACAACCAGCTCCGCCAGGCGAGCGAGACCTCCGAGCGCACCGTCAAGGAGCTGCGCGTCGAGATCGCCGCCCTCAGCGGCGGCAAATCGTCGGCTGCATTCGAAGCCATCCGTGCGGAAAAGACCGCGCTGGAGGATCAGCTCCGCACCGCCCGCGACGAGCGCGCCAAGCTGCAGCGCGACATCAACGCGATCCAGCAGCAGGCGGAAAGCTCCTGGGCGACCGAGCGCATGGAGAACGCGCTCTTGCGCGAGCGCATCAACGACATCGCCGCCGAAGTGGCAAAGCTCGCGATGCAGCTCGAAGGCCCGAACTCGCCGATCGAGGCGCTGCTCGCGGCCGAAGCCGGCCAGCCGCCGAAGCCGGCGCCCCGCCCGGCCAACGACGCCGCGAGCAACGGCGCGGCCGCGCCGGCCATGCCCGAGGGCGGTGGAACGCTGGCCGAGCGCATCCGCGCGCTCCAGGCCCACGCCTCCCGCGCCCGCCAGCAGGGCGCGTAAGCGGGCCGAAAAGGCGGCCTTCCCAGGCGAATTACAGGATCCGGCAAGGTTTTCCGGCCTCAAGGCGCCTGGAAACTTGACACCTCAAGCCCGCACTTCTAAATCGCGGGCTCCAATGCGTCGGCCGGCCGAAAGTCCGGCCGCCTGCATGATGGTCCCGGGCGCATAGCTCAGCGGGAGAGCGTTCCCTTCACACGGGAGAGGTCCAAGGTTCGATCCCTTGTGCGCCCACCACGCTTCGCCAAGAGGCTTCGCGTGGCGCCGCCACGCCCAATGTCCGGCGTAGCTCGAAGAGCGTAGACGGACTGGGGCATCCTGCTTCCGCTCCCTCAAAACGTCGAAAACAACCCCATGCACAGTAGCCGGTGTCAGCCGGATCAATGACTTACGACTTTTCCGAACTTTTCTTGCTCCGTCGGGCAAAACAGGGGCATGATGGCATGATCGGGAGAGCCTGCTTGCGGCTCTAATGAGCCATCAGGACCGGCAAATCCGCGTGGTCCATGATGTGGCTGGTCGCGCCGCCGAATATCATTTGCCGCAGCCGGGTGCGGGTGAAAGCGCCCTTGACCAGGAGATCGCAGCCGTCAGCCCTGGCGGCATCGAGGACCGCTTCGCCGGTGTCGCGATCGCCCAGCTCAACCCTGATCGCCTCGGCTGCAATGTCGTTGTAGCGCAGTTGCTGGATGATCCGCCCGGCAGACGGTCCCGGGACTTCCTGGCCGCCGATCACGGTGAGAACCGTTACCCTCTTCGCGAGGCGCAGCAGCGGCATCGCAAATGCGTTTGCCCGCGCCTGCTCGGTACTGCCGTTCCAGTGGATCATGATGTTCGTCGCGACGCTTCTCGGTGCGGTCAACGGCGCCAGCAGGACGGGCCTGCCGCTCTCGAACAGCGCGGATTCAATCGCACGACGGTGAGGGCCGGCAGCATCGACGTCGGACCGTGCCATCACCACCAGATCGAAAGCGCGCCCATAATTTCCGACAAACTCTTCGCCCTCGGGCGCGTTCTCCAGCCAGCCGAAGCACGGCCGACCTGAAGGCGCAGCAGCCCGAGGAATGTCGTGCTTCAGCATGTAGGCTTCGAAGAAGTTGCGCATGTCGTTCAATTCGGCCTCGCTCTTCGCCTCGTAGGAATCCATGAGGATGCCGGTGGCCAATTCCGAGGCCATATAGGGCGGGATCCCGAACCGAAGTGGAAAGCCTTCGATATAGGCGCCGGTGCGTCGCGCGAGATCCACGACGGCATCGAGCGTGGATGTCATCATCGGAATGTTCTGCAGCGGGACCAAGAGCGTCTTCATTTTCAATCTCCCGGTGTTTTCAGTGAACATTGGCGTCGGGTGCCCTGCGACGACTTCGCCTTGCGTCCCCGTTGCGGCCTGTCATCGACCACGAGAATGGCGTGGTCACACGGCCTGCTCAAGCCTCGTGTCTATCTCCTGGCGCAGTGCCGCGAAGTCGATCGGTTTGGTCATCAGGTCGGTCGCCCCGTTCGCCAGCGCCTTGCGCCGGGTCTCGGCGTCGCCATAGGCCGTGATCATGATGACAGGCACATCGGGGCGGACCGAGCGCACGATGGGCAGCATCTCCAGCCCGCTCATGCCGGGCATGTTGATGTCCGACAGGATCAGAATCAGGGTGGCATCCTCCATCGCGACTGCGCGCTCCAGGGCCGCGGGCGCGGACGATGCAAACTCCATGAGAAAGCGGCCGGCGCGCAGATCGCGCCGAAACTGCTGGCGGAACAGCGCCTCGACGTCCGGCTCGTCGTCGACGACCAAGATATAAACGCTCAACTCCTGCCTCCGGTCCGCAATGGTGCCGCCAGCGTACGCGGCAGCGTAATGATGAACTCGGTATAATCGCCAGGCTCGGTATCGACCTCGATGCTGCCGCCGTGCTGCTTCACGATGATGTCGTGACAGATCGAAAGGCCGAGGCCGGTGCCTTCGCCCGCCGGCTTGGTCGTGAAGAACGGATTGAAGATCTTCTCTCTCACGTCGGCGGGGATGCCGGCGCCATTGTCGCGAATCCGGATTTCGACGGAGCCGCCGAGATTCGTCGTCGTCGCGCGCAGCCTCGGCTCGAAGCCGCCGCCGGCGGCGTCCCTTTGCTTGCTCGCCGCGTAGAATCCATTGGACACGAGATTGAGGACGACGCGCGTGATCTCCTGCGGATAGAGCTCGAGCGCCCCCGCGGACGGATCCAGATTCCTCTCAAGCGTGATATCGAAGCCGGCTTTTTCGGCGCGCGCGCCGTGATAGGCCAGGTTGAGACTTTCCTCGACGATGGCGTTGATATCGGCCGAGCGGCGCTCGCCGGCCCCCTCGCGGGAGTGCAGAAGCATATTCTTGACGATGGAATCGGCGCGCGTTCCGTGCTGCACGATCTTGTCCAGATTGCCCTGCAACATGTGGATCAGCGCGTCGATGTCCTGCCTTGCCGCCTCGCCGAGCGCGGCCGAGCCCAGTCCGTCGCGAAGCTCGTCGATCAGCTCGGAGGACAGCGCAGCGAAATTATTGACGAAGTTGAGCGGGTTCTTGATTTCATGCGCAATGCCTGCGGTCAGCTGCCCGAGCGAGGCAAGCTTCTCGGTCTGGACCAGACGATCCTGCGCGTTTCGAAGCTCCTCGAGCGACTGCGACAATTCCATGGTGCGCTCGCGCAGTTCGTTGAGCAGGCGTGCATTCTCGATCGCGATCACGCCCTGGTGCGCGAAATTGGATACGAGCTCGATCTGCTTGTCCGTGAAGGGCTTAACTTCCTGCCGGAAGATCGTGATGGTGCCGATCAGTTCGTCTTCCCTCAGCATCGGCACGATGACGACGGTCCTCGCGCCGGCAAGGTCGGCAAGCGCGCGAACATTCGGGTTGCCGTCGGCGTAGGGCGGCTGGGTCCTGATGTCATCGATGTGGACCGTCTGATGGGTTTTCTCGACGGTGCCGAGCCCGCTCGACGGGTGCGGACGAATGCTCTGGTAGAGCCGGGTATCGACATAGGCTTGCGGCGCGTTATGCAGCGCAACCGTGCGAAAGCCGCCGTCCTCGTAGAGATTCATGGTGCCGAAGCCTGCGCCGCAAATGCGGGTCGCATTCTCCAGCATCTTGTGGAAGACGGGGGTCAAGGCGCCCGATGCGCTGATGATCTCCAGCACCTCCGACGTTGCCGTCTGCCGCTCCAGCGACTCGTTCAGTTGCTCGAACAGACGCACGTTGCCGATGGCGATGACGGCCTGATCCGCGAAGGTCTGAAGCAGGTTGATCTGCTTCTCGCCGAAGGGATGTACCTCGGTACGGCGCAGCACGATCGCACCCAGGCTCTCGCCTTCGCGCAACAGCGGCACGCTCAGAACGGTCCGAACGTTGGAGCGAATCGCATATTCACGCCCCGTCGGGAATTCCTCCCCTTCGGGCCCGAACAGGTCGTGCACGTGAATTGTGCGGCGATCGAGAATCGCCCGGCCGGTGGGCGATTCCGCAGTGATCGGACGCCTGCTCCGCACCACGGGGACCTGTCCATGGTGCGCCTTCGTAACGAGATCGTTGCCTTCCCTCAGAATGACCAAGGCATCATAGGCCTCGCAAAGCCCGCATGCGCTTTCCACGATGGCCTTGAGCACGGGACCGACCTCGGTCGGCGAGGATGCGATGACGCGCAGGATATCGGCGCTGCCGGTCTGGTACATCAGCGCCTCGGACAGATCCCGCGTCCTGGTCTGCAATTGCTCCAGGAGCCGTACATTCTCGATGGCGATCACGGCCTGGTCCGCAAACGTGGTGACGAGCTCGATCTGCTTGTCCGTGAACGGCTGCACACGTCTGCGAGCGATCACGATCGCGCCGATCGGCTCGTTCTCGCGCAGGAGGGGAACACCGAGCGCCGTGCGCTGACCGGCCATGGTCGTGGATTCGCGCAGGCCGTATTCGGGGTCGGCAGCAACATCGAGGATCTGCACTGGCCGGCGCTCCTGCACGGCCCGGCCGGTGACCGTGCTCCGTCCAGGGGTGATGGGATGAGCCCGCAGAAACGCGATGTATTCCTCGGAGAATCCTACCGCTGCTCCGGCCTGATATTCATTGCCCTCGCGGCGCATGATGAACGCCATCTCCGCTTCGCAGAGCCGCGCCGCCGAATCGACCAGCGTGTCGAGCACGGTTTGCAGGTCGAAGGTCGAGCGGCTGATCACCTTCAGCACGTCGGCCGTCGCGGTCTGCTGCTGCAGCGATTCGGCGAGATCGCGCGTCTTCGCCTGGACCTCATCGAACAGCCGGACATTCTCGATCGCGATCACGGCCTGATCGGCGAAAGTGGAGAGCAGGTCGATCTGCTTGTCCGTGAACGAGTTCACGGTCTTGCGGCCCAGGAACAGCACGCCGATCGATTCGCCGGACCGGAGCAAGGGCACGCCCAGGAGGGTGCGATAGCCGCCGGCCCTCTGCTGCTCGGGATAGGCGTATTCGGCATCGAGCACGACATCCTCGATCTGGACGGCCTTGCCGCACAGCAGGACGCGCCCGACGACGCTGCCGCGTCCGGCACTGAGCCGAATGCCCGCCGAGACCTCGGCCCACTCGGGCGAGAAATTGTATCGCGTCGCATGAGTGTAGGCGCCGTCGGCGTCCTGCCGGACGATGGCCGCCATGTCGGCACCGCACAGCCCCGCCGCCGATTCCGTCAGCGTGTCTAGCACCGCTTGCAGATCGAACGCGGAGCGGCTGATGACCTTCAACACATCGGCGGTCGCGGTCTGCTGCTGCAGCGATTCCCGCAAGTCGTCAGTACGGGCCTGCACCTCGTTGAACAGCCGCGTATTCTCGATGGCGATGACGGCCTGATCGGCGAAGGTCTGCAGGAGCTGCACATGATGCGGAGCGAAGGTCCCGGGCTCGGCACGCGTCACGCTGATCATGCCGATCACGACGCCGCCGGCGGTGAGCGGAACGAACAACATGCTGCGAAAGCCGCGGGCGCGAGCGACGAATTTGATTTCATTCGTCAGCGCTTCCGTGTCGGGGGTCGGTACCACCTTACCCGCCTGGACTTCCCCGAAGCTCTCAAACTGGGCAATCGGCCTCGGAAACATGTTCTTCAAGGTCGCGTCGGCGGCGGAATTCGTCGGCGTGAATGCCGCCAAATGGGCCGTGCCGTCGATGAAGCGGAATACGGTCGTCGAGAAGCCGCCGAGCAAGGCATTGGCCTGCCGCGCAATGGCATCGAAGACGGGCGTCACCTCCGATGGCGAACTGGCGATGATCTTGAGAATATCGGCAGTGGCGCTCTCGCGATCTTGTGCGGCGCGCAATTCGGCCTGGAGCCGCGCGTTCTCCTGCTGCAAATCCGCCACCACGTCCTGAGGAAGCGCGGCCATCATGAAATATCCGGGTCGCCGGGCCGGTTCGGGGCCGACGTCAAAATATGATCAAGAATGCGTAGGGAATTATTCCACTCCCGGGTCCGTCCGACCAGACCTATCGTGAGTTGATTTCCCGCCGACTGCCCGTTTCAACGCGGGCCGGAAACGCCTCAGGCCACCCGCTCCGGCCGAAGGGCCGCGTAGAGACCGACGAGGGTGCCGATGGCGACGAGGGCTGCCGCGAGCAGCACCTGCAATTGCCCGTCATCGGTAGGGCCGACGGACGACACCAGCCTGGTCACGATGACGAAGAGGATGCTCACCGCGGCCGCGGCCCCCACGCAGAGATAGGCGAGCTCCGCCGTCAATCTGCGGCCGAGCAGGCCGAGTGCGGTAAAATACATCGCGCAGGCGTTGGGATGAACGAACAGGGCAATGCGCGCGTATGGACCGTAGGCGTCGAACAGGGACTCGCATCGGCTCAGCGCCGCCTTTGAAGCGACCCGCTGCAGGAACGGCCTGAAGAAACGCGCCTGGCCGTAACTGAGAACGGCGCCGACGATGATGGCCAGCCACGCCATGATGAAAACCGAGACATCCGCGGATTTCGGCGTGAGCGCTACCGACATCAGGATCAGAGCGGTTCCGGGAAAGTAGCCGAAATACGGGAAGATCGACTCCAGCAGCACGCAGACGAACATGAAGGCCGGAAACCACGCCGAACCGGTCGCATCCTGGACGATGGTGTTCAGATCGAACAGGCTCGTCCTGTACAGGACGAGGTACATGCACATGGCAAGTGCCGCCAGCGCGTAGAACGGCAACGCTCCCGACAGAAAACGTTTCATGCGGCCATCGGGCTTCGTTTCGCTGACACGGCGAAGGCCATCTTACGCAATCGACACAATCTCGATCTCCTGCGCGCCCGAGCCGACGACGTCGCCGGCCGCCTTGCCCATCAGCGACCGCGCCACCGGCGCGACGAAGGAGATCGAGCCCGCCTTGGGGTCGGCTTCGTCCTCGCCGACGATGCGATAGGTCTGCACGCGGCCGTCGGCGCGGCTAAAGGTCACCGTGCTGCCGAAGGCGACCACATCGGTCGAGTCCGGCTTGGCAACGACCTGCGCCGTGCGCAGCCGTTCGGTCAGATAGCGGACGTCGCGCAAGGGGACCGCCGACTGCCGGCGCTTCTCGTTGACGTCGTCGATGGCCTGCGCGGCCTCATAGGCCTCGCGCGCCTGTTGCAGCTGCGTCTGCAGGGCCTGCAGGCCGGCTTCGGTCACGAGGTTCGGATGGGGCGAGATCGGGCGATCCGGCAGCAGCGTCTCGGACGCGGTCTCCGCACTGTCTTCCTTGGTAAAGGCGACGCTCAATTCAAGTATCCTGTCGAACGGTCCGGGGGCGCGCCGTGCGCCGCCGATGACCCCCACTATATCTCAAGTGCGACGAAACGACGGAGCTTGAAGACGAGATCCGGCATGGCCTGGCGGAACCGGGTCGCGTTCTGGAACGAGGTCGAGAACGGCGCGAAGGTGATCATCGCGTTCCAGTGCCGGTAGCCGTAGACCGTCACCGAGGCGCCGGTCGCGGGAAAATCCTCCATCTTGCGGAGCTCGCCGAGCACGAGATCGGCAATCGCCTCCGCGGGCAGCAATTGCCTGCCATCCGGCGTCGTGGCGATTCTCGCGGGCGGTTCGGCCGGCTTGGCGGGGGGCGGCGCGGTATCGGGCTCAGCCTCGTCCTTGACCGGGGCCGCAGCGGGCGGCGCCGCCTCGGCCGGCTCGGATCCGCTCGTCGGCACGGTCGGCGGAACCTCAGCGAGCGGCGGCGGAGCAACGATGTCTGCGCGCTTGTTGCCTCCGAGGATGCTGCTGATCATGGCCACGAGGCCAGCATCCTTCACGTCGTCGCTCATTCCGTCCCCCGGCACTCCCTTCGGCCCGAGCTTACCTTAGCACCGCTTCGGCAGACCGCCACAAGGGATGTGTCGCAGGCGCGGCGGTGCAGGTGGCGGCGGCGCGACGCCTCGTCGCGCCGCCAAGCGATCACTGCTTCTCGAACGGAATATATTGCTGGTACTGCTTCGGCACCGAGCTGCGGTAGCGCGCGGGCACGGTGCCGCTGTCGACCGAGTGATCGATCTCCTGCTGCCGCGTCATCTTCTTCTTCGCCGGCTTCTTCGACGCGCTCTTCTTGGAGTCGGACGACTGGCTGGTGTCAGTGGTTGCGGCGGGCGTCGTCGTCGCGGCCGGCGCAGTATTTGTCGCCGCAGGCGCCGCGGTCCCGCCGGCGGCCGGTGTGCTCTGCGCCAGCGCGAGCGATGAATGCGCAAGAAGCGCCAGCGCGGCTGTTGCAGCCAGCAAATATGATCTTTGCATCAGAACCTCCAAAAAATGACCTGACCCGAATGAGCAAAGCGTGGCCCGCGGGGACCAACGCGTCCAGATCCGCTCGTAAAACGTCCGCTCAACATAGGCCGGACGCCGGCGGCAAACTGTGGCCGAGATCACATTGCTCGCCGCAGCTTGCCGCATCATACGCCCATGTTGAACGCGCCGCCCACTGCGGACACCAAGACAAGCACGACAATGTGTCGGACACGTCCCGGAACACGCAGAATGAGCTGGTGTTCCTCATTTACAGTCCTCGAAGGAGATTGAAATGCGTCGCACCATCCTCGCCCTCGCCTCGTTCGCCGCGCTGCTCGCCGTAGCATCCCCGGCGGCCCAGGCGCATTCTGCAAACGATCGCTATTGCCTGCAGGGCCGCATCTGGGGCTATCCCGGCAACTGCCAGTTCGCGACCTATCAGCAATGTCAGGCTTCGGCCTCCGGCACGTCGGCCTATTGCGGCGTCAATCCGCGCTACGCCTTCTCACAGCAGCGCTTCTACTGATGTGGTTGCGGCGCGCGCGGCATCACGCGCGCGCCGCCACAATCTTCGCCTGACGACGATCGACCGCGCTGACGGACGGGCGCGTCGACACCGCATCAAGCCGCTCGCGCGCGTCGATGACGAGAATGTTATCCGTCACCATCGCGGGAAAAATTTGCAAAGCGCAGCCGCAGCTTGCTCGCCTCCTCCACGTCGGAACAGCACCACCATCGCGCACAGTGTGAAGCGACGGCTTGTCGCACGCCGGAATCCCTGATCTAGCTTTGCCTGCATATTCTGTTGCGAACAACTTTAGCTTTATTCGTTCCGTCGTGACTTTTTCAGGGAGGAATTTGAAATGAGCAGCCGCCACGCAATTGTTCCGCGCGGATTGAACGCCACCCGCTCCCCGCTTTCGCAAGGCCGCTTCGGCCGCATGTTCCGCAAGCTCTCTCCGGCGACATTCGGTGCAAACGACGCCGCCAACGTCGCCAACCTTTCGGCGCTGGCCGACAAGATGGTCGGCAAGTTCGACGCGCCGAAGGACGGTCCGGACGCGGAAGAGAGCGGCATTCCCTCGCTCTACACTTATTTCGGCCAGTTCATCGACCACGACATCACCTTCGATCCCGTGAGCTCGCTGACCCGGCAGCAGGATCCCGACGGGCTCGTCGACTTCCGCACGCCGTCGTTCGACATGGACAACGTCTACGGCCGTGGGCCGAACGACCAGCCCTACATGTACGACGGCAACAAGTTTCGCCTCGGCGACAAGGTGAGCGGCACCGGCGTTGCCGACACCAGCGACCTGCCGCGCTTCAAGGGCCGCGCGCTGATCGGCGATCCCCGCAACGACGAGAACAGCATCGTCTCGCAGTTCCAGGCCCTGATGCTGCGCTTCCACAACCGCATGGTCGACGACAATGACAGCCTGTCGTTCGAGGACGTGCAGCAGCGCGTCCGCTTCCATTATCAATACGTCGTGCTGAACGACTTCCTGCCGCGCATCGTTCACGCCAGCGTGCTGGACGAGCTGAAGACCGCGGGCCGCTACGACCGCAGCAAGCTCGCCCATTACCACTGGAAGACCTATCCGTTCATGCCGGTCGAGTTCTCGGTCGCCGCCTACCGGCTCGGGCACTCCATGATCCGCCCCGGCTACCGGCTGAACGACGCGGACAACATGCTGCTGCAGATCTTCCCCGATCCGAACAACCCCGACAAGAACGCGCTGACCGGCTTCCGCGCCATGGGCCCGGGGCGGGCCATCGACTGGGGCCGCTTCATCGATCTCGACACGCGCGCCTACGGCGTCGAGGACGACGACACCAATCCCGACAACAAGCGGCGGCTCCAGTTCGCCTATCGCATCGACACGTCGCTGGTCGATCCGCTGCGCAAGCTGCCGCCGGAGGTCGCTTCCAACCCGGCTTCGCTGGCGCTGCGCAATCTCGAGCGCGGCTGGCGGCTCGGCCTGCCCTCGGGCCAGGCCGTCGCGAGAGCAATGAACCTGACGCCGCTGACCGACGATCAGATCATCATCGGCAAGGCCGTCGACGAGCCCGGCCCTGACGATCCGCAGGCGCCGATCGCGACCATCGCGAACGGCGTGTTCGCCGGCAATTGCCCGCTATGGACCTACATCCTGGCCGAGGCGCGGCAATTCCAGACCGCCGTCGCCATCCCCGCCACCGGCGCGCCGGCGGGCGGCATCAACACGCCGCAGCTCGGCCCCGTCGGCGGCCGCATCGTCGCCGAAGTCTTCCTCGGCATGCTGTTCGGCGACAATTCCTCCGTGCTGTCGCAGGACCCGCAATGGACACCGGTGACGGGCCCCGGCTTCGCGCTGAAGGACCTCGTCGCCTACGCGCTCGGCCAGGGCGATCCGCTGCACTGAGGTTGCGAGGATCGATGAGAGGCCGCTCGCGTCACGCGGGCGGCCTTGCACTCACGAGCCGCGTCCGCTTTGCGCCTGGAAGGCGACATTGGAAACGACATGCATGATGTCGGCCTTGGGCCAGAAGCGGACTCTCCGCGACCATTTTTGCGTCCGCGCTTGCCTATTCAGCTAAACGTCTCCCCTAAATGACGGAAGACTGAAGACAAATGGCTGAAACATAAACTCGTCGCGTTCGACAATAAGAGGTCGTTCACCCCCCCAGTCGCTGGACCGATTTCGGACCTCGATGGCATTAACTAAATGCGTCCGGGAAATCCCGAGATAACGAAAGGAGGCTGGCCCGGAGGGCACGAGGGTACGTGGCAGCGACATGCAATATCCAAACCCTCTCGTCGCTCCATTCCGAAAGTCAATACTGGCACCAACGTTTGGGCCCTCGCGAAATAGGTCCTCAGATCTTTGGACGGGATCAGCAGGCCAGGGCAATGCTGACCAACTCGTCATGTCGGGATAGTAAGATGGAGCGACGACCCGATCGCCCTTGCCCCATTTGGCTGGATGACGTCGGGGGAGCCCTTTGTCAGGCACGTCGAACTCAAGATTATATAAAACGCGATTAGACGGCACTGTGACTGCATCTTCGTGATCAGTCTGCATGGGCCGACCGTAAAGCAATGGGTCTATTGCCTCCTGCTCTTCTGCGTTTACGGGTTTCCAAAATTGAGGTCGATCAGCTGGCCAGACCTCATGGACGCGCTCCTTCCTTGCTCCGACCAATCGAAAGCGAGCATAGCCATAACAACCGAGCCCCATCGGAACACGCGCGGGCGACAAACCTTTTTCATTAAGCGCGGCTACGCCGCTGGCCATATGGTAGGATGATCGAGAGACCAGATTATGTTGCTCTCTTCGAAACTGGTCAAAGGCAGCGCGGTCAGCGCGCTCAATTGTAGCTCCTCCAAATTGAAGAACCGACAAAGGGCTCTCATACGCGTCGTCGGACAGGTAAGCCGTCCCAAATGCAAGCGTCTCTGCATCATCGTAGACAACTACCACTGGGAGCAGGTCGGGAGGCACTCCGCCGTTTTCTGTAGTTTCATCCCGGCACGCTCGCGGCGGACGCACGACAAGTCCTCTGCCATCGTCCATTCGACGACCGAATACACTTGGTGTCAGACCGATTTCAACCGTTCGACCCCCGTCCATGTAATTGGTCTGGCGCACGTCGCAGCCGACAACAATGTCGAAATCCTGAGCTTCGCCCCGGTAGGAAAGCTTCACCTTGAGTCGATAATAAGTGCCTGTGTCGCGCGTGGCGGACTTAACGAAATCCCAGTTGCCGCGGAGTGCCTGGAAGACAGGCGAACGCTTCGCAGTGATCAGAGCCGCAACAAAAGCGACCACCGAGGCTAGTGAGATGAGAGCTACTTTGGTCTTCATGCACGATTTCAAATCAGAAGTTTATTGGCGCGACACCGCAGCGCGGTCTAGCTGTATTTCTTAGACACGCATTGAGATAGATAATAGAAACATGCGCAACCAAAGGTTAAAGCGAAGTTTGCTCAAACCGCAAAACCGGTCGAGTTCCGCTTCGGGTCATAAGCAGTCGATGCTAGCGGAGCGAGACGACTTCCGCTCTGTCCCTGAAATCCGACATTGACGAGCACACGCCCTATTGCGCTGCCCCGAGGCCGATCTCATCCAGCCGCTCCGCAAACCAGAGTGACTGCGCCTGATCGACGGCGCCGCTGACATAGATCTCCGACATCGTCACATGCTGCCGGTCCAGCACCAGCAGCACGCCGATCCAGTAGGGAAACCAGACATGCACGTCGGTGAGCGCCCGCAGCTTGTGCTGGTCGTGCTCCAGCGGCGTGTGGTTGCTCGCCTTGCGGATCTCCACGGTGAGCAGATTGTTCGGGATCTCGCGCTGGTGCACGGCGACGTCGGGATAGATCGACTTGCCGAGATGATCGTCGGTCGAGATGATGGTGCCATGCGGCAGGTGCAGCGTGCGCTCGCCGAGCCGGTCGTAATTGCAATCGACCGCCCAGCCGGAAAACTGCCGTTCCAGATAGACGGCGAAGCGATGCGTCACCGCGCGCTCGCCGATGTCCTTCTCGAACAGGAAATCCTCGTGGGCGTAGAAGTCCCGGAGCGCCGCGATCACCTTGTTCAGCTCGGTCTGCATCGTGCCCCCCGACCCCTCACGCGCACTTAGTTCGGTGTCGTCCCGGCCTAGTGCGCAATTGCGCACGGGGGGCCGGGACCCATACCGCGAGGTCTATCGAGTGTACACGGTGCACGTACCGGACTCCGAGTCTTCGCCAAACTTCTCCCTGGGGTTATGGGTCCCGGCTTTCGCCGGGACGACGGCTGGAGGGAGTTTGGCCAACCGGTTACATCTGGACTTCGATCAGCCGCGGCCCCGGCTCGGCGACGGCTTCGGCCAGCGCCTTGTTGAACTCGTCGGCGTTGGTGACGGCGCGGCCCGGCACGCCCATGCCCTTGGCCAGCGCGACGAAATCGAGCGTCGGACGGTCGAGGCGGAGCATGTCGTTGGCGCGCTGGCCGGGCTCGCCGGCGCCGACATTGTCGAACTCGCCGCGCAGGATCTGGTAGATGCGGTTGGCGAACACGATGGTGACGATGTTGAGGTTTTCGCGAGCCTGCGTCCACAACGACTGGATCGTGTACATCGCGCTGCCGTCACCGACCATGGTGATGACCTTGCGGTCCGGGCAGGCGATCGCGGCGCCGATCGAGAGCGGCGTGGAGAAGCCGATCGAGCCGCCCATGTTCTGCAGCCAGTCGTGCGGTGCCGCCGCCGCGGTCGGCGGGAAGAAGCCGCGGCCGGTGGTCAGGGACTCATCGACCATGATGGCGTTCTCGGGGATCGCGCAGGCGATCGCCTGTGCGATCGAGGCGAAGTTCAGGGCGCCGGTCGGCTTGACCAGCTCCTGCAAGGCCTGCGGCTTGACGTCCTTCGCACTGGCCTTGACCGCGCCGGCGAGCGCCTCGAGCGCCGCAATCGAATTCTCGCCCCAGGAGGTCATGCGGTGCACCTCGCAGCCCTCGGGCTTGAGCATGCTCGGCTTGTTCGGATAGGCGAAGAACGCCACGGGATCGTCGGACTCAACCAGCACGATGTGACGGAACTTGGCCAGCATCGGCAGCGCGTTCTCGATCACGTAATGGATGCGGTCGATCGAATAACGGCCGCGGCCGCGCGCCATCTTCGGGCGGAAGGTCGGCCCCATCACGGTGCAGCCGGTCTTGCCGGCGATGCGCTCGGCCAGGGCCAGGCCCTGCTCGCTCAGCGCGCTGCCGGTCATCAGCAGCAGCGTGCCCTCGCCGTCGCCGTGCAGGATCTTCGCGGCCTTGTCGACCGCCTGCGGCGAATAGCTGGCGCGCTGCTGCTCGGCCGGCACCTCGGCGATGCCGTCGGCCTCGTTCCAGGCGGTGTCGGCGGGCAGGATCAGGGTCGCGATCTGCGGCGGCGCGCTCTTGGCGGCGGCGATGGCCGCGGCGCCGTCGGCGGCGACCGATTTGGAGTTCGGCGAGGTCCGGACCCAGGACGACATCGGCCGGGCCAGGCCCTCGATGTCGGAGGTCAGCGGCGCGTTGTAGTCGATGTGGTAGACGGCATGCTGGCCGACGATGTTGACGATGCCGGAATTGGCCTTCTTGGCGTTGTGCAAATTGGCCAGGCCATTGGCGAGGCCGGGGCCGAGATGCAGCAGGGTCGAGGCCGGCGTGCCCTTCATGCGGAAATAGCCGTCCGCCGCGCCCGTCACCACGCCTTCGAACAGGCCGAGCACGCAGCGCATGCCGGGCACGCGGTCGAGCGCCGCGACAAAATGCATCTCGGAGGTGCCGGGGTTGGTGAAGCAGACGTCGACCCCACCCTTGACCATCGTCCGCACCAGGCTTTCCGCACCATTCATTCTTCTTGCTCCCGCAACCGGCGATTTTCAGTGACCCGTCCGGTCAATCATTGTTCGCAGGCCGCGTCAAAGCAATAGGGCGCATCGCGGCCCTGCCCCGCATGACGATACGCCGGCTTGGCTAATGCCCCGTTCCGATGACAACGGAACGGGGCATCAGATTCCTGTTTTGACGCGTTTTCTTGATGCGAACCGGTATCCACTTCGCTTGAAAACGCTCTGGCGCTTTCCGGCGAATCGGCTCCGTTGCCGATTTGGTAACGCCAATCGCCGGGCATGGCGGCCCTCACGGGGCCGTGGCTTGCGAAACCCCCGCAAATATGGCCTCTGGCATGTGTTGAAGAGATTTTTTTCCGGGGGAGACAATGATCCGGTTTTTTGCCGCGCCGATTGCCGCCATCGCACTCTTGACCGCCACGGCCGGCGGCGTCCTCGCCGAGGAGTTCGACTCCCGCGACATCATGGGCGGCGGACCGAACTTCTTCCGCGGCGGCTCCAGCCCGATCCCCCGCACCACCGTCATGTACAACGGTACCTACGCCCCCGGCACGATCGTGGTGAACACCAGCGAGCGCCGGCTGTATCTGGTGCTCCAGAACGGCCAGGCGCTGCGCTACGGCATCGGCGTCGGCCGCGACGGCTTCCGCTGGGGCGGGGTGCACAAGATCACCGCCAAGAAGGAATGGCCGGATTGGACCCCGCCGTCGCAGATGCTGGCGCGCCGGCCGGACCTGCCGCGCCACATGAAGGGCGGCATCGAGAATCCGCTCGGCGCCCGCGCCATGTATCTGGGCTCGACGCTCTACCGCATCCACGGCTCCAACGAGCCGGAGACGATCGGCCAGGCGGTCTCGTCCGGCTGCTTCCGCATGACCAATGACGACGTGAGCGACCTCTACAGCCGCGTCGGGGTCGGCACCACCGTGGTGGTGCTGAACAACTAGACCCGCGCGAAGTGCCGCAGGGTGGCAAAGCGAAGCGTGCCCACGGCTTAGAGATGGTGGGCACGGCGCTTCGCGCCTTTGCCCACCCTACGGCACCGTGATTGGGAACCGGCGAACCGCGTGAATTTGCGGTCTTGTGCGCGCGACGCGAATACGGCAGCGTCGGGTGACGATGAGCGCAATGACCTCGCCCTCGGCTGCCTTCCGTTTCGCCCTGCTGGCGCTCGCCGCGCTCACATCCGTCCCTGACACCGCTACCATGGCTGCCGCGAGCGAATTGCCCGCGGTTGCCTCGCGCCAGCGCGCCGAGCGGAAAAGCTTTTCCGACGGCGAGATCGTCGAAGGCTTTCTCAAGACCGCGTTCGGCGCCGAATACCACCTCGCCGGCCGCGTCGACCGCATCCGCAAGTTCGACGGGCCAGTGCGCGTGTTCGTCGAGAGCGATCGCGCCGACCGCAAGGCGCAGCTTGCAAAGGTCGTCGCCGACATCGGCAAGCGCGTGCAGCATCTCGACATCGCCATGACCGACAGCAGCGAGGCCGCGAATGTGCGGGTGAAGCTGGTGCGCGACCGCGACCTGTTCCGCACCCTCACCAGCTTCTACGGCGTGGAGAAGGCGCGCGAGATCCGCACCTCGCTCGATCCGCAATGCCTGTCCGGCTTCCGCAAGAACGACAATTTCGAGATCGAGCATTCCGACGTCATCCTCACCGTCGACAACGGCGATTTCACCTTCCTCGACTGCGCCTATGAGGAGCTGCTGCAGTCGCTCGGGCCGATCAACGACACCGCGAGCGTGCCGTGGACGATGTTCAACGACAACGTCTCGATGGGCTATTTCGACGTCTACGACCAGTACATCCTCAACCTGCTCTACGATCCCCGCATCAAGCCCGGCATGACCGTGCCGGAGGTTAAGGCGGTGCTGCCGCAGGTGCTCACGGATATCAGGGCGTGGGTGAAGCGGGTGAATGATCTGAAGGAGTGAGGGGCTTGCTTGCTGCCCCCTCTCCCCTTGCGGGCCTGTTGCGTTATCGGGCTTTGAGGCTGAGGAGGTCAGGAGAGAGGGCTGCGGTGACGACAATTGCAGCCAAGTCTGTAGTCGTCGTCGGCGGCGGGCGGCTCAGGCCGCGATCGTGGCCCACCGCCTCATGTTGAAGGCGATCGAGGCGAGCAGGACCTGTCCGCTTGCCTTCATCAGACCGACGTAGCGGATGCAGGTCAGCCGCATTCGGCGTTTGAGAGTGGCGAAGGTGGTTTCCACCGCCGCCCGTCATCGCGCGATGAGAAGATTGTAGCGTTTGAGCCGGGGTGGCAGCTTTGGATGATGCCTGTTGGGACGGAACGCGATGCGCGGCTTCTTGCCTTCCGCCTTCAGCCGAGCCCGCCGGGCATGGGTATCGTAAGCCGCATCAGCCCACACCACGGCCTCATCGCCGCGGATCAACTCATCGGCCGGTGTGGTGTCGTTGATGTTGGCGGGCGTGGTCAGCACCGTGCGGATCAGGCCTGAGCCTTCATCGACGCCGACATGGGCCTTGTAGCCGAAGGTCGAGCCGCCCTTGCCCTGCCGCTTGGTGAACCGGGCGTCAGGGTCGTTTGAGGGGCGATCCTCCTTCTGAGGGGCCGACACCGTTTGGATTAAGGTCGCATCCAGCATCGTGCCGCGCTTGAGAATCACGCCAGCGTTCTCAAGCTGACGATCCAGCTCGCTGAACAGCTTCTCCAGCAGACCTTGTTCGACGAGTTGGTTCCGAAAGCGGTTCAGAACCGTGTGGTCGGGCGTCGCATCTTCAAGGCTCAAACCGACGAAGCGCTTGAACGACAACCGGTCGCCCAGCGCTTCCTCGAGTTCGCGCTCCGAAAGACCATAGAGGGACTGCAGCAGCACAGCACGAAACAGCACCAGCACCGGATAGCCCGGACGACCGGGGCTCCCTTCATCCCGCAAATGGCCGATCAGCTTCTCGAACCGGTACCACTTGACCAGGCCAGCCAGCCGATCGAGCGCAGCATTGGCGCCAGCCCCCTTCGGCATCAGTGCTTCCACAAAGCTCGGCTGTCCTGTCCGCTTAACCGCCATCGCTACCCTCCAAGGTTCTGCCCTAGGGAATCACAGCTGACGGATTACGCAACAGGCCCCTTGCGGGAGAGGGTGGCTCGCCGCGCAGCGGCGAGACGGGTGAGGGGTTTCTCTCCGCGCGTTCAGCTCTCGTTGAGTCCGCGGAGAGATACCCCTCATCCGGCGCCATAGCCGAAGCTTTGCTTCGGCGTTCTCTTAAGAACGGCCGCAAGGCGGCCTATGCCACCTTCTCCCGCAAGAAGGGGAGAAGGAAGAAAGATGGGTTTCGCTGCGCTCTACCCATCCTACTGCACGAGATCGGCCACCGTGGTCGCGGCCTTCAGCCCGGTGCCCGTTAGCACCACCACCGTGGTCTCGTTCGCCTTGATCGATCCGGCCGCGGAGAGTTTCTCCAGGGCCGCGGCTGCACTCGCGCTGGTCGGCTCGGCGAACAGGCCTTGCCGCGCGAGACGGCGCAGGGCCGCGACGATCTCGTCCTCGGCGAGCGCGACGGTGCCACCGCCGCTCTCGCGCAGGGCGGCGATGATCTCGCGCAGCCGCAGCGGGTTCTTGATCGCGGTGCCCTCCGCGATGGTCTTGCTGACCTCGCGCGCGACGGGCGTGTCGACGCCGGCCTTGAAGCTCGCATCGATCGGCGAGCAATTGAGCGGCTGCGCCGCGAACAGGCGCGGCAGCTTCGAAATCTGCCCGGCCTTCAAAAGCTCGCGGAAGCCGAAGGCGCAGCCGAGCAGGCTGCTGCCGGCACCGACGGGAACGATCACGTTGTCGGGCGCGCGAAAACCGAGGTCCTCCCAGATCTCGTAGGCGAACGACTTGGTGCCCTCGAGGAAGAACGGCTGCCAATTGTGGCTGGCGTAAAAGGTCTGGCTCGACTGGCGGATGGCCTCCGCTTCCGACTCCTCGCGCGGCCCTTCGACGAGCTGCACCTCGGCGCCGTAAGCGCGCACCTGCGCGATCTTCGCCGGCGATGTCGAGGCCGGCGCCAAAATCTTCACGCGCATGCCGCCGGCGGCCCCCAGCCCCGCCATCGACGAGCCGCCATTGCCTGAGGAGTCTTCCAGGATGGCGCCGACGCCGATCTGCCTGAGGAAGGACAGCATCACCGCCGAGCCGCGGTCCTTGAAGCTGCCGGTCGGGTTGAACCATTCCAGCTTGAAGAACGGGCGCAAATCGCCCCAGTCTTGGTGCACAAGTGGCGTACAGCCCGTGCCGAGCGAAATCGGATCCTTGATCTCGACCGGCAGCGCTGCCCGGTAGCGCCACAGCGAGCGCGTCGCGCCGTCGATGTCGTCGCGCGAGATGCCCGCCCCCGGCGTCACCAGCAGCGGCGTGCGCTCGTCCGAGCACCAACGCGGCTGGTCGAGGGGATAGAGCTTGCCGTTGCGGGGATCGATGTAGCTGGCGGTGGGCATGCGGGTCTCCAAGGCAAATCCGATCCGCCCGATATGTCCGAATATGCAGGCTTTATCCAGCCGCCTGTTTGCAGGGCGCGGCCCCGCCCCTTCAAAAATTCAAACAATTACATAGATATAGGGGGCATTTAGCCGCTGTTCTTCGGTCCGGAACGGCCGCTGGCCGCTCTCGCACGATTAACTTGTCTGTCGCCGAGGGCCGCTACAATATGTTGGATTGAGCTTGCGCCGCCAGTGGTCTTGACCCGCAGCGCAAGTGAGCCAGGCCCGTCCGAGCGGCGGGCCGTTGGCTTTTTGGGAGCCTGGACATGAGCCGCGCGAACCGTACCGACCACATCCGCCTGACCTCCCATCCGGAGCCGGGCCGGAAGGCCGCCTTCCCGATCCATTGGGGCGCCGCTGACGCGCGCGCCCGAGGCCCGATCATCGGAACGGTGTCGCGAGCCGGGGATCGCAACGTCATCGGCAGCCATGGCGGCTCCTACGCGATGTACCGGGCGCTTGCGGTCTCCGCCGGCGCGCTCGATCCGATCCGCCGCCCCGACCTCACCAACACCTTCCCGGCCGCGACCATCGGGCCCTTCGAGCAATGGCGCGATCCCGCAAAGATCGTCGCGCTCGATCCCTGGGGCCATCTCGTCGCCGAGAATTTCGGCAAGGAGATCGCCGAGGGCGCCGACATCCGCCCGAGCATCGCGGTGACGCGGGCGCGGCTGGACCTGCCGGAGATCCGCGAGGCGCTGGCCGCCAAGCGGTTGCGCGCCGATGGCGAGGTCGTGCACGCCAACGGCAGCGTGTCGGTGGTGAAGATCGCGATCGATCCGGTATGGTACCTGCCCGGTCTCGCGGAGCGCTTCGGCACCAACGAAACCGAGCTGCGCCGCACGCTGTTCGAGCAGACCGCCGGCATGTTCCCCGAGCTCGTGACGCGCCCGGACATGAAAGTGTTCCTGCCGCCGATCGGCGGCACCACGGTCTACATGTTCGGCGACGTGACGAAGCTGCCGGACCATCGCACCAAGATCACCTGCCGCGTGCATGACGAGTGCAACGGCTCCGACGTGTTCGGCTCCGACATCTGCACCTGCCGGCCGTATCTCATCCACGGCATCGAGGAATCCGCGCGTGGCGCGCAGGAGGGCGGGCTCGGGCTCGTCGTCTACAACCGGAAAGAGGGCCGCGCGCTCGGCGAGGTCACCAAATTCCTAGTCTACAACGCGCGCAAGCGCCAGGAGGACGGCGACGCGGCTGCCGCCTATTTCGAGCGGACCGAATGCGTCGCCGGCGTGCAGGATGCGCGCTTCCAGCAGCTCATGCCCGATACCATCCACTGGCTCGGGCTGAAGCGCATCGACCGCTTCCTGTCGATGAGCGACATGAAGTACGACGCGCTGACCTCGCAGGGCATCGACATCGTCGAACGCGTGCCGATCCCGCCTGAGCTGATCCCCGCCGACGCCTATGTCGAGATCGCCGCCAAGAAGGCTGCCGGCTATTACTCGACCGACATCGCGCCCGAGAAGGACGTGGACGGCGTGGTCGGCCGCTCGCTGGAAAAATACTGATCGCGCGATGGCTGACGGTTTGGAAAGAGAGGCCCGCTCGCTGCTCAGCGCAGCAGCGGTCCGCGCGCGTGCCGGGCAGATGCTCGAGATCGGCCTTGGCGGCGGCTTGAGCCACTTCACTGTTGATCTCGACCGCATGGACGGCGTTGCGGACGCCGTGCTCGCGGTCACGCGAAAAGCCTATCCGACGCTGGACGTGCCCTTCCATGCGCGGTGGCGGCATTTTGTGCTTGGCAGGGCCGATCGCTGGGCGCGGCTTGCGGACGCCGCGACGTGGCCGGACCGCGCCGCGCGGGCGCGTGCCGAGTTCGACCTCGCCATCGTCAGCGTGCTGCTCGATGCCGGCGCGGGCGCTGCGTGGCGATACCGTGACGCCGTGACAGGCGAGAGAATCGGCCGGTCCGAAGGGCTCGCAATTGCCAGCCTCGACATGTTCGCGAGCGGCCTGTTCTCCGGCGATGTCCGCGCGCCGTTCAGGGCCGATGCAAATGTGCTTGCGCAACTGCCGCTCGCCGCCCTCACCTCTGCGTTTCAGGTCAGCGATGCCAACCCTCTGCTCGGTCTCGAAGGCCGCACCGACCTGCTACGGCGGCTGGGCAAGCTGGTCTCGGCGCGTGCGGACGTGTTCGGCGCGCACGACACGCCGCGGCCGGGCGGGCTGTTCGATCACATCGCGGCGCAAGCTGTCGGCAACGCTGTCGCGGCGCCTGCCATCCTGTCGGCGGTGCTGAATCAGCTCGGCCCGATCTGGCCCTCGCGGCTCGAGCTCGCGGGCGTCCCGCTCGGCGATTGCTGGCGCCATCCGGCAATCAATGCGGACGACGGAACGGCCGGCCTCGTGCCGCTGCACAAGCTGTCGCAATGGCTGAGCTATTCGCTGATCGAGCCGCTGCAACGCGCCGGATTTGCCGTCACCGACATCGACGGCCTGACCGGCCTTGCGGAGTACCGCAATGGCGGGCTGTTCGTCGATCACGAGGTGCTGCGCCTGCGCGATCCCGCCGATGCCGAGCGCGCCCATGCGGTGGATTCACTGCTCGTCGTGGAGTGGCGCGCGCTGACGGTTGCGCTGCTCGACCGGCTCGCCGAGCTGGTTCGCGCCAAGCTCGGCCGCACGCCCGAGACATTGCCGCTCGCCAGCATTCTGGAGGGCGGCACCTGGGCCGCCGGCCGCGCCATCGCGTTTGCGCGCCGCCCCGATGGTTCGCCGCCGCTCAAGGTGATCAGCGACGGTACGGTGTTTTAACCCCTCTCCCCTTGCAGGAGAGGGTGGTTTCGCGGCAGCGAAGCCGGGTGAGGGGTATGTCTCCGCGGGCACCTCTCTCATTTGAGTACGCGGAAACGACCCCTCATCCGGCGCTTCGCGCCACCTTCTCCCGCAAGGGGAGAAGGAAGAAGCGCCGGCTCGTTGCATTTCAACCAACGCGCATTTCGTTAGGAGCGTTACATGGAAGGCGTCACGGTCGTCGATCATCCGCTGGTGCAGCACAAGCTGACGCTGGTGCGGGACAAGTCGATTTCGACAAAGTCGTTTCGCGAGCTGATCAAGGAGATCGGCATGCTTCTGTGCTACGAGGTGACGCGCGATCTGCCGCTCACCGATACCGTCATCGAGACGCCGCTGGCGACGATGCACTCGGCCAAGATCGCCGGCAAGAAGCTGGTGTTCGTGCCGATGCTGCGGGCCGGCACCACCTTCGTCGACGGCATGATGGATTTGGTGCCGACCGCGCGCGTCGCGCATATCGGGCTCTACCGCGAGCCTCTCAGCTTTGCCGCGGTCGAGTATTTCTTCAAATCGCCGTCCGATCTCAGCGAGCGTCTCGCCATCGTGGTGACGCCTGTCGTCGCCACCGCCAACACGGCCGTCGCCGCGATCGACCGGCTGAAGGAGCGCGGGGCCAAGGACATCCGCCTCGCCTGCCTGATCGCGGCGCCGGAAGGGCTCGAGCGGCTGCGCGGATTGCATCCGGACGTGCCGGTCTGGACCGCGGCCGTGGACGAAGGCCTCGACGACAACGGCTTCATCGTACCGGGCCTCGGCGACGCCGGCGACCGCGCCTACGGGACGCGGTAGGCAGGAAGTTAGAGCCTGTTGAGTTGAGATCAAATCGCGCGCAGGCGACAACAGCGCTCTTTCCGTTCCCTCCCCCCTTGCGGGGGAGGGTCAGGGAGGGGGGTGCCACACGGGGACTCTTTCCGTCACGTACCCGCGCGCTGTGCATCGTCAACAACGGACACCTTTTCCTGGGCTACCCCCCTCCCTAGCCCTCCCCCGCAAGGGGGGAGGGAACGCACCTCCGTCGGCGCGCTCGGCGAGTCTCATCCCAACCGCTCTAGATCTTCCCGCTGCCGCAGATCAGCTTCAGCGACTGCCACTCCTTGTCCGTCAGTAGCGGCGGGCCGCTGGCGGGGCGATCTTCCCTGGTCATGCGGGCGAGGCGGTCCTCGGTCAGCGGGTGGCTGGCGAGGATAGTGGAGAGCGCGGAGCCGCCTTCCTTGCCGGTGATGCGGAACATCAGCTCGGCCGCGGGCTTCGGCGAACGGCCGAGCTTGTGCATGATCTCGATCGCGAAGGTGTCGGCGGCCGTCTCGGCCTCGCGCGAGTAGGAGGCTTCGACCACGCTGCGCGAGGCGAAGATCACGGCGGATGACCCCGTGACGTCGCCGAACAGCAGGCCGATCAGGAACGAGGTGCCGCCGTTGTAGATCAGGCCGCGCATGTTGTCGTAATGCTTGAGATGGCCGAGCTCGTGGGCGAGGATGCCGGCGATCTCGTCGGGGCTTTGCGCCTTGTCGAGCAGGCCCCGCAGCAAATAGACCTTGCCGCCCGGCAGCGCGAATGCGTTCGGCACCGCGGTCGGCAACACGCCTGCCGTCATGGAATCATCGTCGAGGCCGGCGGCATCGCGCAGGCTGTTGACGAGTTTTGTGAACGCGGCCTTGCCGGCGGGGTCTTCGCAGGCCTTGCCGCCGAAGATGGCTTTGACCTGGACTTCCGAGGCGTCACCGATGCGGCGCTCGATCGGCTTGGGCACCAGCGGCGCGAGCCGGTCGGCGGCGAGCGGCACGCCGAACAGCACGACGCAAACGATGGAGACGGCAGCCGCGACCGACCAGCCGACGATCTTCGCGATGCCGCGGCGCGAGGTCTGGTGCTCGTCGAGCCGCATGCAGTGGACCGTCACGTCCGCGGCCAGGGCGGCGTCGCGGATTTCGAGCCGCGCCAGCGGCGGCGCGGTCATGCAGGCAAGGCGCAGAACGCCGGCCGGACTGTCGGCGCGGCGGATATCGGCATAGTCCCAGCGGACGGGCGTTCCGCCCTCCTCCACGATCTCGAGCGCATCACCGAGCGCCAGCGTCACCTGGCGCTTGCGGCTCGACACGCCGTCGAAGAAGATCGTCGGCTTGGCGGACTGCGCCGGCGCCTCGGTGGTCAACTCACTCACAGCTCAGAATCCCGCGACATCGAGTCCATCGGCAAAGCCCTCGCCGAGCGCGCTGGCAAGCTCGCCGCTGCCGCGCACATCCGCGGCGGCCGCGATGTTGTGCACCTCGACGGTCTCCAGCACCTTGGCCCAGAGATCGCGCTGGAGATAGACGCGCATGACGATGTTGATCGCCAGTGCCGCGGCGAAATAGCCGATCACCGTCGCCACCACCATCGGGATGCCCTTGGCGCCGTTGCCCGGTTCGAACACCTGCTCGGCCGACAAGCCGCTGAGCTGGGAGACGAGCATGATGGCGCCGCCGATATAGGCGCCGAATATCATCGACAGCAGCATCCACCAGCCGATCACCTTCCAGTACAGGCCGTAGAAGGCGTTGTGCGGCAGTTCCGAGGACAGGCTGACGCCGCCGATGCGGATGCCGTCCAGCCACCAGCGCCATTCGCGCGCCTTGAACTCGGCATAGAAGAACGGGGCGAGCGGGAAGATGAGGACCGCGATCGGGCTGAGCAGCCACAGCCACCAGCCGCGCTTGAAGAAGGTCCAGCCATTACCTTCGAAATCGCCGCGCAGATCGCCGTAATGGGTGTGCCGCATCTTGTAGCGCTCCAGCGCGGCCGCGCGCCAGGGCAGCGCCAGGCCAAGCGTGAGGAACACCAGCAGGCCCCACGCCATGGCACGGAACGAATAGGCCCAGCCTGAGCCGTCCATCCAGAACCGCACGCCGCGCCAGACCGTGCGCGTCAGGCGGTAGCGCCGCGCGCGAAAGATCGCGAACTGGCCAAAGGCGTAGAAGCTGATGAACAGCGGCGTCGAAGCAAAGCCCTGCCAGCGCTCGAACTCGATGCCGACGAGGAAATAGGCGAGATAGATCGGCACCAGGATCGCGAGCGCGAACAGGAAGCCGATCAGGAGCTCCTTTGCCCGGCCGGTATATTCGGCGGCGTCGCCGTCAACCGCCGTGTGCGTCCACAGATGACGGCGGATGTCGGTGACAAGCCAGAACCGGTAGAAGCCGAAGGTGACCAGCTCCAGCATGGCACCCTTGGTGACCATTTTGCGGAACTCGGAACGGTCGCCGGTGAAGTCCACCCCCGTCGGCGGCAGCGGCGGCGGGACCGGTTCGGAGCCAATGGGGGTCCATTGCATGTCGTTCACGGCGGCAACCTCGGGGTGCGGACCTGTCGTGGTCAAACTTATAGATCAGAGGTTAGTCGAACCCCAAGATGGGCGGGTTCGATTTACCGCGATTCCGGTCGATTTCTGACAGGATTTCATGACAAACGGCGTGCGTGAGATCACGTTGGTGGACGGTCCCGTAGCCCGGATGGAGTGAAGCGAAATCCGGAAGGGTCGCCGTCGTGGCCCGAATCCCGGATTACGCTTGCGCTCCATCCGGGCTACGGACTTCCGCCGGGCCACGCCCAAGGGTTGGATGTGGCAAAACTCTCCCTTGCTCCGGCGCAGACAACCGGCTGTAATTGCAAATCAAATACCGCAGCGCAGAATTCATAAAAACAGCGCGCGGAGGGAATGCCAGGGAGAACGGTCATGCATGGGACCATCGAGAGCGCGTCCAATCTCGACGCACTTCGCGAGCGCGCATTGTCATTGCCGCTGGAGCAATTCGATCCGGGCGATCCGGAACTGTTCAGGACCGATACGTTCTGGCCGTACTTCGACCGCCTGCGCCGCGAAGATCCGGTGCACTACTGCAAGGACTCCATGTTCGGGCCGTACTGGTCGGTGACGCGCTACAACGACATCATGGAGATCGAGACGAACCACGCGGTGTTCTCCTCGGCGTCGTCGCTCGGCGGCATCACCATCCGCGACATCGATCCGGATCTGCGCCGCGAAAGCTTCATCTCCATGGACCCGCCGCGCCATGCCGCGCAGCGCAAGACCGTGGCCCCGATGTTCACGCCGACGCATCTGGACAATCTCGCCCTCAACATCCGCAAGCGCTCGGCCGAGTGCCTCGACAATCTGCCCCGTGGCGAGGTGTTCGACTGGGTCGACCGGGTCTCGATCGAGCTCACCACGCAGATGCTCGCGGTGCTGTTCGATTTCCCCTGGGAGGATCGCCGCAAGCTGACCCGCTGGTCCGACATCGCCACCACCATTCCCGGCCCCGACGGGCTCGTCGCGACCGAGGACGAGCGCCAGGCGGAGCTGACCGAATGCGCCGGCTATTTCGCCCGGCTCTGGAAGGAGCGTATCGAGCAGCCGCCGAAGAGCGACCTGCTCTCGATGATGGCGCATGGCGCCGCGACGCGCGACATGGATGCCAAGAACTTCCTCGGCAATCTCGTCCTGCTGATCGTCGGCGGCAACGACACCACGCGCAACACCATGTCGGGCTCGCTTCTCGCGTTGAGCCAGCATCCGGAACAGTATCGCAAGCTGCGCGAGAACCGCGCGCTGCTCGACAGCTTCGTGCCGGAGGTGATCCGCTGGCAGACACCGCTTGCGCATATGCGCCGTACCGCGCTCGCCGACTTCGAGTTCCGCGGCAAGCAGATCAAGAAAGGTGACAAGGTCGTGATGTGGTACGTCTCGGGCAACCGCGACGAGGAGGCGATCGAAAAGCCCTACGATTTCATCATCGACCGCGCCCGCCCGCGCACGCATCTCTCCTTCGGCTTCGGCATCCACCGCTGCGTCGGCTTGCGGCTTGCTGAACTCCAGCTCAAGATTATTTGGGAAGAGATTCTCGAGCGCTTCGACCATATTGATGTGGTCGGCGAGCCCAAGCGAGTCTATTCGAGCTTCGTGAAGGGACTGGAGACGTTGCCGGTGAAGATTTCGGCGTGAGTTTGAGGTACATCCACGAGGATACTGCGCCCCCTCTCCCGCCTGCGGGAGAGGGTTGGGGAGAGGGTATCTCCGCAACGGGATAATCCCCTGGAGGAGAAAGCCCTCACCCGGCGCTACGCGCCGACCTCTCCCGCAAGCGGGAGAGGTTGGAAACAAACACTGGAGGCCACCACCATGAACATCCAAGCGCCGGTTAAAGTGGACAAGGCCGAACGCATGCGCAGGGCCCGCGAGGAGGCCTATGCGACGCCGCTGGCGCAGTTCCACCCCGGCGCGCCACGGCTGTTCCAGGACGACACGCTATGGCCGTGGTTCGAGCGGCTGCGCAAGGAAGAGCCGGTGCATTACTGCACCAACGCGCCGATCGAGCCGTACTGGTCGGTGGTGAAATACAACGACATCATGCATGTCGACACCAACCACGGCATCTTCTCCTCGGATTCCACGCTCGGCGGCATCTCGATCCGCGACGTCCCCGAAGGCTACGACTGGCCGAGCTTCATCGCGATGGACCAGCCCCGGCACTCGTCGCAGCGCAAGACGGTGTCGCCGATGTTCACGCCGACCCATCTGGACGAACTCGCAAAACTGATCCGCCAGCGCTCGCAGACCGTGCTCGACAATCTGCCGCGCAACGAGACCTTCAATTTCGTCGAGCGCGTCTCGATCGAGCTGACGACGCAGATGCTGGCGACGCTGTTCGACTTCCCCTGGGAGGAGCGGCGCAAGCTGACGCGCTGGTCCGACGTCTCGACCGCGCTGCCCAAGAGCGGCATCGTGGCTTCCGCCGAAGAGCGGCGCCGCGAGATGGACGAGTGCTATGCCTACATGTCCAAGCTCTGGAACGAGCGCGTCAACTCGGCGCCGCGCAACGATTTGCTGTCGCTGATGGCGCACAACGACGCCACCCGCCACATGGACCCCGACAATCTCATGGGCAACATCATCCTGCTCATCGTCGGCGGCAACGACACCACGCGCAACACCATGACCGGCTCGGTGCTGGCGCTGAACGAGAATCCCGAGCAGTACGACAAGCTGCGCGCCAATCCGGAGCTGATCGATTCCATGGTGCCGGAGGTGATCCGCTGGCAGACCCCGCTCGCCCATATGCGGCGCACGGCTCTGCAGGACACCGAGGTCGGCGGCAAGCACATCAAGAAGGGCGACCGCGTCGTGATGTGGTATGTCTCCGGCAATCGCGACGACGAGATGTTCGAGAACCCGAACGACTTCATCATCGACCGCCCGCGCCCGCGCACGCATCTCTCCTTCGGCTTCGGCATCCACCGCTGCGTCGGCATGCGCCTCGCAGAGCTGCAGCTGCGGATCGTCTGGGAGGAGATGCTGAAGCGGTTCGACCGCATCGAGGTGGTCGGCGAGCCCAAGCGGATCTATTCCAGCTTCATCAAGGGGTACGAGACGTTGCCGGTCAGGATTCCGGGGTAGGCCCTATCCTCCGTCATTGCGAGGAGCTGACTCACGTTCGCGACACCGTCAGTCCGTCATCCTGAGGTGCGAGGCCTGCGGTGCAAAGCACCGCAGGGGGAGCCTCGAAGGATGAGCGGCCGAGATGTAGCGACAGCCGGGCCGCCGCCCTTCGAGGGCCGCTGAAGAAGCGGCCGCCTCAGGGTGACGGTGATGGATAGGCACGCGCGGCGTCATTACCAGCTATAAAATTTCGGCATGACAGCTCGCGCCAGATGCGAAGGCACGATGGCGCCCGACTGTTCTACCACACGGCATCTAACTCAATTTGATGTCCCAGACGCCTTCCTTGCGGCAGGCGGCGACTTCCTCGCGCAGGAGCGCGGTGATGGCGAGGGACGCGGTCGAGGCCGGGCGGTCGATTGGAGAAGCGAAAATGAGCTCGCGCGTCATCGGCCTGGACACGGCGGTGGTTTCCAGCCGCCCGTCCGCGACCTCGCCATGGACCGACGACGGCGGCAGCAGCGCGAAGCCGAGCCCCTCCTCGACGAGGCTGGTCAGCACGCGGAAGGAATCCGCCTCGAGCTGGACGTTGAGCTTGATCTTGCGCTGGGCCGCAGCGTGCTCGATCAGCGCGCGGAGGCCGTGGGAATGACTGGGCAGCACCAGGCGTTGCCGCAGCAGCCAGCCGATATCGACGCTCTTCTTGCGTGCGAGGCCGCAGCCGCGGGGGCCGACCGCGACGATGTTGTCGCGCCCGAGGCTCTGCACGTTGAGATGCAGATCGGCGGAGCGGCCGTAGAGGATGGCGAGATCCATCTCGCCGCGATGCAGCCATTCGACGAGATGGCCGCTGTAGCTCTCGACGATGCGCAGCGAGATGCCGGGAAATTTTTCGACGCAGCGCCGGGCGAAGCGCGCGGACAGCACGCAGCTCACGGTCGGAACCAGGCCGAGCACGACCTGCCCCGACGGCGGCCCCTTGGCCGACTGGATGTCGTCGCGGATCTGGTCAAGTTGCCGCACGATGCCGGAGGTGCGCGCCAGCAACAAATGCCCGGCCTCGGTCAGCACCATGCCGCGGCCGTTGCGGGTGAACAATTCGGTGCGCAGCTCGTGTTCCAGCAGCTTGATCTGCCGGGAGAGCGCCGGCTGCGCCACGCGCAAGGTGTCGGAGGCCTTGGACAGGCTGCCGAGCTCCGCCACGCAACTGAAGGTCCTGAGCTGCCGGAAATCCATGCTTGCCAATCCTGGAAGGCTACTCCATACGCTATAGCAAATGAGCATAGGGGGCTGGCGATGTTTTCACAACGCCAGAGGGTTGGCCGGCGTTATCTTGACTGCCGCTACGAACAGGAAACGCCATGAGCGAAGAACACCACACCGAAGATCACGCCGACATCCGCGAAGCCGTCGCAAAGCTCTGCGCGCAGTTTCCCGGCGAATACTGGCGCAAGCTCGATCGCGAGATGGCTTATCCCAAGGCCTTCGTCGACGCGCTGACCGAGGCGGGCTATCTCTCGGTGCTGATCCCGGAAGAGTATGGCGGTGCGGGCCTCAAGCTTTCGGCGGCGGCCGCGATCCTCGAGGAGATCCAGCGCGCGGGCTGCAATGGCGGCGGCTGCCACGCCCAGATGTACACGATGGGCACGGTGCTGCGGCACGGCAATGCCGAGCAGAAGGCGAAGTACCTGCCGAAGATCGCGAGCGGCGAATTGCGCCTGCAGGCGTTCGGCGTCACCGAGCCGACCAGCGGCACCGACACCTCCTCGCTGAAGACCTTCGCGCGCAAGGAAGGCAACGACAGTTACATCGTCAACGGCCAGAAGATCTGGACCAGCCGCGCCGAGCATTCCGATCTGATGGTGCTGCTGGCGCGCACCACGCCGAAGGATCAGGTCAAGAAGCGCACGGATGGTTTGTCGGTGTTCATCGTCGACATGCGCGAGGCCAAGAACAACGGCCTCGAGATCCGCCCGATCCGCACCATGATGAACCACGCCACCACCGAGGTGTTCTTCACCGACATGAAGGTGCCGGCGGAGAATTTGATCGGCGAGGAGGGCAAGGGTTTTCGCTACATCCTCTCCGGCATGAATGCCGAGCGCATCCTGATCGCGGCCGAATGCGTCGGCGACGCCAAGTGGTTCATTGCGAAGGCCACCAACTACGCCAAGGAGCGCGCCGTGTTCGGCCGGCCGATCGGCCAGAATCAAGGCATCCAGTTTCCGATCGCCAAGGCCTACGCCTCGATGCGCGCGGCCGAGCTCATGGTGAAGGAAGCCACGCGCAAATACGAGGCCGGCCTCGACTGCGGCGCGGAAGCCAACATGGCCAAGATGCTGGCGGCGGATGCGTCGTGGGAAGCGGCGAACGCCTGCATCCAGACCCACGGCGGCTTCGGCTTTGCCGAGGAATATGACGTCGAGCGCAAGTTCCGCGAGACACGGCTTTATCAAGTCGCGCCGATCTCGACCAACCTCGTGCTGTCCTTCGTCGCCGAGCACGTGCTCGGCATGCCGCGCTCGTACTGAGGACGCACCATGGGAGCACTTGATGGGATCAGGGTGATTGCGGTCGAGCAGGCCGTGGCGGCGCCGTTCTGCTCCTCGCGCCTGGCGGATGCCGGCGCGGAGGTGATCAAGATCGAGCGGCCCGAGGGCGATTTCGCCCGCGGCTATGACGTGGCCGCCAAGGGCCAGAGCAGCTACTTCGTGTGGCTCAACCGCGGCAAGCAGTCGGCGGTGGTGGATCTCGCCACCAAGGAAGGCTGCGCCGAACTGGAGAAGCTGATCGCGAGCGCGGATGTGCTCATTCAAAACCTCAAGCCGGGCTCGATGGACAAGCTCGGCTTCTCGCGCGAGCGGCTGCTCAAGGACTATCCGAAGCTGATCTCGTGCACGATCACAGGCTATGGCGACGAAGGCCCCTATGCGCACCGCAAGGCCTACGATCTGCTGATCCAGGCCGAGAGCGGGCTTGCTTCCATCACCGGCAACCCTGATGGAGCCTCGCGCGTCGGCATGTCGATCGTGGACGTCGCAACCGGCGCCACCGCGCATGCGGCTATTCTGGAAGCGCTGATCGGGCGCGGGCGCACCGGCAAGGGTGCCGACATCCGCATCTCCATGTTCGACGTGATGGCGGACTGGTGCACCGTGCCGCTGCTTAACTCCGAAGCCGGCAATCCGCCCAAGCGCATGGGCCTGCGCCATCCCTCGATCGCGCCCTATGGCGTGTTCACCTCGAAGGACGGCAAGGACATCCTGATCTCGATCCAGAGCGAGCGCGAGTGGAAGACGCTGTGCGCGAGGGTGCTCGGCCAGCCTGATCTTCCCGCCGATCCCCGCGTCGCCAACATGGTCGAGCGCGTGCGCAACCGTGACTTCACCGACAAGACGGTCGCCGACATCTTCGGCAGGATGACGCGCGACGAGCTCCTGAAGCGGCTGTCGGACGCCGACATCGCCTTTGCTGAGGTCAACACCATGGCCGACCTCACCAGCCATCCGCATCTCAGACGGATCGAGGTCGACACGCCGAACGGCCGCGTCAGCTATCCCGCACCGGCGCCGATCATCGTCGGCGAGACGCGGAGCTACGGCGCGGTGCCGGCCATCGGCGAAAAGCCCCAAGCCAAGAAGTAACAGAGCGAGGCGTCATGACCGAGAAGCTCGACATCGATCACTTGCGGCAATGGATCGGCCGCAGCACCGAGGCCACCGACATCGTCACCGCGCAGCTCGTGAAGGGCCTGCGCGCGACGCTGTTCCAGGAGGTCGGCGAGCCCCAAAAGGGCGATGCCGCGCCGTTCACGGTGCATTGGTGCCTGGCGCAGCCGGTGTTTCCGATGTCGATGCTCGGGCCCGATGGCCATCCCACCCGCGGCGGTTTCCTGCCGCCGGTGCCGCTGCCGCGCCGGATGTGGGCGGGCGGCGAGATCGAGTTCCTGCAGCCGCTGCAGGTCGGCGATGAATCGACGCGAACCTCGCGCATCGCCGACGTGCAGATCAAGACCGGCTCGACCGGCACGCTGTGCTTCGTCTCGGTCGAGCACAGCATCTCCTCGCCGCGCGGCACCGCGATCCGCGAGCGGCAGGACATCGTCTATCGCGAGATGACGAGCAGCGCGCCGGCGACCGCCAAGGCCCCGCCTCCGCCGCCGAAGGCACAGCATCGCGAGAGCCATGTCTCCGATCCCGTGCTGCTGTTTCGTTACTCCGCGCTGACCTTCAACGGCCACCGCATCCATTACGACCGCGACTACGTCACCAAGGTCGAGGGCTATCCGGGCCTGATCTTCCACGGCCCGCTGCAGGCCGCCTTCATCATCGAGATGGCCGCGAAGCTGCATGGCGGCACGGCGCCGAAGAAGTTCACCTATCGCGGCGTGCAGCCGCTGTTCGAGGGGACGGAGTTTTCCATCAACGCCAACGAGACCGAGGCGGGGATGGAGCTGTGGACCGCGAATGCGGAGGGGCAGCCGACGATGAAGGGCACGGCGGTGTGGTAGGGCTCTCTCCTCGTCATTGCGAGGAGCGAAGCGACGAAGCAATCCAGACTGCCTCCGCGGAAAGATTTTGGGTTGCTTCGCTTCGCTCGCAATGACGGGTGGGGCTGGTAGCGCGCCAATAAACAGGGGACGGAAACCAATGGCCAAGAACGGCAAGACCGGCAGCAAGTCCGTCACCGTGAAGCAGGCGACGCTCGACCTGCTGCGATCGTTCGGCATCAAGAAAGTGTTCGGCAATCCCGGCTCGACCGAGCTGCCGTTCCTCTCCGACTGGCCCGACGATATCGACTACGTGCTGGCGCTGCAGGAGGCCTCCGCGGTCGGCATGGCCGATGGCTATGCGCAGGCGACGCGCAGTGCCGGCTTCGTCAATCTGCATTCGGCGGCCGGTGTCGGCAACGCGCTCGGCAACATCTACACCGCGCACCGCAACCAGACCCCGCTGGTGATCACCGCGGGCCAGCAGGCGCGCTCGATCCTTCCCTTGCAGGCGTTCCTCTATGCCGAGCGCGCCTCGGAGTTTCCGCGGCCCTACGTCAAGTACAGCGTCGAGCCGGCGCGGGCCGAGGACGTCCCGGCCGCGATCGCGCGCGCCTATTACACCGCGATGCAGCCGCCATGCGGGCCGACCTTCGTCTCGATCCCGATCGACGACTGGGCCCATGCCTGCGCGCCGATCGAGGCGCGCAAGGTCAGCCGCGAGATCGGACCGGAGCCGGAGGCGATGAAGGCGCTGGTGGCCGCGCTCGGTTCGGCCAAGCACCCGGCCCTCGTCGTCGGCCCCGGCGTCGACCGCGCCGGCGCGGTCGATCTGATGGTGCGAGTGGCCGAGAAGGCGAAGGCCAGCGTCTGGGTCAGCCCGTTCTCGGCGCGCTGCTCGTTCCCCGAGCGGCACCCGCAATTCGCAGGCTTCCTGCATGCCTCGCCGGCGCAGCTCTCCGATGCGCTACGCGAGCATGACCTCGTCGTCGTCATCGGCGCACCGGTATTCACCTTCCATGTCGAGGGCCATGCCGCGATCTTCGACGGCGGCGCGACGATCTTCCAGATCACCGACGATCCCGATGCCGCGGCGGTGACGCCGGTCGGCACCAGCATCGTCGCCACCATGAAGCCGGCGCTCAGCCTGCTGCTCGACATGTTGCCCGAGAGCAAGCGCGCCACGCCCAAGGGCCGCACGCTGCCGCCGGCGCCGCAAGCCGCCGATCCGCTGCCGGTCGAATTCCTGTTGCACTCGCTGTCGCAGGCGATGCCGGATGGCGCCTCGCTGGTCGAGGAAGTGCCCTCGCACCGGCCGGCGATGCAAAAATTCCTGCCGATGCGCGGCCAGGATTCCTTCTACACCATGGCGAGCGGCGGCCTCGGCTACTCCCTGCCCGCCGCCGTCGGCATGGCGCTGGGCAGACCGAAGCAGCGCACCGTGTGCCTGATCGGCGACGGCTCGGCGATGTATTCGATCCAGGCGCTGTGGACCGCCGCGCAGCGCAAGCTGCCGCTGACAATCGTCGTCATCAACAATTCCGGCTACGGCGCGATGCGCTCGTTCAGCCAGGTGATGCAGGTGAGGAACGTGCCGGGGCTGGAGCTGCCGGGGATCGACTTCGTGAAGATCGCCGAAGGCATGGGGTGCCATGCTGTGCGGGTGAGCAAGGCGGCGGAGCTCGGCGAGGCGCTGAAGCAAGGGATGGCGTTCGGTGGCACGAGCCTCGTCGAGGTCGTGGTGGATTCGGCGGTGCCGGTGCTGTACGGGCAGAAGCATTGAGACGCGCGTAGCCCGGATGGAGCGCAGCGCAATCCGGGGCCAGTCCAGCTTGTGGCAAGAACCCCGGATTGCGCTGCGCTCCATCCGGGCTACGAAGCTACGACGCCAGGAATCCCCCGTCCGCCGCCAGCACGTGCCCGACCACATACGATGACGCGTCCGACGACAGCCACACCACGGCTTCCGCCACCTCTTCCGGGCTGCCCATCCGCCGCAGCGGCAGGCCGGCGCTCACGGTCGCGATGTCGCCGACGCCGGCGCGCAGCATCATGTCGGTGACGACGCGGCCCGGCGCGACGGCATTGATGCGGATGCCGCGCGGGGCGTTCTCCATCGCGGCCGACCGGGTCAGCGAGATCGCAGCGGCTTTCGAGGCCGAATAGAGCGAGAAGCCGGGATTGGGATTGCGCATGCCGCTGACGGAAGCGTTGACGACGATGCTGCCGCTGCCTTTCGCGATCATGACAGGCAATTGATGCCGCAGGCACAGGAACAGCGCGCGGACATTGGTGTCGAACACGCTGTCGTAGATGTCGGTGCCCTGCTCTTCCAGCGGCGCACGGCGCTCCTGGAAGCCGGCATTGTTGAAGGCGACGTCGAGCCGGCCGCAGCGCTCGACGGCGGTGCCGACGAGCCGTGCGACCTCGTCCTCGCGCGTGATGTCGGTCTTGAGCGCGATCGCGGCCGCACCTAGCTCGCGGCAAGCCGCAGCGGTCGCCTCGATTTCGGCTTCGCGCCGGCCCGCGACGATGACCGCCTCGGCGCCCTCCGACGCCATCCGCAACGCCGTGGCGCGACCGATGCCGCTGCCGCCGCCCGTGACGAGGCAGACCTTGCCTCCCATTCGCTCGCCGGTCGGCAGAATTCCGTTCATGACCTGCTCCAAAACGCTTGCGCGCGCCGTTGCACGCATATAGTTGTATGATACAACTATACGCCGGGAGTCAAGATGGCCGAGCTTTCGCTGATCGACGACATCCGCGCCGCCTCGCGGCTGATGGTGCGCGAGCTCGGCTTCATGGATGCGACGGTGGCAGCCTCGGACTATCCGCCCTCGGCCGTGCACACCATTCTGGAGATCGGCATCCGCGGCCCCATGACATCGGGCGACATCAGCGATTTCCTGCGCCTGGAGAAATCCAGCGTCAGCCGCCTGGTGCGCAAGCTGATCGACTGCGGAGAGCTCAGGGAGACGCCGGACGAGCAGGATGCGCGCAGCAAGCTGTTGTCACTGACGGCGAAGGGCCGGCGCACGCTGGAGGCGCTGCATGCGTTCGGCCGGCAGCAGGTGCGCGGCGCGCTCGCGGCGCTGACGGAGGCCGAGCAGCGCAAGGTGCGCGAGGGGATGATGCTCTATGCGCGGGCGCTGCGGGCGAGCCGGGTGGAGGATGGGGCGGCGGCGTGATGTCGCCGCCGAGATCGCAGTCATCGTAGGATGGGTAGAGCGAAGCGAAACCCATCACCTTAAGCCCGTGCAAGCAGCGATGGGTTTCGCTTCGCTCTACCCATCCTACGGACTTCTCGCTGTGGTTATGGGTCCCGGCCCCCGTGCGCAATTGCGCACTAGGCCGGGACGACACCGAATATTTGGCGCGAGCGTGCCCCGGGATGACCTGACGGTCACTTCCCGAACTCCTCCCGCATCTTGGCCTGGATCTTGGCCATACCGCCGATCCAGCGGTCGTAGTTCTCGGTCTTCTTGCGCATGTAGCCGAGCACCTGCGGGTGCGGCAGGATCAGGAAGGTTTCCTGATCGAGGCCGGCGAGCACGTCTTTCGCGACCTGCTCGGGCGTGAGGTCGCCGTCGCCGGATTGCGGGCCCTTGGGGATCGAGCGCAGCATGTTGGTGTCGACGCCCTGCGGGCAGAGGATCGAGACCTTGATATTGTCAGCCTTGTGCGAGATCGCGAGGTTCTCGGCAAAGCCGACCGCGGCGTGCTTGGTCGTCGAATAGGCCGGGCTGCCGACCTGCGACAACAGGCCGGCGGCCGAGATGGTGTTGAGGAAATAGCCGCCGCCACGCGTCTTCATGCGGGGGATCAGGTGCCGTGCCGCGTAGACATGGGCCATGACGTGGATCGCCCAGCTGCGCTGCCAGGGCTCGTCGGAAGCGCCGCCGGCATTGACCGACATCGGATCGAAGCCGCCGCCGATGCCGGCATTGGAGCAGAACAAGGCGATCGGCCCGAACTGCCGCTCGGTCTCCTCGATGACGTGCGAGATGTCCTTTTCCTGCGCCACGTCGCATTTGAACGCTGCGCCATCGACGGTGGCAGCAACCGCCCGCGCGTTGGCGGCATCCATGTCCGCGACGACGACCTTGGCGGCACCCGCCTTGTGAAAGGCTTCGCACAGCGCCTTGCCGATGCCGTTTGCGCCGCCCGTGACGACCACGACCTTGCCGGTCACCTGCATGCGACGTCTCCTCTTGTCTTATACCGCTGTTGTACCGCGCCGCTTGTTCCGCGTCGCGGGTCCTCTCAGCTCAACACGAGGTCGAGCACCGCGGTATAATGGCACGCCGCACCGGCCAAGACAAAGCCATGCCAGATCGCATTCTGGAAGCGCAGCCGCCGCCAGGCGTGGAAGATCACGCCAAAGCTGTAGAGCAGGCCGCCCGCAAGAATGAAGCCCAACACCAGCGCCGGCAGCGCCCTGACCACGGGGCCATAGAGCATCACTCCGCTCCAGCCCATCGCCAGATAGATGCCGACCGAAACGCGGTCGAACCGGCCGGGATAGAACAGCTTCAGCACGATACCCGATATGGCGACGCACCAGACGCCGGCGAGCAGCACCAGCGCGAACGCACTGTCCTTCACCTCCAGGATGAACGGGGTGTAGGTCGCGGCGATCAACAGATAGATCGCCGAGTGATCGAACCGCCGCAGCAGCCATTTGGCCGGCGAGACCGGCCAGAGATTATAGGTCGCCGACAGCACCAGCATCGACAGCAGCCCGGCGACGTAGATCGAGACGCCGACGATGTCGGTGGCGTCGGCATGGACCGCGGTCAGCACCACCAGCACGGTGGCGGCAATGATGCCCGAGAGCACACCGACCGCGTGGATGACGCCGTCGGCGATCAGCTCGGCACGGTCGTAATCCCAGCCGATCACGTCGGCGGCGGCGTGGACGGAGGACGATGCGAACTGTTTCAACTGGAACACGGTCATGGCAATCCAACACGGGCTGAGGCAATGGCCTCTTGTATGGGTGTTTCGGGACCGGCGCGTCGTTCAAACGGCTGATTTGCCGACAAAGGCGGTGGAAGTATGAAAGCTTGATTTTCTTCAGGCAGTTGCCACTTTTGTGACTAGTCCGTTTTGCGTACCCCTCGCCCGAGCCCCCTCACGTTCATATGGCATTCAGTTTCCAGGACATGGTCGAGGAGGCCCGGTTGTCGGCCCGGGCGCTGATCGATTATGGCGAGCACTTCTTCAATCCGACGGTGCGCCTTGGCGTCACCGGACTGTCGCGCGCCGGTAAGACCGTGTTCATCACCGCGCTGATCCATGGGCTGACGCGCGGCGGCCGGTTTCCGGTGTTCGAGGCCTATGCCTCGGGCCGGATCGCGCGGGCGCATCTGGCGCCGCAGCCGGACGATGCCGTGCCGCGTTTTGCCTATGAGAACCATCTGCGCGCACTGGTCGAGGAACGGCGCTGGCCGAACTCGACCGTCGATATCAGCGAGCTGCGCCTCGTCATCGACTACCAGCGCCAGAACGGCGCCGACCGCACCCTGACGCTCGACATCGTCGACTATCCCGGCGAATGGCTGCTCGACCTGCCGCTGCTGCACAAGAGCTACGAGCAATGGTCGGCCGAAAGCCTGGCGCTGTCGCGCGAGGCGCCGCGCGCGCATCTGGCGGGCGAATGGCACGCGCATCTTGCAACCCTCAAGCCCGACGCGCGCGAGGACGAGCAGGCGACGCTCACCGCCGCAAAGCTCTTCACCAGTTATTTGCGGGCCTGCCGCGACGAGCGGTTCGCGATGAGCCTGCTGCCGCCCGGGCGCTTCCTGATGCCGGGCAATCTCGCCGATACGCCGGCGCTGACCTTCGCGCCGCTCGACGTGCCCGCAGGGGCGCAGGCGCCGGAGGGATCGCTGTGGGCGATGATGGTGCGGCGCTTCGAGGCCTACAAGGACGTCGTGGTGCGGCCGTTCTTCCGCGATCATTTTGCGCGGCTCGATCGGCAGATCGTGCTGGCCGACGCGCTCGCCGCGTTCAACTCCGGCCCCGAGGCGCTGCACGATCTCGAAGCCGCGCTCGCCGGCATTCTCGACTGTTTCAACATCGGCCGCAGCACGATCCTCTCCAACCTGTTCCGGCCGCGCATCGACCGCATCCTGTTCGCGGCGACCAAGGCGGACCATCTTCACCACTCCAGTCACGACCGGCTCGAGGCCGTGCTGCGCCGCGCGGTGACGAGAGCCGTGGCGCGCGCGGAAGACACCGGCGCGCAGATCGACGTCGTCGCACTCGCCGCCGTGCGCGCGACACGCGAGGCACAAGTCGCGCATGGCCGCGACAAACTGCCGTCGATCCTGGGAACACCGGCCGCCGGCGAAAGCGCCAATGGCGAGTTCTTCGACGGCAATACGGAAGTGGCAACCTTTCCGGGCGATCTGCCTGTTGATCCCGAGCCGCTGTTCAAGGGCACGGATGCATTCCGCGGATTGTCGACGCAAGCCGCCGAGAAGAGCGATTTCCGCTTCCTGCGCTTCCGTCCGCCCAGGCTCGAACACGAGGGTGACGGCGAACCGGCACTGCCACATATCCGCCTCGACCGTGCCTTGCAGTTCCTGATCGGAGACAAGCTCGCATGAACGACCGATCCCAGCCGCGGCGGCCGGCGACGTTCCGGCTCGATGACCCCGGCGTCGTCGTCACCGAGGCCGACGAGACCAGCCGGCTCGCCCGCGCGACCATCCAGATCACGCCGGAGCACGATCCTCAGGCGCTGCCGGTGCCGATCGAGGCCGCGCTACCGGCGCGGCGCGGTTTTCCCTGGGGCACGCTGTTCTGGTCCGGCCTTGCCGGGTTGACGCTGCTCGGCACCGGGCTTGGTGTCGTGCATCTGATCGAGGATCTGTTCGCGCGCAGCGAAACGCTCGGCTTCGTCGGCTCCGCCTTCGCCTTCGTCACCGCGCTGGCGCTTGCGGTCGTGATCGGGCGCGAGGCGTTCGGGCTGGCGCGCCTTGCGACCATCGAGAAGCTGCATGCGCGGGCAGCCGCCGTGCTTGCCAGCGACGACCGCAAGGAGAGCCGCGTCATCGTGCAGGATCTCCTGAAGATCGCGCACCAGAATCCGCAACTTGCGCGCGCCCGCGCCACGCTGGAAAGCCATGCCGGCGAGATCATCGACGGCGCCGACATGATCCGCCTCGCCGAGCGCGAGCTGATGTCGCCGCTGGATGCGGAGGCGCGGCGGCTGGTGTCGTCGGCTGCGCAGAAAGTCTCGATCGTGACGGCGGTCTCACCGCGCGCGGCGATCGACGTGCTGTTCGTGTTCGTGGCTGCGCTGCGGCTGATCCGCCAGCTCGCCTACCTCTATGACGGGCGTCCCGGCGCGCTCGGCATGATCCGCCTGCTGCGTCATGTCATCGCCCATCTCGCCATCACCGGCGGCATGGCCGCGAGCGACAGCCTGGTGCAGCAGATGCTCGGCCACGGCATCGCGGCAAAACTGTCGCAGCGGCTGGGCGAAGGCGTGCTGAACGGGCTGCTGACGGCGCGGCTCGGATTGGCCGCGATCGACGTCACGCGGCCGCTGCCGTTCGCCGCCCTGCCGCCGCCGAAACTGTCGGACCTTGCGACGGATCTGCTGCGGAAGAAGGACGACGAGGAGTAATCCTTCGCGCCGCACGCTCGCTGCACCCTCTCCCCTTGCGGGAGAGGGTGGCTCGCCGCAAAGCGGCGAGACGGGTGAGGGGTATGTCTCCGCGTATATTGCTTTAGCCGTGTGGATGGAGACCCCTCATCCGGCGCTTCGCGCCACCTTCTCCCGCAAGGGGAGAAGGGAAGAGGAGCCTGCCGCCCTATCCGAGCTCTCGCTTTTCAAACTCCCCCGCCAGCACGCGCCACTGGAACAGCGGCGAGTCCTTCGGCGGCGATAGCTCGGGGGTCCAGCCCGTGAGCTTCTCGATCGCATAAGTATCCGTCAGGACGCCGCGCCAGCGGCGTTCGACCTGACCGAGCTGCTCGCGCGTGGCGGGGATCGACGCCCACACCGGCGCGCGGTTGTCCGGCTCGCGGCCGACATAGATGCCGGCGTGGCCCTTGATCTTGTCCATGCCGGGATCGGCGAAATCCTGGAAGCGGCCGCGCTCGTTGATCTCGACGACGGGTACGCGGCCCCGGAACAGCCAGCGCATCATGGCGTAGGTGCGGTAGTCCGTGGTGGCGATCCAGGTTGCACCGGTCTCGTCGAGCGCCGCCTGCACGCGCGCTGCGACCTGCTCGTAGCCGGCCTCGGCGCCGATCGGATCGATCTTGCCGAGCAGATTAAAGGGCGCCGCGACGTAATAGAGGAACACGATCACGACGAAAGCAATGCCCGAGGCGATCGCCGTCTTGATCCAGAACAGGCTCGACCGGATCAATCGCGCCGAGCGGCCGTCACGCGAGAGCACGACGAAGTTCACGGCCGTCGCCGCAAAGCCCACCGGCCACATGAACATCGGCCAGGTGTCACCGACCCGGAGCGTCAGCGACTTCACGAGGAAATAGAGGAACGGCACCAGCACCGCGGTGGACAGCAGGATCGCAACCGGCTCGCGCGTGCGATAGCCGCGCCATGCGGTCATCGCGAGGCCCGACAGAACCACCGGCAGCATGACGAAGCCGACGAGGCCGAATTGCAGGCCGATATAGTCGCCGACCGTCCGCAGCGAGATGCCGTAATTGGTGGTGGCGCGCACGCCCTGGAAGCGAATTGAAGCCCAGTCGTGCTGCACGTTCCAGATCAGCACCGGCGAGAACACCGCGAGCGCAACCAACACGGCGAGATAGGGGTAAGGGCTGCGCAGCCAGCGCATGCGCCAGTCCGGCACCAGCAGAAAAGCGGCGAGCGCCGGTGCGAACAGGATCACGGTGAACTTCGACAGCATCGCGAGCCCGCCGAACAGGCCGGCGGCGAGCCACCAGCGGCCATCGCCGCCCTGCGCGAGCTGCACCAGCGACCATATCATCGCCACCGCGAACGGGATCATGGCGACGTCGGGCGCGACCTTGGCCATCAGCAGGCCGTAATAGAGCGCGGCCTCGGGCATCAGCACGGCGAACACGATCGCGCGTACGTCGTGCGTGAGGCGGCGGACGATGTCGGCGAGCAGCAGCTGCGTCACCAGCATCGCGACGATGCCGCCGAAGCGCACGCCGAGCGTGGTGTCGCCGAAGATCGCGGTTCCGAAACGGATCAGCCAGGCGATGCCGGGAGGATGATCGAGGAAGCTCAGCGCTCCCTCCTTCGACCAGGTCCAGTAATAGGCCTCGTCGGTGCGCAGCTCGAGCGCGGACGCATAGACGATGCGAAGCAGCGTCATCGCGGCGATGACGACAACGGCCATCAGGATGAGCCGGCGTCCGGCGCCGTCTGGCTTCGCGGAGATGTCGGGAGCGATCGTCACGGCCGCGCTTTTCCCCGACTTGGGAGGGGGAGTCAATGTAGGGGTATTGCGCCATGTTTCCGTGTCGTCCCGGGGCGCGACGCAGTCGCGAGCCCAGGACCCATAGGCCCAGGAAGGAGTTTGGCGATGACTCGTTGTGACCAGCCTGCCCCAAACATCTCCCTGGGGTTATGGGTCCCGGATCTGCGCTCCGCTTGTCCGGGACGACGGCGGAGAGAGTTGGTGGGCATGGCGCGCTAGTGCGCACCTTTGCCCACCCTACGATTTGGTAACCTTGCCGCGCATGTGATCGGGCAAACTGTCCGTGGGGGGAATTAAGCGCTAGGCTGGCTGTTCTTGTTGATGAACTGATACAACCGAATCATGGCCACCGCTCCCGTCCATATGCCCGAACTCGTCCGTGCCACCAGCGCGCGGCAGGTGCGGCTCATCTGCGGCGTCATCCTGTTTTCCTATGTGGTCAGCCATTTCCTGAACCATGCGCTCGGCAACATCTCGGTCGATGCCATGGAGGCCGGCGTCTACTACCATATGCTGTTCTGGCAGTTCCTGCCCGTGGCGATCGTGTTCTACACGGCCGCGCTCACGCATATGGGGCTCGGCATCTACGCGCTGTATCAGCGCCGGCAGTTCCGCTGGAAGACCATCGAACCGCTGCAGCTCGTGCTGGGGCTGAGCATTCCGGCCCTCGTCATGGCGCATGTGATCGGCGTGCGGCTGGGCCAGACGCTGTACGGACATCAGAAGCTCTATCCGCAGGAGCTCTACCTGTTCTTCATCGGCTCGCCCGGACGGATCTGGACGATGACGACCCTGCTCCTGATCGCCTGGGTGCACGGCTGCATCGGCATCTATTTCTGGCTTCGCCTGAAGCCGTTCTTCAAGCGCGCGGCGCCCTATCTGCTCGCGGCCGCGGTGCTGATCCCGACGCTGTCGCTGCTCGGCGTGTACCAGGGCGGCCGCAGCATCGAGATCGAGGCCGACGACGGCGAATGGCGCACGCACAACCTCACGCGCCGCCAGCTCGGCTCGGTCGCCGAGGCCAATAGTCTCGACCGCATCAGCAGCGCCCTCACCATCGGCTATTTCGGACTGCTTGGCCTCGCGCTCGCCGCACGCGGCGTGCGCGCCTTGCGCGAGCGGCGCGGCGGCATGATCGCGCTGTCCTACGGCAACGGCAAGACGGTGCGCGTGCCCAAGGGCCTCTCCGTGCTGGAGGCGAGCCTGCGCCACAACGTGCCGCATGCCAGCGTCTGCGGCGGCCGGGCGCGCTGCTCGACCTGCCGCATCCGCATCATCGGCGACCATGGCACCCTGCCCGAGCCGTCGCAGCGCGAGGCTTTCGTGCTGGCCCGCGTCGGCACCGCCGATCCCTCGATCCGGCTCGCCTGCCAGCTGCGGCCGGACACCGACCTCTCCTTCTTCCAGCTGTTCACGCCCCACACGCATGCGGCGGACGGGCAGGCCTCGACGCCGGCGCGCATCGGCCAGGAGCGCTATCTCGTCAGCCTGTTCGTGGACATGCGCGGCTCGACGCAGCTCGCCGAGAAGCGGCTGCCGTTCGACACCGTGTTCATCGTCAACCGCTTCCTCGGCGCGGTCTCGCAGGCCGTGATCGAGCACGGCGGCCAGCCCAACCAGTTCGTCGGCGACGGCATGCTGGCACTGTTCGGCCTGTCGGCCGATCCGCGGGAGGCCTGCCGGCAGGCGCTGCGGGCTGCCGGCAAGCTCGCCGCGAACATCGACGAGTTGAACGAGCTGCTCAGCCACGATCTGCGCCAGCCGATCCGCTTCGGCATCGGCATCCACGGTGGCGAGGTCATCATCGGCGACATCGGCTACCGCGATCACATCGTCTTCACGGCCCTGGGCGATGCCGTCAACGTCGCCGCCCGCCTGCAGGACATGACCAAGACGCTCGCCTGCGAGGCGATCGTCTCGGAGGAGGTGCGCCGCACGGCCGGCATCGCCGACGAGGCCTTGCCGCAGCAGGAGGTCGCGATCCGCGGCCGCGACGAGCCGATGGCAGTGCGGGTGGTCGCCGACGCCAGGGAGCTGGCGGCGCTGGTCGATCGCGGCGAGCGCGTTGCGGCGTAGACGGTGTGCTCCCTCTCCCGCTTGCGGGAGAGGGTCGGGGAGAGGGTGTCTCCGCAACGGGGCAGTCCCCTAGAGGAGAAAGCCCTCACCCGGCGCTGCGCGCCGACCTCTCCCGCAAGCGGGAGAGGTGCACCGCAGCTGCGGCTATATCTCGGCTCAAACTCGTTACAAGCGTAACACCGGCTTGCTGCGACGCAGCGGCATGGACCTGCTGCGAAAGCACGAATTGACTTCAACCAGATGGTTGAGACAGATGGACGCAGGATCGCGGTGATGACCGCAGGTCCAACGAAAAGCTCCGGGAGGAGACCAGAATGTTCGATCGACGCGACCTGCTCAAAGGAGCGGGACTTGCCGCCATGGCGGCTGCACTGAATTCCACCAAGGCGCTGGCGCTCGACACCGTCACCCTGCCCTTCGCCAATGGCGAACGGCCGCTGGTGAAATATCCACAGAAGCGGCCGATGATCGGGCTCACCAGCCGGCCGCCGCAGCTCGAGACGCCGTTCGCGGTGTTCAACGACGGGCCGATCACGCCGAACAACGCCTTCTTCGTGCGCTATCACCTGTCCGACCTGCCCTACAATCTCGACCCGGACAAGTTCACGCTGGAGGTCAAGGGCAAGGTCGACAAGCCGCTGAAACTGTCGCTGAAGGACATCAGGAAGATGAAGGCGACGGAGATCGTCGCCGTCAACCAGTGCTCCGGCAACAGCCGCGGCTTTTCCGAGCCGCGTGTCGCCGGGGGCCAGCTCGCCAACGGCGCGATGGGCTGCGCACGCTGGCGCGGCGTGCCGCTCAAGGCCGTGCTCGAAATGGCGGGCGTGCAGGCCGGTGCCAAGCAGGTCACGTTCGGCGGCATGGACGGTCCGGTCAGCGACAAGACGCCCGACTTCGTCAAGGCGCTGGATATCGATCACGCCACCGACGGCGAGGTGATGCTGGCCTATGGCATGAACGGCGAGGATCTGCCGTTCCTCAACGGCTTTCCGCTGCGCCTGGTCGTGCCCGGCTATTACGGCACCTACTGGCTCAAGCACCTCAACGAGATCACCGTCATCGACAGCGTCTATGACGGCTTCTGGATGAAGTCGGCCTATCGCATCCCCGATACCCCGAACAATGCGGTCGAGCCCGGCACCGCGCCGAAGGCGACCATCCCGATCAACCGCTTCACCATCCGCTCATTCATCACCAGCGTGCCTGACGGCGCCAAGCTGAAGGCGGGATCGACGACGCTGCGCGGCATCGCTTTCGACGGCGGCAAGGGCATCAAGGAGGTCCAGGTCTCCACCGACGGCGGCAAGACCTGGACGAACGCGAAGCTCGGCAAGGATCTCGGCAAATACGCCTTCCGCGAATGGAAGCTGCCGGTGAAGCTCGCGGCCGGCTCGTGGGAGCTCAAGGTCCGTGCGACAGGCAATGGCGGCGAGACCCAGCCGGACACGCCGCGCTGGAACCCCGCGGGTTATTTGCGCAACGTCGTCGAAACCGTCCGCGTCAGCGTGGCCTGAGGGAGAATGATCATGCAGCGCACCGTTCCCCTCGCCGTCACGTTCGTCCTCGCCGCATTGGCGGGTTCGGCACTTGCAGCACCGGTCAACTACAAGACCCCGGACGAGGTCACCGCCTTCAAGCCCGGCCCCAATCTCGAGGTTGTGCAGGGCAATTGCAGCGCCTGCCACTCGTCCGACTACGTCGCCACGCAGCCGCCGATGAAGGACAAGAAGGGTTTCTGGCAGGCCGAGGTCACCAAGATGATCAAGGTCTATGGCGCACCGATCGACGATGCCGATGTCGGCAAGATCGTCGATTACCTGACCGCGACCTATTGACTGACGACGCGCGGCGCTTGGGCGGTTTGACCGGGAAACGGGCAAATCCGGCAAAAACGCCGCGAAGTTGAGCGGAATTCGGCGAAAGGCGGATGTGGTTTGAGCTACCAAGCCCGCCACATTCCGCGTATCCTGTTAGGACCGAACCGGCCGGTTGGCGGGGACTGGCGGTTCGAGATCTTGGAGGAAGACCCGCGGAGAAGTCGTGATGGCTAAAGGTACGGTCAAGTGGTTCAACCCGACGAAGGGTTATGGATTTATCCAGCCTGCGTCGGGCGGCAAGGATGTGTTCGTGCATATCTCGGCGGTGCAGAAGGCCGGTCTGTCGACCCTCAACGAGGGACAGACGGTTGAGTACGAAGAGATCGCAAACCGGGGCAAGACCTCCGCAGAAAACCTCAAAGTATAAGCCCGTCAGCGTTTCGCTGCCTCCCGGATCAGTTCCGGGAGCGAGGCCAAGAAAATTTAGAAGACGGCCAGTGCATTCGACGACAGGCGTTGCGATTGCGCAAGGATAGCTATTTTTCCCGCGAAGGCCGCTGATTCAACGCCTCCAGCAACGACAATCGCGACGGCACTTCCCTAGCCTACCGGCAACGGTGCGTCGCGCTTGATCTCCTCCATCACCGCATAGGTCCGCGTCTCGCGCACACCCGGCATCGACAGCAGGGTCTCGCCGAGGAAGCGCCGATACGCGGTCATGTCCGCCAGCCGCGCCTTCACCAGATAGTCGAAACCGCCTGCAACCATGTGACACTCGAGCACCTCGGGTGCGAGTTTCACCGCGCGCGCAAAGCGCTCGAAATTGTCGGGCGTGGTCTTGTCGAGCAGCACCTCGACGAACACGAGCAAGCCGAGGCCGAGCCGGTGCGGATTGAGCCTGGCGCCGTAGCCCTCGACGAAGCCCTCCCGCTGCAGACGCTTCAGCCGCTCGCCGATCGAGGTCGGCGACAGGCCGATGCGTTCGGCGAGCTCGACATTGGCGATTCTGCCATCTTCCTGCAAAATCGAGAGGATTTTCCGGTCAGTTCGGTCAAGTTCCATATTTTGCACGGTCATTTTGCTATTCTTCTTCGTTTTCTAAGGCAAAATAGCTATCTTGTCTATCGAACTACGGTCACGCGGGTCTTATCCTGAGTTTCAGCAACAGGACACGCCATGCCAGACATCCCGCCGCCCTTCACCGCTCCCTACGCGCCTGACGATGCCGAGATCGCCGCGCGGCTGCTGCCGGCCTCGCATCTGGCCCCGCCGCAGGAGGCGCGGATCGACCGCACCGCGACGCGGCTGATCGAGGCGATCCGCAAGCGCGACGACCGGCTCGGCGGGGTCGAGGACATGCTGCGCGAGTTCGCGCTCTCGACCAAGGAAGGCCTCGCGCTGATGGTGCTGGCCGAGGCGCTGCTGCGCGTGCCTGATGCCCGCACCGCCGACCAGTTCATCGAGGACAAGCTCGGCGAGGGCGACTTCATCCACCACGAGACCAAGTCCACGGCGTTCCTGGTCAACGCCTCGGCCTGGGCGCTCGGCCTCTCCGCGCGGGTCATCCAGCCCGGCGAGACGCCCGACGGCACCATCGGCCGCCTGGTGAAGCGGCTCGGCGCGCCCGCGGTGCGCACCGCGACGCGCCAGGCGATGCGGCTGATGGGCAATCATTTCGTGCTGGGCGAGACCATCGAGCAGGCGCTGGAGCGGGGCCGGCCGCGCTCCGGCCAGAAGCCGCGCTATTCCTTCGACATGCTCGGCGAAGGCGCGCGCACGGCAGCGGACGCCAGGCGCTATTTCGACGCCTATGCCAGCGCGATCGAGACGATCGGCAAAGCGGCCGGCGATCGCCCCCTGCCCGACCGGCCCGGCATTTCCGTAAAGCTCTCGGCGCTGCATCCGCGCTTCGAAGCGGTCAGCCGCGACCGCGTGATGGCCGAGCTGGTGCCGCTGCTGCTGGACCTCGCGCAACGCGCCAAGGCCCACGACCTCAACTTCACCGTCGACGCCGAGGAGGCCGACCGGCTGGAGCTGTCGCTCGACGTGATCGCCGCGACGCTAGCCGATCCCTCGCTCAAAGGCTGGGACGGGTTTGGCCTTGCGATCCAGGCCTATCAGAAGCGCGCCAGCGCGGTGATCGATTACGTCGATGCGCTCGCGCGCGCGCATGACCGCAAGCTGATGGTGCGCCTCGTCAAGGGCGCCTATTGGGACACCGAGATCAAGCGCGCGCAGGAGCGCGGGCTCGACGGCTATCCCGTGTTCACGCGCAAGGCGATGACGGATCTGAACTACGTCGCCTGCGCGGCGAAGCTCCTGGCCTTGCGGCCGCGCATCTTCCCGCAATTCGCCACCCACAACGCGCTGACGGTCGCGACCGTGCTGGAGCTTGCGGCTGGCAGCGGCGGCTTCGAATTCCAGCGCCTGCACGGTATGGGCGAAGCGCTCTACGAGCAGCTCGCCAAGGACCACCCTGACATCGCCTACCGCACCTATGCGCCTGTCGGCAGCCATCGCGATTTGCTGGCCTATCTGGTGCGGAGGTTGCTGGAGAACGGCGCCAACTCGTCTTTCGTAGCGCAGGCCGCAGACTATCGCGTGCCGGTCCCGGCACTGTTGCAGCGTCCGGCGGATGCCATCGTCCGGCCGCAGGCAGCGGCGCATCCAAAAATCCCTTTGCCCGGCGATTTGTTCGCGCCGGAGCGGCGCAATTCGCGCGGCGTGGAGTTCGGCGCACGTGCCGCGCTCGACCAATTGCTGACGGACGTCAAGGCCGAGGCGATCGACCTCAAGCCGATCGCTGATGCCACGCCGGAGCAGGCCAATGCGGCGGTGGCAGCAGGCCGCGCCGGCTTTGCCGCCTGGAGCCGGACGCAAGCCGGCACGCGCGCGGCGGCGCTGGAGCAGGCCGCGCATCTCCTGGAGAGCCGCGGCGCGCATTTCATCGCGCTGCTGCAAGCCGAGGGCGGCAAGACACTCGACGATGCGCTCTCGGAGCTGCGCGAGGCCGCCGATTTCTGCCGCTACTATGCCGCGCAGGGCCGAAAGCTGTTCGGCACCGAGCTCGCCATGCCGGGACCGACCGGGGAGAGCAACGCGCTTGCGATGCGCGGACGCGGCGTCTTCGTCGCGATCTCGCCGTGGAATTTTCCGCTGGCGATCTTCCTCGGCCAGGTCACGGCGGCGCTGATGGCGGGCAACAGCGTGGTGGCGAAACCGGCCGAGCAGACGCCGCGCATCGCGCGCGAGGCGGTCGCCCTGCTGCACGAGGCCGGCATCCCCAAAAGCGCGCTGCACCTCGTCACCGGCGATGGCCGCATCGGTGCGGTGCTGACCGCGCACCGGGATATCGCTGGCGTCGTGTTCACCGGCTCGACCGAGGTCGCCCGAAGCATCAACCGGACACTGGCCGCCAAGGACGGGCCGATCGTGCCGCTGATCGCGGAGACCGGCGGCATCAACGCCATGATCGCGGATGCGACCGCGCTGCCCGAGCAGGTCGCCGACGATGTCGTGACCTCGGCGTTCCGCTCCGCCGGCCAGCGCTGCTCGGCGCTGCGGCTGTTGTTCGTGCAGGAGGACGTCGCCGACCGCATGATCGAGATGATCGCGGGCGCGGCGCGTGAATTGAAGATCGGCGATCCCGCAGACGTCGCAACCCATGTCGGGCCGGTGATCGATGTCGAGGCCAAGCAACGCCTCGATGCGCATGTCGCGCGGATGAAGCGCGAGGCGCGGCTGCACTTTGACGGCGCCGCGCCGGAAGGCTGTTTCGTCGCCCCGCACATCTTCGAGCTCAGGGACGCCAACCAGCTCACCGAGGAGGTGTTCGGCCCGATCCTGCACGTGGTGCGCTATCGCGCCGAGACTCTCGAGCGCGTGCTGCAGGCGATCGAGCGCACCGGCTACGGACTGACGCTCGGCGTTCATTCCCGCATCGACGACACCATCGAGGCCATCATCGACCGCGTCCAGGTCGGGAACATCTATGTCAACCGCAACATGATCGGCGCCGTGGTCGGGGTGCAGCCGTTCGGCGGCAACGGCCTGTCGGGAACCGGTCCCAAGGCCGGCGGCCCGCACTACCTCGCGCGGTTTGCCACCGAGCAGACCGTGACGATCAACACGGCGGCGGCCGGGGGGAATGCCGCGCTGCTGGCGGGGGAGGAGTGAGCGGCCGACATCGCTCTCCGTACCGTCACCCTGAGGTGGCCGCGAAGCGGCCCTCGAAGGGCGACGGCCGAGATGCAGCCGGGCCGCGCATCCTTCGAGGCTCTGCATGGGCCGCGTTGCGCCCCATGCCTCGCACCTCAGGATGACGGATTACCGCCCTGCGCCGGGCGCCGTTGCATCCCGGCAAAACATCGGTCTAATGCTCCCCACGATGTTCCGCGCAGAACATTCCAGCGCGCGGGAAACAACAAGAGCGAGGGAGCAACGCCGCGATGGACAAGGGCATTTTTGCGGGGCTGAAGGTTCTGGACTGCGCGAGCTTCATCGCAGCGCCCGCGGCCGCGACCGTGCTGTCGGATTTCGGCGCCGACGTCATCAAGATCGAGCCGCCCGGTGCCGGCGACCCCTACCGCAATCTGCCCAACATTCCAGGCTATCCGAGCAGTGAGCACAATTACGCGTGGCTGCTGGAAGCCCGCAACAAGAAGAGCATCGCGCTCGACCTCGCCAGGCCCGAGGCGCAGGCCGTGCTGTACAAGCTGGTGGAAGAGGCCGACGTCTTCATCACCAACATGCCGCCGCCGGTGCGCACCAAGCTCGGCATCACCTATGACCACCTCGCCCATCTCAACGACCGGCTGATCTACGCCTCGTTCACCGGCTATGGCGAAAAGGGCGAGGAGGCCAACAAGCCCGGCTTCGACAGCAACGCCTATTGGGCCCGATCCGGCCTGATGGACCTCGTCCGCGCCGACACCCACACCACGCCGGCCCGCTCGGTCGCCGGCATGGGCGACCATCCCTGCGCCATGGCGTTCTACGGCGCCATCGTCACCGCGCTCTATCAGCGCGAGAAGACCGGCAAGGGATCGCACGTCGCTTCCAATCTGATGGCGAACGGCATATGGGCGGCGAGTGTGCTGGCGCAGGCCAAGCTCTGCGGCGCCAAATTCGCCGAGCGGCGCCCCCGCGAGCGCGCGCTGAACGCGGTCGCCAATCACTACCAGTGCAAGGACGGCCGCTGGCTGATCCTGTCGTTGCTCAGCGAGGAGAAACAGTTTCCGACGCTCGCCAAGTGCCTCGGACGCGAAGACCTGATCAACGATCCCCGCTTCGCCACCAAGGCCGATCGCCACGCCCGTTCGGTCGAGCTGATCAAGATCTTCGACGAGACCTTCGCGACCAGGGATCTCGCCGAATGGCGCAAGATCCTCGACGGCAACGGCCTGGTGTTCGGCATCGTCGGCATTATGGACGACATCCCGAACGACAAGCAGATGCTCGACAACGAGGTGCTGGTGCCGTTCGAGAACGACACCATGCTCACCATCTCCAGCCCGATCTGGATCGACGGCGCCAAAAAGGTCCAGCCGCGCAAGCCGCCCGCAATCGGCGAGCACAGTGACGAAATTTTGCGCGGGGCGGGATACGACGAGAAGGCGATCAGGGAGCTGCGGTCGAAGGGGGCGGTGGGGTAAGGGCCGGCGCTGGCCCTCAATCTCCGCCGTCGTCCCGGACAAGCGAAGCGCAGATCCGGGATCCATAACCACAGGGAGTGGTTTGGCGACGACTCGCGGTGACCATCATCCGCAACGACGACTGCCTGTGGTTATGGGTCCCGGGCTCGCGCTATGCGCGCCCCGGGACGACGTTGGAGAGACAGCTCGCCCGCTTCCGCGGATGCATTGCTGGATTGCTTCGCTGCGCTCGCAATGACGATGCGGGACGATGTAGTTTCCGCAACAACATCGTCCGTCGCCGCGAGGTCCCATGCCCAGCTACCGCCTGCACTACTTCCCCGAATCCGGCAACAGCTACAAGCTGGCGCTGATGCTCACGCTTTGCGGCGAGACGTTCGAGCCGGTGTGGACCGACTTCGGCGGCGGCGTCACGCGCACCGCGGAATGGCGCGCGGCCGTCAACGAGATGGGCGAGATTCCGGTGCTCGAGGTCGACGGCGTGAAGATGACGCAGACCGCGCCGCTCCTCTTGAAGCTCGCCGAGCAATATGGCCGCTTCGGTGCGGAGACCGAGGCGGAAAAGTTCGAGCTGCTGCGCTGGCTGTTCTGGGACAACCACAAGCTCACCGGCTACATGGCGACCTATCGCTTCATGCGCGCCTTCACCGAGAAGAACGATCCGCAGGTGCTGAAGCATTTCCGCCGCCGGCTCGACGACTTCCTCGGCATTCTCGACGGGCATCTCCAGCACAACGCCTTCGCGATCGGCGCGAGGCCGACCGTCGCCGACATCTCGATGATGGCCTATCTGCACTATCCGAGCGACGAGCACGGCTTCGATTTCGCCGCGAGCCATCCCGCGATCCATGCCTGGCTCGGCCGCATGGCGGCGCTGCCCGGCTGGAAGCCGGCCTATGAATTGCTGCCGGGCAAGCGGATGACGAATTACGCGAAGTGAGGGCTTTTGCGCCGATCCTTCGACGCCGTCATGGCCGGGCTTAGCCGTCCGAAGGACGGCGTCGCTTCCGCTCGCCTGTGTCCCGGCCATCCACGACCTTGAGCGCGGGGACGAGAACGTGGATGCCCGGGACAATCCCGGGCATGACGAAGAGAAGCGCAGCTACCTCAGTGCCAGCCAGCCCAGCGTGAACAAAATCCCGCCGACGATGACGACCACCGCGACCGCCCAGGTGCTGACGCGGACGCTGCCGGTAATCTGCTTGGCTTCCTCATTGCGCGCGATCTCGCGATTGCGCTCCTTGTCGGCTTCGCTGGTGTCCGTCATGGGTCATCCAAATCGCAATCGGGTGTTATCTTGCGCGTGATCTCTCCGGAAAACTTTCCGGATCACACGCTAACGCGTCTTGATGAAGCACATGCCGATGCGGCGCGAGGCCGCGGCAGCCTGACAGGTCAAGCCTGTAGCACAGCTCCATGACGTAAAACTCTTGTCCCGCGTTCCCGATCCCGCATTTTCCAGGGAACAATGTGCGCCCCAGCCGTCCTGATACTCGGTGCCGGCGAGCTCGGCGCTGCCGCGGGTCTGCGGCCGGCTGGCAAATCCGCGTGAGAAATCAGGCTGTTTGCCGGCGGCGAATGCGGTCAGGATGTCGCGGCGACGGAGTTGGTCGCCGATAAAATGCGGCGAGGCCGGCACGATGGTGGAATTCGACGGCTTGTCCGCCAGCCAGTCGACGCCCGGGAAATGGAAGCCGCCGATGCCGCGGGTCTGGTGGCAGCCGGCGCAGGTCACGTCGTTGAGGCGGCGCTGGAAGCCCGCGACCGAGCGGATGTTCTGCAACTCGCCACGCGCTGCGGCCTGCTTCAGCGCACCGACAACGTCGTTGTCGGTGAAGACCGGGCTGTCCTTGCCCTCCCCTTTTCCTTCCCCCTGCATCATGCCGAACTCCGGCTGCATCGCCGAAGCATCGAGGCCCGCAGGCGTCGGCACGACCGCAGCCCTGGCCAGAAATTTCTCGGGGATCAGCACCGTGCCGCGATCGAACTCGCGAAGGTTTTCCGGCGCCAGCAGCCACGCCTTGAAGTCGCGCCGGAGATCATCATCGGCGAGGATGCGGTCACGGTCGATCTGGTTCTCCAGCGTCGATTCCTCGAAGGTCTTCGTCGCGGGATCGTACTTGAACACCTTGAGCAGGTAGTCGGAGCGGAAATCGTGCAGCGCCGATTTCGGCGCGATCGAGATCTGGATGTTGGTCTCGATGCGGTCGAGCATCGCATCGGTGGGATGGACGCCGCCGCCGATCAATCCCTGCCAGTCGCCGTTGTCGAGCCAGCGCCGCGCGACCTCGGCGCAGGTGACCGGCTTGCCGTTCGCATCCATCTGGCGTGCATCGCGTGCCTTCAGCACCAGGTTGAACGTCATCGGCAGGCGCGTTCCGGTCCTGCTGCCGTCGGGCTTGGCCTCGAAGCGCGCCAGACGGTAGATCAGCCGGATCTCGCCGCAGGATTCCTCCGAGACGTAGGCGCGGTCCATGCGGTTGACGATCCCGGCCAGCACGAAGCGCGTGTCGGGGGATTTCAGGTTGGCGCGATCGAACAGCTGCACGTCAAAGCCTTCGCCGACGCCGATGGTCTCGGTCGGCCAAGCCGCTTTTTGCTGCGCGACGTAGCGCTCGAACTCCGCGTCGATCGCGGGCGGAATCTGCTTGAGCTGCGGCAACGAGGAGAACAGCAGATCGGTCGTCAGCGGAAAGTTCGCGTTGCGCTCCGGCCAGAGCAGGCGCGAGATCGTCAGCGTATCCTGCTCGTCGAGCCTGCGCAGGAGAGCGGGATCGGTGATTGCGGTGCCGCGCGTCAGCGGCGCACTCTCCGCTGCGACAAGCGAGACAGTGCCGGCCAACAACACGACGGCAGCAAGGAGAATTCGCAACGCGCGGCTCATGCCTGAGGTAACACCGCGCAAGGACACCTATTCAAGTAAAAAGGCGCCTCACATGGTGGTGAAGCGCCTCTTCAAAAGTCGAATATCGACAGCTCAGCGCGCGACGATCAGGCCCTTGCTGGTGACGACCACCCAGCGGCCGTCCTGGCGACGGATCGCATCGACGCGGCCGACGCCCGGGATGGGATCGCCGGCATAGACCTCGTAGAGGCCGTCGCGGCCTTCGATCAACGCGCCGCCATTGGCGACGTCGCGCAGCCTCCAGCCTTCGAGCGTCGGCAGGCGTCCGACCTCGGTCTTGGGTGCGGCGGGAACGGGAGCCGGTGCGGCAGCCGCGGTCGCAACCTGCGCCGGCGCGATCGAGCCGGTGGTCTCCCTGGCGGGTGCAGCGGCGGCCTGCGCGGGGGCTGCGGGCGGCGTGGCGCGAAGCTTGTCCACGGTCTCGGACAGTTTTGCCAGCTTGGCCATCGGCTCGGCCTGCGCCTTCTCGAGCTTGTCGAGACGGTCATTGGCACGGTTGGACTGGCTGAGGCCGGTCTTGGAGCTATGCTCGACATTCGCCTTGAGCGCGACGAGATCCGCATCGATCCGCGCGACGGACGCATCGAGCGCGCTGGTGTCGGCGACCTGCACCGGCGCGGCGGCCGGGGCAGCAAAATGCATCATGCCGGCGGTCGCCAGCGCGCCGCTGATGGCGCCGACGCTTGCGGCAATCGCCACCACGGCGGCCATCGCGGACAGGCGACGCGTGCTGCCGGTCTCGCGCGGCGCGTCCGCCGTCGCATGCGGAGCAAACTCCTCGCGCTCCCAGGCGCGGTCGGCCGGAGCCATGACGATGAGCTTGCCCAGCTTCGGCTCGGGCTTGGCTTCGGCTTTGATTTCGGGCTTGGCGTCGAACTTCGGCACCACGATCGGCGGCGGCTCGACCTTGGGGGTCTCCGCCTTCACCGGATCGGCCTTGGGCAGCGTCTCATGGTCGGGGGCGATCGAGGGGGCCTCGATACCGGCGGCAGCCTCTACGGCCTGCGGCGCTGCGGCATCGACAACACCGGAATCCTGGGCAGCCTGCTCGGACATTGGTTCGCTCACGGCTCAAATACTCCAGTCTGGATTGACCTTTTGGTAACTTTCATTGCTTGCGAAATCCTTACCTTCGGACCCGCTTACCGAAATTTTAGGAACTCTTCCGGGGCCGAATTGGGCCGGGAAAGTGGAACCGGTGTGGCGAGCGTGAAACAGTTTGTCACCACGAAGATGAACGGCGGCGCAATGGGTGGGGCGCGACACGAGGGCGCAATTCCCAACCCGTCATCCCCGCGCAACGGCGAAGCCGTTGTCGCTGGAGGTGCGAGCCCTGCGGTGCGGAGCACTGCAGCGGGAGCCTCGAAGGATGAACGGCCGAGCGGATGCAGCCGGGCCGTCGCCCTTCGAGGCTCGCTGCGCTCGCGCCTCAGGGTGACGGAGAAAGTGGAGAGCGCGCTGCTGCCACATCGTCATTGCGAGGAGCGAAGCGACGAAGCAATCCAGAGTCTCGCCGCGGCGGACGGTCTGGATTGCTTCGCTGCGCTCGCAATGACGGCGGCTGGAGCGGCGGACTACATCACGACCGGCGCATCCGGCAGCTCGTTCGCATGCGGGCCCTGCGGCGGAAAATGCCGTGCCAGCTCGCGCGACACTGCGGCGATGCCGCCGATCACACCCTGCTCGAACCGGCCCGAGGCGAACTCGGCCTCCATCGCACGGCAGATGCGCTCCCAGCCTTCACCGCCCACCTTCGCGTCGATGCCGCGGTCGGCGATGATCTCGACATCGCGGTCAGCGAGCAGGAGATAGATGAGGACACCGTTGTTGTGCGCAGTGTCCCAGATGCGCAGATGCGAGAACACGTCGAGCGCCCGATCGCGCGCCGGCTGGTTGCGGAACAGCGAGCCGCCGTCGAGCGCGCCTTCGACCACGAAGCGGACCTGCCCGGAATGCGTGCTCTCGCCCTGCCGGATCGCCTGTTCGATGCGGTCGAGGACGGCTTGCGGGAAGATCTGCCTGGCCCGCCAATGATGCTGCACGAGATGTGTGGCAATGCGCTTGATGCTCATGACCGCTACCAGCTCCCCGAGGCGCCGCCGCCGCCGAAACTGCCGCCCCCGCCGCTGAAGCTGCCGCTGTCGCTGCTCGACGATCCGCTGCTCCAGCCGCCTCCCGACGAGCCGCTCGACCACGAGCCCCCGCGCGACGACCGCGTGGCTGGCCCCATTGCAGAAAATAGATCGGCAATGAACCCGATGACGAAACCGACGGCGCCGAGCGCCAGCGCCAGCGCGGCCGAGCCGAGAATGATCCAGCTCAGCACCGCGATGATGCCGCCGGTCGCCAACGATCCGACCAGCCGACCCAGCATGGCACGGAAGAACCCGCCGACACCGAGGGAGGCGAACAATGTGACGATGAAGAGCGGCGCGAGATCGTCGATATTGCCGAAATTCACCGTGGGGGACGGAACGGGCAGCGGCTCGCCGTCGATCACCTTGATCATGCGATCGACACCATCGGAGATGCCGCCGCCGAAATCGCCGGTCCTGAATTTCGGCGTGATGATCTCGTCGATGATCCGCCGCGAGGTGACGTCGGTGAGCGCGCCTTCGAGGCCGTAGCCGACCTCGATGCGCAAATGCCGGTCGTTCTTGGCGACGACGAGGATCGCGCCGTCGTCGACCTTCTTGCGGCCGATCTTCCAGGCCTCCGCAACGCGGATCGAATATTGCTCGATCGTCTCCGGCTGCGTCGTCGGCACGATCAGGACGGCGACCTGACTGCCCTTGCGCGTCTCGAAATCGCGCAGTTTTTGCGTGAGCGCGGCAATGTCGCCGCTGGACAGCGTCCCGGTCTGGTCGACCACGCGGCCGGTGAGCTGGGGGACGGCGACGTCGGCGGAGGCGGGCGTGAGGGAGACGGCCAAGGTGAGGATGAGCGCGAATACGGCGATCGCCCGCCACAACATCGCTGTCATCGCCCGCGAAGGCGGGCGATCCAGTATTCCAGAGGCGGCAGTGCTTGAACCGTGAAGCCGCGGCGTACTGGATTCCCCGCCTTCGCGGGGAATGACAGTTGTGGGTGGGGTGAAGCGCATTCGAAAAAACGGCGCGCGCTTACTTCGACGGCGCGGGGGCCGGGTTGAAATCCACCTTCGGCGCGGTCGAGATCTCCTTCTCGTTCGCGACCGAGAAGTTCGGCTTCTCCTTGTAGCCGAACGCCATCGCGGTGAGGTTGGACGGGAACGAGCGGATGGTGATGTTATAGTCCTGCACCGCCTTGATGTAGCGGTTGCGGGCGACCGTGATGCGGTTCTCGGTGCCCTCCAGCTGCGACATCAAATCCTTGAACAGCGCGTCCGACTTGAGCTGCGGGTAGTTTTCCGTGACCACAAGCAGCCGCGACAGCGCGCTTGAGAGCTCGCCCTGGGCGGCCTGGAACTTCTGGAACGCGGCGGGGTCGTTCAAGACCTCCGGCGTCGCCTGGATGCTGCCGACCTTGGCGCGGGCATTGGTGACGCCGAGCAGCACGTCCTTTTCCTGCTGGGCAAAACCCTTCACCGAGTTGACGAGGTTGGGCACCAGATCGGCGCGGCGCTGATACTGGTTCACGACCTCGGACCAGTTCGACTTGATCTGCTCGTCCTCGCTCTGGATCGCGTTGTAGCCGCAATTGGTCAGGCTCAGCGAGGCCAACGCCGCCAGCACGGTCAGGATCTTGCGCATTAAATTTCTCCCGGTGGAATCTGGCGCAAAGTAGCAGATTGAGCGTGAAAAGCAGCCGATTTACGCAAGCCTCTTGCCTATCCGCAGGCGACATAGTCAACTCTCGGCAACAAGACGAAAAACGCCAGGGGAGAGCGCGATGAGCTCGTTCGAGACCATCCTCGTGGAGAGGCCGGAGCCGGCGATCGTCCGTGTCGTGATGAACCGGCCCGAGGCGCGCAACGCGCAGAACCTGCAGATGACCTACGACCTCAACGCCGCCTTCGACGAGGCGGTGCAGGACGACGCGGTCAAGGTGATCATCCTCGCCGGCAACGGGCCGCATTTCTCCTCCGGCCACGATCTGCGGCCGGGCGGCAAGAACACCGCCGGCACGGATTTTCCGCCGATCGGAAATTGGGGCGGCTTCGCCCAACCGAATGCCCATGGCCGCTTCGCGCGCGAGCAGGAAATATATCTCCAGATCACGCGCCGCTGGCGCAATCTGGCAAAGCCGACCATTGCCGAGGTGCACGGCAAGTGCATCGCGGGCGGATTGATGCTGGCCTGGGCCTGCGACCTCATCGTCGCCAGCGACGATGCGCAGTTCTGCGACCCTGTCGTCACCATGGGCGTCTGCGGCGTCGAATGGTTCGTGCATCCCTGGGAGCTCGGCCCGCGCAAGGCCAAGGAGTTCCTGTTCACCGCCGACAGCTGGAGCGCGCAGGAGGCGCATCAGCTCGGCATGGTCAACCAGGTGGTGCCGCGCGCGGAGCTGTCGGCGCGTGTGCTGGAGCTGGCGCGCCGGATCGCATCAAAGCCGTCGTTCGCGCTCAAGCTCACCAAGGAAGCGGTGAACCGTTCGGTCGACGTGATGGGGCAGCCCGCCGCGATCGACCAGGCCTTTGCGCTGCATCAGCTCTGTCACGCCCACAATCTCCAGGAGTTCGGCATGATCGTCGATCCATCGGGTTTGCATCCCTCCGTGCGCAAGCCGCCGGCGGCCGCGGAGTAGACACCATGGATCTCAACCTCAGCGACGAGCAAAAGCTGTTGCGCGAAAGCGTGGAGCGTTTTGTAGCCGAGAGCTACGATGCCGATCACCGCCGCAAGATGGCGAACGATCCGCTCGGATACAGTCCGGCGGTCTGGAAACAGTTCGCCGAGCTCGGCTGGCTCGCGCTGCCGATCCCCGAGGAGTTCGACGGGCTCGGTGGTGGCGCGGTCGAGATCGGCATCCTGATGGAAGCGTTCGGCCGCGGGCTGGTGTCGGAGCCCTATGTGGCAACGGTGGTGCTGGGCGCGGCGCTGATCGATCGATGCGGCAGTGCAGCCCAGAAGCAGGCCATCCTGCCCAAGGTCGCGGACGGCTCGCTGAAGCTGGCCTTTGCGCATTCCGAGCGCGCCGCGCGGTTCGATCTTGCCAAGGTCGCGACCACCGCGAACAAGACGTCGCAGGGCTGGCGCCTTGCCGGCAGCAAGATCGCGGTGCTCGACGGTCACGCCGCCGATGAGATCATCGTGTCGGCGCTGATCCATGATCATCACGGCCCTTCGGGACGGATCGGACTGTTCCTGGTGCGGGCGACCGCACCAGGCCTTTCGATCAGCGACTATCAGCGCCTCGGTGGCGGCCGGGCCTGCAACATCGAGCTGTCAGGTGTGGAGCTGCCGGACGACGCGCTGCTCGGCGACGGACACGACGCCCTGCCCGCGATCGAATGGGCCGTCGACCGCGCCATGGCCGCTCTCGGTGCGGAAGCCGTCGGCATCATGCAGACGCTGCTCGACACCACGCTGGAATATACCAAGATTCGAAAACAGTTCGGACGGCCGCTCTCCGCCAACCAGGTGATCCGCCATCGCCTTGCCGACATGGCGATGCAGGTGGACGAGTCACGCTCGATGGCGCTGCGGGCGGCGTTGAAGGTGGAGAGCCCGCCACTGGATCGCGCACGGGCGGCTTCCGGCGCGAAAGCGAAGATCGGCAAATGCGCGCGCTTCGTCGGCGAGCAGTCGATCCAGCTTCACGGCGGCATGGGCGTCACCGAGGAGCTCGAGGTCGGCGCCTATTTCAAGCGCCTCGTCGCCTTCGACGCGCTGTTCGGCGGCAGCGCGCATCACTATGCCCGCCACGCCCAGCTTGGCCGCACATCCGTGCCCGCCTGACAGTAGGAGCGCATCATGGACCTGACGTTCAATGCCGAAGAGCGCGCCTTCCAGAGCGAGGTGCGCGGCTTCATCGCCAAAAATCTCACCGACGAGATGAAGCGCGCCACCGCGCTGACACCGTCGGTGTTCTCCGACCCCGATATCGGCATGGCCTGGCAGCGCGCGCTGCACAGGCAGGGCTGGGGCGCGCCGGGCTGGCCGGTCGAATATGGCGGTCCGGACTGGACGCCGGCGCAGCGCTGGATTTTCGAGACCGAGTCCGCGCGGGCCGGCGTGCCCAATGTCAACGTCATGGGTGTGAAGATGGTCGGCCCCGTCATCATCGGCTTCGGGAGCCCTGAGCAGAAGAACTTCTACCTGCCGCGCATCCTCTCCGGCGAGGACTATTGGTGCCAGGGCTATTCCGAGCCGGGCTCGGGGTCCGACCTCTCCTCGCTGAAGACGCGCGCGGTGCGGGACGGTGACGACTACATCATCAACGGCACCAAGATCTGGACCACGCATGCGCATCACGCCAACCGCATGTTCGCGCTGGTGCGCACCAGCGACGGCGAGCGCCAGCAGGACGGCATCAGCTTCATCCTGATCGACATGACGACGCCGGGCATCACCACGCGCCCGATCCTCACCATCGGCGGCGACCATGAGGTCAACCAGGTGTTCTTCGACGACGTGCGCGTGCCCGTCGCCAACCGCGTCGGCGATGAGGGCAAGGGCTGGACCTACGGCAAATATCTGCTCGAGTTCGAGCGCGGCTCCGGCATCGCCTCGGCCAAGCTGCGCGAGGGGCTGAAGGCGATCGCCGAGCTCGCCGAATCCGACCTGACCGGCCGCGCCATCGACAGCCCCGATATCGCGAGCCGCATCTCCGAAGTCGAGGTCGACATCGATGCGCTGGAGATGACCGAGCTGCGCGTGCTCTCGGCGCTGCAGACCGGACAGAATCCCGGCGCGGTGTCGTCGATCCTGAAGCTGCGCAACAGCGAGATCCGCCAGGCCGTGACGCGGCTGGGCGTCGACGTGATCGGCCACGACGCCCTCGCCGTCGAGCCGATGCGCCCGCTCTACAAGCTCAACCACGAGCCGGCGACGCCCGAGGACATGCTGACCGTGGTGCCGGAATATCTCAACGGGCGGGCCTACACGATCTTCGGCGGCACCTCGGAGATCCAGCGCGACATCATTGCGAAGATGATGCTGGGGATTTAGGGCTAGTAGCCCGGATGGAGCGCAGCGCAATCCGGGACGGTGTTTCGGCGAGGCAGCGGCCCCGGATTTCGCTTCGCTCCATCCGGGCTATAGCAGCCAGTTCCACACTCCGCCGTCGTCCCGGCGAAGGCCGGGACCCATAACCACCGAGTTCAATTTGGCGAAGGTTGGTGGTGACTAGCTCGCGCCTCACTCCTGCCTGGGAGTATGGGTCCCGGCCTTCGCCGGGACGACATCGAGTTTGAGGCAACAGCCGAGCCGAATTACCCCGCCTTCGCGTCCCTGATCGCATGCCAGATCTTCTGCGGCGTCAGGGGCGTGTTGAGCTGGGTGATGCCGAGTTCGGCGAGCGCATCCATCACGCCGTTGGTGACGCAAGGCGGGCCGCCGATGGCGCCGGATTCGCCGCAGCCCTTGGCACCGAGCGGATTGGTGCGGCAGGGCGCGGAATCGTCCAGCGTCACCACGATTGCGGGCACGTCGTCGGCGCGCGGGATGCAGTAATCCTGGTAGCTCGCGGTGAGGAGCTGGCCGTCGGCATCGTAGGACACGCCCTCATACAGTGCCTGGCCGATGCCCTGCGCGACGCCGCCATGGATCTGGCCGGTAACCAGCATCGGGTTCACGGCGACACCGACATCATCGACGGTGGTGTAGCGCACGACCTTGGAGACGCCGGTCTCCGGATCGATCTCGACCTCGCAGATATGGGTGCCGTTCGGCCAGCTCGGTCCGTCCACCTCACCTTCCGAATCGACGCTGAGCTTGGCGCCGCCTTCCTTCTCGGCGAGATCGAACAGGCTGATGCGGCGGTCGGTGCCGACCACGGTGAGCATGCCGCCCTGATACTCGATGTCCTCGACCGAGGTCTCCAGCACGTTGGCCGCCTTCTCGCGCGCCTTCTGGATCAGGTCGTTGGAGGAGACCGCGACCGCCGTGCCGCCGACGAACAGCGAGCGCGAGCCGACGCTGCCAAAACCCATGGCGAGATCCGTGTCGCCCTGGACGACGTCGATCTTGTCCATGGCAATGCCGAGCGTGTCGGAGATCATCTGGGTGTAGGTGGTCTGCAGCCCCTGCCCCATCGCCATGGTGCCGGAATGCAGCACGACGCGGCCCTGCGAGGTCGCATGCAGGCTGACCTTCTCGGTGTGCGCGCGGCCGCCGGTCCACTCGATGTAGGAGGTGAGCCCGCGTCCGTAGAGCAGGCCCTTCTTCTTCGCAGCCTTCTTGCGCGCGGCAAAGCCGTCCCAGTCGGCGAGCTTGACGGCGCGGTCGAGCATGTGGGCGAAGGCGCCGGAATCGTAAACCTGCCCGGCCGCGTTGGTATAGGGCAGCTGACCCGGCTTGATGTAGTTCGCTTTCCGGATCGCACGCGGATCCATGCCGATCTTGCGGGCTGCGGCATCAAAGAGACGCTCGACGATGAACACGGCTTCGGGACGGCCCGCGCCGCGATAGGCACCGACCGGCGCGGTGTGGGTCATCACCGACTGCACCTCGAAATGCACCAGCGGCAGGTCGTAGACGCCGGTCTGCACGAACGGCCCGAGCACCAGCGGAATGATGTTGGCCGCGCCCGAGGAATAAGCGCCGGTGCAGCCGATCGACTTGACGCGATAGGCCAGCACCTTGCCCTTCTCGTCGAGCGCAAACGATGCCGTCGAGGTCAGATCGCGGCCATGGGTGCCACCGACGAACTCGTCGGTGCGGTCGCCGCGCCAGCGGATCTTCTTGTTCAGCTTGGTCGCGGCGTAGGCGACGATGCCGTCCTCGGGATAAAGGTTGGTCTTCTGGCCGAAGCCGCCGCCGATGTCGCCGACCAGCACGCGCACGCTGTCCTTGGGACGCTTGAGCACGGCTTCCGCCAGCACGTCGCGGGTCGAGGCCGGGGTCTGCGACTGCACATGCAGCAGCAGACGTCCGGTCTTCTTGTCGATCTCGGCAATGGTCGAGCGCGGCTCCATCGCCGAGGGCACGAGGCGCTGGCTGACGATGTCGAGCTCGACGGTGTGGGCGGCCTTGGCGAACGCCTCGTCCGCCTTGGCGGCATCGCCATAGCTCATCGCGCCGACGATGTTGTCGGGCGCCTCCGGCCACACCACGGGCGCGCCGGGCTTCACGGCTTCGACGGGATCGACCACCGCAGGCTGAACGTCGTATTCGACCACGATCGCTTCCGCCGCGCTCTGCGCGTCGGCGCGCGAGGCGGCAACCACCGCAGCGACGGCCTCGCCGGCATAGCGCACGATCTCATGGGCGAGCAGGCGGCGCGGCGGCACCGTCATCGGCTTGCCGTCGGGGCGCTTGAAGATGCTCAGGGTCGGGATGGTGCCGATGTCGTCCTTGATCAGGTCCGCACCGGTGTAGACCGCGGCAACGCCCGGCATCGCGGCCGCAGCGCTGGTGTCGATCGAGACGATCTTGGCATGCGCATGCGGCGAGCGCAGCACATGCAACCACAACGCGCCATCTTCCGGCTTGTCGTCGATGAATTGCCCCTTCCCGGTCAGCAGCCGCTGGTCTTCCAAACGCTTGACGGGCTGGCCCGCTCCGAAACGCAAATTGCCGGGAAGAATGTTCATTCCGTGGGGTCCTCAGGGTCTTTTCGAAACTGCGGGCAGCCTTTTAGCGGATCGACCAGAGGCATGCCAGCCACGGATTTAGGCGGGATATCCGCGGTTTCGTCATGCCCGGCTTCTCATGGGACGTCATTCCGGGGCGTCCAAAGGACGAACCCGGAATCTCGAGATTCTCAGGTGCGCAACTGCGCACCATAGTTCGATGCTGCGCATCGCCCCGGAATGACGACTATGGAGAGAGCTCCCTGAGCGCCGCCTCCACGACCTTGCGCGCATCTGATGTCAGCGGGGCCTGCGGCGGGACGGGATCGCCGACGTCGTAGCCCTGGATCGCCAGCCCGGCCTTGATGCAGGCGGCGAGGTTGAAGCGGGCGAAGGCCTCGTTGATGCGCCACAGCCTGCGCTGGAGCGCCATGGCCTCGTCCCAGCGGCCGGCCCTGCCGAGGTCGTAGAGCTGAACGCTCTGGCGCGGGATGATGCAGGCCGGGCCCGCCATCCAGCCGACCCCGCCGATCAGCATCACCGCCGCCGGGATGTGCGCGGAGGCCGAGAACACGCGCAAGGCATCGCCGCAGCGGTTCATGATCGAGAGCAGCCGGCCGGTATTGGTCGAGGCGTCCTTGATGTAGCCGATGCGCGGATGTTCGGCGAGGCGCGCGATGGTGTCGAGGGTCAGGTCGGAGCGCTGGAATTGCGGGTTGGTGTAGATGACGACGGGAATGTCCACGGCATCCGCGATGGCGCGGAAGTAGGATTCCACCTGGGCATCGGTCAGCGGGAAATAGGCTTCCAGGATCGCCAGGATGCCGTTGGCACCGAGTTTTTGATACGCCCTCGCCTGCGCCACCGCATCCGCGGTCGAGGTGGAGGCGACCCCGGCCACAACAGGCACGCGGCCCTTCGCGGCTTCGATCGTGGACTTGACGATCGCGCTCCGCTGCGCGGCATTCAGGTAGGCGAACTCGCCGGTCGAGCCCAGCGGCGTCAGTCCATGCACGCCGGCGCCGATCAAATCGTCGCAGAGCCTTGCGAGCACGTTGGTCCGAACGTTGCCATCGGCATCGACGGGGGAGACGAGGTAGGGAAAGACGCCGTGGAATTCGGACATGTCGGGGCTCCGGAGGCTGGCACCCCGGAGGTATTAGCAATGCCCGCCCCGGCGATCAAACCTTGAGCAGGCGCACCCGCGTGCCCCAGGGATCGATCGCCTCCAGGCCATCGGCAAGCGCGGTGACCTTCACGCCGCTCTTGCGCAGACGCTCTTCCTGGGCGGCGAGCAGCTCCTGCTTCGCCATCACCAGCGAGAACCAGGCGAGCCCGGTCGCGGATTCGTCGCGCTGGCCGGCGCCCTCGCTCTGCCAGACATTCATGCCGAGGTGATGGTGGTAGCGCCCCGACGACAGGAACGCCGCGCCGTTGCGCTTGCGGGTCGGGTCGAGGCCGACCGTGCCGTGATAGAATCGCTCGGCCTCGGCGAGATCGCCGACACGCAGATGCATGTGGCCGACGCGCAGCCCGTCCGGCGCCTTGGCATAGTCGGGAACGCGCGTATTGGTCAGCGACAGCAAATCGGGGATGTTGAGCTCGTCGGTCGCCATCTTCACGCTGCCCTCGCTCCACTGCCATTGCGAGGGATCGCGGTCGGCATAGACCTCGATGCCGTTGCCTTCGGGGTCGTCGAGATAGACGGATTCAGAGACCAGGTGATCGGCAAAGCCCGACAGCTTGACGCGATGCGCGGCCGCGTTCACCAGCCAACGCGCCAGGTCCTTGCGCGTCGGCATCAGGAAGGCGGTGTGGTAGAGGCCGGCGGCGGTGCGCTGCTCGATCGCGGCATCGGGACGGGCCTCCAGCACCAGCAGCGTAATGCCGGCCGTGCCGAGCCTTGCGGTCGCCGACGAGCGCTCCATCACGGTGAGCCCGATCACGTCGCGATAGTAGTCCGCGACCTTGTCGAGATTCTTGACCCGGAGCGTGACCATGCCGACCCGCATCGGCGTCCGGCTGGCATAGGTCGGGCCGCCGCCTTGCGGGTTGCCCTCGGCGCGCGCGGCCGCGGCGGCCGCCATCGCGAGCGAGCTGGCGCCGGCAAGTTGAAGCAGGGTGCGGCGGGTGAGGTCGATGGTCATCGGGCGAGGCTCGCTGAAATCCTGGAGGCCATGGGGCGCAATTTCGGGATAGCTACACGTTCCCGTGAAGGGCTCCCAATCACATGTTCGTCGGCCGTGGTCCTACGGAGGCCCGTCCTGGTTCGAATCCTGGCCACCCGGCCAGTTTCGCAATCGCCCGCGACATCCCAGATTGAGGACAACGTTCAGGAGCTCGCCATGACCGACTCAACTTCTCTGTCCTCGCTGTCGTCCGCGCTCGCGGACGTGGTGGCGCGCGCCGCGCCGTCCGTCGTCTCCGTGCATTCGCATCGCTCCCGCTCAACCGGCTTCGTCTGGAGGAGCGGGCTCATCGTCACCGCCGACGAGGTACTGGCCGACGAGGGCGAGGTCGAGATCGGCCTCGCCGACGGCAGCCGGGTCGCCGCCACGATCGCCGGCCGCGACCATACGACCGACATCGCGCTGCTGCGCGCCGACATCGCGCTCGCGCCGGTCAAGCTGGACGCCACGGTGCCGCCGCTCGGCGCGTTGTCGATCGTGGTCGCCACCCACCGCGAGGCCCCGAGCGCCGCGCTCGGAATGGTCTCGGCGTCCGGCAAGGGCTGGCGCTCGCTTCGCGGCGGCGACATCGACGCCCGGATCGAGCTCGACGTCCGCCTCGGCGGCAGCCAGCAGGGCGGCCTCGCGCTCGACGCATCGGGCGGCGCCTTCGGCATGGCAGTGCTCGGACCGCGGCGGGTGCTGGTAATACCGGCCGCGACGATCGAGCGCGTCGCGCCGCAGCTCGAGGCGCGCGGCCGCATCGCCCGCGGCTATCTCGGCCTCGGCCTCCAGCCGGTGCGGCTGGACGACGGCGTCGGCGCGATGGTGATGAATGTCGACAAGGCCGGTCCGTCGGCTGCGGCCGGCATCCGCCAGGGCGACGTGATCGTGGCCGTCAACGACCAGAAGCTGTCGGGCGTGCGCGCGCTGTCGCGGACGCTGGGTCCGGCCAGCGTCGGCGCAATCGTCGATGTGGCGGTGCGCCGCGGCGGCGAGCCGGTCAGCTTCAAGGTCACGGTCGGCGAGAGGCCGGAGGCGTGAGCGCGGACAAGACGGCCGAGATCGTATTGTCGCTGGAGATCGACGATCCCGCGCTGGCCGATCGCCTGGCGGCATTGCTCGGCAATGTCGCCGGGATTCGCCTCGCCGCACCCGGCGAGCAGGCTGCCGCGGCGATCGTCGCCCGCGATGTGCGGAGCATGCCCGCGGACATCGCGCTGACGCAGCGCGAGCTCGACGTGCTGGCGCTGATGGCCGAGGGCGCCTCCAACAAGATGATCGCGCGGCGGCTCGGCATCTCCGTGCACACCGTGAAATTCCATGTCGGCTCGCTGCTCGACAAGCTCGATGCGACCGGTCGCACCGATGCAGTGGCCCACGCGGCGCGCCGCGGCGTGATCGAACTATGATGAGCGTTATGGCGCCGAGGTCTTGGGGAAGCGGAGCTGGACCGTCAGGCCCGGCGCATTGTCGTGCAACGCGATCTCGGCGCCATGAAGACGCGCCACCGCGGCGACGAGGCTGAGACCGAGGCCGTTGCCCGGCGTGTAGCGGCTCTGCTCGAGCCGGTAGAAGCGCTTGAAGACGTGCTCGCGTTGTTCGGCGGGAATGCCCGGGCCGTCGTCGGTGATCGCGATCTCGGCGCTGCCATCGGCGCTGCGGCAGGTCACCGTCACCTGGCCGCCTTTGCAGCCGTGCTTGATCGCGTTGTCGACGAGATTGGCGACGGCATCGAACAGGAGGTCGCGGTCGCCGGTCACCGGCACCTCGCGATCCCCCTCCAGAACGAGCTGCGTCGCGACCTGCTCGGCCGCGGCGTCGTAGAGCTCGACCACCTCGCCTGCGATTTCCGTCAGGTTCAGCGCGCGAAAGGCGCTCCGGCGGGCCCGCGTCTCAATCTCCGAGATGCGGGTGATGGAGGCGAACATGCCGAGCACGGCGTCGAGATCGGCGATGGTGTCGCCGATCAGGGCGGCATCGCCCGCGCTGTTGCGCGGGGCATGATAGGCCTTCTCCAGCCGGCCGCGCATGCGCGTCAGCGGCGTGCGCAGATCGTGGGCGACGTTATCGCTGACCTGCTTCACCTCGCCCATCAGCGTCTCGATGCGGTCGAGCATCTGGTTGAGGTTTTCGGCGACGCGGTCCCACTCGTCGTGGCTGCCGCGCAAGGGGATGCGCCGGTCGAGGCCGGACAGCATGATGGCGCGGCTGGTGGCGTTGATCTCTTCGATACGGCCGACCGTGCGCCGTGTCACCAGCACCGCCGCAAGCCCGGCGAGGGCGAGGAGCAGCACGGCGACAGCGACCATCGCAAGCTCGATCATGCCGGTGAAGCCGTCATGATCGACGGCAGTACCGAGCTGGCGCTCGACATAGGCGAGCGTCCCAACATAGACGTAGGCCATGATCGCCGCGACGATCAGCCCGAATGCGGCGATCGCCATCAGCGCCAGGCGGAAGGTCGATGAGCGAAGCGTGTTAGCCAGGAGCACGGAGGCAATATCCGATGCCGCGGATGGTGTGGATCAGCGGATAGGCCTGGGCATCGTCCACCTTGCGACGGACGCGTCCGACATAGACGTCGATGATGTTGGTGGAGGGATCGAAATGCAGGTCCCAGACATGCTGCAGCAGCATCGCGCGGGAGACCACGCGGCCTTCGTTGCGGACGAGATATTCGAGCAGCTGGAATTCGCGCGGCAGCAACGGGATCTTGCGGCCGCGGCGGAAGGCAGCGCGCGCAATCAGGTCGACGGCGAGGTCGCCGACGCGCAGCAGCGTCTCCTTGGCGATGACGTCGCTGCGCCGGCCGAGGGCTTCGAGCCGGGCCAGCAGCTCGATGAAGGAGAACGGCTTGACGAGGTAGTCGTCGCCGCCGGCACGCAAGCCCCGGACGCGGTCATCGACCTCGCCGAGCGCGGAGATGATCAGGAAGGGGGCGGCGATGCCGTCGTCGCGCAATTGGCGCATCACGGTGATGCCGTCGATGTCGGGCAGCATGCGGTCGATGGTGATCACGGCATAGTCGCGCGCGGCGCCGTGGCTCAGGGCTTCGCGCCCGGTGGCGGCGAGGTCGACCTCATAGCCGGAGGTCGTCAGCTCCTCGACGAGCTGGCCTGCGGTTTCCGGATCGTCCTCGACGACCAGGATGCGGCGGTGACCTCCGGTCATGCAAAACTCCGCGCGACGATCGCCACCAGACTATCCCGTTCCGGGGCTGAGCGGAACTGTCCGATGGCGATCGCGACAATGGTGCGGTACGGCGATGCGACTACCAGTAGTCTCCGCACACATTGACCCATCGCCATCCCCAGGGCGTCCAGTTCCTGCGCCAGCAGCCGTCATCGTAGCCGGCGTAGAGGAAAGGCGCGCCGAAGACGGCGAAACGACGGAAGTGGTGATGGCGGAAGAAGCCGTGATGGCCGTGCCAGCCGGCGCCGGCAAAGCGCGGCCCGATCGCCGCATGGGCGAAGCGCGCGCCGCCGAAGGCGGGACCGCCGACAAACCGGGCGCCGCCCATGCCGCCGACACGCATGCCGCCGAAACCGCCCGCGTGCATGCCGCCACCGAAATGCCCGCCGCCGAAATGGCCGCCACCGCCAAAGCCGCCGTGACCTCCGCCGCCGAAGCCGCCGCCATGGCCGCCACCGCCGCCGCCACGGGCCAGCACCGGTGACGCGAGCGCCATCGTCGCGGCGACGACCACCGCGGTGAGGCCCTTGAGAAGCCTGTTGTGCATCGAAGCATCCTCCTTGCAGCGCGGCAGTCTCCGTGCCGCACGAGGAGGATCAGACGAGAGGAAGCGCCCTTCAACTTACAAACACGCCAGATTCTGACGCGGGAGTTAGGGAGGGGACGCGCCACGCTCTCTCCTCGTCATTGCGAGGAGCTCTTGCGACGAAGCAATCCAGACTGTTTCCGCGGAGACAGCCTGGATTGCTTCGCGGAGCCTGTCATCGGATCGCTAACGCGGTCCGACCTCTCCCCGCAAAAAGGCGGGGAGAGGTTAAGAGCTACGCCCGCTTGCCGTTGTTCTTCTCCGCCGCGCGGCGCATCGCCTCGGCGAGCGCGCCGCCGCCGGAGGATTCCTGCTTGCGCGGCGCCGACGAGGTCATGCGGCTGGCGTTGCGCGAGCTGTTGTCGCGCTGCATGCCGGGGGCGTCCTTCTTGGCGCCGACCTCGTCGTCGAGGCGCAGGGTCAGCGAGATGCGCTTGCGGGCGACCTCGAAGTCCAGCACCTTCACCTTGACGATGTCGCCGGGCTTCACCACCTCGCGCGGATCCTTGATGTAGTTCTTCGACATCGCCGAGATGTGGACGAGGCCGTCCTGGTGCACGCCGATATCGACGAAGGCGCCGAAGGCGGCGACGTTGGTCACGGTGCCTTCGAGGATCATGCCCTTCTGGAGGTGCTTGATCTCTTCGACGCCCTCCTTGAACACGGCGGCCTTGAACGCCGGGCGCGGATCGCGGCCGGGCTTTTCCAACTCCTTCAAAATGTCGGTGACGGTCGGCAGACCAAAAGTCTCGTCGACGAAATCCTTCGGCTTCAGCGTGCGGACGATCTCGCTGCTGCCGATCAGCGCCTTGATGTCGCTCTTGGTCGCCTCGAGAATCCGGCGCACCACCGGATAGGCTTCGGGATGCACGCCCGAGGCATCGAGCGGGTCCTCGCCGCCGAGGATGCGCAGGAAGCCCGCGCACTGCTCGAACGCCTTCGGGCCGAGCCGCGGCACGTCCTTGAGCGCCTTGCGCGACTTGAACGGGCCGTTGGCGTCGCGGTGCGCCACGATGCTCTGGGCCAGGCCGGAGCCGACGCCCGACACCCGCGCCAGCAGCGGCGCCGAAGCGGTGTTGACGTCGACGCCGACGGCGTTCACGCAGTCTTCGACCACGGCATCGAGCGATTTGGCGAGCTTGGCCTGGCCGAGATCGTGCTGATACTGGCCGACGCCGATCGCCTTGGGCTCGATCTTGACGAGCTCGGCGAGCGGATCCTGCAGGCGCCGCGCGATCGAAACCGCGCCGCGCAGGGTGACGTCGAGGCCGGGCAGCTCCTCCGAGGCGAAGGCCGAGGCCGAGTAGACCGACGCGCCGGCTTCCGACACCACGATCTTGTTCATCTTCAGCTCGGCGAGACCCTTGACGAGATCGCCTGCGAGCTTGTCGGTTTCGCGCGAGGCCGTGCCGTTGCCGATCGCGATCAGCTCGACGCGATGCTTCATCGCGAGCCGGCCCAGTGTCGCCAGCGACTCGTTCCACTGCCGCTGCGGCTCATGCGGATAGATCACGGCGGTATCGACCACCTTGCCGGTCGCGTCGGTGACCGCAACCTTGACGCCGGTGCGGTAACCGGGGTCGAGCCCCATGGTGGCGCGGGTGCCGGCGGGCGCCGCCAGCAGGAGGTCGCGCAGGTTCGATGCGAACACGCGCACGGCCTCGGTCTCGGCCGAATTCCACAGCCGCATGCGCAGGTCGATGTTGAGATGCACCTGGATCTTGGTGCGCCAGGCCCAGCGCACGGTGTCGATCAGCCAGCGGTCGCCGGCGCGCTTGAGGTCGGCGATGCCGAACCGCTTCATGATCTTGAGTTCATAGGCGCTGGGCACGCCCGGCGGCGGCGCCTCCGCCTCGGGCTGGATCTGCAGGTCGAGGATCTCTTCCTTCTCGCCGCGGAACATCGCGAGGATGCGGTGCGAGGGCAGCTTGGTCAGCGGCTCCGAGAACTCGAAATAGTCGGCGAACTTCTCGCCTTCGGTCTTCTTGCCCTCGCGCACCTTGGAGGCCATGCGCGCGTTGGTCCACATCTCCTCGCGCAAGCTCCCGATCAGGTCGGCATCCTCGTCGAAGCGCTCGACGAGGATGGCACGGGCGCCGTCGAGCGCGGCGGCGGCATCGGCAACGCCCTTCTCGGCGTTGATGAAGCCTTCCGCCACGACCTTCGGATCGTTGCCGGACTCGGCCATGAGCTGATTGGCGAGCGGCTCGAGGCCGGCCTCCTTGGCGATCTCGGCCTTGGTGCGGCGCTTCGGCTTGAACGGCAGATAGATGTCTTCGAGACGCGCCTTGCTGTCGGCGGCCATGATGGTGGCTTCCAGCGCGGCGTCGAGCTTGCCCTGCTCGCGGACCGATTCGAGGATGGCCTTGCGGCGGTCTTCCAGCTCGCGCAGGTAAACCAGGCGCTCCTCCAGGGTGCGCAATTGCGCGTCGTCGAGCGCACCGGTCGCTTCCTTGCGGTAGCGGGCGATGAAGGGAACCGTGGCGCCGCCGTCGAGCAGCGTCACCGCCGCCTCGACCTGCTCCGCCCGTACCCCAAGCTCCTGCGCAATCTTCTGGTTGATATTTGCCACGCGAGAATCCCTCTATCCAAGCACGCGACGCAGACCGAAATCCGGCCGCGGGACGCCGCTTATGGACCAACCAAGGTTGATTCATCAAGGTGCGGCGCGCAACCGTCGACAGAGGATTTTTTTGCTGGAGCGATGCGATCTCGCCACAATCGTGGGGTGGCGGAGGTTGCTATCGCAATGCAAGGTCTCGTAGCCCGGATGGAGCGTAGCGAAATCCGGGTTTGCGCCAGAAGCACGAAGGTCCCGGATTACGCTGCGCTCCATCCGGGCTACGGACTTCCGCCAGGACGACGACAGGGATTGACAGCCGCCCCCGTACCACGGCTGGTTGGCCTCGCCGGACCACCGAACTGCATGCGAGGACTACAATGCCCACCACATCGGTCGGCGTCTTCAAGATCGCCACCAGCGGCCCCGGCGACGTCTCCGGCCTCATGGCCATGATTGGCTCCGGCGCGATCGACCCGACATCGATCCTGGCGATCCTCGGCAAGACCGAAGGCAATGGCGGCGTCAACGATTTCACCCGGGAATATGCCGTGGCCGCGCTGTGCACGGCGCTGGCGCCAAAGCTCGGTCTGTCGCCGGAGGCGGTCGAGCAGCGTATCGCCTTCGTGATGTCGGGCGGCACCGAAGGCGTGCTGAGCCCGCATCTCACGGTATTCACGCGGAGCGCGGCCGAGCGCCCGGCAGGCCTGTCCGGCAAGCGCCTCGGCATCGGCATGGCCCACACGCGGGACTTCCTGCCAGAAGAGCTCGGGCGCTCCGCGCAGATCACGGAGACGGCCAAAGCGGTGAAAGCCGCGATGCAGGATGCCGGCATTTCCGATCCCGCCGACGTGCATTTCGTGCAGATCAAGTGTCCGCTGCTCACCAGTGAGCGCGTCGAAGCAGCAAACGCGCGCGGCAACAAGACGGCGACGACGAGCGCCTACAGCTCGATGGCCTATTCGCGCGGCGCCTCCGCGCTCGGGGTTGCGGTCGCGCTCGGCGAGATCGGCCCTGATGTCCGCGACGAGGACGTGCTGCGGCGCTACGACCTGTTCTCGAACGTCGCCTCGACCTCGTCGGGGATCGAGCTGATGCACAACGTCGTCATCGTGCTCGGCAACTCCGCATCATCCGCGAGCGAATTCGAAATCGGGCATGCCGTGATGGACGATGCGATCGATGCCGCGGCGGTGACGTCGGCGCTGAAGAGCGTCGGGCTTGGCGCCACGCCGCAGCCGGGCCGCGCGCTCGTCAACATCTTCGCCAAGGCCGAGGCCTCGCCGGATGGCACCGTGCGCGGCTTCCGCCACACCATGCTCGAAGACACCGACATCAGCTCGACACGCCACGCCCGCGCCGCTGTCGGCGGCCTGATCGCGGGTCTCGCCGGCACCGGCGCGGTCTATGTTTCCGGCGGCGCCGAGCATCAGGGCCCGGCCGGCGGCGGCCCGGTTGCGGTCATCGCGCGCCTGTCTTAAGGACCCCGCCGACCTCTCCGCCGGGCGCAACCCTGCCCTTCGCCCCGGCTCAGTTGATTCACACGGCCCCTTGCGAAAAAGGTGGCGCCGCTACCCAAGGGGATTTTGACGACATGACTTTGCCGATGAGCTGGAATGAATGGGCGCAGCACGATGGCGTCGCGCTGGCGGCCCGCGTCCGCAAGGGCGAGCTGACGGCAAAGGAACTGGCGCGGCAGGCAGCGGCGGGCGTCGCCAAGGTCAATCCGTCCTTGTCGGGGGTGGTCGAGCTGTTCGAGGACGTGATCGCCGATCCCGCCAAGGACGGCGCCAATCTCGCCGGTCCCTTCGCCGGCCTGCCCTTCCTGATGAAGGATCTCGGCCCGACCATGAAGGGCCGGCTGCAGGAGATGGGCTCGCTCCTGATGCGCGGCAATCGCGCGGCGGCCGATACGTTCCTCACCGGCAAATTCCGCCAGGCTGGGCTCAATTTGATCGGACGTACCACGACACCGGAATTCGGCGTCTGCTCTTCGGCCGACAATCCCGCCGTCTACGTCACGCGCAATCCCTGGAACACCGACTACACCACCTGCGGCTCGTCGGCCGGCAGCGCCGCGATGGTGGCGGCGGGCGTGGTGCCGATCGCGCATGCGACCGACGGCGGCGGCTCGATCCGCATTCCCGCCGGCGTCAACGGCAATATCGGCCTGAAGGTGTCCCGCGGCGTGTTCTCGCTGGCGCCGCACATGTCCGATCTCACCGGCCTCGTCTCGATCCAGGGCTGCCAGTCGCGCTCGGTGCGGGATACCGCCGCCTTCGTCGACCATGCACGCGGGCCTGCGCCCGGCGAGTTCATGCCGTTCTGGACCACGGCGCAGCCCTATTCGGAAATGATCAAGCGCGATCCCGGCAAACTTCGCATCGCGCTGTCCCATACTTGGGGCGACTACACCGCGACGCCGCAGCTCGCCGCCGAGCTGGAGAAGACCGGGCGTTTCCTCGAAGGCCTCGGCCATCACGTCGACTACGCGCTGCCCGAGCTCGACTTCCGCGCCGCCTTCGCGGCACAGACCACCTGCTACATCAGCAATTTCGCAGTCGTAATCTCCAACATGCTCGCGGCGCGCGGGCTGGAGAAGCCGCCGGAAGATCTGATCGAGCCCATGAACATCCGCATCTGGGAAGCCGGCCGCCACACCACCTTCGCCGAGCGGGCGAAGATGCAGGGCGTGTTCAACACCACCTCGCGCGGCTTCGGCAGCTTCTTCGAGCAGTGGGACGTGATCCTGACGCCGATCACCGCGCTGCCGACGCCGAAGGTCGGCACCAAGGAATATCTCACCATCTCCGACAATCCCGACGTGCTCGACTGGTTCGGCAATCTCTGGCGCTTCTTCGCCTTCACGCCGCTCGCCAATCTCTGCGGCATGCCCGCGATCTCGATGCCGATGGCAGCGCAGGATCACGACCTGCCGCTCGGCATCCAGGCCATCGCCAAGCAGGCCAATGACGGCCTCCTGCTGCAGCTCGCCGCCCAGATCGAGCGCGCGCTCGACGGCAAGTGGAACGGCGGCCGGAAGCCGAAGGTGCATGTGAGCTGAGAGATCGCCTCCGGCAGCTCATCCTTCGAGACGCCCGCCGTCGGCGGGCCCTCAGGATGAGGGCCTGTTTCGCGGCGAGATATCAGCCCTTCAAACGGCCCGTCAGTTCTTCACCGCGGGAATGACCTCGGCCGGCTGCTGCTGGCCCTGCTTGTACATCGCGAGTGCCTTGTCGAGTGCTTCGCGCAGCGCCAGCGCGGCGGCCACACTGCAGCGCAGGTGCGCGGTCTGGACCACGTCGACCCTGACGGCGGCACCGATCGGCACCAACAGGTTCGCGGCGAGCTCGATCTGGATCGCGCCGTTGTGATGGCCGAAGCAGGACGCGCCGTCGAAATAGATGATCGGCGCCCGCTCCGAGCTGCTGGTCGAAATGGTGACGGGCCCCTGGTTGGTGCCGGGCGTCTCGGGGTCGGTCATGGGCGCTCCTTGCGGGCATTGGACGAACGAAGAGTTCACCATCGTTGCTTTGGCCCGCCCTGTCGAGGCCAAACCGGTCCGGGCAAAAGCCCCCGGCAAGGCGCATTCGCAGGTTTTGCGCGCCGCCCTGCACTGGTCTAGAACATCGCCATGTCCATGCCACCCACCACGCTGCCGTTCGAGGAACTCGCCGAGGCCATCAAGGGCCGCCGCTCCGACTACGGCCATATCAGCGGGCTCCAGCTCGACCGCTTCGCGCCCAGCGAGGCCTGGTCCAGCCTGCCCTATCGCCCGGTCTTCGTCGGCGACACCGAAACCGGCGTCCTGCATGGCGGCGTCGTCACCGCGATGCTCGACGAGAGCTGCGGCATGGCGGTGCAACTTGCGCTCGACGGCACGCGCGCCATCGCAACCCTCGATCTGCGCATCGACTACCAGAAGCCGGCAACGCCCGGCCTCGACATCAAGGCGCATTCGATCTGCTACCGCACCACGCGCTCGATCGCGTTCGTGCGCGCCACCGCCTATCAGGAGTCCGAGGACGAGCCGGTCGCGACCGCCACCGCCTGCTTCATGATTGGCGCCAATCGCACCAACATGCTCGCCGACCGCCGGATGGATGCGCGCAGCATCCCGACGCTGGAGGCACCCGAGGATCCGGACGGCCCGTTTGCACGCAGCCCGTTCGCGCGCGCGCTCGGCATCCGCGTCAACGACGACGGCACGCTGACGATGCCGTTCTCGCCGCAGATCATCGGCAATCCGATCCTGCCCGCGATCCACGGCGGCATGACCGGCGCGTTCCTCGAGACCACCGCCATCATCGGCGTGGCGCGCGAGCTCGGCGCTGCCGCGCCGCCCAAGCCGATCGGACTCACTGTCAACTATCTGCGTTCCGGCCGCGCGCTCGATACCTTCGCCAACGTCTCGATCGTGAAACAGGGCCGCCGCATCGTGGCCTTCGAGGCCCGCGCCTGGCAGGACGATGCGGACAAGCCGATCGCCACCGCTTTCGGCCATTTCATGCTACGCCAGACGCCCGGAAGTGACGAGGAATAGCCGTATTTTCCCTTGACGGCAGGGGGGCTCGGCCACGACGATAGCGCGGTTCCCACGAGAGGTATTGGGTTGCGGCATCCGCTCGACATCATTGCCATGTTCGCCGCACTCTGGCTGCTGGCGTCGATGGTGCTCGACGCGCTGACGCCCAAGGAACTGACGGCAGTGATGATCGGCATCGCCATCGGGCCCGCCATCATCATCACCGCCGTGTTCTACTATCTGCGCTGCCCGCGCCTGGATTTCACGGTGATGTTTGCAGCGCTCTGGCTGATATCCGACATCGCCATGGCCTTCATTTCGCCGAAAGAGCTGCCGCATTTCCTGATCGTGCTCGGCTTCGTCCCGGCCCTGCTGATCGGCATCGTGCTGCACTGGCAGCGCTTCCAGCGCCGCCACGAGCGGCTGCAGGTGCCGGCGCCGAAGCGGGGCTAGAGCGCGATCGTTAGCGCGGCAGCAGGTTCGTCTTTGCGAGATCGAGCACCTCGTCGCCGCGTCCGTTCATCACCGCGCGCAGCACCCACAGGCTGAAGCCCTTGACCTGCTCCGCCGTGATGGTCGGCGGCATCGACAGCTCCTGCTTGGCGGTGACGACGTCGAGCAGTGCAGGTCCGTTGTGCGCCAGCATCTCCTTCATCGCGCCCGGAAGCTCGCCGGGATCCTCGACACGCTTGGCGAAGATGCCCATCGCGCGCGCCATCGCCGCGAAGTCGGGATTCTCCAGATCGACATTGGTGTCGACGAAGCCAGCCGCCTTCATCTCCAGCGCGACGAAGCCGAGCACGCCGTTGTTGAAGACCACGACCTTCACCGGGAGCTTCTCCTGCGTCAGCGTGATCAGATCGCCCATCAGCATGGTGAAGCCGCCGTCGCCCGACAGCGAGATCACCTGGCGGCCGGGCTGCGCAGCCTGCGCCCCGATCGCCTGCGGCATGGCGTTGGCCATCGAGCCGTGCACGAAGGAGCCGATCAGCCGCCGGCGGCCGTTCATGTCGAGATAGCGCGCCGCCCACACCGTCGGCGTGCCGACATCGGCGGTGAACACGGCGTCATCGCTCGCATGGTCGCTGATGACCTTTGCGAGATATTGCGGATGGATCGGCTTGGCTCCCGGCGTGCCCTTGGCAAGCGAGTCCAGACCTTCGCGCGCCCTCTTGTAATGCGCGACGGCGTCGTCGAGATGTTTTCGCTGCGTCTTGGACTTGAGCAGCGGCAGCAGCGCCTCGATGGTCAGCTTGACGTCGCCGACGACGCCGAGATCGATCTTGGCGCGCCGTCCGAGATTTTCCGGGCGGATGTCGATCTGGGCGATCTTCGCATCGGCCGGGAAGAACTGCTTGTAGGGGAAGTCGGTGCCGAGCATCACCAGCGCGTCGCAGGCATGCATGGCGGCATAGCCCGAGGAGAAGCCGATGAAGCCGGTCATGCCGACGTCGTAGGGGTTGTCGTATTCGACATGTTCCTTGCCGCCGAGCGCGTGCACGATCGGGCTCTTGAGCGCTTCGGCCAATTGCATCAGCGGCGCATGTGCGCCGGCGCAACCGCGGCCGCAGAACAGCGTGATGCGTTCGGCGCCGTTGAGGAGATTCGCGAGCGCCTGCAGCTCGTCGGCCTGCGGCACCACCTTCGGCGCGACAAGTGCAAGTCCGCGCGCCGTCGAGAGCGCGCGCTTGGGCGGGCTGCGGAACGCAACGTCGCCGGGCATCGCGACGACGGCGACGCCGCGCAGGCCGACCGCCGCGCGGATCGCGTTCTCCAGCACGTAAGGCAGCTGGCTCGCGTCCGAAACCAGCTCGCAATAATGGCTGCATTCGCGAAACAGGTTCTGCGGATGGGTTTCCTGGAAATAGCCGCCGCCGATCTCGGCGGTCGGAATTTGCGCCGCGATCGCCAGCACGGGAACACGGCTGCGATGCGCGTCGAACAGGCCGTTGATCAGATGCAGATTGCCCGGACCGCAGGAGCCCGCGCACACCGCAAGGCTCCCGGTCATCTCGGCTTCGCCGGCGGCCGCAAACGCTGCGACCTCCTCGTGGCGGACATGGATCCATTCGATGGTGCCGCGGCGGCGCAGCGCCTCGGTCAGTGCGTTCAGGCTGTCGCCGACAATGCCGTAGATGCGCTTGACGCCGGCCTGTTCGAGCGTTGCCACGAACAGATCGGCGATGTTGTTGATTGCCATGTCGGTCTCCCTGATCTCGCTGGTGCAGCAAGATAGGACAACGCATGGCGTCGCCGCCATCACGGCTTGTTTATTGCGCCCTCAGTCTTTCGCAATCGCCCGATCGTAGGCCACCATCGTCACCCTCGCGCGCGCCGCGACGTCGGCCGCCGTCATGCCCGGCTTGTAGAGGCTGGAGCCGAGACCGAACGCGGTGACGCCGCCCTTGATGTACTCGGCAAAATTCTGGTCGGAGACGCCGCCGACCGCGGCGATCATCACGCCGGCCGGCAGCACCGCCTTGATCGCGGCAATGCCGGAAGCGCCGAGCACGCTCGCGGGAAAGAACTTCAGGCCCGACGCGCCGGAGCGCGCGGCAAGCAGCGCCTCGGTCGGCGAGAACACGCCGGGCAGCGTCACCATGCCGTGCTGATGCGCACGCGCCAGCACCTCGGTGTCGACATTGGGCGACACCATCAGCCGGCCGCCGGCATCGTTGAGACGATCGACATCTGCGGCGGTCAACACGGTCCCGGCGCCGATCAGCACGCCTGAGGGCGCAAGCTTCGCCGCAAGCCCGATCGAACGGAACGGATCGGGCGAGTTCAGGGGAATCTCGATCGCGGTCATGCCGGCCTCGATCAGAACGCCGACGATCGCCTCGGTCTCCTCGGGCTTGACGCCACGCAGGATCGCGACCAGCGGACGCTTCATCGGCGGAAAGGGAACGCTCATCGCAAAAATCCTTCTACTTCGTCCAGATCGCCGCGGCCGCCATCGACAGGCCGCGGCGGACGGCTTCATCCGCCTCGACCTGTTGCACCGTGACCGACAGCGTGTCGAAGGCGAGCCTGTACAGCGCCGCAAGCCGCCCCGATGCAACCAGCGTGATGCCGCTTTCCGGCACGGCGCCCGAAAGGCCCGCCGCAAGCTCGACGCCGATCAATGTGCCCGACAGCGTTTCGCGTGCCGCGGCCGGCGTGCCGCCGAACAGCAATTGCCGTGCCCGCGCGCCGAACAGGAGATTGGCTGCGAAGGCCGGTGCTTCGAACGCGGCCTTCACCGCCGCCCTGAAGCTCGAGACGTCCTCGGCGTCCTCGGCATTGGCAACCGCGAGCGACAGGATCGTCTCGCGCGAGACCACGCTGAAGAGCTCGCCGGTCATGAAGGTGGAGAAGCTCGCGACCGTGCCGTCCTTCACGCGCACCCATTTCGAATGCGTGCCGGGCATGCAGACCATCGCCTCGCCGGCGGCCTGAAGGCCGAGCGCGCCGAGCAACTGCGTCTCCTCGCCGCGCATCACGTCAGGCGCGGCCGCATCGCGCTGCGCGATACCCGGCAGGATGCGGATGTCGCGCGCCTCGCCCGGCACGCGCGCCGCCTGCTTGAGGATGGCGGCGAGCGGCGCCGGCGTGTCGACATAGCCGGCCTCGACCCAGCCGGTCTTGGCGCCGGCCATGCCGCAGATCAGGACCGGCAAATGAGCCGGCGCCTCGACCGCGGCAAGATGGGTTTGCAGCACGGCTGCGAAGCCAGTCTTGGCCGCAGCCAGCATGCCCTCGCCGCTGCGGCGCTCGGCCAGCACCTTGCCGGCGCGATCAACCAGCCACAGGCGAAAACTGCTGGTGCCCCAGTCCACCGCGACATAGGCGGGTTCGGTCATCGTATCCTCGTCTCACCGGCAAGACGCCGTCTCGCGACAATGAGACGCCGTCCAGCAAATCCGCCCCGGGATATCGGCTATTGCCCCGGCAAACCAGCCTTTTCTCGCAAGCCAGGGGCGCGAGGCGCGCTGGCACACCGCTTGCTGAAGCCTCTCCACTCACATCCGTGAACCGCGCACAAGACGCGTCAATTATGGAGAGGAAACCCATGGAGATCGGCTACTTCACGATGCCTTCGCACCCGCCGGAGTGCGGCCTGAAGGAAGGCAACGACTGGGACCTGCAGGTCATGCGCTGGCTCGACGAGCTCGGCTATCAGGAGGCCTGGGTCGGCGAGCACCACACCGCGCCCTGGGAACCCAATCCCACGCCGGATCTGCTGATCGCGCAGGCCCTGATGCAGACCAAGAAGCTTCGCATCGGGCCGGGCGGATTCTTGCTGCCCTATCACCACCCGGCCGAGCTCGCCAACCGCGTCGCCATGCTCGACCATCTCTCCGAGGGCCGGCTGAATTTCGGCGTGGCGGCTTCGGGACTGCCGAGCGACTGGGCGATGTTCAACGTCGACGGCATGAGCGGGCAGAATCGCGACATGACCCGCGAGGCGCTGGAGATCATCCTGAAGCTGTGGACCGAGCCCGCGCCCTTCACCCACAAGGGCAAGTTCTGGACGGTGACCAAGCCGGACACGATGTTCGACTTCCTCAAGCCGCACATCAAGCCGCTGCAGGCGCCGCATCCGCCGATCGGCGTGGCCGGCCTCTCGAAGAACTCGGACACGCTGAAGCTCGCCGGCGAGCGCGGCTTCATTCCGATGAGCCTCAACCTCAACCCGGCCTACGTCTCCAGCCACTGGGATTCGGTCGAGGTCGGCGCCGCCAAGACCGGGCGCAAGCCGAACCGGCAGGACTGGCGCCTCGTGCGCGAGGTGTTCGTCGCCGATACCGACGAGGAGGCCTGGAAGCTCTCGACCGGCGACATGATGGGCCGGATGATGAGCGAGTACTTCCTGCCCCTGCTCGGCCATTTCGGCTTCAAGGACTATCTGAAGCACGCCCCTGATGTGCCCGACAGCGACGTCACGGTCGAATATTGCGCCAAGCGGAACTGGATCGTCGGCTCGCCCGCGACCGTCGCCGAGAAGATCGAGAAGATCTACGACGAGGTCGGCGGCTTCGGCGTGCTGCTGGTGTTCGGCTTCGACTACAAGCACAAGGCCGAGGCCTGGCACCACTCGCTCTCGCTCTTGAAGAACGAGGTGATGCCGCGCCTGAAGCATCTCGGCTCCGCGAAGAAGGCGGCTTGACGCGGGTGCGGGTGCGGCGCGATCGTGCCGCACCCGCATTCATTTCGGAGATTTCCGCGTGACGGTCGACGCCAATCCTCTCGACGCAAAGGATTTCAAGCAGGCGATGCGCCAATGCGCCGGTGCCGTGGCGCTGGTCACGGTCGGCGCCGAGCACGGCACGCGCACCGGCCTGACGGTGACCTCGGCCTGCTCGCTGTCGGACTCGCCGCCGTCGCTGATCGTCTGCGTCAACCGCAACGCCAGCGCGCATGCGCGCATCCGCGAGGAAGGCGCGTTCGCGATCAACTTCCTGCACGAGGATCACGCGATGCTGGCGCTGACCTTCAGCGGCCAGAAGGGCGTCAACGGCGACGACCGCTTTGCGTTCGGGCAGTGGACGAGAGGCGTCACCGGCGCACCGGTGTTGACCGACGCGGTCGCCGCCTTCGACTGCGTGCTGGCGCAGGAGTTCGAAACCAAAACGCACTCGATCTTCGTCGGCGAGGTCCGCGCTGTATCGCATGCGGATGGCGCCAAGCCGCTGGTCTATCTGCGGAGCAGTTTTCATACGCCCCAGGAGATCCGCGAGACCGTGACAGTCGGCGACCTCGATTCCCGGCATCTGAGCTGGACGGATTTTTCGTAAGGGCGGCCGCAGGCTCGGTGCGCTTCCCTTCTTCCCTTGTGGGAGAAGGTGGGATAGGCGGCCTCCGGCCGCCGTTCTTAAGAACGCCGAAGCAAAGCTTCGGCTATGGCGCCGGATGAGGGGTTCTATCCGCGAGTTCAGTATCGTAGGGTGGGCAAAGCGAAGCGTGCCCACGATCTGCTACATTCGGTTAGAGATCGTGGGCACGGCGCAAGTGCGCCTTTGCCCACCCTACGATTCCGAGCCAGCGGAGAGAGACCTCTCACCCGTCTCGCCGCATACGCGGCGAGCCACCCTCTCCCGCAAGGGGAGAGGGGAAGAGCGGTCGCCGCGTGCCTACTGCGCCGTCTCGATCTTCAGCAGCTTGATCTTCCGATATAACGTCGCGCGGCTCAGCTTCAGCGCGCGCGCTGCGTCCGTCACGCGGCCGCCGTGCTTGCGCAGCGCCTCGACGATCGTGGCGCGCTCGGCTGCGGCGAGATCAGGCTCCGTCGTTCGCCCGCCGAACGGCGGCAGATCGAGGTCCGCATCGGTGATGACGCCGTGCTCCGCCGTGCAGCCGGCAAGCCGCAGCACGTGGCGGAGCTGCCGCATGTTGCCGGGATAGGGATAGGCCGCGAGCAGCGACCAGGCTTCGTCCGAGAGGCGGCAATCGGGCGCCTCCTCGCGTGCGATCTGACGGATGACATCCTCCCTGTCCGCGCGCTCGCGCAATGCGGGCAGCTTCACCTCCAAGCCGCGCAGGCGGAAATAGAGATCGGCGCGGAAGGCGCCCTCTTCCGCCATGCGGCCGAGGTCGCGATGGGTGGCGCTGATCAGGCGGATGTCGACCGGCACCGGCTTGAGCGCGCCGAGCGGCCAGACCTCGCGGTTTTCCAGAACGCGCAGCAGGCGCGTCTGCAGCGCGATCGGCATGTCGCCGATCTCGTCGAGAAACAGCGTGCCGCCGTCGGCCTGCACGATCAGGCCTTTGGAGCCGTCGCGCCGCGCGCCGGTGAAGGCCCCGGCTTCATAACCGAACAGCTCGGCATCGATCAGGCTTTCCGGCATCGCCGCGCAGTTCAACGCGACGTAGTTGTTGCGGGCGCGATTGCTCGCCGCATGAATGGCGCGCGCGAACACGTCCTTGCCGACGCCGGTTTCGCCATGCAGCAGCACCGGCAGATTGTGATCGCCGATGCTCATGAGTCGCTTCACGCTTCTGACGAGGCCCGGATCGCGGCCGGCAAGCCGATGCAGGGCCTCGAAGCGGCCGGCAGGCGCATCGCGGCGCGGCGCATGCGATCTTGCACGCAGCGGCGGGGCAACATGTCCCTGTCCCAGCGGACTGCCGTCGGCGCGGCGCAGCTCGACGATCTCGTCCGCACCGCGCGCGGCATGATGATCGAACTTGATGTAGCGCGACAGGTCGATGCCGGAGGCGATCAGGCCGTCGGTGAGGCCGAGCAGCGCACGCGCAGAGCGGCAGGCGCCGACGATGCGGCGGTCGTCGTCATAGGCGACGAGGCCGCTGCCGCCATCGCCGGGCACGGTCGCGATCCAGGCGTTGCGGAAATGGCCGCGGAAGATCGCGCCCTCCATCCGCCGCGTCGCCTCCATCGTCACCGCGAGCGCAAGCTGATGCGCGGCGCGCTCGAGATCCTCGCGGCAGGAGGTGATGTTGACCGCACCGGCGAGCCGTCCGGCCTGGTCGAACAGCGGTGCCACCGCACAGGAGAACATGTGCCATTGCGCGCGAAAATGCTCGTCGCGGTGCACCAGGATCGGCTTCTGCTCGGCGAGCGCGGTGCCCAGCCCGTTGGTGCCCTCGAACGTCTCGGCGAAGTTCGAGCCGGTGTAGATCTTCCAGTCCAGGAACATCCTTGCATCGGCTTCGCCCGGCAGGCGGCTAAACAGCATGGTCGCGTTCGCATCCGCGAGATTGACGCAATAGCCGGCATCGCGCAGCACGCGGGCGAGATCGTCGAGCTCGGGCGTCGCGAGCCTGATCGTCTCCTCCATCGGCTCGGCGACATGCCGGATCTCGGCCTCGGTCAGCGTCTGCGGCGGGCCCTGGCGGGCGGGATCGAGCTTGTGGCCGATCAGGCAGCGGCGCCAGGAATTGGCAATCCGCGAAGAGGCATCGACGTCGGCCACATGATTGGCGACGGACAAGACACGGGCGACATGGTTCGAGGCCGAAAGGCTGGCCATCGCGGACGTCTCCACCCTGTATTATTGTGCAAAGTCTGGCAGCACGGGCGGGGATGTCAATCGGGAACAGGGAATGCCGAGTGGCGCACCTCTTTCGATTGTCATCCCGGGGCGGCTCGAAGAGCCGAACCCGGGATCTCGAGATTCCGGGTTCGATGCTTCGCATCGCCCCGGAATGACGGAAGGAGCTAGATTTGCTGCACCGCCCTCACCACGTGTCGATGCACGGCCGCTTCTTCTCCGTCCGCGCCGGCGGCTTCGGCACCGAGCGGAGCCCTGCCATGATCCAGCGCCGCGTCTCGGCGGGGTCGATCACGTTGTCGATCTCGAACACCGAGGCGATCGAGACCGCCTTGCCGTTGGCATAGAGCTCGGCGACCTTGTTGCGATAGTAGGTCTCGCGCTCCTCGGGATCGGCGATCGCCTCCATCTCCTTGCGGAAGCCGAGGCGGACATAGCCTTCCAGGCCCATGCCGCCGAACTCGCCGGTCGGCCAGGCCGCGGTAAAGAACGAGGCGTGGAAGCCGCCGCCGATCATCGACTGCGCGCCGAGGCCATAGCCCTTGCGCAGCACGATGCCGAACAGCGGCACGGTGAGGCTCGCACCCGTCACGAACATGCGCGAGACGTGGCGCACGATCGCGGTCTTCTCGGCCTCGGGGCCGACCATGAAGCCGGGCGTGTCGCAGAGCGAGACGATCGGCAGGTCGAAGGCATCGCAAAGCTGCAGGAAGCGCGCGGCCTTGTCGCCGGCATCGGCATCGATGGCGCCGCCGAGATGGCGCGGATTGTTGGCGATCAAGCCGAACGGCTTGCCCTCGATGCGGATCAGCGCGGTGATCATGCCGACGCCGTAGTCGCGGCGCAGCTCCAGCACGCTGTCCCTGTCGGCGACGAGGTCGATCACGCTGCGGATGTCGTAGACGCGCAGGCGGTTCTCCGGGATGGCGCGGCGGAGCAGGCGCTGGTCCGCGGCTTCCCACTCCGTCACCGCGCCCTGGAAGTAGGACAGGTATTTCTGCGCGACTGAGGTCGCCTCCTCCTCGTCGTCGACCAGGATGTCGATGACGCCGTTCGGCGACTGGAACGAGACCGGGCCGACCTCGGCCGGGTGATAGACGCCGAGCCCGCCGCCCTCGATCATGGCCGGGCCGCCCATGCCGATCGAGGCGTTCTGGGTGGCGATGATGACGTCGCAGCAGCCGAGCATCGCGGCGTTGCCGGCGAAGCAATAGCCGGAGACCACGCCCACGACGGGCACGAGACCGGAGAGCCGCGCGAACTGCACGAAGGACGGACCATCGAGGCCGGTCATGCCGAGCCGGTCGGTGTCGCCGGGCCGGCCGCCGCCGCCCTCGGCGTAGAACACCAGCGGCACGCGCCAGTCTTCCGCCAGCGTGAGCATGCGGTCGATCTTCTTGTGGTTCATGTGCCCTTGAGTGCCCGCGAGCACGGTGTAGTCATAGGCTACGACGATGCAGCGCGCGGCCTCGCCGCCGAATTTCTCGGCGTTGACGGTGGCGACGCCCATCACGAGACCATCGGCCGGCGTGTTCTTGATGAGATCGTCGAGCTTGCGCCGGCGCCGCTGCGCCGCGATGGCCAGGCTGCCATATTCCATGAACGAGCCGTCGTCGACGAGCTGGGCGACATTCTCGCGCGCGGTGCGCTGGTTGGTGTTGCGGCGGCGCTCGACCGAGGCGGGGCGGTTTGCGTCGAGCGTGTTGGCCTGACGCGCGATCAGCTCGGCGAGGTCGGGACGGATGTGGTCGAGATCGACATCGGCCTCCGTCGCCGAATGATCGGCCGCAACGTCGAGCGGCTCCAGATACATGATGGGCTCGCCATGCATCAGCGTGACCCCGTCGCCGGCTGCAAGCTTCACGACACGGCCGCCCTGCTCGGCCATGACCAGATGCTCCATCTTCATGGACTCGATCACGGCGAGCTGCTGGCCGGGCCGCACGATCTCGCCCTCCTTCACCTGGATGGTGACGATGGTACCCTGCAGGGGCGCTGCGACCATCACCGTGCCTTCGGGCACGATCTGCGCGACATGCGCTTCCGCATCGTGGCCGCCGCGCTCCGTCGCCGCGAAGTAGAGCGGCTTGGCGGCGCCATCGGCCGCCTCGACCAGCTTGGCGATATTGCGATCGATGAAATCGGTCGCGATGCGGTTGGTCCTGAAATCGGGATGCGCCAGCACGGCCTGCAGGAAGGCGATGTTGGTGACGACGCCGTCGATGCGGAACTCGCGCAGCGCGCGCGAGGCTTTTGCAACGACGTCGTGCCAGGCCTCGCCCGGCGTGTGCACGATGACCTTCGCCAGCAGCGAATCGAAGGCCGCGCTGGTCTTGTAGCCGGCATAGCCAAAGCTATCGACGCGGACGCCGGGCCCCGACGGCGGCTCGAACACGGCGAGCACTCCGCCGGTCGGATGCGTCGCACCCGTCTCGTCCAGCGTTTCCATGTTGACGCGAAGCTGCATGGCGTAGCCGCGCGGCTTCGGGATCTCGCCTTGCGCAAGACCGAGCGAAGCGAGCGAACTGCCGGCGGCGACCGCGAGCTGGGCGCGGACGAGGTCGAGGCCGAGCACCTCTTCCGTCACGGTATGCTCGACCTGGAGCCGCGGATTGGCCTCGATGAAGGCAAAACTGTCGTCCGCCGTTCCGTCGACCAGGAACTCGAAGGTGCCGAGATTGTCGTAAGCCGCGGCCGTTGCAAGCTGCTTCGCCGCTTCGATGATGCGGCCGCGCAGGGGATCGCTCAGCGACGGGCTCGGCGCCACCTCGACCAGCTTCTGGTGCCGGCGCTGGATGGTGCATTCGCGCTCCCAGAGATGGGAGATCGCGCCGTGCTTGTCGCCGATGATCTGCACCTCGATATGGCGCGCCTGGCGGATCAGCCGCTCGGCGTAAACGCCGTCGAAGCCGAACGCCGCCTTGGCCTCGGACTGGCAGCGTGCATAATATTCCGCGAGGTCGGACGCGTTCTCGACCACGCGCATGCCGCGGCCGCCGCCGCCGGCCATCGCCTTGATCACGATCGCCGCATTGCTGCCGAGCGAGGTGAAGAACGCCGTGATCTCCTCGAGGCTCGACGGCCCGCTGGTGCCGGCGATAACAGGTACGCCGCAACGCTTTGCCAACTGCCGGGCCGCGACCTTGTCGCCGAACAATTCGAGCGCGGATGCCTTCGGCCCGACGAAGGTGATGCCCGCATCGGCGCAGGCCTTCGCGAATGCCGCGTTCTCGCTGAGGAAACCGTAGCCGGGATGCACAGCGTCGCAGCCGGCCGCCTTCGCGGCTTTCACGACGGCGTCGATGTCGAGATAGGCGCGTGCGCCGCGTCCCGGGATTTCGACCGCCTCGTCGGCGACACGCACATGCAGCGACAGTGCATCGTCCGCGGGATGGATCGCGACCGTCGTAATGCCGGCATCAGCCGCAGCACGCGCGATGCGGATGGCGATCTCGCCGCGATTGGCAATCAGGAGTCTCTTGAACGACATCGTCTCTCTCACTCAGACGGCAGCGGGCAGATTTGGATCGAGGTCCTGCTTCTTCACCTTGCCGGTCGCCGTGAGCGGCAGGGCTTCGATAATACGCACTTCCGGGACCTTGTAGACGGCCATGCGCTCGGCGCACCAGGCGCGGAGATCCGCCGCGGAGATGGTGCCGACCGCCTCCGGCTTGAGCTGGATATAGGCGACCGGCACCTGCCCCTTGTCCGGATCGTCGCGCCCGACCACGCCCGAGCCCAGCACCTTCGGATGCTGTCCGAGCAGAGCCTCGATCTCCGGCGGAAACACGCTCATGCCTTTGACCTTGAGCATTTCCTTGCGGCGGCCGAGGAAGTGCAGGAAGCCGTCCTTGTCGATGGTGCCGATATCGCCGGTGCGCAACCAGCCGTCGATCAGCGACTCCGCGGTCGCCTCCGGCTTATTCCAGTAGCTCTTGAGCAGCGACGGCGTGCGCACGCGGATCTCGCCTTCTGCGCCGAGCGGCAGCAGCGCGCCGGTCTCGAAATCGGTGATCTTGAACTCGGCGCCGGGGACCGGCAGGCCGACGAAGATCGGCTGGTTGTTGAGATCGAAATCGTCGTCCTGGAAACCTGCCGTGAATGTGTTGGAGGTGTGGGTCTCGGTCATGCCCCAGGCCGCCTCCATCAGGATCGTGCCGGTGAGGTCCTTCCAGCGCCTGCGATAGTCGGCATTCAGCTTCTTGACGAAGGAGACGACGCGGACCTGCTTCAGCGACGACAGGTCGAACTCGCTCCAGCGCGGATGGTCCATCAGCTCGACGGCGCCGTCCACCGGCATTGCGGTGATCGTGACCTTGTATTTGTCGATCGCAGCCATCGCGCCGACGGCGTCCCAGCGCGCCAGCAGCACCAGCGTCGCGCCGGAGAACAACGGAAAGATCAGGCCGAAATTCTCGCCCGCGATCCAGAACTCCGGAAAGAACGACAGGAACACACTGCTCTCGTCCGACAGCACCGAGATGCCGTAATTCGCCGCAGCCGTATAGACCATGTCGCGATGGGTATGGACGCAGCCCTTGGGCATGCCTGTGGTGCCGCCGGTGTAGTTGAGCGCGGCGACGTCGTCGAGGCCGGGCGGCGGCAGCGGCGTCGGCGCGGACAACGCAGCAAGCGCCGGCAGCAGGTCGGTCGCACCCGACACGGCGATGCGCGGGGTGCGGATCGAGTCAGGCGTGGGGAAGGCCGGCGCGGAGGGCACCACATCGGCAAAGCTGGTGACGATGATCTCGCGCAGCCGCACCTCGCCCTTCACCTGCTCGACGACGGGGATGAGCTGGTCCAGCGCCACGATCACCTCCGCCTGGGTGTCGTTGAGCTCGTAGGACAATTCGAACGCGCGCGAGAGCGGGCTCACGGGAACGTGGACGGCCCCCAGCTTCAGGATGCCGAAGAACACGATGTGGAATTGCGGACAGTTCGGCAGGAAGACGGCGACACGATCGCCCTTGCGCACGCCCTTCGCCGCGAGCAGCGCGGCAAAGCGGTCGCTCTGCCGATCGAGCTCGGCATAGGTCGTCACGTGCCCGTAGAAGATCACCGCGGGACGATCCGGGCTCTGCTTCGCCCAGGCGCGCAGATATTCCGTCAGGGGAACCTCGCCGTGCAGATAGTTCGGCGAGCGCGGCATGCCCTTCGGCCAGGCCTTGTCCCACAGGCCCCGCAAGGTGGCGAGATAGTCCTGCTCGTTGAGACCTGGGGTCATGGCGTCCGTCCCGTGCTGCTTGTTCTTTTCGCAACGGCACGCAACGTGTCGTCACTCGACATCGTTACACGTCGAGCACGGCAGACTTCATGTCAAGGAAAACAGTTTTCCGCATCACGGCCGATGCCGCGACGCGGAAAAAGGTAATCGTACAGCGCTTTGCGTTACGCCGCCCGCACGCCGGCAACGAAGGTGCTGACCTCGTCCTGGAGCGATTGCAGCTTCTTCGTCAGACGCCCGCTCGATTGCAGCACGAGGCCGGCGGCCTGGCCGGTCTCCGCCGTCGCGTCGGTGACGCCGGAGATATTCTGCGAGACCTGGTCGGTGCCGGAGGCCGCCTCCTGCACGCTGTGCGCGATCGCCTGCGTCGCGGCGCCCTGCTCCTCGACCGCGGCTGCGATCGAGGACGAGATCTCGTTGACCTCCATGATGGTCTTGCGGATACTCTCGATGTTGCCGACGACCTGGTTGGTCTCGCCCTGGATCGCGGTGATCTGCGCGCCGATCTCGTCGGTCGCCTTCGCGGTCTGGCTCGCCAGCGACTTCACTTCGCTCGCGACCACTGCAAAGCCCTTGCCGGCCTCGCCCGCGCGCGCCGCCTCGATGGTGGCGTTGAGCGCGAGCAGATTGGTCTGCGAGGCGATCTGGTTGATGAGGTCGATGACCTCGCCGATCTTGTGCGCGGCGGCGGCGAGGCCCTGCACGGTGTCGTTGGTGCGCTGGCCGTCGGCAGCGGCCTTGTCGGCCACGGAAGCGGCCTGCGCGACGCGCTGGCTGATCTCGGTGATCGAGGACGACAGCTGGCCGGCGGCGGAGGCCACCGTCTGCACGTTGCTCGAGGCCTGCTGGCAGGCGGTCGCGACGAAGCTGGCGCGATCGGTCGCCTTGTTTGCGGTTTCCGACATGCCTTGCGCGGCCTGCTGCATCTCGCGTGCCTCGTTGAAGACGTCGCGGACCACGGCCTGGACGCTCGCCTCGAACTTGCCGGCGAGATCGGCCATGGTCTTGCGCTTCTCGTCGTCGGCGCGCTGCTTGGCTTCCTGCTGCTCGGCGTGCATCCGGCCCACCGCTGCCGCGTTGTCCTTGAACACGGCGAGCGCCTTGGCCAGGCCGCCGACCTCGTTGTTGCGATCGGTGTAGGGAACCTCGAAGGCGCTGTCGCCGGCGGCGAGGCGCTCGGTCAGCGCGGTGATTTTTGCCAGCGGCTTCGTGACGCTGCGGCCGATGACGAAGGACGCCGCCAGCACCAGCACCAGCACCGCGAGGCAGACCAGCCCAAACGTCATCGCGTCCTGGCGGAAGACGGCATCGACGTCGTCGAGATAGATGCCGGTGCCGATGATCCAGCCCCAGGGCGCGAAGCCCTTCACATAGGAGATTTTCCCGACCGGCTGGTCAAAGCCGGGCTTCGGCCAGAGGTAGCTGTAGAAGCCCGCGCCCTGCTTGCTGACGACGTCGACGAAGCCCATGAACAGTGCATTGCCGGTGGGATCCTTCATCCCCGACAGGTCCTTGCCGTCGAGCTCCGGCTTGATCGGGTGCATGACCATCTTGGGGGTCATGTCGTTGATCCAGAAATACTCGACCTTGTCGTAGCGGAGGCTCTTGAGCTGCGCCATCGCGGCGGCCTGCGCCTGCTCGCGTGGGAGTTTTCCTTCGCTCTCGAGCTTCTGGTAGTGGGCCAGGATACCGTAGCCGACATCGACCATGTGCTGCGTCTTGGCCTGGCGGTCGGCGATCATCTGCGCGCGCAGTGTCGAGAGCGCGATCGGCGCCAGTGCGATCATGCCGAGAAGGCTGATGCCGACAATCAGGACCAGCTTGAAACTGATGCGGGAGAAAATCATCGAAGCTCACATGATGGGGCAATAGTGGTATGCCAACTTATCCCGAAGGCCTTAGCAAAGCTTTAAGCATTCGGGTTCCGTAAGAGCCCGCCGGACAGGGATTCGCGGCCACACCGAGGTACGGCTGTTTAGATCTAGAAGACCTCGATATCGGGCCTCCCGGCGTTGACTTGGCGGAGCCTCTGGCCGAACGATCCGTGCAGACGTCAGCGTCATCCGCGGCGCGAGCGCAGCCGAGGACGGCAGCCAAGGACGAGAGGCTCCATGCATCGATCGACATCCACGCCGGCCCTCGACGTGCCCGCGCTGTGCGCGGCGGAGCGGCTCTTCATCTGGGGATTTCGCGCCAAGGCGCGGCGCGGGAGCGCCGTGCCGACCGCCGCCGACATCCAGCAGGTGTATGACCATTTTCGCGTCGGCGACGCCGTGCCATCGCTGGAATCCATCATCGAGATCTTCGCCTGTACGGCGCACACGGCCATCGAAGTGCACTGCCCCACCTGCCCGCGCATGTCGGAGAGCGAGTGCGGAATCCTGCGGGCGATTGCTGCCGCGCAGAAGGAGCGCGACGATGTCGCGCGCGAACAGTTCGAGTGCTGGCTGCCGCCGGTGGGGGCGGATTGGGCGCTGGCGCCGGTGCGCGGGCTCGCGACGATCTTCCGCATGGCGGGTCTCGTCATGCCCGACCGGCACGTTCGCACTTTCGACCAGGACCAGATCATGGCGATGAAGAGCTGGTTCGTGGGCAGCCCCACATTGCATTGACGGGATCGTCCATGATGCAGGCTGCTCGCGCTTCTGTGCCGGTCCCGGATGCGGACCTGCCGCGACTCTGTCCACTTCAGACTGCGCTTTGCGCGCGCCCGAGCGTCGAAAGCTACGATCAATTCTCCCGCGTCGCGCTATCGTTGCTCCGCTTCATCGGAGCTGCTTACGCGACCGGCGCATCCGACTGCTGGGAGGCGGCCTATCGCTTCGCCGACGAAGCGCCCGGCATCGCCGACAGTCCGCTGCTGGTCGCGCGCGCCGCGGCGCTGGTCAGACTCCTGCGGAGCGGGCGGCCCTGCGAGCTGTGCTTCATGCCGCCGTCGTGCCGGCGCCTCTCGAAGGACGAGGCCGAGCTGATGCAGTGGCTGGCGGTGGCACGCAGCGCGCAGCCCGGCGACCTCAAATCCGTTGTCTGCCGCTTCGTCGGTGCGGGCAAAGAGGACGCGACGACGCAGGCTGTCAGTGCGCTGGCCTGCTGCTGAGACCTAGCCTCCCTTCTTGTCGAGCACGAGATCGATGGTGTGGCTCGCGATCTTGCGCAGCTGCGTTTCGTCGCCATAGGCGCGCTCGAGCACGGCGAGGCCACGCGTCACCGTGATGATGTGCAGCGCTGTGCTTGCGGGATTGCCGTGGAATTCGCCGCGCTTCGCGGCCGCTGTCAGCGTGTCCTGAACCAGCGCGGTGATGCGCGAGACGAGGCTGGCGAAAGCCTCGCGCGCGTCTTCATCGAGCCCTTCGCCTTCCGCTGCGCCAAGCTCCATCAGGCCGCGCGTGGTCGGGCAGCCCCGCGGCGGCGAGCCGGAACGGAAGTTAGTGATGGTGAGGTCGAGGAACGCGGTGAGCCGTTTGCGCAGGCTGCCTGTTCCGAGCGCTTTTTGCAGGGCGAGGAGATAGTCGCCGGCGTAGCGCTCATAGGCCTGCAGGAACAGGGCTTCCTTGCTGCCGAACGCATTGTAGAGGCTGCCGCGCTGCACCCCGGCGTCGCGCGCGATGTCCGACAGCGAGGTGCCACGCACGCCCTTGCGCCAGAACTGGTCGAACGCGATGCGCAGGACATCGTCATGGTCGAACTCGCGCGGCCTCAAATGCTGCTCCCATAGTATTTGACACACCGTCAAGAATGTGTTTTCTCGACATCGTGTCAAAAACAAATTGGGATTGATATCCCGTTTCGTCAACAGGCCAGCGGCCGGCGCGGATGATGCGCCTGGCCGGCCGGGCGCGCATGCACAGGGATCAGCTCATGCCTCTGCTTCACATCTCGATGCGCGCCGGGAAGCCGGACGCCTACCGGCAGGCGATCCTCGACGGTCTCTACCGTGCCATGCGCGAGGCGCTGAACGTGCCCGAAGGGGACGAGTTCATGACCATCAGCGAGCTTGCGCCCGCCAACTTCCGCTGCGGCAACGCCTACGGCGTCAACCGCAGCGAGGATGCCGTGCTGATCCAGATCACCGTGTTCGCCTCGCGTACTCCCGAGCAGAAGAAGGAGCTGTACCGGCGGATCGCCGAGTTGCTCGGCGACAATCCAGGCATCCGGCCCGAAGACGTGTTCGTCAACGTGCTCGATGCCCCCGCGGAGAACTGGTCGGTCGGCCACGGCATCGCGCAATTTGCTTGATGCCGTGACCTGACTGGATTTGCCCGAGCTTACGGACACGTGTCCCAGAAGCCCTGGGTTCGCGTGAAGTCGGTGTAGTACCAGCACAGGTTCGATGCCGGCGGCTATCCGGCGGCAATGCTGCACTTCGTGCAGCGCGCATCGATGACACACGCTATTCACGCGCAACGCATGCGTCCATGATCCCGTCGAGTTCGGTCTGCGAGAGCACGCCGAGTTCGGCGATGAAGACGATCCGCGTTCGTGGCACGTCTGCTGCGGGCGCTTCGCCCGGCGCCAGCGTGGCGCGGCCGCCGGCGAATTGAAACACCATCTGGCGGCCGGGCTGCTCGATGGTCTCGAACAGACCCTTTGCCCGCGCCAGCTTTGGCGCAAGCTTGCCGATGGCCTGCTGCAGGCGCGGCAGCGAGATCCGCTGCTCGGACGTCCAGCTCAGCGTCTCGAAGCGCTCTTCCGACGGCCGCTTCGGCCCCGGGTCACGCGCGGGCGCGCGATCGGCGGTCGCGGGAAACAGCAGGGCCGAAGGAATCTCGCCGTGCTTCGCCTCGACCACGACCGCGGGAACGCGCTGGGCACGAATGGCTTCACGCATCCGCACGCCGGCGCCCTCGCCCGCCAGATCGAGCTTGCTCAGCGCCACGATATCGGCGACGCGCAATTGCGATCGCAGCAGCGCATCGTCGAGCGCGGCCGGCGGCGTGCCCGCGTCCATCACGCAGAGCACCGTCTCCAGCGGCGCCTCGCGCAGGATCACCGGATCCATCAAATTGCGCACGATGTCGGAGGGATCGGCGACGCCGCTGGTCTCGATGACGATGTATTCGGGCCTTGGATCACGCCGCAGCAGCGTGGACAGCGTGCGCAGCAGATCGCCTTCGAGCGAGCAGCAGATGCAGCCATTGGCGAGACTTACCACGCCGTCGCTGGCACCCGCGATCAGCTCCGCATCGATGTTGATCGCACCGAAATCGTTGACCACGGCGGCGATCCGCCGCCCGTCCGCATGCGCGAGCAGATGGTTCACGACCGTGGTCTTGCCGGCCCCGAGGAAACCCGTCACCAGGAGGACCGGGACCGGCATGGATCAGCCCCCGACGACGGGGCGGCGCACCGGCTTTCCGGGCCGCGCCGCGACATCCAGCACGCCGTCGCTGATCAGCACCTGGCCGCTGACGACGAGATGCCGCACGCCTTCGGAGGGGCGGTTCATTGCCGTGAAGGTGGCGCGGTCGGAAAGCTTCTCGTAGTCGAACACCACGATGTCAGCATCCGCGTCCTTGGCGAGCCGGCCCTTGGCGCGCATCGCGGGCGTGCTCTGCGACAGGATTTCGGCCGGGATCAGCGCGCATTTGCGCACGCCCTCGAGCAGGGACACGGCCTTGCGTTCGCGCACCCATTCGCGGATGAATTTCGTGAAGCAGCCGGCCGAGCGCGGATGCGAGGTGGCATCGTCAGGCAGCGGCCAGGCATCGCCGGTGTAGGTCTTGCCGTCCGACGTTGTCCACGGCATCGCGTCGGATGCTATGGCGCCGCCGGGATACAGCACCGACATGTCGAGCAGGTCGCGGTGATGTGCATTGTGCTCGGTGTCGAGGATGTGCCAGAGCACCAGCGAGGACGGCTCTTCCGCCTGCGCCTTCAGGAGCTCCTCGCGGTCGTGGAAGCGATAGCCGTCGGTCACGCGCTGCACGGAATCATAGCCGGTGCCATTGCGCTCGACGAATTGGGGATCGCTGAAGAACGCCGCGGCCAGCACGGTCGAGCCGGTGCCGTAGGGATAAGCCTCGACCGTGATCGGCAGGCCCTGCGCCTGCGCCTTCTCGATCAGCACGCGGCAACGCTCGATGTCGGTCTTGCTCGACGAGTTGAAATGGCAGATGTGCATGTGCGCGCCGGTGGCGCCGGCATAGCCGATCAGGCGGATATAGGCTTCGACCGCGCTCTCGGGGTCGATGCGCGACATGAAGGCGACGTGGGTGAAGGTCGGCACGTCCTGTTTGGCTGCGAGCTGGCAGACCGCGGTCAGCTCCTGCACGCCGGCGCCCGGCGCGTAGGCGTTCAGGATGCCGATGCCGATGCCGCCCTCGTTGAGGCCGCGCGAAAGACGCTCGAGAATGCCCGAGACTTCCGCATCGGTCGCGACATTGTCCATCCAGCGGCGGTCGCGCATGGCGTTGCCGAACGCCTCGAGCGAGCTCTCGGCATTGGAGCCCGTCATCGCGCCGATGCGCGCGAAGGCCCAGTTGGTGGCGGCGCCGTAATTCAGCACGCGCCCCTTGCGCGCCTGGCGCTCGTACCAGGAGCCGACCGGGAGCACGCCGGCCTCGAGATCGAGCGTCGTCGTCACGCCGTCGAACGCCTGCATGCGGTCGGCCGGGATCGACTGGCCGTGGGCGTGCAGATCGATGAAGCCGGGTGCGACCACGAGGCCGGTGGCGTCGATCACCCGCTCGGCGCCGCCAAGACCCGTGCCGACGGCCGCGATCCTGCCGTCCACCACCGCCACGTCGCCGACGGCGTCCATCCCGCTCGCGGGATCCACCACCCGACCGCCAGAGATCACCAAACCGCTCATCTCGTCACTCCGAAAAGCTATTGCAAATGACCTCCGAAGACCCGGCAGCAGCTCCGGAGGCGCGGGGCGCATAGTGCAGATTTTGGCGGGAACGACCACCACCACGGATGCCGATGCTGCATGCTTGCATGTGAGGCCGCGAGCGCAGGGAGTGTGTGGGGATCGACGCGCAACATATTGGCATGCGCGCGCATCCTCGCGGCATGATCTGCCCGAGCCTTGCTTCGCTTCACACCCTCGGAAGAAAGGGCGCAGGGAAGACCGGGCGCCGGCTGGCACCCACAAAACCCCTGCGCTGAACGAATGCACACGCAATGCACAGGGGAGACACAGGGCAGCCGAGACCAGGCCTTCCCTGCGCGATGGTTTGACGGCCTATGCCGCGCTCTCCCGGGAGCCGAGTTCCTTCTGGCCTCCCTCGCCTCCGCGAAAATCACGCCACCGCGCCGGTTGACGCGCGTGACGCCTTCGCGAGGGCTTGACCGTAGCAACGACGGCCAGGACCACACGGTTTCGCCGTACGCAGGCTTTCTCGCATCGCCCCAGGGCTCCCTGGCCCGAGGGCTTCGCAAGACATTGAGCGCCGTCCGTCTTCGCAAGTGCCGTCATGCTCACGAGGTTCATCTCGCCCTGCACGCAACAAGCCCGCCTTCAACGCCGCCCGCGTCCACCGCAACTCCCGACCCGCGCTCGAAACGACGTACGACCGCCCCTTTGGTGGGCTGGGATGGGCGAGACATACGACAAATCCGAATTTCGGTAAAGTGGAATATTTTTACCAGGGGGACTTGACGACGAAATCGATTGTCCGAAACGCCAATGAAAGTCTGATCTCGCCAAAACGCTTCTTCGCTGTGCGTCGAGACCTAGCCCTGAATTTGTTCTCCACCAGGAACAGGGCCTTACGCCCAAAGATTAGTTGGCAATCAAAGGGCCGCGACATATTGGTCGAGCGGCAGCATCTTATCATCTGATAGTTGCAAGGGGGCATGATGAAATCGCGGCACTTCCACCTTTGGCAGCGGCAATGGCGTCAGTTGGGCGCAGAGCTTAAGCGATCCGGGAATCAGGACGCAGGTGTAAGCCTCCCATCCCTCAGAGATGTCCCTTGTCTAGTGTTACTTGGAGCACCAGGTCTCGGCAAGTCGAGCGAGATTCGGTTGGAGGCACAGAACACTCTCGCGAGCGGTGAACTCGCAGATATCATCTCGCTGGGCCGCATCACAGGAATAGTCGCAATCTCAGAAATAGCCGGAGGCTACGAGCCAGCTCCCAGCGGAACCTTCCAGGTCGGGGACGTCGAGCTTCATCAAACATTACTGTCACCACTTTTTACCCGAGTCACTGATTCTCTCTTCGCGTGGAGCCATCAGACCTTCGCCGAATTTCTCGCTGCCTACTACCTGATCGAGCGCGGCCTCGCCCCTCAGAATATCCTGGAGTTTCTACGTTCCTCAGAAGATCGACGGATTCCTCCCCAATTGCACGAGGTTTCCGCCTGGCTTGCGAGCATGGACGATACTTTGTTCAACACGCTTGCCGAAACTGACCCAGATATTCTTCTTCGCAGCGACGTCGCATCAGCATCACCACAAGCACGAGAAGCGCTGGTGAACGGCCTCCTACTACGGTTTGATCGCGCTGAACTGCATGATTTTAACACGCAAGATAGATTTCGATATGATCGCCTTGATCATCCTAAACTCGGCGAGCAACTCCTTCCGTACATTCTCGACTCACAAAAGAATGTAGTTGTTCGTCGATTTGCGATCGATATCGCAGAAGAGAACGGCGGAGTAGGAATTGAAGATAAGGGCGGGCTGATTTCAGCTTTTAGTTGTGAGGTGGATTCTGCCGTTTCGAAATGGCAACGAGAAGACTACGAAAGAAAGCAGTCCAAGCTGGCTAAGGCAGAGAATGCCGCTCGAAAGCTTTCGCAGCAGATGGAAGAACTGTTGCTGGGTGGCTCGTCAGCGAAGCAAGACGTTCCAGCTGAGAGGAGCGCTACTCACTGACCTTAGGAAATTGCTTAATCGGATCGACGTTGCGCTACCGCCCTTAGGGCGTACGGTTTCATAGTCGCTCAGGAAGACGCTGCTCCCTTCATGCTCGATCCAACAGCCGAAGCCGTATGAGAGCGATCTGATCTGTTCTCGTTGGGCCGACGCGGCGAACGCGAGTGCCACGACTTGGAACCGACCGCAAAGCCGCCGCCGCCGTGTTCTCGCCCCCATTGTCATTCAGGGAGACGGCGGGGCGGCGTTACGGTGGGCAAGTTCCCTGGGGTTCCCTGTGATCGTCCGACGTCTTCAGCAACCTTACTCCCGTCATTCCGTTTCGCGCCGCGCTCTCCTCGGCGGATTTGTGTCGGCGGGAAGCGCCCTCGCGCTCGGCGGATGCACCGGCCTGGGTGCGACCGGCGCGCGCTACGACGCCTCGTCGCTCTCCGCCGATCCCACAGTGCTTGTCACCACCACGCGCAAGCCCGTGGGCGGCGGCCGCACCAAACCATGGTTCGGGCCGGAGCGCGCGACGAGCATGACGGTCGCGCGGGCGAGGCTGGTGGCTCCGGACGAGAGCCGTCTTTCGCTCGCCTCAGTCGGCCTCGGCGATTGGCGTCTCGACCGGATCGAACCGGTGTCGGCTGATTCCGGCGATCTCGCCGCGCAGGCCGGCGCAGGCGACGTGCTGATCTACGTGCACGGCTTCAAGCAGACATTCGAGACGGCGGTGCTGGATGCCGCCCATCTTTCCGACGGGATCAGGTTCCGCGGCCGGACCATGGTGTTCTCCTGGCCCTCCAAGGCGGGATTTTTCGACTATGCCTATGACCGCGACAGCGCGATGTGGTCTCGCGACGATTTCGAGCGCGTGCTCTCCGCGCTGGTGTCGGCGCCGAGCGGCGGCCGCGTCAACATCGTCGCGCACAGCATGGGAACCATGCTGACGCTCGAAAGCCTGCGCCAGCTCTACGCGCGATACGGCGACACGGTCACGGGCAGGATCGGCGCGGTCGTGTTTGCCGCGCCCGATATCGACATGGACGTGTTCTCGTCGGCGATCCAGCGCATCGGCCCGCTCGCCGGCAAGATCACCGTGATCGCCGCGACGAACGATCGTGCCCTCGCGCTGTCCGGCCAGATCGCCGGCGGAATGACCAGGGTTGGCGCGGCCGAGAAAGCCGCCATCGCGCGGCTCGGCGTGCGCGTGGTCGATGCCTCGCAGGAAGGCTGGGGCATCATCAACCACGATCTGTTTCTGTCGAACGCGGAAGTGCAGCGGGTGATCCGCCGCTCGATCGACGGCACGACGGCGTGAGCGAGCGGCTGCAAGGCGTCAGCCGGACACATTCTCCGACGATCTCGCCGCGGCGGCCTCGGCTTTTCGCCACTGTGCCGGCGTGATGCCCATGTGGCTCTTGAAGGCGCGCTGGAACGCCGCTTCGGATTGATAGCCGACAGCTTCCGCGACGGCGCCGGTCGAAAGCGATGATGCCCTCAGTTCGTTCGCCGCGCGCGCCATCCTTATATCGGTGAGGAGATCGGCGGCCGAGCGGCCGAGCTTCTCCTGGAATTGCCGCGCGAGCGTCGCGCGCGACATGCCGCACAGACGCGCCAGCTCGGGCAGCGACCATGCACGCGCCGGCTCGTTGAAAAGAGCCGCCATCGCCGGCGCGAGGCGCGGATGACCGGCGAGCGCGAGCAGACCGCGCGGCGCATCGCCGGTAAGGCTGGCGAGCCGCAAGACCAGCGCGAACATCGCACTCGAGAGCGCGTTCAGCATCGCGCGGCCGCCGAGACGATCGCCTGTGGACTCGCCACGCATAAGCGCAACGAGACCGGCGAGTTGCCTTGCCGTGTCGTCGTCGCCGGCATCGTCACCCGCATGCACGACGAGACGCGGCGGGAGATAGCTGCGCAGGAGGCGGTCGTGCGGCGGCGCGATGGCGAAATGTCCGCACAGCAGATCGAGCCGGTCGCCCGCGCCGGGATTTTCGCTGATGGTGAAATTGAGGACCGCGCGGTTCTGCGCCGGTTGCGGCGCGGCCCCGCTGCCGTCGTGCATGACGTGACGGGGATTGGCGGGAAGCAGCAGGATGTCGCCGGCTTTGAGCCGCAGCGGCCGGCCTCCAGCCGGATCGTCCAGCATCGCCGAGCCGGCAAGCACGGCGTGATAGGGGATTTCGTTGGCCGCACCCGGTCCCTGGTCGATGCGCCAGGGCGTGCCGTAGGAGCAGCGCAGATCGAGGCGCCCGCGCACCGGCATCATCTCGAACAACCGGCTCAGCCAGTCCACGGCGCTCCTCCACGATCTCTATATGAGACGATTGAGCATATAATCGAGAAATACAGGCATTAATAGTATCAATCGCCGATCCTATTGTCACTCCGCGATCGTTCATCACCCGAACCGAGGAGTGCCCACAATGTCCCGTCTTTCCGTTCCCAGTCTCGACTCCGCAACCGGCGCGACTGCCGAGGTCTATGGCCAGATCAAGAAGGCGATCGGCAGCGTGCCGAACACCTTCGCCGCGATCGGTGCCCATGGGCCGGACGCGCTCAAGGCCATCCTGCTCGCCGACAGCGTGCTCGCTTCGGGCTCGCTCTCCAAGCGGGACCAGGAAACCATCAAGCTGGTTATCTCCGGGGTCGCCGGTTGCGACTACTGCGTGGCCGCGCACAGCCTGCTCGGCAAGCTCGCGGGCCTGAAGCCCGAGCAGCTGAAGCAGATCCGGGAAGACCAGCCGACCGGCGACGACAAGCGCGATGCGCTGATCCGCTTCGTCCGCACGCTCGCGCAGTCCAGCGGCACCGTCAGCGACGCGGATTTCGCCGCGATCAAGGCCGCCGGCTACACCGACGCGCAGCTCGTCGAGATCAGCCTGGCCTTCGCGACCACCGTCTTCACCAACGTCTTCAACCGCATCAACGACACCGAGATCGACTTCCCCGCGATCGCGTGAAGCGACCGCAAGTCAGATCTTGCATGAAAGGATCACGACCATGAGCGCAATTGCCAGCACCACACACAATCCGCTTGTCCGCGCGCTGCAGAAGTCCGGCCTGCTCGCGGAGGACCTCGACTACCATTTCGTGCGAGCGTCGATGGTGATCATGTTTCTCTTCTTCGGCTACCAGAAGTGGTTTCCGTACGAGTTCGAGAGGCTGGTCCCGTTCATCAGCAACGGGCCGCTAATCTGGTGGCTCTATCCCGTCTTTGGCCACGCCGGCGCCAGCTATTTCCTCGGCGTGTCCGAGTGGACCTTCGGGACACTGCTGTTCGCCGGCTTCTGGAACAGGCCGCTCGGCATTCTCGGCGCGCTGGGCTCAACCGGCACCTTCATCGCCACGGTCACCATCATTCCCTTCATGCCGGACGGCTGGGACGTCGCAGCCGGAGGCTTCCCCGCGATGACGGGCAACGTGCCCTTCCTGATGAAGGACGTCGTTCTGCTGGCGGTGTCGTTCTATCTGCTGAGGCAGGACGTGGTGAGGCTGATCCGGCAATGACGCCAGGATCGATAGGCCATCCAAGCATCGCCGGCGAGCGTCGCGCTTGCCGGCGACGGTCTAATCCTTGCGAAATCTGCAGCGTTGAGTTGGCCGCAACCAACCGGAAATCACAGCGCTTTTTGAAAGCCGCTGGCGCTCCCTAGGGGAATCGAACCCCTGTTTCAGCCTTGAGAGGGCCGCGTCCTAACCGCTAGACGAAGGGAGCGTGAGGGACAGGACATAGCCGCGAATTTTGCCCACGGCAAGCCTCGATGGGGTGCGAAAATCCCGGATATTCACGATGAGTGCGGTTCAGGCTTAACGGCGCGACGGCCTTGTCGGGTGCGCGCGCCCCGCAAAACCGCCGGGAACACTCACGGCGTCTTCAGTTTCTCGATCGCGGCGGCACCGGCGGCAGGCTCAAACCGGAACAGGCCGGCGCCGGCGAAAGAGGCCTTGAAGGGCGATGACGAGCGGATCTGCTCGCCGCTGCTGCCCGCGATAGCCTGGTTGAGCAGGTCCTGCACGGGGGCGCCGCCGCGCCGGGTGCCGACGCCGAAGTAATAGGTCTTGCCGGCCTCGATCGGGACTTCGATCTCATAATCCGCCATCGCCAGCTTCATGTGGGTGGCGATCTTGGTGAGGCCGGGCGGCCGGTCGACGACGAAGAACGTCCCCATCTCGACCTTTCCGGCGGACTTGCCGTCGATCAGAATCTCGGTGGAGGCGGCGAGCCCGCCCATCGCGCCCAAAATGCCCTTCTCGCGCAGGAAATAGAGCCGCGCGTTGCGCGAGCCTGCCGGCTTGGCCTTGGCCTGTGCTGCGGGTTGCTTGGCCGGCGCCGCGAGTCCGGCCTGTTTGACGGGAGCGGCCGCGAGCTGCTTGGCCGGCTCTGCAAGCGCCGCAAATCCAGCACAGCCGAACGTTCCGACGACGGCTATCATCGCGACGACGAGTGACTTGATGCGCCCCATTCCCGGTCCCGGCTCAACTTCCCCTGCAAAAGCTAAATCAGAAGTTGCGCGGCAAGACAACGCAGAGACAAGGCGGAGCGGGCACGATCCCCAGATCGCGCCGCCCTTAGGGCTCGTTGGCGAATTTCAGCTTTCCGGCGGGCTTCAGGGTGTGGGCATCGAAGGTACGGATCTCGGTGACCCCGCCGACATCCAGCGTGACCACGAGGCGGTCGCCGGCGACCCCGGTCGATACGATCCTGGCGCCCTTCGGCAGGGTGGCGGTGACGTCGCCGGCGGTCTCGACCGCCCTTCCCTCCGACTTGAAAAGGCGGTAGCCCACCGCGATCAGGACGGCGCAGACAGCCAGCGCCGTCGTCAGCCCCGCGATCAGCATCATCCGCCGCACCCGCGCAAATAGCGCGGCCTGCTCGGGGGTCGGTTCGGGAACAGCGGTATCAGACGTCGTCATGGAAAGCTCAGGTTCAGCGCAGAGGTTGGAGGTCGTGGTCGAAGGCGACGAGGGCTCGCCCCGGCTCGACCGCGTGCTGGCGGCGCGCCTGCCGGAGCTGTCGCGATCGAGGCTCAAAGCCCTGATCCTTGCGGGCGCGGTGAGCCTGAAGGCCACCGCAGTCCGCGACCCCGCTTATCATGTCGCCTCCGGCGATACGATCATAATCGACGTGCCGGAGGCCGCGCCCGCCGAGCCGAAGGGGGAGGAGATCGCCCTCGATATCGTGTTCGAGGACGACGACATCATCGTCATCAACAAGCCCAAGGGGCTGGTCGTGCACCCCGCGGCCGGGCACGAGACCGGCACGCTGGTGAACGCGCTGATCGCCCATTGCGGCGCCTCGCTGTCGGGCATCGGCGGGGTGCGCCGGCCCGGCATCGTGCACCGGCTGGACAAGGACACCACCGGACTGATGGTGGTCGCCAAGAACGACATGGCGCATGCCTCGCTGTCGGCGCAGTTCGCCGATCACGGCCGCACCGGCGAGATGCGGCGCGGCTACATGGCCTTTGCCTGGGGTGTGCCGAACCGTCATCGCGGCACCGTCGATGCGCCGATCGACCGCCATCCGCATGCCCGCGAGAAGATGGCGGTGCGCCAGGGCGGCCGCGAGGCGGTGACCCATTGGGAGATCCTGGAAAGCTTTTCCGGGCGTGACGGCAAACCGGTCGCCGCCCTGCTCACCTGCGAGCTCGAGACTGGCCGCACCCATCAGATCCGTGTCCACCTCGCCCATATCGGCCACCCCCTGATGGGCGATGCCGTCTATGGCCCGCATTTCAAGACCAAGGCGAACCAGCTCGGGCCGGAGTCGCAAGGCGCCCTGGCCGCCCTTGGACGGCAGGCCCTGCATGCCTATCTCCTGGTATTGGAGCACCCGAGGACTGGAGAATTACTCCACTGGGAGGCGCCTCTGCCGGAGGATTTGCTGCTCCTCCAAGGCGCTCTCAAAGCGGCGCTATGACGCAGGCCGTTTAAGAAAGGCGTTACATTACAAAAAGTTATAGCTGCCACACGGGGACGTGACGTCAGCAATCCTTCCCTTTTCGCCCCCCCATGGGGTATATTGCGCCTGCGTTGGAAATGACCAACGGAACATCGCAGCCCGGCCGGCTTTGACACAGCGGTCGTCTGCCTGGCCCGCCGCTATCGGGGGCCTGAACCTTTTGGAGGGCGCACTATGGCCCGTACCGCTGCTTTGCCGGTCCTCAATGGAGAATCCGGCCTTTCTCGCTACCTCGCCGAGATCCGCAAGTTCCCGATGCTGGAACCCCAGCAGGAATACATGCTCGCCAAGCGTTGGCGTGAGCATGACGATCGCGACGCGGCGCACCAACTCGTCACCAGCCATCTCCGCCTCGTGGCCAAGATCGCCATGGGCTATCGCGGCTACGGCCTGCCGATCTCCGAGGTCGTCTCGGAAGGCAATGTCGGCCTGATGCAGGCGGTGAAGCGTTTCGAACCCGAGAAGGGGTTCCGTCTCGCCACCTACGCGATGTGGTGGATCAAGGCGTCGATTCAAGAGTACATCCTGCGTTCCTGGTCGCTCGTGAAGATGGGCACCACCGCGAACCAGAAGAAGCTGTTCTTCAACCTGCGCAAGGCGAAGAGCAAGATCAACGCGCTGGACGAGGGCGATCTCCGCCCCGACCAGGTGAAGATCATTGCCAAGCGTCTCGGCGTGACCGATCAGGACGTGATCGACATGAACCGCCGCCTCGGTGGCGACGCGTCGCTCAACGCCCCGATCCGCGACGACGGCGAAGCCGGCGAATGGCAGGACTGGCTGGTCGACAATACGCCCAACCAGGAAGCCATGCTGGCCGAGCACGAGGAGTATGATCACCGCCGTGACGCGCTGAACGGCGCCATGGGCGTGCTCAACCCGCGCGAACGCCGCATCTTCGAGGCCCGTCGCCTCGCCGATGAGCCGATGACGCTGGAAGACCTTGCCGCCGAGTTCGGCGTGTCGCGCGAGCGCGTCCGCCAGATCGAGGTCCGCGCCTTCGAGAAGGTGCAGTCCGCGGTCAAGGGCACGATCGCAAGGCAGGAACAGGCCGCGCTGGAAGCCGCGCACTAAGTGCGAGGCTTGCCGCGGTAAGAATTGGCGGATCGACAAAGACGAAAAGCCGGCGGCAACGCCGGCTTTTTTGTTGGCGGCGGTACTGTTCGCCTGACGCAAAGCGCGGCCACACATTTGGTGTCATGCCCCGGCTTGACCGGGGCATCCAGTACTCCGCGGCGGACGTGGCGAGAGCGAACTCTCAAACGCAGGTCTCTGGGATACTGGATCGCCCGGTCGAGCCGGGCGATGACAGTTGTGGGTACGGCGATGAGCGCGAGTCGACTACGAAGCAGCGCTCAATAAAACGCGCGAAAATAATCCGCGAGCGATTCCGGCTCGACCTGATTCTCCAGCTGCGCCGGGGTCTCGTCGAGCAGTGCGCTGGCCTGCGTCTTGTAGTCGGCGGAGACGACGTCGGGCTGGTCAGTGCCGCGGCTGAGCATGCCGCGATAGGCCTCATATGCGGCCTGCGTGCCGATGAAGATGCAAACGCAATGCAGCGGCTCGGCGTAGAGATAGCGGGCGTTTCCGCCGTTCCGGTGCACCACGAAGCGATGCGGCGGCAATGCGCGCAACGCTTTCTGACCCGCCGCGTCATTGGCGACCTGCACGCGGAAGCCGGCGGAGGCGAGATAAAAGCTGTTCTTGTCGAGGAAGGGCTTGCTCGGCGTCTCCAGCGCCACCAGCAGCGACGTACACAGCGACAGCACGATCGCCGGCATCACGCCGAACGCGCGCAAGCCGCGCCACGACGTGCGGGCAAGCCCGACGCATAACGTGCTGCCGGATGAGACCGCCATCACATTCCCCTCCCCTTCGCTGCCGTAAAACGAGCTTGCCTTGAACCCGCGCGTCCGGTCAACCGACCCAGAAAGACCGGACCGACAACATCGAGCGAGTGGACGCGCCGTGTCGATCATCCTGCAATCCACCGTCGGCGGCTTTTCCGGCCAGTTCATGCGCAAGCTGCCGCTGGTCGAGCAGGCGATGCGCGAGCACGGGCTCGAGCCGTCCGAGTTCGTGATCTCCAAGGATTATGCGGGCACCGCGACGATCCCGCTGATGGGGCCGTTCTTCTTCAGTTACAGCGTCTATTTCGGCGAGGAGACATTCACCGTCACCGAGCCGAACGACATGGTGTTCCTGGACTACTTCCTCAAGCGCGTGCTCGCTGCGGACGGCCCGCCGGAAGTGCCGCGTCGGCCGGGCTTGATCCGGCGGCTGTTCAGCTGGATGGCGCAGCCGGTGTAGTGGCTCTTCCCTCTCCCCTTGCGGGAGAGGGTGGCATAGGCGGCCCTCGGCCGCCGTTCTCAAAAACGCCGATGCTTTGCATCGGCTGTGGCGAAGCGGCGAGACGGGTGAGGGGTTGCCTCCGCGAACGAAACCCTCAACGTCGGTGCATTAAGGAGAGATACCCCTCATCCGGCGCTTTGCGCCACCTTCTCCCGCAAGGGGAGAAGGAAGAAGGCACCGCTTCACGGCGACAACCGCCTACTCGCCCCAGACCCTGGCCAGCGTCGCGAGCCAGCAGCCTTCGCAATAGCGGGCGTCCTTGTAGTCGATCCAGTTGTGCGCATAGACGTGGTCGAGCGGGATGTCGTAACGCGCGCGCAGCACCTTCACCAGGATCTTCCAGGCCGCGACCTGCGCCTCGGTCGGTCCGGTCGCGACGTCGGGATAGTTGCCGGCGAACTCGACGCCGATCGAATTGTCGCGCACCACCTGGCGATGGGTCGGCCGATTGTCGATGTACTTGTTGTCGTTGCGGTTGGCGCCGTCGCCATGGGTCGGCACCAGGTTTTCGGCGACCGCCCAATAGACTGTGCCGTCGGTCTCGACCCACACGGTGACGCCGCGGCGCGTCGGGTTCTTGGCCTGCTCGGCGGCGCCGCCGCGCGCCGAGCCCGCCGGCCCCTCGGTCTGGTGCACGATGATGTTGCGCCACGGATGGGCGCTGCGGACATCGCCCCACGGCGCGAGCCAGACGATCTTGAGGCCGGGAATGTCGGGCGTGCCGGAGGCGCGCGCGAGCTTTGCGAACTCGGCGTCGGCTGCAGCGGCTGGGGCGGTCAGGAAGAGTGCGGCGAGAATGGCCGCGAGCAGGCGAGACATCATCATGCGGGTCCAGTCAACGGACCCGATCGTAGCAGGCTTTAGGCGAATGTGCGCTTGCCGACGGCCGGGCCAAACGGCTCCGGCAAGAGCGGCGGGGCCGGATCGTAGACCGCGAAATCGTTCTTGCCGTTCTTCTTGGCGGCATAGAGGGCGTGGTCGGCGTGGGCGATGAGGCGGTCCGGGAATTGGCCGACGCCGCGGTCCCACTCGGCAACGCCGATGGAGATCGCGATCGGGATGTCCTTGCCGCTGCAGGCCGCGGCATCCTGGCGGCAGACGTCGAGCACGCGGCGGGCGATCATGGCCCCCTCCCGCAGCGAGGACGACGGCAGCACGACGCAGAACTCGTCGCCGCCGGTGCGGGCGAGCATGTCGCCGGGCCGCAGGCGCGTCTGCGCCATCAGGGTGAAGTGCCTGAGGCATTCGTCGCCCGCGGCATGGCCGTGGGTGTCGTTGATGGTCTTGAAGCCGTCGAGGTCGATCACCAGCAGCGAGAACGGCTCGCCGCTGCGCTCCGAACGGGCGCATTCCTCGGACAGGCGCTGCAGCAGATGGCGGCGGTTGGCGACGCCGGTGAGATCGTCGAGCAGCGCGAGGTCGGCGACCTCGCCCCGCAGCCGGTCCATCGCCATCAGCAGGAAGCCGAAATTGAGCGTCATCGACAGGAACAGCAGCCCCAGCACCATGACGGCGTGGGTCTGACCGGCTGCGACGGCCGAGAAATCATAGCCGAGCAGGTTGCCCGCCGTGCGCACCAGCAGGATCCCGATGATGCAGAGAATGACGATGCCCGACAGCCGCGCACCGGGGCTGACGCGGCCCTCCTGCGGCGACAGCAGCAGATGCAGCGCCAGCATCAGCGGCAGTCCCTGACCGATCGTGTAGCTGAGCATACGCAGTTGCATGTGCTCGAAGCCGACCATGAAGAACACGACGCCGGCGAGGCTCAGGCATTGCGTTGCGGTCATGAGGCGCCACGAGACCGGCCGGTCGTAGAAGCGCTGAATGCCCATGGCGGCAAAGCCGCTCGCCGCCATGACGCCGGCGGCGCCCAGCAGAAGCGGCAGGGGCGAGGCGAAGAACACGCGGACCAGGGCCGTCATGGCGCCGGCTGCGCCGACGAACGCCGATGCCATCCAGAACCGTGCGGCGGCGAATTTCGGATAGGAGCGCGTCACATAGGCCCAGATCAGGCCAAGCGCGAGGAAGTTGACGATGAAGACCGTCCAGAGTGTCGGTACGTTCAGCATGGCGCGTGCGGCGCGCGCAGCGCCCCGCCCCCCGTCCCTGGCAGCCGTCCGTCCATGACCCATCCCCGTTTTCTTGCGGAGAATGATGCGCACCTGCGCTTAATGGAATCTCACTGCGATCCTTCAAAGCGCGCCTTTGGTTTTGGATTCATGAACGGCGCGGCCGCGTTGTCGGATCGTTAGGCATGCCGCCGACCCCCGCACGACCTCGTCGCGACCTCGTCGCGACCTCGTCGCGACCTCGTCGCGACCCGCGCGAAGCGGATTCGCGCGCCAAAATCACCCAAAAACGCATCTGAGCTGTGGATAACGCGATGACACCGATGTGACAGCACAGGGCAGAGACCTGCGAATCTGCTGAGTTTGTCATCGAGGATGTTGCGAGGCTGGCCCTCCGCCGAGCATCCCTCGTGTCGCGTTTAACCATGAACCCTTGAGAGGATACTATGGCTAAGAAAGCGAAGAAGGCGGCGAAGAAGAAGGCGAAGAAGGCCAAGAAGGCGAAGAAGAAGTAACGAGGCTTCTTTTTCTTTGCCCGGGTGGAGCTCGCTCCGCCCGGGCGTCGGGAAGCGATCGGACAGGTTTGAAGGTGGCGGGCGCAAGGCCCGCTTTTTTATTGGGTGGAGCTCGCTCCGCTCTATCGCTCCCTCGCCCCGCTCTTGCGGGGCCGCGACGAGCTACGCTCGCGCTGGGAGGGCGGGGTGAGGGGCCTCTCTCCACACATGAGATCTCCGTGAGACCTGTACCCCCTCACCCGCATCCCATCTCCGATGGGATGCGACCTCTCCCCGCAAGCGGGGAGAGGTTAAGAACTTACCTCTCCGCGAACGCCAGCTTGGCGCCAAGGGCGGCGAAGCCGGCGGCAAAGCTGCGGCGCAGCCAGGCCATGACGCGGGGGCGGGAGATGACGCGCTCGCGCACCGAGGCGGCGCAGAGGCCGTAGACGACGAACACGGCAAAGGTCATCGCCATGAAGGCGCCGCTCAATTCCAGCATTCGCGCCAGCACATAGGCCTCGTCCGCCGCGATGAACTGCGGCAGGAAGGCGAGGAAGAAGATCGACAGTTTGGGATTGAGGATGTTGATCAGGAAGCCGGTGACGACGACGCGGCCGCTGGAGCGCTCCTTGATCTCGCCGTCCACCGCCAGCGCCCCGGTTTCGCGCAGCGCCTGCCAGGACATGTAGAGCAGATAGAGCACGCCGCCCCATTTCAGCGCGGCGAAGGCGAGCGCACTGGTGTGGAGCACGGCGGCAAGCCCGAGCATCGCCGCGACCATGTGCGGCACGATCCCGAGCGTGCAGCCGAAGGCGGCGGCGACACTGGCGCGCGAGCCGCGTGTGAGTGCTGCCGCCAGCGTATAGAGCACGCCTGTGCCGGGCGAGGCGACGACGATCAGCGAGGTGAGCAGGAAGGACCAGGACATGGGCCGACCTTATCAGTCCGCCGCGCAGCGAGAAAGCCGGACCGCGGCCCTCGGCATAACGTCGAGAATAAGCCCTGCGCACAAACTCTGTCATCCGTCACCCTGACGTGCTCGCCTTGCAAAGCAAGGCGAGCCTCGAAGGGCGACGGCCCCGCCGCATCTCGGCCGTTCATCCATCACCGTCAATTCATCTGCGCGAGCTCGGCCTCGCGCAGCACGTCGAGCGGCGCCCAGGGCTTGGCCCAGAATTTGGCTCCGTCGGGCAAGGGCTGCTTCAAGGGGCGGCCGGAGGTGACGACGACATCGAGCCGGGGATTGCGGTCCTTGGCGACATGCGCCAGCTCGACCCCGTTCATGCGCCCCGCAAGCTGGACGTCCGTCAGCATCAGGCACAGCGCGCCGGCGTTCTTGTCCAGCACGCGCTCGGCCGCTTCGGCACTCTCGCACTGGATGACGTCGTACCCGCTCTCTTCCAGCAGGACACACAACATTTCCCGCTGCATGATGTCGTCTTCAACGATGAGTGCTGTGGCGCGAAATGGCTTTGATTGTCCCATCGACGGCTCCAATGCTTGCCTCGATAACGGTATGTTAAAAACGGAGAGCGGCTACGGTTCGGTTTCATTTCAAAAAAATGTAAATCGTGGTTCCATCATCGGGGACTTGACGGGGGGATTTCATGACTGCGATTCGCGGCGCTGCCGCCATTACAGGAGCCGCAAGCGGCATCGGCCGCGCGCTGGCCGTCGAGCTTGCCCAGCGCGGCTGCGACCTTGCGCTCGCCGATCGCGACGAGGCCGGGCTGAAGTCGCTCGCCGCCGAGATCGGCGCGGGCCGGAAGGTCAGCGTGCATCGCGTCGACGTCAGCGAGCCCGATGACATCGCGCGTTTCGCCGGCGAGGCGATCGCGGCCCATCCCGCGCTCGGCATCGTCGTCAACAATGCCGGCGTGGCGCTGCTCGGCACATTCGAGGAGATCGACCAGGCGCAGATGGACTGGCTGTTCGACATCAATTTCTGGGGCGTGGTGCACGGCACGCGCGCCTTCCTGCCCCACCTGAAGACGCTGGGCGAGGCGCACATCGTCAACATCTCCTCGATCTTCGGCATCATCGCGCCTCCAGGGCAATCGGCCTATGCCGCGGCCAAGTTCGCGGTGCGCGGCTTCTCCGAGAGCGTGCGCCACGAGCTTGCGGTGGCAGGCAGCCCGGTCAAGCTCTCGGTGGTGCATCCCGGCGGCATCGCCACCGCGATCGCACGCAATTCCCGCACCGGCGCCGGCGTCACCGACAATGCGCGCCGCTCGCAGATGATCGAGCGGTTCGAGACCGCGGCGAAGACCACGCCGAAGGACGCGGCGCTGCGCATCATCAGGGGCATCGAGAAGAACGAGCCGCGCATCCTGATCGGCAACGACGCCCGCTTCATGGACCTCCTGCAGCGCTTCCGCCCGGGGACGTACTGGGCACCGCTGCAGCGCAAGCTGGAGAAGATGGCGAAGGGGAAGTGAATTCGTAGGATGGGTAGAGCGTAGCGAAACCCATCATGCTTCCGCGAGGAGGGGGCGCGATGGGTTTCGCTGCGCTCTACCCATCCTACAAGCTGGATCGCCCGATCAAGTCAGGCGATGACGCCGAGTATGTAGTCACTGCCCCGCCAGCCGATCGGCGAAATAGCCGATGGTCTTGCGATAGACCACCGCCCTGTTCCACTCGCGCATCGCCTCGAAATTGGCGGTGCCTTCGCCGTAGGGCTGGCCCATCTTGAAGCCGTTGGTGTGGAGCAGATTCGCGGTCGAGGCGAGCACGTCGGGAACGCTGTGGCGGAGGTCGACATGGCCGTCGCCGTCGAAATCGACGCCGTACTTGATGTAGGACGACGGCAGGAACTGGGTCTGGCCGATCTCGCCGGCATAGGCGCCGATGAGGTCGCGCAGCGGCAGGTCGCCGCGCTGCACGATCTTGAGGGCGGCGAGCAGCTCGCCCTGGAACAAGTCGGTGCGGCGGCAGTCATGCGCCAGCGTCGCCAGGGTGCGGATCACCGGCAGCTTGCCGATGTCGCCCTTGCCGAAATCGCTCTCCAACCCCCAGATCGCGACCAGGATGTAGCGCGGCACGCCGAACTGCTGCTCGATGCGCGAGAGCAGCGCGGCGTGGCGCTGCAGCAGCGCCTTGCCGCCGTTGATGCGGCCCGGGCCGACGCGGGTCGAGACATACTGCTCGAAGCTCTTGTTGAAGGTGTAGCGCTGGCGCCGGTCGAAGGCGAGCACGGCGCCGTCCTGGGTGATGCCGCTGAACGCCGCGCTGGTCACGCTCCCAGAGACGCCTGCGGCCTGCGCTTCCGCGGTCATGCTGGCGACGAAACTGTTGAAGTCGCCGCCGCAACGCGCGGCCTCAGCCGTACCACCAGCCAGCGACAGGACGACGGTGGTGGCGAGAAGCGATCTCAACATGCGGGAAATTCCTCTGAAAATATGCGCGACGGGGACGCGGATCATGCCCGGGAACCGGATTCGCGTCAAAGCGGCAAAACCTCGCCAGAACCGATCATGCGCGGAATGCGACTAAGGAGCAGCGCTCCCTTGAACCCCAACGCCGAGATCACGCCCATGCCGCACCGGATGCCCGGATTGCCTGTCCTCGTCGCCCTGTTCGTTCTGCCCGCAGCCACAGCCTTCGCGCAGACGCGCGATGTCGCGGGCGCCCGCGACTATCCCGGCATCGGCCGGTTCGCCGGCAGCGTCGTCACCGGCTATGCGGTGAAGGATTTTGACGCGGCGCGGATGCAGGCAGCCAGTTTCAAGGACGGCCAGCCGACCGACGCGCGGCGGCTCGAGGGTCGCATCGTCCGCATCGCCTATCGCACCAATCCGGGCCCCTCGATCCTGGAAGTGTCGCGCAATTTCGAGACGCAGCTCGCCAAGGCCGGCTTCGAGACCGTGCTGGCCTGCGACACCGACGCCTGCGGCGCCATCCCCTTCACCGAAAGCGTCGACACGCTGCCGGTGCCGCAGATGTGGGTCGACGGTTTCAACTATCGCTATTTCGCCGGCCGCAAGAGCGAAGGCGGGCGCGAGACCTGGGCCAGCGTCCTCGTCAGCCAGAACAACCAGGACATCTATGCGCAGGTCACCATCGCCGAGCTTGGCGCGATCGCGAACAAGATGGTGGACGCCGCCGCGATGGCGAAGGGTCTGGGCGAGGCCGGCCACATCGCGCTCTACGGCATCTATTTCGACACCGACAAGGCGGTGCTGAAGCCGGAGAGCCGGCCGACACTGGAGCAGATCGCAAAGCTGCTGACGAGCCAGCCGCAGCTCAGCGTCTTCATCGTCGGCCACACCGACAGCCAGGGCGCGTATGAATACAATGTCGATCTCTCCAAGCGCCGCGCCGAGGCCGTCGCCGCCGAGCTCGTGAAGAGCTTCCGCATCGTGCCGACGCGCTTGCGCACCGCCGGCGTCGGATTGCTGGCGCCGGTCGGCTCGAACGCAACGGATGGCGGCCGCGCGCTGAACCGACGGGTGGAGCTGGTGGCGCCGTAACGTTGCGCGTGAACTTGACGTGCATCAATATCGCGGCCCGGGCGACATGAGATGAATGGACGCGTTCTCCCTCACCACGCGCGGCGCGGTCGTGAGTAGGAGATGGCGACTGAGAGCGTGTTGCGAACCGCGATGCCGAACAACCAACCTCGACCAGGCCGTCTCGCCCTCCTCCGCATCCCGCTGTTCCGCCTGCTCGCGATCAACCTTGCGATCGGCGCCTGCGCCGCGGCACTGCTCGTCGGCGGGCTGCTCTGGCTCAATCCCGGGCATCTGCGCGATCTGATCTTCGCCGACCATTCGGGCGGCGTCGCGCTTGGCCTCTTGCTTGCGTCCTTCCTCATCACCTTCGGTTCCGCGGCGATGGGCAGCGCGATCATGGCGCAGGGGCGCAAGGAGGATCAGGACAGGCGCGACAGCGGCGGGCACGGATCGCGGCTCGCCGTGCGGGAACTCGCGCAGCGTGCGCGGACGAGGTGACGTGCACATCGCGCGGCGCAGCTGCCATTAACATAGGTTACAACCTGATCTGCACGCAGCCGGGAAAACGCGCAGCCGAACGTTTGCCTACAAGGCGCGCCGCGCTCGCTGCATTGCAAGGACGGTCAAGATGAACAAAGTGATTTGACGATCCAAACAATTGTTTCGATGCACGCGGGAACTCGACGTCGGGATCAACCGCATATCTGATGCGCTTGCTGCGACACCAGCGTCGCCACGATTTATCTTGCCACCGCATGACGCAATCTATAGTCTTCTATTTTAGGTTGTCGCCCCGCCAGCCCCGGGCGACGCTGAAGACCAAAAATAGACGGCGGGCTTTGCGGCCCGCCGTTTATTGAGGGTCCGCACCGGACCTGAAGCGCCGGCCGCTTCCATCCCCAAAGCAGGCTTTTCGATCGGTTGCGCGGTGAATTCCGCGGCCATCGGCGTTGCGCACCCGCAAAGTCATTTGACTGCCGCGCCCTGATCGACGACAAGCCGCCATGGCTAAGAAACCCGGAACCAACCCCAAAGGCGAATTCGCCTTCTTCAACGTCGTCTACGAGGACGACTCCCAGCGCTCCAACCGCCGCGTGCCCTCCGAGCTCCTCGGCGGCCTCGACGGCGACGAACCCGCCCGCAACTTCATCATGGAGCAGGACCGGGAGATCGCGGAGAAGAGCGGACGCCCGCCGCTGGAGATCAAGCGGATCGAGCGGGTCGGGGTGAAGAAGAAGTAGGCGATCGTCGGCAGGCGCTCACCAGCGCCCGCACCATTTATTCCAGGCAAACAGCAGATCGGCAAAACGGTCATACACAAACCGCGTGACCGGCAGCGCCACGCGATTGCCGAACAGCGAAGCAAGCCACCCCTCCCCCGGCGTCAACCTCCACAGCACAATCGCGACATCCGCGCCGACGACAAGACGGCCCGCCTCATCAGTCGCATGCAGACGCCGCCTGATGTCGTCGAGCGAAGCGCCGAAGTGCGCGAGTGCATCAGGCTGCTCGTTGATGTCTTTGAACTCCACCGTGCCCGCACGCACCAGCGCCAGCAGCTTGTTGCGCTGCCAGTCGATGCCGGCGTCGCAGACGGGGCAGCGGGTGTTGTACCAGACGCTGAGGTGGGGTGTCGGCATAGCCTGACGGGTTGGGAAACGAAGCGGAAAGCGTCACGAACGCTGAACGTGCAAACAACGGCAGCCGGTACTGTGTGGCTTACTATCGCCCCGAACATATCCCGGCGCCAGAACAAACAAAAACGGCGGGCTTTTCGGCCCGCCGTTTTCGTTTGGATGGATGCCCGGGTCGAGCCCGAGCATGACAATCCGGATCAGTTATCCAGGAAGCTCCGCAGCTTCCGCGACCGCGACGGATGCTTCAGCTTGCGCAGCGCCTTCGCTTCGATCTGGCGGATACGCTCGCGCGTCACGCTGAACTGCTGGCCGACTTCTTCCAGCGTGTGGTCGGTGTTCATGCCGATGCCGAAGCGCATGCGCAGGACGCGTTCTTCGCGCGGGGTGAGCGAGGCGAGCACGCGCGTGGTGGTCTCGCGCAGGTTCGACTGGATCGCGGCGTCGATCGGGAGGATCGCGTTCTTGTCCTCGATGAAATCGCCGAGGTGTGAATCCTCTTCGTCACCGACGGGCGTTTCGAGCGAGAGCGGCTCCTTGGCGATCTTGAGGACCTTGCGGACCTTCTCGAGCGGCATGCCGAGCTTTTCGGCGAGCTCTTCCGGGGTCGGCTCGCGGCCGATCTCGTTGAGCATCTGGCGGGACGTGCGCACGATCTTGTTGATCGTCTCGATCATGTGCACGGGGATGCGGATGGTGCGGGCTTGGTCCGCAATGCTGCGGGTGATCGCCTGCCGGATCCACCACGTGGCGTAGGTCGAGAACTTGTAGCCGCGGCGGTACTCGAATTTATCGACGGCCTTCATCAGGCCGATATTGCCTTCCTGGATCAGGTCGAGGAACTGCAGGCCGCGGTTGGTGTACTTCTTGGCGATCGAGATCACGAGACGGAGGTTGGCTTCCACCATCTCCTTCTTGGCCTGGCGGGCTTCGCGCTCGCCCTTCTGCACGGAGTGCACGATCTTGCGGAACTCGATGATCTCGAGGCCGGTCAGCGCGGCGAGCTGATGCACCTCGTGACGGAGGTCCTTGATGCGATCCTTCTCGTGGTGGACGAAGTTCTTCCAGCCCTTGGCCGACAGCTTCGAGACACGGTTGAGCCAGCGCGGATCGAGCTCCGAGCCGGTGTAGTTGCGCAGGAAGTCTTCGCGCGCGACGCCATGGCTGTCGGCGAGGCGCATCAGGCGGCCCTCATGCGAGACGAGGCGCTTGTTGATGTCGTAGAGCTGCTCGACGAGCGAGTCGATACGCGCCTGGTTCAAGCGCAGCGACTTCACCTCGACGATGATCTCGTCCTTGAGCTTGCGGTACTTGCGCTCCTGGTGCGGCGACAGCGAGGGCCCGTGCGAGGTGCTCTCGAGCTGGTTCTGGATGTCCTGCTCCTGGAGCTTGCGCAGCTTCTTGTAGCTCTCGGCGATCTTGTCGAAGATCTCGACGACCTTCGGCTTGAGCTCGGCCTCGATGGCCGCGAGCGACATCTGGTTCTCGAACTCGTCGTCCTCGTCCATGTCGGCTTCGGCGGCGGCTTCGCCCGGATCCTTCTCCTCGCCACCCTGACCGCCGGGGGCGGGCTGCGCGGCGCGGAACGGGGTCGGCGACGGAGGCGCTGCCGGCGGCGCGACATGCGCGGGCGCACCGGTCGCTGCGGCCTGGCCCTCGGCCGGCGCTTCGCCGTTCTCGCCGTTGGGGCCTGCGATCATCGCATTGTTCATGCCGCCCTTGGCGTCGGGACCGGCATAGGTCGCTTCGAGATCAATGATGTCGCGGAGGAAGATCTTGCCTTCGTTGAGCTCGTCGCGCCAGATGATGATGGCCTGGAAGGTCAACGGGCTTTCGCACAGCCCTGCGATCATCGCCTCGCGGCCGGCCTCGATGCGCTTGGCGATCGCGATTTCGCCTTCGCGGGAGAGCAGCTCGACCGTGCCCATCTCGCGCAGATACATGCGCACGGGGTCGTCGGTGCGCTCGCCCGGCTCGCTCTTCTTGACCTCGGTGACGGCCTTCTGGGTGACCTCGACGAGCTCGTTATCGGTCTCGTCCTCGCCCTCGTCCTTCTCTTCCTCGCCTTCGCTATCGTCGGCTTCGGTGACGTTGATGCCCATGTCCGAGAGCATCGACATGATGTCCTCGATCTGTTCGGGCGAGGTCTGGTCCGACGGCAAGACTTCATTGAGCTGATCGAAGGTCACGAAGCCGCGCTTCTTGGCCTGCTTGATCATCTTCTTCACTGCCGCGTCGGACAGATCGAGCAAGGGAGACGGCGCGTCCTGGGAGTCCTTCTCCGGCGCGTCCGCTGCCTTGTCGTCTTTTTCCTTGTCCTTCGCCTGCAGCGTCTTTGCCTTGGTGGCCATCCATTGCTCCTAAACGCGCTTCATGCGTGACGATCGCCGCGCCCGCGTGAATTCACTTGAACCTGTTGCTCGACGCTCTCGCTTCGGCAGCTCTCGACACGGAAAGGGCGGCGCACATCTCTCTCGCCACCCCCAACTCTCTCTCGCCGGAATTGCCTAACGCTTCGTGAGCCTCTTTGTCGCAGCGGATGCAGGTGTAGTGCCAACAGCGATTGCGCGGATTCATTCCTGACGCGTCTGTTCTGCCTGCGGCCGCCTGGTGGCCAAAGTGCTACAAGACCGTTAAGCCTCGATTAACCCTGTTTTTGCCGCCAAACCTTGGATTTGGCGAGTCTTTTAGCGGTTCCGGCCCCGGCCGTCCGCATGATTCTTTCATCACACGCTCTTCTGGAACCGGCCCGACAGCTCGCCAAAACCCTCGATCAGGGCCTCGGTACCATCGACCTCGGCTATCCGAGCCTTGACGTCACGCAGCCACGCCAAATTGGCCTCGCTGGGGTCCTCCCCCAAGGCCAGCTCGGCGTCCTTCAACTCCCTAAGTAGTGAATGGTATTGCCGATGCAAGGCAACCAGCTGATGCCAGGTGGCAAGAACGTCGTCCCGCGCCGCGCCCTCGCGGGCGCCCCACACAGCCGCGGTGGTGATTCCTCCCTCAACCCTTTGAAGAACTTGCGAAAATCCGCCCTTCTCGAGGTCGCTGCGCATCTTCTCGGCAAGCTCCCCGGGGTCCGGAGAGTGGTGGTGGTCGTTGGCGAAGGCGGCGATGATCCCGGCGCGGAGCTTGTGGGCCTCGGGATGGGCCAGCTCCAGGGCGGCCACCTCCTCGAGATGGTCGTGCAGCAGCCAGGGGTGGTTGATCAGGCATTGCAGGATCAGGGCTTCCCGGCGGGAGATGGCGCTGCGCTGGCCCTTCATGATCGGGCTTGCCGCGAGCTGGGGGCTCGCCGCCTGGTACGGGCCGGACGGAAGCAGGGTCGGACCGGGCTGGCCACGTCGGCCGCCGCCAAATCCTCCCCCGAATCCCTGGCCACCGAATCGATTCGCGCTTCCCCCTGCCCTCGGCTGGAACGGCCGGCCGCCGCCGCCGGGACGGAAATTGCCGCGCCCGCCAAAGCCGCCGCGCCCGCCGTCGGGGGCGAAGGCGCGCTGCAGCCGCTCGATGAACTCGTCGCGGTAGTAGCGCCGCACCACCTCGTCGCGGATGCCGTTGGTGAGATCTTTGATGCGCGCCTCCAGCGCGGCGCGGCGCTCGGGCGTGGCGAAATTGCCGCCTTCGAGCTCGCGCGACCAGATCATGTCGGCGAGCGGACGGGCCGCCGTAATCACCTCCTCGATCGCACCGCGCCCGCCCGAGCGGACGAGATCGTCGGGGTCCTGCCCTTCCGGCAGCAGCGCAAAGCGAAGACTCTTTCCGGGCGCGAGGAAGGGCAGCGCGAGATCGGCGGCACGAAACGCCGCCTTCTGTCCGGCGCGGTCGCCGTCGAAACAGAGGATCGGCTCGTCCGCCATCTTCCAGAGCAGCGCGAGCTGGCTTTCGGTGAGCGCGGTGCCGAGCGGCGCGACGGCGCCCGAAAAGCCCGCGGTGACCATGGCGATGACGTCGACATAGCCTTCGACCACGATCAGCGCGCCGCCGTCATGGGTGGCTTTGCGCGCGGTCTGGTGGTTGTAGAGATTGTCGCCCTTGTGGAAGAGCGGCGTCTCCGGCGAATTCAGGTATTTTGCGGGAACATCCTTCTCCAGCGCGCGCCCGCCGAAGGCGATGACGCGGCCGCGCAGATCGGTGATCGGAAACATCACGCGATCGCGGAAGCGGTCGTAGGGAACGGGAATGTCGTTGCCCGCGACCAGCAGGCCGGTCTCGATCATGTCGTCGACAGAGATGCCGAGCTTGCCGAGATGCTCCTTCAGCGCGAAGCGATCGGGCGAGGCATAGCCGAGGCGGAACTGCAGCTGCGTCGCCGGCGAGATGGCGCGGTCGGCAAGATAGCCGCGCGCCTTGGCGCCGACGCGCGAGGCCAGCGTTTCGGCGAAGAATTTTGCCGCGAGATCCATGACGTCGTGCAGCGAGCGCCGCCGCTGCTCCTGCCGCGCCGCATCGGGCGTCACCGCCGGCAGCGGCAGGCCCGCCATGCCCGCCAGCCGCTCGACGGCCTCGGCGAACGGCAGGCCGTCGGTCTCCATCACGAAGGTGATGATGTCGCCGTGCTTGCCGGAGGAGAAGTCGTGGTAAAAGCCCTTCTGGTCGTTGACGTAGAAGGACGGCGTCTTCTCCTGCTGGAACGGCGACAGCCCCTTCCACTCCCGCCCCGCCTTCTTCAGCTTGACGCGCTTGCCCACGACCTCGGAAACCGAAAGCCGGGCACGAAGCTCGTCGAGGAACTGGGGCGTGAAGCGCATGGGCTGTGTCTAGCGCGAAACCGGGTGAGTCGGGCGAAGGATCAGGGATATAGGTGCGGACTGGCCAAAGGCCAGGTTTGAGCGGGTTATCCGGGTTATTCGACCTATGCACAGGGCCTCTTCTGCCGCCCTGGGTCATCATTTTTCACCGTTACCCTCCGCGCAACGGCAAAGCCGTTGTCGCTCGGGGTGCTCGCCTCTTTGGCGAGCCTGGAAGGGCGACGGCCCGGCTGCATCTCGGCCGTCCATCCTTCGAGGCTCACACTGCCTTGCAGTGTGAGTACCTCCAGCGACAAAGGCTACGCCTTTGCGCGGGGATGACGGGACGAGCAGTCCCCGGAATGACGGGAAAAGCTTGAACCCCGCCCGGTTCCGAGCTTCCATAGGCCCATGTTCAGGACCTTTCGAGGCGGCCATAGCGGGGGCTGGCGCGTCACCTCGATTTCAGCGGTGACGGGCGAGTCCCTGCCCTTCATGCCGGCGCTGTCGGTCACCGACAGTGAGGCCATCTCGCTGCCGCTGGTGCCCTCGCGCAATGCCTGGCGGCTGGTCGGCGTCGCCAGCAGCCTGCGCTACACCGAACGGCCCGAGAAGGAGCAACTCGTCGCCGTGCAGGCCGGGCTCGGCCGGATGGAGGCCACCAGCGCGGCGCTGATCCCGATCCGCAAATCGCAGGCCTGGTGGGACCTGACGCAGGAAGAGCGGCGCAAGATCTTCGAGGACAAGTCGCACCACATCGCGGGCAGCCTGCGCTTCCTGCCCGCCATCGCGCGGCAGCTCTATCACTGCCGCGACCTCGGCGAGCCCTTCGACTTCCTGACCTGGTTCGAATTCGCCCCCGAGCACGCCTCGCTGTTCGAGGAGCTGGTGGGGATGCTCAGGCAGACCGAGGAATGGAGCTATGTCGAGCACGAGGTCGACGTGCGCGTGGTGAAGGAAGTGCTGTCGGCCTAGTGGTCGAGAAAACGCCCGGACTCGATGCTCGGCAGATCCGTCACCGGCCAGTTGTAGACGTAGGTCCACGCCTTCTGCGTGGTGCCGTCAGGCAACGTCACGTCGATCAGCTGGCGCAGATATTCCGTCGGCTCCGGAAAGCCTTCGCCGCAGGCCTCGTACATATCGAGCTCGGCCAGCAGCTCGTCGGGCACGCGCAGATGAAACAGCTCGCCATGGACGAGGTCGGTCGGCGCATCCGACAGCAGCAATCCCGGATAGTGCTTCACCAGCACGAGCCGGCCGCGGCAGGTCGCCTCGCCCAGGAAATCCGCATGGCCTGCAAGCAGCCGCGCCATCGGATGGTCGAAGCCGCGCATCAGGGTGCCGTAGACGAAGAGACGATCGGGGGTCATGGGGGGTCTATAGCTGGCAATCGTTCGGAGCAACAGAGCCGCATACTCGCTGTCGTCCCCTACAAAGCCGCTTCCAGCTCCGCGCCGCTGCGCTCTTCGTCCGAGACCACCTTGATGCTCACTTCCATCACATCGAACGCATCCTGGGTGCCGATATAGACGCCGTGCAGCGGGATCGCCTGGCGCGGGTCGCGGGCGACGGCGACGCGGATGAGGTCGCGGGTGCCGACGATGCCGTTGGTCGGATCGAACTCGATCCAGCCGGCGCTCGGCAAATAGACCTGCACCCAGGCATGGGTCGAGCCGCCGCCGACATGATGTTGAGCGACGTCCTCGGGCACGAAGAGATAGCCCGAGACGAAGCGCGCGGCGATGCCGAGACGGCGCAGCGCCTCGATCATGAACAGCGCATAGTCGCGGCAGGTGCCGGTGCCCAGATGCAACGTGTCGCCAGGGGACTGCGTGCCCGGCGCATGGCGCCTGCGATAGTCGAACTTGTCCCGAATGGCGTGCGTGATCTGGCTGAGGATCTCAAACGTCGGCGACGGCGTGCCCTCGTCGAGAAAGCCGCGCACCCATTCCGCGATCTTGCCGTCGGGATCGGGATATTGCGGCGTGATGTACTGGACGAGATCGGGCAATTCCGCATCGTCATAGACGAAAGGATAGAAGAACGCGGGGTCATCCGGCGTCAGCGCGAAATCCTCGACCGGGTTGTGCGCGACCGTGACGTGCCAGTCGAACACCAGCCTGTCCGCACGCGCGTCGAAATCGGCGATGGCGACCGAATTGCCGAACACGTCGTGGATCCAGCGCAGCGACATCGGCTCCGGCGAGATCCTGAGCCTGGAGTCGAGCACGCGCAAATCATGGCCGTCGCTCGGGCGCAGCATGAATCTGTGCTCGCCGAACGCCACAGGCCGATTGTATCGATATTCGGTCTTGTGGTGAATCGTCAGCAGCGGCATCGTCGGGAGATCATGGTGATTTTGGGCAGGCCCAGTGTTAGCGATTGTTTGCCCAATTTCCGGGGCGACTGCTTTTTCCATAGGCAATCTTGATGGCTTTCAACACAGCCGAGACGGCAGATCAACTGCTCGGCGAGGGTGACATTCCTCCAGTGCATGAGGTGAATGCAGCAGGCACATCGCCTTTCCTGCTCACATCGGACCATTACGGACGCATCCTGCCGCGTGCGCTCGGCGATCTCGGCATCCCCGAGAGCGAGCTTGTCAGGCACATCGGCTGGGACATCGGCATTGCCGGCGTCGCCGAGCGCCTCGCCGGGATGCTCGATGCGCATCTGATCGCACAGCGCTACTCACGGCTCGTGATCGACTGCAACCGTCCACCGGCGGCGGCAAGCTCGATCCCCGTGATCTCAGAGGCAACCGCGATCCCCGGCAATGAGGCGATCTCCGACGCCGAGCGCGCGACGCGCAGGCGCGAGATCTTCGAGCCCTATCATCAGCGCATCGACGCGACCATCGGCCAGCGCCTGCACGACAAGCGGCCGACCGTGCTGGTGTCGCTGCACAGCTTCACGCCCGTCTATGCCGGCGTCGCGCGGCCCTGGCACATCGCGGCGCTCTACAACCGCGACACCGTGCTGCCGCAGCTCTTGCTGAAACATCTGCGCGAGGAAGGCGATCTCGTCGTCGGCGACAACGAGCCTTATGCGGTGAGCGACCTCACCGACTACACCATCCCCGTGCACGGCGAAGCCCGCGGCCTCGTCAACACCGGCATCGAGATCCGCCAGGACCTGATCGTGGACCAGTCCGGCCAGCGGCAATGGGCCGAGCGGCTGGCGCGGATCTTCGCGGAGATCGAGGTGGAGATGAAGGCGGAGCTGTTGGTGTAGCGGCCAGATCGGCGGTGCCCTCCCTCGCCCCGCTTGCGGGGAGAGGCGAAGGTCAGCCGCCGCGCGTTGCCACGAACAGCGCCAGCGCGGCGAAGATCGCGGCGATGCCCCACAGCACATAGGCCATGCGGCCGTCGCCGCGAGCATCCAGCGTCGCTTCCGCGGGATTGTCGGGGTTGACGCGGACGTCGACGGTCGCGCCGTCCTGGTAGCGCGACATCAGCTTCTTCAGCAGCTCCTCGGAAGCCGATGGCGATTGCGTCGCGACGCGCGCGCATTCATTGGTGTAAGCGATGTTCTGATAGCGATAGGTGTAGGTCACGCGCTTGCCGAACATCTCGATGCCGCGCGCCTCACCCGGTTCGCTGGCCTCGTGATATTCCTCGATGCCCGACAGCCTGATGGTGCCGGCAACGACCGGCCAGCGCGTCGCCATCGACGCCTGCCGCTGCACGGCCCAGGCCATCAGGCCGATGACGAGGCCGAACGCGGCGAAGCCGACGACGAGGCCCGCAAGGTCCGGCCGGGCGATGTGGTGCGCGAGATATTGGTAGCTCTGGTTGAGGCCGAAGGCCGAGCCGAAGATGATGGCGAGCACGATCGCCGAGCCGATGCCGAGACAGCCCCACAGCCCCTTGGGCAGGTCACGCTCCAGCACGGCCTGATCGGGATGCCTGGGGTTGTAGTAGACGGTGACGATGCTTCCGGCCGGATATTTCGCGAGCTTCTCGGCCACCTGGAAATTGCCGAGGTCCTCGCCGATCGAGATGCGGTTGCAGCGCAGCTTGCGGCCGGCCACGGTGTATTCATAGGTGACGTTGGCGAAGTTGCGGCTCTCGGTGCGATAGCCGTCCTCGCGCTCGTCGTCGGATACCTTGACCTCGCGTACCTCCGCGACCGAGGTGACCACCTTGCCCGCGGCCTGCGGCCAGCTTCGCGCCTCGCGCGCCTGCCAGGTCTTGACGATGGCGGCAATCAGGATCAGCGCCAGCGGCGCAAGCAGCATCGCGTAAACCAGCGGCGGTAAATTCGGCACGGCAAAAATCCTTCGTCAACGGCAATGCCCGATTGGACGCATTGCCGCCGCGAAAGGTTCAAGCCGAACCGGCTTCGAGGGAGGTTATTTCGCCCGGATCAGCGCCAGCCAGATGCCGCCGCCGATCATGAAGCCGCCGGACACGCGCGATACGATGCGGGTGCGGCGCGCCGAGAAGAAGCCGCGGATCTGACCGGCAAGCAGCGCGTAGATTCCGTCGGTCAGGCCGGCAAGCACCATGAAGGTCAATCCGAGCACCAGGACCTGCGACAGGTGATCCTTGCTCATGTCCATGAATTGCGGAATGAACGCGCCGAAGAACACCAGCAGCTTCGGGTTCGACAACGCCACGACGAAGCCTTGCAGGAGAAAGCCACCGCGCGGCGGTGGCGGCGGCGAGTCGGCATCGACGCCCTCGACCGGAGAGCGGATCAGCTTGATGCCGAGCCAGACCAGATAGGCCGCGCCCGCAAAGCGCACCCAGTTGAACCAATAGCCCATCGTCGCCATCAACGTGGTCAGGCCGACCGCGAGGATGCCGATCACGATCAGAAGCCCCATCTGCACGCCGAGAATGTTGGTCAGCGCCGAGCGCGTGCCGTAGCGCAGGCCGTTGGCGATGACGAGAGTCACGATCGGCCCCGGCAACAGCGCCAGCGCAATGCAGGCGGCAACGAAGGCGAAATAGGCTTGCATGGACATCATGGGCGGGGACTCGGCTGAGGAGGGGTTGGGGTATTAATGCATGGGATGGGCGGGGATGGAAGGCATCTGTGAGTGCATGGCGGCTCCTCAATCACCGGCGTCATCACCCGCGCAGGCGGGGTATGACAGCAGAGGGTATGGAGACATCACCCCGCCCTCACCGCCCATCCAGGGCCGCCATCGTCCACCGCTTCATCTCCTGCGTCTCCAAAAATGCCAGCGCCGCAGGTTGCACCGTGCCTGCATCGCCACGCCCCTGTGCCGCAGCAACGAACAGATCGCAGTGGCGCGAGACAGCGATGCCGATCGCGGCGCCATCCGAATGGCCGAGATGGTAGCGCCTCGCACGGCCGCGCAGCTCGGCGATACCCACCTCCTCACCCGGTGCGATCGCCACGAAGCGCGGACTGATCAGATCGATATCGGCGACGCGATCGACCTCGTCATCGTCGGCGACCCCGCGGTCGCAATTGCAGAAACCGCGTTTGGCACGGACGTAGAGCTCGGCCCCTGCGCAGGCGCCGTCGCAGCGGAAGGCGCGCCCGGCGGGCCAACCGTCGCGCGGGAACGGCCAGGCGATCTCCCGCCAATGCGCCACCTGTTGCGCCGGCGGCGCCGCAAGCTGATAGGCCGCCGCGCCGGACGCACCGAGCGCGATGACCAGGGCCGCGATCGCCGTCCCGCGCCGCATCGTCAGTTCTTCGGCAGGCCGGCCACGGCGCGCGCCGGCCCGGTCAGCTCGAGGATGTGTAGGCCGGTATTGGCGCGGTCGACGATGTAGATGTAGCCGCGATCGTCGGTCTCGACATTGTTGGTCTGGATCGCGACCTTGCAACGCTCGCCGCCCTCGACCGGGATGCAGCGCTTGTCGGTCGCCTGCGTGATCGACGGGATGAAATAACCGACCTCCCTGGGGTGATAGGGATCGCGGATGTCGAGCGCGCGCACCCCGGCGTTGAAGAAGGCGATGAAGGCCATCTTCTTGTAATAGACCGGCGCCATGCTCTCGTTCGAGGAATGCGAGCCGAACCGGCCGCCGCGCTGGCAGAACTGTCCGCTCGCCTCCGGCACGGTGTAGCTCGAGATCATCATCGGCCGGTTCTCGGTGGTGACGTCGGCGAACCACACCATCTGCCTGGCCTCGCCGCATTCGTTCAGGATCGCCTCGTCCACGATCATGACGATGTCGCGGGTCTTGCCGTCCTTGTCCTCGGCGAACTCCGCAACGGGCATGTCGAGCATCGGGAACGTCGTGTGCGCGCCGTTGAAGGCGGACATCGGCATCCGCGCGATCTCGGGAAAACGGAGATTGTCCGGCGTCGGCTCCTTCGGACCGGTCAGCAGCTTCTCGCGATCGACGATCTGCAGGATGCCGCCCTTGTTGGTGCCGTAGCCGAAATAGACGCGGTTGCCGTTCGGGCCGGTCGAGATCGGCCCGTGCAGCTCGGTCGGCACCGCGCCGGTCGAGCCCGGCTCCTGGCCCGGCAGTCCGAAGTCGCGGATCTTCTGCGGGTGCGCGGGATCGCTGAGATCGTAGATCTGCGTCATGCGCCGTGTGCGCCAGTCCGGTGCGCCCGAAACGAGGAAGGCGATGCCGGTGTCGCATTCCCACCAGCTCTTGTGCGTGTCCTTCAAGCCGGCGATACGCGTGAGGAGCACGGGACTGGCGGGATCAGTGACGTTCCAGATCTCGTGCGCCTCGCTGCCGAAGGTGCGCAGCATGTAGACCGCAGCAGGATCGCCTTTCGGCAACGTCTTGCCGTCGCAGACCCGCACCATCTGCGCACCGCCCGATTCGTACTTGCCCTCCTGTCCCGGCAGATGCCGCAGGTATTTCGGACGTGCGGGATCGGTGACGTCGACGATCGAGGTTCCGTTCGGCTCCGCCTGCCCCGTCATCGGATTGACGGGAGCGGGCACGTCGTCGGTGCCGCCGTGATGGCCGATATAGGCAATCCAGCGGTCGCCCTGGTGGTGGATGGTCGGCTGATAGGCGCTGCGCGCCTGGAGGTCGTTGCTGCCGACCAGCTTCATGTTGGAAGCTTCCGGCGGCGCGCCGATCGTTTGCTTCTGCGCGTGGACGAGAGAGCTGCAGGCGAAAAGGACGAGGCTTGCAGCAGTCAGGACGCAACGGAACATCAATGTCCTCCCCGGAACCAATCTGCGTTGGCTGAGATGAAACGCTAACACGGACAAAGGCGCGCAGCCAAAACACGATTTCTCCAGCCGTCATTCCGGAAACCGCGCAGCGGTTATCCGGAATCTCGAGATTCTCAGGTGCGCAATTGCGCACCATGGTTCGACGCTAACGCGCCGCCCCGGAATGACATCGCGCTTGACACGCAACCATTCGGTTGCCTATTATCGCCGCCATGGATGAGGTCTTCAAAGCGCTCGCCGATGCGTCACGACGTTCGCTCTTGGACAGGCTTCACGCCAGGAACGGCCAGACACTGAACGAACTTTGCGAGGGCCTTGCGATGACGCGGCAGGCCGTCACGAAGCACCTTGTCATCCTCGAAGAGGCCAATCTGGTCACGACCATCAGGCATGGCCGCGAGAAGCTGCACTACCTCAACCCGGTGCCGATCCATCAGATCGGCGAACGCTGGATCAGGAAATTCGAGCGCGGCAAGCTCGCCGCGCTCGGGGAGTTGAAACGTCAGTTGGAGAAGCGCGATGAGTAAGCCGCAATTCGTCTATGTGAGCTATATCGAGACCACTCCGGAAAAACTGTGGGAGGCCCTGACCTCGAGCGAGTTCACGAAGCAATACTGGTTCGGTGCCGAGGTCAGGTCGGACTGGAAGATCGACTCGCCCTTCGCCCTCCTGCTCGACGGCGAGATCACCGATTCCGGCGAGATCCTGCAGGCCGATCCGCCACGGCTGCTGTCCTACAGCTTCAAGCACCACAAATTCGCGGAACTGCGCGGCGAGCCGATCTCGCGCGTCGTCTTCACCATCGAACCATTCGGATCGCTCGTGCGTTTGACCGTGCTGCATGACGGCTTCGTCGAAGGCGGCAAATATCTCGGCGCCGTCTCCAACGGCTGGCCGGCGATCCTGTCCCAGCTCAAGAGCCTGCTGGAGACCGGCAAGCTGCTCGGCATTCCGCGCGCAGCCCTCAACAAGGGATTCGACGCAAAATGACCCCCGACCAGTTCAAGCCGCTGACGGTCTACACCATCTACATCGCTTCCACGCCGCAGAAAGTGTGGGAGGCGCTGACCTCCGCGGAGTTCAGCACGCAATATTTCTTCGGCAATGCCGTGGCGGTCGAACCGCGCCTTGGCGGCGCGTTCATCGTGCGGACGCCCGACGGCGCGCTGCACATCAGCGGCGAGGTTCTCGCCTACGATCCGCCGCGCAAGCTCTCCGTCACCTTCAACGTCAACTGGCCGGAGCTGATCGAGAAGCTCGGACCGACGCTCGTGACCTACGAGATCGAGCAGGTCGGCGATGCGGTCCGGCTCACCATGAGCGAAGGCCACGACCGGCCGCTCAGCGACGACATCCTCGAAGGCGGACGGCAGGGATGGCCGGCGATCCTCTCCAGCCTCAAGAGCGTGCTCGAGACCGGCAAGCCGCTGTCCGTGAAAATGGGCCCGCCGCAGCGGATGCTCGCCGCGCTGAAGGCGATGGGGATCAAGACGCCGTAGGTTGCTGTCGTCCCGGGGCGCGCGAAGCGCGAGCCCGGGACCCATAACCACAGGAAACGGTTTGGCGAAGACTCGCGGCTGCCAGTCGGCCTCACATTTCTCCCTGGGGTTATGGGCCCCCGCCTTCGCGGGGGCGACGACCTCGATGGTATCAACAACCGCTACACCGGCACCACCAGCCGCCGATAGAGGTGCCACGTCGCGTGCCCCAGCACCGGCAGCGTCACCACCAGCCCCAGGAAATACGGCAGCGCCGAGACGATCAGCAGCATCACGATGACGGCGGCCCACCCGATCATCGGCAGCGGGCTCGTCACCACCGCACGCACGCTCGTCACCATCGCGGTGACGAAATCGACCTCGCGGTCGAGCAGCAGCGGAAACGACACCACGGTGAGCGAGAACAGAATCAGCGACAGCGCCGCGCCGACCGCATTGCCGATGGCGAGGAACAGCAGGCCCTCGTTGGTCGTCAGCACCACCGTCATGAACTCCTGCAGGCTCGAGAACGAGGCGTGCAGGCCGAGCAGCAGCGCGATCAAGAGGCGCACCTGGTACATCCAGATCACGAACACGAACAGCGTGACGAACGCCATCCAGCCGATCTCGCTGCGCGAGCGGATCGCGGACCAGATCGCGCCGAACGAAACGGGCTCGCCGCGCTCGCGGCGGCGGCTGACTTCGTAGAGACCGATCGCCACGAACGGCCCGATCAATGCGAAGCCGGCGGCCAGGGGATAGACCAGATAGACCATGCCGAAGGCGGTGAGGCAGAGCATGATGGCAATGCCGCCGCCCGCATAGAGCGCGCCGAAGCAGAGTCCATAGAGAGGCAGCGCCTGGAAATCGCGCAGGCCCTCGACCAGCGCCTCGGCAATGTCGGTCGCCGCGACGGGACGAACCACCGGATCGACCTTGCCCGAGATGGACATCAGCTCCCTCCTCATTTTCAGGCGCGATCTTCGTCGCACGCGGGCTCGATCCTAGCGCCCCGCGCGGCCCCGCGCACGTGCAAGTTGACCGCCCGCTGACGGTATCCGGGAACATCAACGAATTCTTTCACCATCAGGACGTTTTCCGCAGGATGGCTATGGACGGAGCGGATGGTGGTGCCGCAAATTGTACCTTCGAACCAGCACACGCGATGACCGGACTGGACCATTCGAACGATGAGCTTGCGTACCCGGCTACTGATCCTCGTCATCGCGGCCATGCTGGTGCCGGCGGGTCTCGTCGGCGTGCGCTTCGTGCAAAACCGGAGCAGCGACATCAACGCGGCGCTCGCCAATCTGACGGCAGCGGCCGACGAGATCGCAGGCGATCTCGACGAGAAGATTCAAGGCACCGCCCAGCTCCATTATGGCCTGTCGCGCGCGCGCGACCTCGACACGCGCGACAAGGCGGCGTGCTCGGCCTTTCTATCCGACGTGCGCGAAGAGTACCCGCAGTTCACCGGCATATTGACCATCGATCCCGACGGCAGCCTGTTCTGCGACTCGCTGCGGACCAACCGCACCCTCGATCTCAGGGATCGCGCTTATTTCAAGCAGGCGCTGGTCTCGCCCGGCGTGGCGCTCGAGCCGGTGTTCGGCCGGCTGACCGGGATATCGGTGCTCCAGATCGCCTATCCGGTGCGATCGGAGGCGGGTGCGCTCAAGCTGATCCTGCTCGCCTCGTTCAACCTGCGCAAATTCGCGGAGTTTCACCACAAGCGGCTGCTGGGTGAGAAGGACATCCTGCTCGTCGACAGCAAGGGCACGGTTTTGGTCGCTCCCTCCGGGGGCGGCTGGACCGTGCCGGTCGGCGGATCGATCGCGGGATCCGAGCTGCTGCGCTTCGCGGCGACGCCGGACCAGCAGGCGTTTCAGGAGGTGACCGATCGCGAAGGCCGCACGCAGGTCTGGGCCGTCGCGGCCCGCTCGTTACTGGCCCGCAATGCCGGCCTGTACATCCTGGTCGGGCGATCCAAGGACGGCCTCGTCGCGGCGGCGAACCGCCGGCTCTACGAGGACATGGCGATTCTCGCGGTCGCCTCGCTGCTGTTGCTGGCCGCCGTCTGGATCCTTGCGACCGTGAGCGTCGGACGCCAGGTCGGGCGGCTCGCTGCGATGGCGAAGAAGCTTGGGCGCGGCGATCTCAGCGCGCGCATTCCTGCGCCCCATCCGCGTGGCGAGCTCGGCGGGCTGATGACGCTGCTCAACGACACCGCCGAGTCACTGCAGCAGCAGCGCGCCGACATCGCCGACCTCAGCCAGAAGCTCAGCCAATCGCAGAAGATGGAAGCCATGGGCCAGCTCACCGGCGGCGTGGCGCATGATTTCAACAATCTCCTGACCGTCATTCTCGGCAATTCGGAGCATCTTGCCGATCGCCTGGCGGGCGACAGGGAATTGCACCGGATCGCCGGCGACATCGCGACCGCCGCCGAGCGCGGCTCCGACCTGACGCGCAGCCTGCTCGCCTTCGCGCGCAAGCAACCCCTGAGGCCGCGCGACATCGACATTGCCGGCAAGCTGCTCGACATGGAGCCGCTGTTGCGCAGGTCGCTGGGCGAGCACATCGAATGCACCTTCGCGCTCGACGCGGATCTCTGGATGACCAGCGTCGATCCCGGCCAGCTGGCGACGGCCCTGCTCAACCTCGTGCTCAACGCGCGCGACGCCCTGCCCGACGGCGGCAAGCTGACGGTCGAGGCACGCAACATTTCGCTCGGCGAAACCGACCTCGACGTCAACGGCGAGTCGCGGCCGGGGGACTATGTCATGGTGGCCGTGACCGACACCGGCACCGGCATGACCGCCGAGGTGGCGGGCCGCGCCTTCGAGCCGTTCTTCACCACCAAGGAGGTCGGCAAGGGGACCGGGCTCGGCCTCAGCATGGTCTACGGATTCGTGCGCCAGTCCGGCGGCCTCGTGCAGATGCAGTCCGAACCGGGACATGGCACTGTCGTCAGGCTGTTCTTTCCCCGCCTTGCGACGGCTCCGGCCGAGGAGCCCGCTCCCAGTGAGCAGACCGTCGTCTCCGAGGGCAGCGAGACCATTCTCGTCGTCGAGGACGACGACATGGTGCGGGCCTATGTCGAGAGCGAGTTGAAGGCGCTGGGCTACCGCGTGCTTGCGCGGTCGAACGGTCCCGCGGCGCTGGACCTGCTGCGCCAGCGCGGGGACATCCATCTGCTGTTCACCGACGTCGTGATGCCCGGCGGCATGTTCGGGCCGGAGCTTGCGCGGCAGGCCGTTCAATTGCGGCCCGGGCTCAAGGTGCTCTTCACCTCCGGCTACACCCAGAATCCGGTCAAGACGCCCGACGGGGTCGGCGCCGCCCGCATCCTGACAAAGCCGTTCCGGCGCAAGGATCTCGCCGCGATGCTGCGGGCCGCGTTGTCCGCGCCGCCGCGATAGATCAGGACGAGAACGCGAGCTGGAGCGCGACGGCGAGATTGGCCGCGAACAGCCCCGCATCGATGACGAAGATGCGGAGCATCGGCCCCTTCAGCACCGGCCAGTAGGCGACGCCGACGCGGCCGCCGCGCATCAGCACGGGAACGTTATAGACGAACTGGCTGAAGTGGCAGGCGGAGAAGAACAGGAACAGCACGATCTGCGCCTGCAGCGGCTGGAAGAAAGCCGGACGCGCGGCCAGGAGATAGAACGACAGCAGCCCGATCGGCAGGTTCATACCGCCCAGGAATGCGACGCTCGCCGCTAGCGTCGGCGCGATCGGATTCCCGCGCTCTTCCCGCGGCAGCAATATCTTCAGCGTGTTGGTTTGCGCGATGCTGAACTGGATGAAGGCGCCGACGAACCAGAGCGCGTTGAGAAGCAGGACGATGTCGAGAAGACGCATGGCTATTTCCCGTAAAAGGCTTCGCTGCGCACCACGCGGCCCGCATCGTCGAAGTCCATGAATTCGCTGGCGCGCGTGCCGCCCAATTGCCACCACACCGTCAGGCGCGAGATGGTCTCGTCCCAGCTCCAGCTCAGGATCTTCAGGTCGGCGCTTTCGATGTGGCCATAGGCCCGCCGCCAATAGGCGCGGATGTTCTCAGCACCGGTGACGACCGGGGAGCCGGTCAATTCGAGCGCGAGAGGGCTGCGCATCTGCGCGTCGTCGGCAAAATGCGCGACGACCGCGTCGATGTCGACCTTGCACCAGCTCGCGCACCATGCCGCGACGAAGGGTCCGGCGGCGGCGCTGCTCATCTTCCCTGCGCTCATGGCGGAGCCCTCCCCGGCTCGTTGGCCCGGAAAGTGGCAAAGCCGCGCTCTCATGTCAACTACATTGACTTGAGGCGCCTTCAATTATTGTCGGCGATCGCCTCCATGACGGCCATCCAGGCCGCCGCGCCCGAGGCGCCGGCGCGATCGAACGCCTGACGCATGACCTTGCGCTCGTGGTCCGAGGCCCTTTGCTCGATGCGTTGGCCTGCGGCCGTGAGCCGCAGCAGCTTCGAGCGATGCTGCTCGGGCGCGCGCTGCGACGTCAGGAGCTTGCGCTCCAGCAGCAGATTGAGCGGCCGGTTCAGCGCCTGCTTGGAAATGCCGAGAACCTCGATCAGCGCACCGATCGCGATGTCGGGCCGGCGCGCCACGACGTAGAGGATGCGATGGTGCGAGCGCGACAGGCCCTGCTTGGCAAGATAGTCGTCGGCCTCCAGCGTCATCCCGCGCCAGCCGTAATACATGAGCTCCAGCGCCGCATCGAGCTCGTTCAGCTTCGCAAGCGAGGCGCGATGCAGCCCCGCGGCTGGAGACGTCTTTGGCATCGAGAAATCTAACCCTTCGCCCGCAACTCGCGCCGCAGCACCTTGCCCGTGGCCGTCATCGGCAGCGTCTCGGCGAACTCCACATAGCGCGGATATTCGTGCGCGGCGAGCTGCACCTTCACGAACTCCTGGATCTCGCGCGCGAGCGCATCGCCGGCGGCAAAGCCAGGACGCAGCACGATCCAGGCCTTGATGGACTCGGTGCGGATCGGATCGGGAATGCCGACCACCGCGGCCATCGCGACCGACGGATGCTTCATCAGCGTGTGCTCGATCTCGGACGGGCCGACGCGATAGCCGGCGGTGGTGATGACGTCGTCCTCGCGGCTGACGTACCAGAAATAGCCGTCCTCGTCCTGCACGCCGAGATCGCCGGTGAGCAGGAACTCGCCGGCATATTTCTTCGCGGTCGCCTCCGGATTGCGCCAGTATTCGAGCATCGTGCATGGACACGGCTGCCGCACGCCGATGATGCCGCGCTGGCCGCGCGGTTGCTCCTCGCCCTTGTCGTTGACGATGCGGACGTCGAAGCCCGGCGTCGCCTTGCCCATCGATCCCGGGCGGATCGGAAACAGGTTCGAGTTGCTGCCGATCACGAGGTTGCACTCGGTCTGGCCGAACACTTCATGCGCGTCGATGCCGAAGGTCTCGCGCACCCAGCCGAGCAGCTCGCCGCCGAGGGATTCGCCGCCGGTGAAGATGCTGCGCAGCTTCACGCCCGCATGCTTCACGCCGGCCTGCCGCATCAGCTTCAGCGCGGTCGGCGGCAGGAAGACATTGCGCACGCCAAGATCGGCCATCATCTGCATCGCCGCCTGCGGCTCGAATTTTCGCGCGCGGTGGCCGACCAGCGGGATGCCGTGATACCAGAACGCGAACAAGCCGTTGACGAGGCCGCCGATCCAGGCCCAGTCCGCCGGCGTCCACATGAGATCGCCCGGCCGCGGCAGGAAGTTGTGACACATCTCCACGTTCGGCAGATGGCCGAGCACGACGCGATGCGCGTGCAACGCGCCCTTCGGATTGCCCGTGGTGCCCGAGGTGTAGATGATCAGCGCGGGACCGTCGCATGAGGTGTCGACGCGCGCGAAGTCGGGCAATGCGGCCTTCACCGCATCCCAGAACGACTGCGCGCCTGCGGGTACATGCTCGCCGACGACATAGACGTTCTTCAGATCGGGCAGACGATCGCGAATCTTGGAGAGCTTCTCCCAGCCGCCCTCGTCGGTGACGATCGCCTTGGCCTGCGAGTTCGACAGGCGGAACTCCAGCGCGTCCTCGCCGAACAGCGCGAACAGCGGGATCGAGATCATGCCCGACCGGAACGCCGCCATATGCGCGACCGGCAATTCCAGCGACTGCGACAGGAACACCGCGACGCGGTCGCCGCGCAACAGGCCATCCGCCTTCAGCACATTGGCAAAGCGGCGCGACATCTCGGCGACCTCGTCGAAGGAGGTGCGCGTCGTCGCACCGCTCTCGTCGACATAGACCAGCGCGAGGCGCCCGGTGCCGTCGGCATGACGGTCGCAGCAGGCTTCCGCCATGTTGAATCGATCAGGCACGTCCCAGCGGAAATTGCGATAGAGCTCGTCGTAGGTCTTGGCTTCGGTCAGCATGGTCTTGGGTCGTTTCCTGGAGGCGCCGTCATGGCCGGGCTCGTCCCGGCCATCCACGTTCTTGTTGGCCATCAGTTTAAGGCCGTGGATGCCCGGGACAAGCCCGGGCATGACGATGGAGGCAGCTCAGCTCACCGCACCGTCGCAAAGAATTTCCTGACATCGCGCACGAACAGCTCCGGCTGCTCGAATGCGGCGAAATGCCCGCCCTTCTCCATCTCGCTCCAATGGGTGATGTTGTGAAAATTGGGCTCCATCCAGCGCCGCACCGGCGTGATGATCTCCTTGGGGAATACGGCGACGCCCGTCGGCACGGTCACTTTCGGCGTGGTGCGGCGTTTGCCAAAACTCTCCCAATAGAGCCGCGCCGATGACGTCGCCGTCTCCGTCGCCCAATACAGCATGACGTTGTCGATTAGCTCGTCCTTGCCAAAGATGTTCTCGGGGTGCCCGTTGCAATCGGTCCAGGCCCAGAATTTCTCCAGGATCCAGGCCGCCTGCCCGCTCGGCGAGTCCGTCAGGCCATAGCCGAGCGTCTGCGGCCGCGTCGATTGCTGCTTCGAATAGCCGGAGTCGAGATCGACATAATGCTTGAGGCCGGCGAGCGCGCGCTTCTCCTCCGACGTCGGCTCGCCCTCGACCTTCGGCGCGGCGCCGAAGGCGAGCGTGATGTGGATACCGGCGCAGTGCGTGGGGTCCTGCGCGCCGAGCGACGTCGTCACCGCCGAGCCCCAGTCGCCGCCTTGCGCGCCGTAGCGCGCGTAGCCGAGCCGGTCCATCAGCTTCGCCCAGGTCGCGGCGATGCGGTCGACGCCCCAGCCGGTGGTCTTCGGCTTGGCCGAGAAGCCGAAGCCCGGCAGCGACGGGCAGATCACGTGAAACGCATCCGCGGGATTGCCGCCATGCGCGGCGGGATCGGTGAGCGGCGCGATCACTTTCTGGAATTCGACGATCGAGCCGGGCCAGCCATGGGTGATGATCAGCGGCAGCGCCGACGGCTCCTGCGAGCGGACATGGATGAAGTGGATGTCGAGCCCGTCGATCTCGGTGGTGAACTGCGCGAAGCGATTGAGCTTGGCCTCGCGGCCGCGCCAGTCGTAATTGTTGGCCCAGTAGGCGCAGACTTCCCGGATCCATTGCAGCGGCGCGCCCTGACTCCAGTCGTCGACCAGCTCCGCCTCCGGCCAGCGCGTGCGCGCGAGCCGCGATTTGAGATCGGTGAGAATGTCGTCGCTGACGGCGATGCGGAATGGTTTGACGGCGGCGGTCATCGGTTGCTCCCGATCGTTTATGTCGGGAGAGAGTAGACCGAACCGTTGCGGCATCAAAGGTGCCCCTTCTCCCCTTGCGGGAGAAGGTGGCGCGAAGCGCCGGATGAGGGGTATCCATCCGCTTGCTCAATTGCGAGAGGTTCACCCGCGGAGAGAACCCCTCACCCGTCTCGCCGCTTCGCCATAGCCGATGCGAAGCATCGGCGTTCTTAGAACGGCGGCCGGAGGCCGCCTATGCCACCCTCTCCCGCAAGGGGAGAGGGAAGACAGAGCTAGCCCGACAGCGCGGCCTTCACCAGGCCGGACGCCTTGCCGAAATCCATCTGCCCCGCGTATTTCGCGCGCAGCACGGCGATCACCTTGCCCATGTCCTTCATGCCGGCAGCGCCGGTCTCGCCAATCGCGTCCGAGATCGCCTTCTTCACCTCGTCCTCGGACATCTGCTTCGGCAGATAAGCCGAGATCACCGCGATCTCCTCGCGCTCCTGGGCCGCGAGCTCGGCGCGGCCGCCCTTGTCGTAGAGCTCGACCGATTCCTGACGCTGCTTGATCATCTTCTGAAAGACGCCAAGCAGGTCGGCGTCCGACAGCGGCGGCTTGCCCTGCCCGCGTGCGTCGATGTCGGCGTTCTTGATGGTCGAATTGACCATGCGCAGCGTGGACAGCTTGCGCTCGTCCTTGGCCTTCATGGCCTCCTTGACCGCATTGTTGATGTCGTCGCGCAGCATGATCGCCTCGTTTTGGAAACAGTCCGGAAAGACTCGTGGTCTACAACAAGATCCGGGGTCAATATAGGTGCTTGCATGAGGACCGGAAAGCATCTCGCCATGTTGGCGGTCTGCCTTGTGGTGCTCTGGGCAAGCCGTTTCGGCCCCTATTCCTGCGGCACGCTGCCGGGCTTCGCCGGCGAAACCAGCTCGTCCTGGCTCGCTATCGCCGTGAACGGCCTCTTTCTGATCCTTCTGCTGTACCTGCCGGTCTACGACTTCGTCTCTCTGCTGACGTACAAGCTCGGCTGGGAGACAAAGTTCAATCCGCTCGTGGTCTACGAAGGTGAGCACTCGACCACACCGGTCTCGACGACGGCCCGGCGTGTCCTTTACGTGGTCGACATCGCCGTGGTGGGCTTCTTTCTCCTGCCCCTCTGGACCAAGGCCGCCTATTGCGGGTGAGCGCCTAGCTCGCGAGCCATTCGGTCAGCGCCCGCACTGTCGCTTCCGGCTGTTCCGGTTGCGGCAGATGTCCGCAGCGCTCGAGGATCACGAGCCTTGCGCCGGCGATGCCGTCAGCCATTTCCTTCGAGAACGCATTCGGGATCGTGTTGTCGGCATCGCCCGTCAGCACCAGGGTCGGACACCTGATCGCTGCAAGCGTCGGACGTGAATCCACCCGCGCGATGATCGCTGTCTGCTGCCGCAGATAGCCGTCCACGCCGACATCCTCGTCCTGCGCATGCACGAGCTTGAGAATATCGGCATCATCGCGCCGCGACGGATGCACGAGCTCGGGAAAGCTCTCCTCGCGGACGGCGCGAAGCTCGCCGCGCCTTGCGCGCTCCATCAGGCCGCGGCGGCGCGCGGTCGCCTCCGGCGTGTCGGGGCGGGCTTGGGTGTTGATCAGCGCGAGCTTCAAGACCCGCTCGGGCGCCTGGCGCATGATCTCGAGCGCGATGTAGCCGCCCATGGAATGGCCGGCGAGCGCGAAGCGCGGCGGGGCCTCGCGCAGCACCCGGGCGGCGATCGCCGCCATGCTGTCGTCGCGGATATGGTTGGCAATCATCACCGGGCCGAGCCGCCACAAGGCGGGCAGGACCGGCGCATAGATCCGGGCCGAGGAGGCCAGCCCCGGAACCAGCAAAAGCGGGGTGGTCTGGTCCATTATTGCCTCGCAAGCCCCCTAAATTGCCGGAAATTGTGCGGCCGAGCTTAAGTGCCCGCATCGGGCTGTCAAATATGCAAAAACGCATGTGAATCGGCGCATCTGCGCTTTGACGGGCGCGCGCCGGGGGCTTATGAAGCGGGCTCATGACACAACATGACAACGATCCCGCCTGGCCGGACCATAAACCGACCGCGCTCCTCGTGCTTGCCGATGGCACGGTGCTGGAGGGCTTTGGTCTCGGCGCCGAAGGCCACGCCGTCGGCGAGGTCTGCTTCAACACCGCGATGACCGGCTATGAGGAGATCCTCACCGATCCCTCCTATGCCGGCCAGCTCATCACCTTCACCTTCCCGCATATCGGCAATGTCGGTACCAACGAGGAAGACATCGAGACGGTGAACATGGCCGCGACGCCCGGCGCGCGCGGCGTGATCCTGCGTACCGCGATCACCGATCCCTCGAACTACCGCGCCACCCGGCATCTCGACCAGTGGCTGAAGGCCCGCGGCATCATCGGCCTCTCCGGCATCGACACCCGCGCGCTGACCGCGCTGATCCGCAGCAAGGGCATGCCCAACGCGGTGATCGCGCATTCCAAGACCGGCGAGTTCGACCTGCATGGCCTGAAGGAAGAAGCGCGCGAATGGCCCGGCCTCGAGGGCATGGACCTCGTGCCGATGGTCACGAGCGGCCAGCGCTTCACCTGGGACGAAACGCCCTGGCTCTGGGACAAGGGTTTTGGCCGACAGGAGAATCCCGAGTTCAACGTCGTCGCCATCGACTACGGCATCAAGCGCAACATCCTGCGCCTGCTCGCCGGTGTCGGCTGCAAGGTGACGGTGGTGCCGGCAACGACCTCGTCCGAAGACATCCTGGCGATGAAGCCGGATGGCGTGTTCCTGTCGAACGGTCCGGGCGATCCGGCGGCAACCGGCAAGTACGCGGTGCCCGTGATTCAGGACGTCATCAAGTCGGGCACGCCGACCTTCGGGATCTGCCTCGGCCACCAGATGCTCGGTCTGGCCGTCGGCGCCAAGACCAAGAAGATGCATCAGGGCCATCACGGCGCCAATCATCCGGTGAAGGACGAGACCACCGGCAAGGTCGAGATTACCTCGATGAACCACGGCTTCGCCGTGGACGAGGCGACGTTGCCGAAGGGCGCGACGCAGACCCACATCTCGCTGTTCGACGGATCCAATTGCGGCATCCAGCTCGACGGCAAGCCGGTGTTCTCGGTGCAGTATCACCCCGAGGCCTCACCCGGTCCGCGCGACTCCCACTATCTGTTCCAGCGCTTCGCCGACCTGATGCGGCAGAAGAAGAGCGCGTAAGGCATAAAGACCACCCGGCGGATTCATCCGCCGGGTTGGTGACGCCGTCACGGACGCATGAACATGAAGTCCGTGTCGGGGTCGCAATTCTCGGCGTTGAAGCGCAGCTCCGCCTGGATGTCGGCGACGGACCTCGTCTCCAGATATTTCGAAATCACGAGACTGAGCAGGGCGCGGCAGACGGCTTCATGCCCGAGGCCAGTCGTCTCCGCGTCGTCGACGGCCGCCGAGAAATGACGCTGCGCAATCTCGGATGCGTACATGGCGTTCCCTCTCTTTTGCTTTGACTTGCGTGCCCGCCAAGGGCCGCCTGCGCCTTGATCTCCGTCAAGCCGGCGGATTGACTAGGCTCAGGAACCAAGCGACGTGCGCCCGTCTTGATCTCTGGTCTGTTGCTACTCGGAGCCCTGCCATGTCCGTTGTCCGCGACAATGCCGAGCCGCTCGCCATCGTCTTCGAGGACGATGGCCTCGTGCCGAACAACATCCTTCCGTTCCTGGTCTACCAGGGCGCGGTGCAGCTCGATCCGAAGCGTCCGGAAGAGACCGTCGAAAGCCTGTTCGAGCAGAACGGCTGGGGCGGGACATGGCGCAACGGCGTCTACGACTTTCTGCACTACCACGCGACGGTGCACGAGGTGCTCGGCGTTGCGCGTGGGCATGCGCGCGTCCGCTTCGGCGGCGATCATGGCCAGGAGCTCGCGATCAAGGCCGGCGACGTCGCGATCCTGCCCGCCGGCACCGGACATCAGTGCATCAAGGCGAGCGATGATTTCTGCATCATCGGCGCCTATCCGCCCGGTGCGAGGATGGAGGTCACGCGCGCGACGTCCGAGAACCACGCGAAGGCGCTGAAGACGATTCCGAAGGTCGCAGTGCCGCCGGCCGATCCGGTGACCGGCAAGAACGGGGCGTTGATGCGGCTGTGGGGGTAGCAGCACGCGCAGTGCCGTAGGGTGGGTTAGCCGAAGGCGTAACCCACCACCGTCCATCTCCATGGAAACAGAAGAGGTGGGTTACGCCGAGCAGATGCGCTTAGCGCATCTGCAGAGCTAACCCACCCTACAGCAGTGCCTACGCCGCGTTGCTGCCTTCCTGCCGGGTCGCCTCGAACAGGAACCAGGTCCGCCGCTCGGTCTCGTCGATGAAGACTTCGAGGATGCTGGCGCTGGCGACGTCGCCGGCCTCGTCGCAGACGTCGTGCGCCTTGCGCATCGCCGCCGCCACGTGCTTGTTGTCCTGCATCAGCTCGCGCAGCATCTCGCGCGGCGGGACGTAGTCCTCGTTGTTGTCCTTGATGGTCTGGAGCTTTGCGACCTGGCCGATCGATTTCAGCGTGGTGCCGCCGATCTTGCGGACGCGCTCGGCGAGCTGGTCGGTGGTGGCGAAGATCTGGTCCGACTGCTCGTCGAGCAGCAGGTGATAGTCGCGGAAATGCCGGCCGCTGACGTGCCAGTGGAAATTCTTGGTCTTCAGGTACAGCGCGAAGGCGTCGGCCAGCAGCACGTTGAGCGCCTCCGAGACCTTCTTGACCCCATCGGGCGACAGGTCGGTGGGGGTGTCGAGATCGGGCGAGACCTTGTTGTTGCTTTTGCTCACGGGAAACCTTCCTGTTAGGACGCGGACATTGACGGCGCGCCGTCGCACCCCTAACGCAAGGCGGGCAGCGCGGTTCCTAGATAGGAACCGCTGGGCGGGATACCATGGACGATTGGATCGATTATTACGACTCCACGCATACGATCTATGTCAGCAAGCTGCACCGCGACTTGCACTTCCAGATCATCGCGCGGGACATCATCGGCTACATCACCTCGCCCGAGGCGACCGTGCTCGACTATGCCTGCGGCGAGGCGCTGTCGGCAAACCAGGTGGCGGCCGCCTGCGGCAAGCTGATCTTGGCCGAGCCGGCGCCGGGCGTTCGCGGCCGGCTGATCGCGCGGTTCGCCCCCAACACCAAGATCCGCGTCCGCTCGCTCGACGACGTCCGCAACATGCAGGACCAGTCGATCGACCTCGTGGTGATGAACTCGGTCGCCCAGTACATGACGAGCGAGGAGCTCGATGCCGCGCTGCTCAACGTGCGCCGCTTGCTCACCCCGTCCGGCAGACTGGTGCTCGGCGACATCCTGCAGCCCCAGGTCGGCATGTTCAGGGACGTGATGGCGCTGCTCAGCTTCGGCCTGCGTCACGGCTTCTTGAAGGACGCGCTGATCGGGCTGATCAGCACCGCGCTCTCTGATTATCGTCAGCTGCGCTCGAAGATCGGGCTGCAGCGCTACAGCGAGGACGAGATCACCGCCAAGCTGAAAGCAGCCGGCTTCGCGGTCCAGCGCGCCCACACCAATATCGGCCACAATCGCTGGCGCATGACATTCATCGCACGGCCGCCATTGGTTCGTTAAGCATAACAATTAGCCGTTGTAGCTTGTCGCAGTGCAATCGGTAATGTCCGCCCCGGCCCGGTGGCGGAAGCGTCTACGCGAGGGCGGTGCAACGCTCTTCATCCTGGTTCAAATCCAGGCCGGGTCTCCAGCCTTCGCGGCTGACGCCGCTTCGGCTGGGCAAGCCCTGTCGTGGCGAAGGCTGCCTCGACGAAGCCCGAAGGGCGAAGACGGGCACGCTTCGGGGCCACCCCCAAAGCAAAACCTCGAAAACAACCCCATGCACAGTAGACCGCGATGCGCGCGTCGCAGTTCGCTGAGCTTGGCGAACGCATTGACGCTGCGAACAAATCAGCGCCTTGCGCGCAAGCGTCTCATTTTCGGTCAACCTCGACCAATTCGCACTCCGCAAGCAGCGGCAGCCGGTCGGCGTCCTTGGCTGCGGAGCTGAGCACGGCATCGAGCAGGCCGGGGAAACGCGCCTCCAGATCCTCGCGCCGCAGCCGCATGAAGCGGTTGGTGCCTGCGATGCGGGTCTGCATCAGGCCGCAATCGCGGAGCTTGGCGAAGTGATAGGCGAGGTTCGACTTGCCGCTGAGCCCACTGAAGTCGCCGCAGCGCAGCTCGCTGCTGACACGTTCCTGCTGGGCGAGCTGGTAGACGATCGCCAGACGGATCGGATCGCTCAGGCAATCCAGGACCATCGGCAGCTCGATCTGCTCGCGGGTGGGATGGTGCGGCGTGCGGCTCATGATCCCGGAATCATAGCGATGCGACCGCAATGTTCAATAGTTCTTGAACCAATTGACAGCGAAACAGCTTCGTTCGATAGTTCAATAAACATTGAACATTGGATTGTTGGCGATGAGCGTGTTCTGGCTGGCCCTCGGGGCCTTTGCGATCGGCACCGAAGGGTTTGTGATTGCTGGGCTTTTGCCTGCGATCGCGAACGACCTGTCGATTTCGGTCTCGGCCGCCGGGCAATTGGTGACCGCCTACGCCCTCACCTATGCCGTCGGCTCTCCAGTCCTGGCGGTGGCGCTGAACAACATCGACCGCCGGACCGTGCTGGCTCTGGCGCTGGCGACCTTCATCGCCGGAAACCTCGCGGCGATGGTGGCCTCCAACTACGCCTTGCTGCTGGCCTCGCGGATGCTGATGGCGCTGGGCTCCGGCCTCTGCATGCCGACGGCGCTCGCGGTGTCGGTCGCGGTCGCCTCCCCCGAAAGGCGCGGCCGCGCGGTGGCGCTCGTCACTTCGGGCCTCACCGTTGCGACCGTCGTCGGCGTGCCCTTCGGCAATCTCGTCGGCAGCCTGTTCGGCTGGCGCGCGACCTTTGCCATGGTCGCCCTGATCGGCGCCGTCGCGCTCGCGGGCCTGCTGCTCGGGCTGCCCCGCGGCCTGCCCCGCAACACGGCGTCACTCAGCGACCGGCTGGCGGTGGCGCGGCACAGCAACGTGCTGATCGCGCTCGTGATCACGGTCCTATGGGCGCTCGGCGGCTTCACCGTGTTCACCTATTTCGCGGTCCCGCTGCACGGGCTCGGCTTTGATGCCTCGCAGATCAGCCTGGCGCTGCTGGTGTTTGGCGGCGCGGCCGCGATCGGCAACATGCTGGGCGGCGTCCTCGCCGACCGACTCGGCACGCTGACCACCGCAGCCCTCGGGCTCGCCGGCATGGCGAGCGCCCTGATCCTGCATTCGCTGGTGCTGAAGCTGATGCCCGGACAGGCGCATTACGCCGTGCTGGGCGCGATTTTCCTCTGGGGCATCTCGGGCTGGGCGTTCTATCCGGCCCAGATCGCCAGCATCATCCGGATCGAGCCGCAGGCCTCGATGATCGCGCTCTCGCTCAACGCCTCCTCGATGTATCTCGGCTTCGCCATCGGCGGGGCGCTGGGCGGGGCGGTGCTGGCCGCCCTGTCCCCGACCGACCTCGGCTGGATCGGCGGATCGAGCGTTGCGGCCTCGCTTCTGGTGCATCTCGCCCGCGGCTGGCAGGCCCGGCCAAAACCCGTCAAAATTGCCGGTTGATGGGCGTTTTTCGGGGTTTCGCCGCCCCGAAAACTGGTCTAAGACCCACCCGCGCGCGAGGGAAGACCCCGCGCTCTCGGCTCAGGGGACGCGCAGCAAGCGCGCCCTTTTTTTGTGCCTAAATTCCACTTCGACCTCGGCGAGAGTTGATGCCCAAACGTACAGACATCACCACCATCCTGATCATCGGCGCCGGTCCCATCGTGATCGGCCAAGCCTGCGAGTTCGATTATTCGGGCACCCAGGCGGTGAAGACGCTGAAGGAAGAGGGCTACCGCATCGTCCTCGTCAATTCCAATCCGGCCACGATCATGACCGACCCGGAATTGGCCGATGCGACCTATATCGAGCCGATCACGCCCGAGATCGTCGCCAAGATCATCGAGAAGGAACGCCACGTCATTCCCGGCGGCTTCGCGCTGCTGCCGACCATGGGCGGACAGACCGCACTGAACTGCGCGCTGTCGCTGCGCCGGCAGGGCACGCTCGAAAAGTTCGACGTCGAGATGATCGGCGCCACTGCCGATGCGATCGACAAGGCCGAGGACCGCCAGCTGTTCCGCGAGGCCATGACCAAGATCGGCCTGGAGACGCCGAGGTCGCGCCTCGCCAATGCGTCCGAGCTGAAGAAGTCCTTCCGCGACAAGCACCAGGCCGAGCGCGCAAAACTGTCGGGCGCGGCGCTCGAAGAGCTCGACCGCCAGTGGACCCTCGGCGAGAGCGACCGCCGCAAGCGCTATCAGGAATACGCCTTCGGCCAGGCCATGATGGCGCTGTCCGAGATCGGCCTGCCCGCGATCATCCGTCCGTCCTTCACCATGGGCGGCACCGGCGGCGGCATCGCCTACAACAAGGAAGAGTTCCTCGACATCATCGAGCGCGGCCTCGATGCGTCCCCCACCAACGAAGTCCTGATCGAGGAATCCGTCCTCGGCTGGAAAGAGTTCGAGATGGAGGTGGTGCGCGACAAGAAGGACAATTGCATCATCGTCTGCTCGATCGAGAATTTCGATCCGATGGGCGTGCACACCGGCGACTCCATCACGGTCGCGCCGGCGCTGACGCTGACGGACAAGGAATACCAGATCATGCGCGACGCCTCGCTGGCGGTGCTGCGCGAGATCGGTGTCGAGACCGGCGGCTCCAACGTGCAGTTCGGCGTCAATCCCGCCGACGGCCGCATGGTCGTGATCGAGATGAATCCGCGCGTGTCGCGTTCCTCCGCTTTGGCCTCGAAGGCGACGGGCTTCCCGATCGCCAAGGTCGCGGCAAAGCTCGCGATCGGCTACACGCTCGACGAAATCGCCAACGACATCACCGGCGGCGCGACGCCGGCCTCGTTCGAGCCGACCATCGATTACGTGGTGACGAAGATCCCGCGTTTCGCCTTCGAGAAATTTCCCGGTGCCTCCTCCACGCTGACGACCTCGATGAAGTCGGTCGGCGAGGTCATGGCGATCGGCCGCACGTTCCAGGAGAGCCTTCAGAAGGCGCTGCGCGGGCTCGAGACCGGCCTCACCGGCCTCGACGAGATCGAGATCGAAGGTCTCGGCCGCGACGACGACAAGAACGCGATCCGCGCCGCCTTGGGCACGCCGACGCCGAACCGCATCCTTCAGGTCGCCCAGGCGATGCGGCTCGGCTGGTCGAACGAGGACATCTTCAATTCCTGCAAGATCGATCCGTGGTTCCTGAGCGAGATGCGCGGCATCGTCGACATGGAGGAGAAGGTCAAGAAGAGCGGCCTGCCCTCCAACGCGTTCGGCATGCGCACCCTGAAAGCCATGGGCTTCTCGGACGCGCGGCTCGCGGTGCTGGCGCAGACCACGGAGGCCGAGGTGACCGACAAGCGTCACGCGCTCGGCGTCCGCCCGGTCTACAAGCGCATCGACACCTGCGCGGCCGAGTTCGCCTCGCCCACCGCCTACATGTATTCGACCTACGAGGCGCCGTTCGCGGGCGTGCCGGCGGACGAGAGCGCGCCGTCGGACAAGAAGAAGGTCATCATCCTCGGCGGCGGCCCGAACCGCATCGGCCAGGGCATCGAGTTCGACTATTGCTGCTGTCACGCCTGCTTCGCGCTGCATGACGCCGGCTACGAATCCATCATGGTCAACTGCAACCCGGAGACCGTGTCGACCGACTACGACACCGCCGACCGGCTCTATTTCGAGCCGCTCACGGGCGAGGACGTGCTGGAGATCATCGCGAAGGAGCGCAGCAACGGCACGCTGCACGGCGTGATCGTGCAGTTCGGCGGCCAGACCCCGCTGAAGCTGGCGCGTGCGCTGGAGGCCGCCGAAGTGCCGATCCTCGGCACCTCGCCCGACGCCATCGACCTCGCGGAAGACCGCGACCGCTTCAAGCGCGTGCTCGACAAGCTGCGGCTGAAGCAGCCGAAGAACGGCATCGCCTATTCGGTCGAGCAGGCCCGCCTCGTCTCCGCCGATCTCGGCCTGCCGCTGGTGGTGCGCCCGTCCTACGTGCTGGGCGGCCGCGCGATGCAGATCATCCGCGAGGAAAACCAGCTCAACGACTACCTGCTCGGCACGCTGCCGGAGCTGGTGCCGGCCGACGTCAAGGCGCGCTACCCGAACGACAAGACCGGGCAGATCAACACCGTGCTCGGCAAGAACCCGCTGCTGTTCGACCGCTATCTCTCCGATGCCACCGAAGTCGACGTCGACTGCCTCTCCGACGGCAAGGACACCTTCATCGTCGGCATCATGGAGCACATCGAGGAAGCCGGCATCCATTCCGGCGATTCCGCCTGCTCGCTGCCGCCGCACTCGCTCGACGCGAAGATGATCGCGGAGCTGGAGCGGCAGACGCGTGAGCTCGCGCTCGGGCTCGACGTCGTCGGCCTGATGAATGTGCAATACGCGATCAAGGACGGCGACATCTACGTCCTCGAGGTCAATCCGCGCGCCTCGCGCACGGTGCCCTTCGTCGCCAAGGTGATCGGCACGCCGGTCGCCAAGATCGCCGCGCGCATCATGGCCGGCGAGAAGCTCGCCGACTTCAATCTGAAGAAGGCCGAGCTCAGGCATGTCGGCGTCAAGGAATCGGTGTTTCCGTTCGCGCGCTTCCCGGGCGTCGACACGGTGCTCGGCCCCGAGATGCGTTCGACCGGCGAGGTCATGGGCATCGACCGCTCCTTCGCGGTCGCCTTCGCCAAGAGCCAGCTCGGCGGCGGCACGCGGGTGCCGCGCAAGGGCACGGTGTTCGTCTCGGTGCGCGAGAGCGACAAGGTCCGGATCGCCGACGCCGTGCGCCAGCTGCATTCGCTTGGCTTCAAGGTGCTGGCCACCTCAGGCACGGCGCGCTTCCTGACCGATCAGGGCATCCCGGCCGAGAAGGTGAACAAGGTGCTGGAGGGACGACCGCATATCGTCGACGCCATCACCAATGGCGACGTCCAGCTGGTTCTCAACACCACCGAAGGCCCGCAGGCGCTCGCCGACAGCCGTTCGCTGCGGCGCGCGGCCCTCTTGCATAAAGTGCCGTATTACACCACTCTTTCCGGGGCCGTGGCGGCCGCGCAGGGCATCCGCGCCTATCTTGGCGGGGACCTTGAGGTTCGTACCCTGCAGAGCTACTTTTCGGAAACCTGATCGCTAGCGGCGGTAAAGCCGCCGCTAAGTGATTGGCAATGAAGCCACAATGGCCGGAGGAACTGTCCGGCCATGTGGTTGTTCTGTTCCGGCGCCAGACCCACATAACACTCCGGTGGCGGCGTGCTCAGCCCCGGACATAGCGACGAATCAAGGTTGCCGCGCCCTTCCGTTTTGGGGGCGCGCCGGCCGAAGGACGAGAGAAGAGATGGAAAAGGTTCCGATGACCCAGGCCGGCTTTGTCGCGCTCGGGGAAGAGTTGAAGAAGCGCCAGTCCGAGGACCGTCCTCGGATCATCGAGCACATCGCCGAGGCGCGTTCGCACGGAGACCTGTCGGAGAACGCGGAGTATCACGCCGCCAAGGAAGAGCAGTCCCACAATGAGGGCCGCATCGCCGAGCTCGAGGACAAGCTCGCGCGCGCCGACATCATCGACATCTCGAAGCTGTCCGGCGACACCATCAAGTTCGGCGCCACCGTGACGCTGGTCGACGAGGACACCGAGAAGAAGACGGTGTGGCAGATCGTCGGCGAGGTCGAGGCCGACGCCAAGAAGGGCCGCATCTCCATCACCTCACCGCTCGCGCGTGCGCTGATCGGCAAGAAGAAGGGCTCGACCGTCGAGGTCAATGCCCCCGGCGGCGCCAAGGCGTACGAGATCACCAAGGTGGAGTGGCGGTAAAGATTTGCCGCTGCGCTGAGGTTTTGAAAGGGCCGCGCGATGCGCGGCCTTTTTGTTTCGGCGTGTTGCTTGAAGTGTGCAGAGCGCACACTCTCACACGCGTCATTGCGAGCGCAGCGAAGCAATCCAGAATCCCTCCGCCGGAGACAGTCTGGATTGCTTCGTCGCAAGAGCTCCTCGCAATGACGATGTGGGAGCAGCGCCCACCACTCTCGTGTCCCGGACGCGCTGCAACGCGCCGCGTTGCTGCGCAGAGCCGGGACCCAGAAAGCAACACGGGAAGACGCAGTGACATGGGCCCCGGCTCTGCAGCGCACCGCTAAGAAGCGCTGCGCAGCGTCCGGGGCACGAGAGCGGAGAGTTACCGCCGTCCCTTCACGTCCAGCGGCACGGCCGCCTCGTATTTCGAATTGTGCAGCACCAGCGAGGTCCGCACGTTGCGCACGTGCGGGGCGGCGGTGAGGTGGGTGACGAAATCCTGGAAGGTCGCCATGTCGGGCGCGACGCATTTCAGGATGAAGTCGACTTCGCCCGACAGCATCCAGCACTCCCGCACCAGCGGTTCGGCGCGGACGAACTCCTCGAAGGCGCGCAAATCCGCTTCGGCCTGGCTGGACAGGTGAACGGCGGCGAACACGGTGACGTCGAAACCGAGCTTGCGGGCATCGAGCAGGCCGCGATAGCCGTGGATGTAGCCCTCCTCCTCCAGCGCCCGGACCCGGCGCAGGCAGGGCGGCGGCGAGATGCCGACGCGCTTGGCCAGCTCGACATTGGTGATTCGACCGTCGGCCTGAATCTCGGTGAGGATCTTCAGGTCGATCTCGTCTAGGTTCCGCGACACGTGATTGGAACTCCTGGCCTTTGCGGCGGTATTGGGTGGGTCTTTCGCAATCCTCATAGCCCAGTCCGCACGGTTAGCGCAATTTTATTGCGCGTGCAGCGCAATCGAGTTTTGTTCCCTGTTGGAAAAATCCGCCGACAGGGAATGCAATTCTTGCATAGCTCACCAGAAGGCTTAGATTAGCTCTGATATTTCAGCGCCTCCGCGAGGCCTCCCGGCACGTTCCGCGCCCGCGCTGCAAATCCCCCGTGAAAGGCGTCCATCGAAATGTCCGCTCCTGTTCATGCAAAGGTCGTCATTATTGGCTCCGGCCCCGCCGGATACACCGCCGCGATCTACGCCGCGCGCGCGATGCTCGAGCCGATTCTGATCCAGGGCATCCAGCCGGGCGGCCAGCTCACCATCACCACCGACGTCGAGAACTATCCGGGCTTCGCCGACGTGATCCAGGGCCCCTGGCTGATGGAGCAGATGGAGAAGCAGGCGGTCCATGTCGGCACCAAGATCGTCTCCGACCTGGTGATCAAGCTCGACACCACGCAACGTCCGTTCCGCCTCACCTGCGACTCCGGCGACGTCTATCTCGCCGACGCCGTCATCCTCGCCACGGGCGCGCAGGCGCGCTGGCTCGGGCTGCCGTCCGAAGCAAAGTTCCAGGGCGGCGGCGTTTCGGCCTGCGCCACCTGCGACGGCTTCTTCTACCGCAACAAGGAAGTCATCGTGGTCGGCGGCGGCAACACCGCGGTCGAGGAGGCCCTGTACCTCACCAACCACGCCTCGCAGGTCACCATCGTGCATCGCCGCGACCACTTCCGCGCCGAGCGCATCCTGCAGGAACGCCTGTTCAAGCACCCCAAGATCAAGGTGATCTGGGATTCGGCCGTCGACGAGATCTGCGGCACCGAGAACCCCAACAAGGTCACCCATGTCCGCCTCAAGAACGTCAAGACCGGCGCACTCACGGACGTGAAGGCCGACGGCATCTTCATCGCCATCGGCCATGCGCCCGCGACGGAGCTCGTGAAAGACCAGATCAAGCTCAAACCCTCGGGCTATGTCGAGGTCGCCCCGAACTCGACCGCCACTTCGGTGCCGGGCCTGTTCGCCGCCGGCGACGTCGCCGACGAGACCTATCGGCAGGCCGTCACGGCCGCCGGCCTCGGCTGCATGGCAGCGCTCGAGGCTGAACGTTTCCTGGCCCTGCGCGCCAGCGAGCGCGCCGCAGCGGAATAAAGATCATGCCTCGAACACGCGACGGATTTACGGATATGGACTGGGACAAGCTGAAGGTGTTTCACGCGGCGGCGGAAGCGGGAAGCTTCACGCATGCGGGAGAGCAGCTCGGCCTGTCGCAATCGGCGGTCTCACGCCAGGTCTCGGCGCTGGAGCAGGAGCTTTCGGTCTCGCTGTTCCACCGCCACGCCCGCGGCCTGATCCTCACCGAGCAGGGCGACCTGTTGTTCCGCACCGCGCATGACGTGTTCATGCAGCTGCAGGCGGCGCGCGCCAAGCTGACCGACAGCCGCGAGCGGCCGAGCGGCGATCTCAAGATTACAACCACGCCGGGCGTCGGCATCAACTGGCTGATCCCGCGTCTCGGCGAGTTCACCGCGCTCTATCCGGAGATCCGGATCTCGCTGATCGTCACCGACGAGGAGCTCGACCTGTCGATGCGCGAGGCCGACGTCGCCATCCGCACCCGCAAGCCGACGCAGCCGGATCTCATCCAGCGCAAGCTGTTCGCGATGGGCTTCCACGCCTATTGCTCGCCGGAATACATCAAGCGCTTCGGCACGCCGCGCACGCTGGAAGAACTCGACTCCCACCGCATCATCACGCTCTCGGACGGCAACTTCGCGCCGCATCTGCAGAACCGCAACTGGCTGGTGGAAGCTGCGCGCAACGGCTCGGGTCCGCGCGAGGCTTATTTCAAGGTCAACAACATCCTCGGACTCGTGCGCGCCTGTCAGCAAGGCCTCGGCATCGCCGCGCTGCCGGACTATCTGGTCGAAGAGCAGAGCAAGCTCGTGCAACTGTTCGGAGAATCGGATTCGATCCAGCTCGACACGTACTTCGTCTATCCCGAGGAGCTGAAGACCGTCGCACGCGTGCAGGTGTTCCGCGACTTCGTGGTGAGCAAGGCGCAGCGCTGGCCGTCCTGATTTCCGCATGTCTGACATGCGGCCTCGGCTGTTGCTGCATGGCGCTCGTCAAGCCCATACTGTTCGCACGCTGAGCCTTCGCGTTGCGCATTTGTCCCCCTCCTCCAGTGGCGCGGGAGTTCAGTAATCCCTCTTGGAAGGTGATTGTGTCGGCCTCACGTGGCCAATACCTAAGCCGGGCCCTTCGGGTCCGGCTTTTTTTCTGTCGAATCCGCACCTCGCCTTCCGCGTGTATTGACAGTTCCAGGCCTCCCCCGCATCATCCGCCAATGATCACGAAGTCGTGCGCACTCGTTTCGAAAAAAGGCCCCCATCCGGGGACCTCGGAATGTTGCGCGCGCTAGGCTGACTTCGTCATCGCGACAATCCCGAAAACCCCGCCACCTGGACGGGGTTTTTTCATGTGCCCTCCGTCTCAGGTTTCCCGAGAAGGAGATGGAACATGACCGGACTACGAGAACATTTGCACGGACTGTGGCTGCCGCTGGTGACGCCGTTTCAGGGCGGCAGACTGGACGAGACCTCGCTGCGGCGGCTGACGCGGCATTACTGCGCGCAAGGCATCGACGGCTTCATCCTGGGGGCGACCTCCGGCGAAGGCATGACGCTGCGGGACGCCGAGCTCGAGCGCCTCGTCGCCATCGTGCGCGACGAGATGGCCGGCCGCCGTAGCTTGCCGCTCTGCCTCGGCTTGTCGGGTGCGGACACCTCGCGGCTGAAGGAGCGGCTGGACGAAACCGCGGACTGGCCGATCGAGGGCTATCTGATCGCGAGCCCGTACTACGTGCGGCCCTCGCAGCGCGGACTGCTGGCGCATTTCGAAGCGCTCGCCGACCACGCGGCCTGGCCGATCGCGCTCTACAACATTCCCTATCGCTGCGCGGTCAACATCACCAACCAGACCATGCTGCGCCTCGCCGAGCATCCCAACATCGTCGGCCTCAAGGATTGCGGCGCCAGCCGCGAGCAATCGATCGCGCTCCTGCGCGACCGCCCGAAGAATTTCCGCGTGCTGACCGGCGAGGATGCGAACTATCTCGAGGCGCTCACCGACGGCGCCGACGGCGGCATCGTGCTGTCGGCCCATGTCGAGACCGCGACCTTCGCGGCGATCCTCGCCGAGATGAAGCGCGGCAATCACGACGCCGCGCAGGCGCGCTGGCACGAGGTCGCCGACCTGACGCGGCTCCTGTTCACCGAGCCGAGCCCGGCGCCGGCGAAGTACTGGCTGTGGCGCAGCGGCCTGATCGACAGCCCCGAGGTGCGCCTGCCCATGGTGGAAGTCAGCAGCGAGCTCGCCGCCGCGATCGATCGCGAGATCGAGCGGCGGATGCAGATGGCGGCGTAGGTCTTTCTCTCGACGCGTACGGTGCCCCTTCTCCCCTTGCGGGAGAAGGTGGCATAGGCGGCGTTTGGCCGCCGTCCTTAAGAACGCCGAAGCGAAGCTTCGGCTATGGCGCCGGATGAGGGGTCTCTATCCGCGCGCCTAAGTGTTCGCGAGGAGAGAGACCCCTCACCCGTCTCGCCGCGTTGCGGCGAACCGCCCTCTCCCGCAAAGTGAGAGGGTAAGCGCGCCCGCCTTGGTTAACCGCGCCCCAACGGCCTTCGCAGTCGCCGCATGGTGCATCCACATCTCGTTTACGCATCCGCCCCTATCGTTTTCGGCAAAGTCGACCGAAGGGGGAATATCCAATGAGGCATCGCACACGGCCTACGGCCGCGAGCCAGTTCGCGCCTGCCGATCTCCTGCAGGGAATTCTCGTCGTCTCGTCGTTCGGATTCTGGGCGGTGGTGCTCGGCCTGATGCCGGTGCTGCTGTTCAAGGTCTGGCTCGCCTGAGGCGGCAGCTCCGCTGCGATGGTTAAACCGGCGTAGCAAATGCGTTCAAAATACGAACGGGCCTGCAAGCCGGAATCTTAAAACATCGCGTGTAGCGTAAAGCCCATAAGCGAAGAAATCGCGGGGGCGTTTGTGAATAGTCATAATGAAGTGGCGTCGCATTTCGGCGCCGGACAGCCGACGCTGTCCAATGAAGAGAGCTTCACCACCGAAGACATCCTCTGGGCGGTCGGCATCTGGTCGGTGATCCTGACGCTGTCGCCGGTCATCGTGTTCTACATGCTGATGGTGGCGTAGTCTCATCACGCGTGAGACGAAACAAGGTCGTTCCTCTCGTCATTCCGGGGCTCGCGAAGCGAGAACCCGGAATCTCGAGATTCCGGATTCGCCCTTCGGGCGCTCCGGAATGACGGACGAAGCGGTGAAACCCAGAAACGCAAAACGCGCGGACTTCCGCGCGTTTTTCGTCCGGGGAATGATTTATGAAAATTATGCCGCCTGCTTGTGCATTGCGCCGGATGCCGACGCCGTGCCGCGAATGGCCTTGACCGACCGCTCGATCGCCGCCCACAGCCTTGCAATTTCCTGAGCCGCACGGCTCTCGGCCTGATACTCACGCGCGCCTTCGCCGTGGCTGAGTGCCATCAACAAATCCGAACGATTGGTGATCTGACCGCCCCACACCGGAGCACGGAATTTCGCCAGCGCCTCGCGGGCGATGGTGACGATCGGGCTTTCGGCCTCGTCGCGCTTGGCCGGCGCACCGTTCAGCACGACCGCGTAGGGCTTGCGCGCCGCGCGGCACATCTGGATGGTTTCCTGCACCGCGTTGACGTCGAACACGCCGGGACGGGCGGGGATGACCACCATGGTGGCATTCTTGATCGCGTCGTCGACGACGGCCGAGAGGTTCGGCGGCGTGTCGATCAACACCCATTCATAACCGTCGCGCTTGGCAGCGGAGACGATGCCGCTGACCGAGTTCACGGCGGCCTTGATCGGCGGCTCGTTGGTGCCGCGCAGCTTGTGCCACAGCGTCAGCGAACCCTGCGGATCCGCGTCCACGAGCATCACCTGCTTGCTCGCCTTGATCTGCGCGGCGAGATGTGCAGCCAGGGTACTCTTGCCCGAGCCGCCTTTACGCGATGCGAAAACAATAACGTTCATACCCTTGGCCTCCAGATTGACCCCAGGCCGCGAAAATGAATCACCACGCTGATTCGTGAAAGAAAAATTTACCGGGAGTTGCTCCGCGGTCACGAAATAACTGGGGTGTTGGCTTTTGAGTCACACTGCCGCGCGCGACAGGACACAAACTGCAACGAAACGCCTTCCAGCGAAGCGTATGTGCGCTTTTTGAGCAGCACGGCGGCAAAACGGCTTGCAACCTTGCCGCGCAAACCGTCGCCCGACTCTTTTCGATCGCGTGCCGCCGTAATCGCCGCAGGGCCGCGCGCTGGCCGCGCGAACAAAACGAGTCCGGTGGCTGTCGCCGGGCTGAGGCCGCAATCATCTGGTTCGGGGATCGAAGAAAGCGCTTTGATGCCTCGGCGGCGGGAAGACGCGCGCCGGACATGCGAATGCCCGGGACGCCTCCCGCGAAGTCGCTTCGCGCTTGGGCCCGGGCATCGGAAGGTTTCGAAGAAGGAACGCGCTTGCCTGCCGCGCTCAGCTCTCGGTGGTTTTCTTCTTCTTGCTCGCTTTCGGCTTGGTGCTCTTCTTCGTGGTCGAGGCCGCCTTCGGCGCGATGTTGGTGGGACGGCCGGCGCGGGCCTCGCCGGGCTCGGGGCCCTGGCGGAAGAACGCCCGGCACTGCGGCGACAGCTGCGACTTCTTCTGGATCATGCAGGCGGTGATGGCGTCGACGTTCGGAACGAAGTCGCCGCACAGCCGCATCGCATCGGGCGTGCAGGCCTGCTGCTGCTCCGGCGTGTAGGCAAGGCTGCTGCCCGGCAGGACCAGCACGGCCAGGGCAACCCCGGCGATGGCAGACAGAACGGACTTCCCAGAGTGAAACGCCGGCATCGATCTCCCCCCAAAGTGCGAGTCAGGGCGCGGAGTGTGGGTGAACGGCGGTTCGTTGGCAACGAGGGGGGACGCGAAAGGCTGGCGTTGTGCGGTCTCGGCAACAGGGGCGGCGATTGTTAGGCTTGCGGTGGGCGCTCCGGGCTCGCTCAACCTCTCCCGCTTGCGGGGGAGGTCGCGCCGAAGGCGCGGGTGGGGGCTCTCTCCGCGTCGGGGTCCTCGCTTGCGGCGACACCCCCACCCCAACCCTCCCCCGCAAGCGGGAGAGGGAGCGCACCGCCTCGCGGCGCCCGCGGCGCGGCTACCCCATCCGGCGGAACTGGCGAGATCGTCTTCCGGCCGCAGGCGCGAGGGCCCCCAAACAAAAACTGCGAAAACAACCCCATGCACAGTAGAAAACCGACGGCATTGCCGCGTCTTAGGATTTAGCGAAGTCGGGTTTGACTTGTCGGGCAAAACAGGGGCATCATGTCACCATCAAAAGATGCGCGTGGGGTGGCCGGCCTGTGTCCTGCGCTGTCGGAAGCGCAAGGCACGGAGGCGATCGCATGGAAGGCAATGAGGCAGGGCTGCCGCTGTCGGGCGTCACGGTGGTCTCGCTGGAGCAGGCGATCGCGGCGCCGCTGGCCAGCCGGCACCTGGCGGACTGGGGCGCGCGCGTCATCAAGATCGAGCGGCCGGGCGCCGGCGATTTCTGCCGGGACTACGACCACGTGATGAACGGCATGTCGAGCCAGTTCGTCTGGACCAACCGGTCCAAGGAAAGCCTTGCCATCGACATCAAGAGCGAGGGCGGACGGAAGGTGCTGGATGCCCTGCTGCCGCAGGCCGACGTGTTCATCCAGAACCTGGCGCCGGGCGCCGCGGAGCGGCTGGGCCTCGATGCCGCAGCGCTGGTCCGGAAACATCCGCGCATCATCGCCTGCGACGTGTCGGGCTATGGAACGGGTGGCCCCTACAGCGACAAGAAGGCCTACGACCTGCTGGTCCAATGCGAGGCCGGCGTCCTCGCCATCAACGGCACCGCGGCGGAGCCGGCCAAGGTCGGACTGTCGGTGGTCGATATCGCCACCGGCATGTACATCCTCAACGGCGTGCTGATGGCGCTCTATCGCCGCGAGCGGACCGGCAAGGGCACAGCTTTCCAGGCCTCGCTGTTCGATTCGATCACGGACTGGATGAGCTATCCCGCGTTCTACACGCAGAGCACGGGCAAGCCACTGCCGCGCACGGGCGCGCGCCATGCCACCATCGCGCCCTACGGCCCGTTCCGGGCCGGCGACGGCAAGACGATCTTCTTCGGCATCCAGAACGACCGCGAGTGGCGATCGCTATGCAACATCGTGCTCGGCGATGCCGGCTTCGCCGACCATCCGAGCTACCGCACCAATCCGCTGCGCATGCAGAACCGGGATGATCTGCAGGCGCATATCGAAGGGCGTTTCGCATCCCTGACCGGCGAGGAGGTGTTGCGGCTGCTCGACGCGGCCTCGATCGCCAACGCGCATCTGAATTCGGTCGAGGCCTTCCTGGAGCATGAGCAACTGCACGAGCGGAGCCGGGTGCAGAGCGTCGGATCGCCATGCGGGCCCGTGATGAGCTTCCTGCCCGCGCTCACCATTCCCGGCCTGACGCCGCGCATGGATCCCGTCCCCAGTGTCGGGCAGCACAATCAAGCCATCTTCAGCGAACTCGGTCTTTCCAAGGAGACGTGACGATGGTTCATCAGCGACCCTCGCGCGCTTACCTCGCCGTTCCCGCGCATCGCGCCAATCTCGTGGCCAAGGCCGCGGCTTCGGCTGCGGACGCGGTGTTCATGGATCTCGAGGACGCGGTGCCGCCGTCCGAGAAAAGTGCGGCGCTGGATCAGGCCGTCAAATCCCTCGCCGCGCTCGACTGGGGCAACAAGCGCGTCGCCGTCAGGCTCAACGCCGTCGACAGCCCGTGCCTCGCGGCGGAAATCCGCGCGCTGGCGCCGCTGTCCCGGCTGGATGCGGTGATCGTGCCGAAGGCCGAGCGCGCGAGCGACATCGCTGCGATTGCAGGCGAGCTGCGTGAAGCGGCCGAGGGGCGGCCCGCGCCGGTCGCGCTGGAATTGCTGATCGAGACGGCGCTCGGTCTCGTCAACGTCGACACGCTCGCCGCGTCTCACGAAAGCGTCGCCGCCCTTCATCTCGGCGTCGGAGATTTCGCCGCCTCGATCGGGGCCCGCTCCTCCGACATCGGCGTGTCGCCGGATGGCTACCGGCACGTCGGATCGGCGCACAGCGGCTACGCGTCCGCCCCGCTCGACCTGTTCGCCTATCCGATGATGCGCCTTCTGGTGGCCGCGCGCGCGTTCGGCCTGCGCGCCATCGACGGCCCGTGCGGCGCGTTCCGCGATCTCAGGCTGACCGAAAGCATGGCGCAAAAGGCCGCCGCGATGGGCTTCGACGGCAAGCAGGTCATCCATCCCGACCAGATCGCACCGACGCTGCGCGCCTTCGTGCCGTCGGACGAGGAGCTCGCGCAGGCGCGGCGCATCGTCGAGGCGATGGCGCAGGCCGAGGCGCAGGGCCAGGGCGCGGTGACGCTGGACGGCAAGATGATCGACTATGCCAATGTGCGCATGGCACGACGGATCATCGAGCTGGGTTCGTAGCGCGCATGGCCACCATCCTGATCGTCGCGCCGGTGTTCGCCCTGATCGCGGCGGGCTACGCGTCGGTGCTGTTTCGCTTCGTCTCCGAGACCGCACACAAGGGCATCAGCGAATTCGCCTTCAGCATCGCAATCCCCGCGCTGCTGTTCCGCACCATCGTCGTCTCGGAATTCCCCGACGTCAGCCCCTGGCAGATGTGGGGCGCCTATTACGGCGCGCTCGCGCTGACCTGGATCGCCGCGCTCGCGATCTCGGCCGCGCTGCGCGCGCGGCGCGAGGATCGCGAGGACGGCGTCGTGTTCGCGATCGGCTCGGTCTACGGCAACATCGTGATGCTCGGCATTCCGCTCGTGCTCTCCGCGCTCGGCAACGAGGGCGCAGGCCCGATGGCGCTGATCCTGTCGGTGAACACGCCGCTGCTCTGGCTCTGCGGCATTTTGCAGATGGAGCTGGTGAGCCAGAAGCGGACCGGCTCGCCGCTGTCGGTGATCTGGCCCGTGCTGCAGGATCTTTCCCGCAACCCCTTGATGCTCGCGATCGGCTTCGGCGTGGTCTGGCGTTTTACGGGCCTCGGCCTCAACCCCGTGGTCGACCGCACCGTCGAGCTGCTGGCGCAGGCGGGCTCGCCGGCCGCGCTGATCGCGCTCGGCATCAATCTGTTCCGCTTCGAGGTGAAGGGCGAAAAGCTGAGCATTCTGGTGATGTGCGCGCTCAAGCTGATGGCGATGCCGGCGGCCGCGTTCGTGCTGGCCAAGCTGCTCGGCCTGCCGCCGACTGCGGCCGGCGTCATCGTGCTGTTCGCGGCGATGCCGACCGGCGCCAACGCCTACATCTTCGCGGCGCAGTATCAGCGGCTGGTGAACCCGGTGTCGGGCGCCGTCGCACTCGGCACGCTGCTGGCGGCGGTGACGCTGCCGGTGGTGGTGTGGATGGTGGCGAGGTGAGGTCGTGCGGCTCGCCCCCATCCGATGATTTGGGGGATGGCGGCGGCTACTGGAATTTGTAGCTGAACCTGACGCGCGCAACGTCGGTCGTGAGCTGGTTGCGGATGACGCAACCGGAATCGGGTCTGCCGAGGCAGGCTGCGGTGCCATCGGCACGGCGAATGGTCGCTTCGCTATCCCGATACATCGTATGCAGGAATTCGCCGCCGACGATCCAGTTCGAGTCGAGCGCATACTCGACGCCGATGCCGACCACGCCACCCCAGACCGTGCCGCTGCTATTGGCCGTGACTCCCGTGGGCGTTCCAAAATTCGCGAAAGCAACGAGATTGTTGATTTCGGTCCCGGTCTGCCTGACATCGGCCCAGGCTGCGCCGGCCGTCACATAGGCCAGGACGTTGTCGACGACGAGGCCTGCGCGCGCCCGGATCGTGCCGTTGGTATCCGCCTTGAGACCAACATTCATTGCTCTGGCGTCATCACCGCCAAGCAGGGAGTCCTTGAAGCTGCTGTTGCGGTTGATGTCGGCTTCGATGCCGATGAGGCCGCGACCGAACTGGTAGTTGTAGCCGATCTGCGCGCCGCCGGTGAAAAAGCCCGACGTGGGAGTCGCGGACGAGCAGTAGAAGCAGGGATCGTCGAAATGGGATGACGCCATGCCGCCACCGACATTGCCGCCGATGTAGAAGCCCGTCCAGCTGTACACGGTGGCCGCCGGCGCAGCCTTGTATCTGACAGCGCCGATATCGGCCGCGGAGCTCGCGGTCGTGGCTGCCAGCAACAGCGCGACCGCAGCCGCAAGAGTGTTTCTCATCTCAGGTCTCCCAGTGGACACATGTTTGGCTCCGGTCGCCGATGCCCGGACATCAACCTCTCATCCGAGGCGTTGGGAGAAAGCCGCGAAATCAGGCCACGCGCGTCATGCGAACGCAGGAGGCCGCTCGCAATCTTCGGTGACGTTGCAGAATTGACACGACAGTGCTCGCGCGGCGGCGGCCGGTGCCGAGACGGAAGCTGTCCGAAACGTTTCAGGTCGTTTGTCTGGATGACGCGTTCGCGATTGCAGGCAAGCCGCGGGACTTTCCTTGCCACGCCGGGGACGCCAGTCGTCCTTCGAGACGACCGCGGAGCCTGTCATCGGGCCGCGGTTTGCGCGGCCCCGGTGGCGGTCTCCTCAGCATGAGGCTAATCGGCACCGGTGCCTGCTGAAAAGGCTGCCGCACACTCAGTCCTCATCCTGAGGGCCCGCCAACGGCGGGCGTCTCGAAGGATGGCCACAGGAGATGCACTCGTCGCAACCAGATGTCCGTCAGGTTACGAGCCTGACGATTGCTGAAGTAGTTATCCAACACGCTCGCCCGCGCGCCAGGCCATCTCCCAGAAGTCTGCCTCGAGCCGGGTGGCTTCCTTGAAGATCGCGATCAACTCGGCCTCGCGGGCCGGCGTCGCGTAGAGACCGGCGAGATGTTCCAGGTGCGCCCGCGCCTTGGCTGCGACCTCCTGGTACGGCGCGCCGGCGTACTCGGCGATCCAGACGCGATAGGCGTTCGTCGCAGCGTCCGCATGGGGTCGCGAGGCGAGCCGCGTTGCGATCTCCGCGTACCCGATCACGCAGGGGGCAAGCGCCACCTTGAGGGCCAGCAGATCGCCGCGCATTCCCGCGTCGAGCACGTAGCGCGTATAGGCCAGCATCTCGGCCGCCGGAGGCGCCTGTTCAAGATCGGCCGGAGATAGGCCCCAATCGGCGCAGAGCTTCACATGCAGGTTCATCTCGACATCGAGGATGGCCGACAGGCCGGCCGCGGCCTCACGCATGTCGGCAAGCCTGGGCGACTTGTAGACCGCGAGCGCGTAGGCACGGGCAAACTCGATGAGGAACAAATAGTCCTGAACGAGGTAGTGACGAAACGCCGCTTCGGGGAGCGAGCCGTCCGCCAATCCGTTCGTGAAGGGATGCTCGGTGTAGGCCCGCCACTCGACGGATGCTTGTGTCTTGAGACGCTCGAAGAAACTCACGATCTTGTCCGCCTGGCTTGCTCGTCCATGAACGTCTTTGGCTCGCTACCGATAACGCATCGCAGCCTGAGGAGCTATGGGGATCGCGCACAAAACCGGCTTTGAGCGGCGTTGCGGATGGGGCCCTCCCCGCTTCGAGAGACTGATGCAGTGTCACAATGGTGACGTTGATGCGAAGGTGAGGTAATTCAGACGCACGTCCGCGTCGCGCTGGACGGAGCAGGTCATGGCACAGAACATCTACGACAATCCCGATTTCCTTTCAGGTTACAGCCAGCTTCCACGGCAGGTGCACGGGCTGGACGGCGCGCCCGAATGGCCGGCGCTGCGCGCCATGTTTCCCGAGATGGAAGGCAAGCGGGCCATCGATCTCGGCTGCGGCTTCGGCTGGGTTTCACGCTGGCTGCGCGAGAATGGCGCCGGGACGGTGCTGGGCCTCGACCTCTCCGAGAGCATGATCGCGCGGGCGCGCCTAGCCACGGCCGATCGTACAATCGACTATCGCATTGCGGACCTCGAGACGATCGAACTTCCCGAAGCGGCCTTCGATTTCGCCTTCAGCTCGCTGACGTTCCACTACATCAGGGACTTTGACCGGCTCGCGCGAACGATCCATCGCGCGCTCACGGCCGGGAGCCATTTCGTCTTCTCGATCGAGCACCCGGTTTTCATGGCCGCCACTCATCCCGGCTGGATCGCGGACGAGGACGGGCGAAAGACATGGCCGGTCAATCGCTACGCGATCGAGGGCGAGCGCCGCACCGACTGGTTCGCAAAGGGCGTGGTCAAGTATCACCGCAAGATCGCGACAACGCTGAACGCGCTGATCCGTGCCGGCTTCAGCATCGAAGCCGTCGACGAGTTCGCGCCCTCGGCGCAGCAGATCAGCGAGAAGCCGGCGCTGGAGGAGGAGCTGGAGAGGCCGATGATGCTGCTGGTGTCCTCGCGGAGATAGGCGGCGCGCTCGGCCGCGGGATCGCTCAGCCTGTGTTTTGTGCCCTCTCACCGCAATCGCCACCGCCTCGCCGGGCTCATATCCCAGTCAGCGCAGACCCAGGAATGAGAGAATTGCACCAATCACGACGATGAGTCCGACCAGATAGATAAGCCCGTTCATGTCTCAGCTCCCTCAGCATTGTTCGGCCCTACCGCAGCTACAAACACCGGAAGTCGCCAAAAGGTTCGCCGATGCCGGACGCCGATTTCTCCTGAACGCCTGGAACGAAAGCGGGCGATCCTGCGTCGTGCGGCCCTGAGGGCTAGCCCGATCACCTCGATGATTTTGCCTTTACACGCAAAGGTCGCTAGGCTGTCCTGATACGTGTTGCAGGGAGGGTGACATGGGACAGCGCGAAGACATGCTCGCATTGATCAGAACCGCCTACGCCGCGCGCGGCGACGGTGACGTCGAAGGCCTGGTGACGGCCTTTCATCCCGAGGGCGTATTCACCCTGACGGGCGACAAAAGCGCGCTCGCACTGACAGGAAGCATGGAGGGACACCCGACCCTGCGCGCGGCCTTCGGTCAATTCATTGCCGACTTCGGCTTCGAGAGCCGGGAAATCTTGGCCGAGTTGGTCGACGGCGATCGTGTCGCGGTCCATTCGCGCGTCGTCGTTCGATATCACCCGGCCGGGAAAACCGTCAGCACCGAGATGGTGGACCTGTTCAGGTTTCAGGATGGCAAGATTGTTGAGCTGATCGAGTTTGCGGATACGGCGCAGATCAAGGCGATGATTGCGTGAGGTGAGATGAGACTCGTGGAGTTTCGTGCACTGTTCACCGTAATGACGCTGGCACGGTAATCCGCTTCGATCGGACGGCCGCTAAGTGAACGTGGGTGAGTACACCCGGTTCAGTTCAGGCAACACGCCCTCACGCTGGATGTGAATATTTAGCCAAGTTCGTTCGATTTTCCGGGTATCAATACTCTCAAGCCAATGGAACAAGACTGCACGTCCCTGTTTGGTTAGCGCAGTCTTTTCAGGATTGTCTAGATGTTGCCCCAACCGTCTACGAAGGTTTTCGGCGAGTCCGACGTAAAGGACAAATCCATCTACAGTAGTCAGCACGTAGCATCCGGAGGTCGCGGGCACAAAGCGCTCCCGACTCCGCATGAAGCCCACCTTGTTTGTTGGCTGCGGGACGAGCTCTGCAACGTTCATATTTCGATAGCCGCAGGATTTAGCGCCGAACGGTTCAGGGCCTTGGAGAGTTCTTGCGAAACAACATTGATCGCACCAGCATTGAGAAAGCTAGCTGTCGCGCCTTTGTGCCACCATTCCGGATGTCCTGCCCCTTGACGATGTAGTCAGCTAGCTTCTTCGCACGGGCCTTGTTCAGAACGCGCTGATAGCCTTTGGCGTCCGAGTCGTCCGGATCAAGCGTCTCCACACTGTAGAAATTCTCGCGAACAAGATCGCGGACCTTCATCGCAGTTGCATAGAGGACGAGCGCGCCCTGACGCACGCGCGCAGCTGGAAGCTTGATCAATGCCATGAAAAAATGCCCCTGCCCCGATATTCTCCAATCAAAGCATCTCTTAGTAAAAATTGCAAAGACATGAAGACGCGCTCATTCCGAGCATAGGATCGGAAGGATTTGAGTGGAGTTGCGTTTGTTGAGTGGTTATCCAGCGCGAACAAAGAACTAATAGCTGAAATGGCTGGTACAGTTGGGTGGGCTCGAACCACCGACCTCCTGTTCCACAGACAGGCGCTCTAACCAACTGAGCTACAACTGCATCCTTGCGAGCCGCGCCTTGGGGGCTGCCTGAAAAGGCCTGACGCCGAGGGGGCTGGACGGGGCGGAAACTAGGTGCAACGGCTCCGTTTGGCAAGGCCGCAATGGGCCGAAAAACCTGCGCAAATCGACCTGAGCACGACGAAATCGGGCCGGATGGTGACTATAGCGGCGTTGCGCTCCCGCTTCCGCTCGCGACGATACCCCCCCAAGAGGAGAGAGCCCTCTCCCGGCCTCTCCCGCATCCGCCTTCGCCAAGGCTTCGGCGGACAAGAGCGGGAGAGGTGAAGAAAAAACCCGGGCCTCTCGGCCCGGGCTTCTTAACTCGATCGATCCGCCGGCCCTATCAGGCGGCGGGCTTGTAGAACTTGGCCGCGCTCGCCTTGATCGGCTCGGCGGTCTCGTTGGCGATGCGCTGGGTCAGCTCGACCAGCTCCTTGGCCTGGGCCTGGAAGGTCTCGAGCTGGCTGCGGGCGTGGCCGCTCCACAGCGAAAACGCGTCCGACGGGGACTTGGCGCCGAGCAGCTCCTGGGCGAAGTCCAGCGAGGCCGACGAGTTGGCCTTCATGAACTCGACCAGCTTGGCGGTGTACTCGCTCGCGCCCTTGTTGGCGGAAGTGAACACGGCCTCGACGGTGCCGTTGTGGGTCTCGGCTGCGTCCTTGAACTTGGCGTAGCTCTCGCGGGCCTGCGACACGCCCTTCTCGGCGAACGCACGCATCTGCTCAGGAACCTCGAACGGAATGATCGAGGCAGAAAACGGATCAGTCGCACCTGTCATGGTTGGTCCCTCACGCTAATCTTGAAAAAATGGAGTGAGCCTTACGGCGCGCCCGCCGGCCAACCGGGGCCATCTGTTGGCGGGTACGAAGACTGGAAACGCGAAACAAACAACGGCTCGCCCAGCGCCCAGCATTGTGGCTGCCTAACATGTCAACATTGTGCAGCGCAACGCGTCAGGCGGGTGCAACGCGAAATTTAATCCCGGGGAGGGTGAGGTTCCCCCGCGGGGGAACCGGGGGTTGAGGTAGTGGGGTGAGGGATAGCCGCATTTTGCGCGACTTGAGCGCTTCGAGACGACCGCTTTCAGCGGTCTCCCCAGGATGAGGCTCAGCGGCATCGGCGCTCGCCGAAACTGCAACCACGCACCCGGTCCTCATCCTGAGGGCCCGCCAAAGGCGGGCGTCTCGAAGGATGGCCACGGGGAAATTGCCGCCTATGCGATCGCCCCGCGAGGGGGTGGCACCGCATCGTGTGCCGCCCGCCCCAGCGAATCCTGCGGATGCCGCGACCACCCGGCTTGCGGGGGTGGCTGGATTAAGGTTATCGCGGCTTTGGGGCCCTCTTCCCTCACCCGCCCCGTGGACCTGCCCGCGCCCGCGCGCGATACTAACCCTTTCTTAAGGCTGCCATTCCGGCAGCCCGCACGACCCGATGCGTGAGCGCGAGATACAAGCCGGTTGGATGAGTAGTTCGGATTTCCAGTTGCGAGGTGTCGGCGATCCGCGGCTGGCCGTGCATGCGACCTCCCAGCTCGCGACGTGGCTCTGGTCGATGGACGGCGCCCGCGTGCTGTGGGCCAATCCGGTCGGCGCAAGGCTGTTCGGCGCGGCCAATGCCGCGGCGCTGGCGCAAAAGACTTTTGGTCCCGCCGACAGCCATCGCCGACAGGTGGTGCGGCTGGCCCGCCGGCTGCCGGCCAACGGCGCCGCCCGGCTGGAGCGGCTGCAGGGCTTTGGCGCCCGGCTCGGCACCCTCATGACCTGCGCCTGCGCGCGGCTCGACTTTGCCGACGGCAGCCATGCCATCCTCGTCACCGCGATGGACCCGGCGGCGCGCCCGATGCCGCTGGTCGAGCGCCTGCTGCGTCTCGTCGACGGCGCGACAGTGCCGATGGCGGCATTCGCGCCGGACGGCCTGTTCGTCGGTGCCAGCGAAGCTGCTCGCCGCCTGCTCGGCTTCCGCGATCTCGGCGAAGCCGGCCTCGAACAGGCCCGCAGCACCGCGATGGCCTCAGGCCGCGCCGAAACGCCGATCGGCATCGGCCAGATGGTGCTGCAACGGGTCGGCCGCGGCGCCGATGTCGGCCTGGTCGCGCTGATCGAGCCGGCGCCTGCGCCGGCAGCCGCGAGCGAGCCCGTGCCGGAGACTGCGCACGAAGAAACCGTTCAAGTTGCGCCCGAGGCTGCACCGGCCGAGCCCGCGGCCGCCGTGCCGCAGCAGGTCGAGCCCGCCCCGCCAGCCGCGGCCGCTTCCGGCATCGCGCCGTTCGACGCCTTTGCCGAGCCGGCCGAGACGGCCGCTGTGAGTGACATTGAAACGCTCCTGCCGGCCGAGCCGATCGCGCATGAGCCGGCAGCAGAGATCGCGCCGATCCAGGCCGTGCAGGACGCTCCCGAGGCGCCGGTTCAGGACGCGCTCGCCGACACCATCGAAACCGCGCAAAACTCAGCGGTTGAAAACCCGCACCCAGCCATTGTGCCGCCGCAGGCCGCGCCCATCACATCGGGCATGGTCGAGCCGCCGCCGGGTCCCGCAGCGCCACCGCGCCAACATCCGCTGCGCTTCCTCTGGCAGATGGATGCGCAGGGCCGCTTCGTGCTCGGCTCGGACGAGTTCATCCGCCTGATGGGCGCACACACCGCCGCCGGCTTCGGCCGGCCCTGGCACGAGATTGCCGCGGAATTTTCGCTCGACCCCGAGGGACGCGTCGCGCAGGCGCTGCAAAGCCACGACACCTGGGCCGGCATCACAGTGAACTGGCCGGCCGACGGCGGCGAGCATCTGCCGGTCGAGCTCGCGGGCCTGCCGGTCTACGACCACGATCGCAATTTTGCAGGCTTCCGCGGCTTTGGCGTCTGCCGCGATCTCGACGGCCTCAACCGGCTCGATGCGCTGCGCCGCTATGAATTGTTCGTCGAGCCGCACACCCCGCAGGAGCCGCCCGCCGACACCGTCGCGACCGAACCGGAGCCTGAGCCCGACCCCGAGCCGGTGGCAGAGGCCCCGCCTCCGCCGGAAGAGCCGCCTGCACCCGAGCCTGAACCGACACCAGAACCTGAACTGCCCGAACCCACACGAGACGCGAATTCACACCCAACCGATTTGGAAACGCCAGTGGAAACGCCTCCCAACGTCGTGCCGTTCCGCACCCCCGGCGATACCCGTCCGCCGACGCTGACGCCGGTCGAGAACAGCGCCTTCAACGAGCTCGCGCGGCAATTGTCCGAACGGCTCGAGCGCGAACGCGAGAGCATTGCTGCCAACGCGGCCGAGCCGCCGGCCGCGGAGATCGCAGCCGAGCCGCTGCCGCCTGAGCCGCAGCCCGAGCCGCCGCACGCGCCGGCCGAATGGCTGACCGAGCCGGCGCCGCCGCCGCGCGGCACCAGCCTGCGCGACCGCACGCTGCTCGACCTGCTGCCGACGGGCGTTTTGATCTATCGCCTCGACCGCCTGCTCTACGCCAACCCCGCCTTCCTCGCGCGCATGGGCCATGCCAGCCTCAATGCGCTGGAGAACGCCGGCGGGCTCGATGCGCTCTATGTCGAGATGGGCGTGTCGTCCGCCAGCAGCACGTCGCAGGCGGGCACGCCGGTGACGATCAGCGCGACGCTTCCCAATGGCGAAACGCCGCTGCCGACCACCGAGGCGCATCTGCACACGATCGACTGGGACGGCGACAGCGCGCTGGCGCTGATCTGCGCGCTGCCGGCCGCGCCAGCCGCGCCCGCGGTCGTTGCGCCGCCCGTCGCCGCCGAGCCGATCATCCCCGAATCCTTCCCCTACGCGCCCGATCTCGAGCCTGCCGCAGGCGATGCCGACGCCGAAGATCTCGCCGCGATCCTCGACACCACGGCCGAGGGCATCGTGATGTTCGATGCCGAAGGCAACATCCACGCCTGCAACCGCAGCGCGGAAGCGCTGTTCGGCTATGACGGCCAGACGCTGCTCGAGCAGAACCTCGTGACGCTGTTCGCGCCGGAGAGCCAGCAGGTCGTCGCCGACTATCTCGACAGCGTGAGGAGCCAGGACATCGCGAGCCTGCTCGACCACGGCCGCGAGGTGCTGGGCCGCGAGCGGAAGGGCGGCGTCATTCCGCTTGCGATGATCATGGGCCGCACGCGGCCGGACGGTCCGAACTTCTTCGCCGTGTTCCGCGATCTCTCGCACGCCAAGAAGGGCGAGAGCGAACTGTCGCAGGCCCGCCGTCTCGCCGACGGCGCCGCCAACGCCAAGGCCGACATGCTGGCGCGGATCAGCCACGAGATCCGCACGCCGCTCAACGCCATCATCGGCTTTGCGGAAGTGATGATCTCGGAACGCTTCGGCACGCTCGGCAACGAGCGCTACGGCGAATACATGAAGGACATCCGCGCCTCCGGCGAGCGCGTCATCACCATCATCGACGATCTGCTGGAGCTGTCGCGGATCGAGACCGGCAAACTCGACCTGAACTTCGCGAATCTGAACCTCAACGATCTCGTCGAAGCCTGCGTCGTGGTGATGCAGCCGCAAGCCAACCGCGAGCGCATCATCATCCGCACCTCGCTGGCGCACGCGTTGCCGCAGGTGACGGCGGACGCGCGCGCGATGCGGCAGATCACCATGAACTTGATCTCGAACTCGATCCGGCTCGCCAGCGCCGGCGGCCAGGTCATCGTTTCGACCGCGCTGACCGACCGCGGCGAGATCGCGCTGCGCATCCGCGACACCGGCCATGGCCTTAGCGAGCGCGAGCTCGCCGCCGCGATGGAGCCGTTCCGCACCCCGCCGCCCGGCGATGCCGCCGACAATTCGGCGCTGAGCCTGTCGCTGACCAAGGCGCTGGTCGAAGCCAACCGCGCCCAGTTCAACATCAAGAGCGCGGGGAATTCCGGCACGCTGATCGAAGTGGTGTTCGCGCCCGTCGTGGCGGGGGCGTAAGCGGCCGCCAACAACTGAGACCGTCATGCCCGGGCTTGTCCCGGGCATCCACGTTCGTCGTGCCGCGGACAAGACGTGGATGGCCGGGTCAAGCCCGGCCATGACGATGAGGAAAGATTGGCGCGCTAGAGCTCGAACCTCACGCCGCGCGCACCGTATCCAGGAACTTGCCGACCTCGAACTTCAGCCGGTTGCTGTCGTTGGACAGCGACTGCGCCGCCGAGAGCACCTGCGAGGAGGCCGAGCCGGTCTCGGTCGCGCCCTGGCGCACGCTGCTGATATTGGCGCTGACCTCGCTGGTGCCGGCGGCCGCGCTCTGGACGTTGCGCGAAATCTCGCTGGTCGCAGCACCCTGCTCTTCCACCGCGGCGGCGATGGTGGAGGAGATCTCGGACAGGCGCTCGATGGTGCCGCCGATGGTCTTGATCGCACCGACGGAGTCCTGGGTCGCGACCTGGATGCTGGAGATCTGCTGGCCGATGTCGCCGGTGGCCTTCGCGGTCTGCTCGGCGAGCGCCTTCACCTCCGACGCCACCACGGCAAAGCCGCGCCCGGCTTCGCCGGCGCGCGCGGCCTCGATGGTGGCGTTCAGCGCCAGCAGATTGGTCTGGCCCGCAATGGCGTTGATCAGCTCGACCACGTCGCCGATGCGCGCGGCGGCGCGCGACAATTCACTGACGCGATCGTTGGTGTGGCCGGCCTGGCTGACGGCCTCGCCGGCGATACGCGCGGAATCCTGCACCTGGCGGCTGATCTCGTTGACGGACGCCGTCAGCTCCTCCGCTGCGGAGGCCACCGACTGCACGTTGGCCGCCGCCTCTTCGGATGCGGCCTCGACCAGCGTTGCGAGCTCGGTCGAGCGGCCGGCGGTCGTGGTCAGCGAGGTCGCGGAGGCCTCGAGCTCGGTCGCGGCCGAGGACACGGTCTCGACGATCTCGCCAATCGCGCCTTCGAAATCGTCGGCCATCCTGATCATGTCGGCGCGGCGGCGCTCGGCGGCGATCTTGTCCTGGCGGATCTTCTCCTCGGCTTCTTCCTGCGCCTTGCGTTCCGCGTTGATCTTGAAGGTCTCGACCGCTTGCGCGATCTCGCCGATCTCGTCGGGACGGCCGAGCCCGGGCAGCACGACGGCGAAATTGCCGTTGGCGAGCTCGATCATCGCCGCACGCATCGCGGAGAGCGGCTTCGACACCGAACGGCCGATGAAGATGCCGAGGCCGAGCACGCAAGTCGCGATCATGCCGATCGCAACCGCGATCCAGAACTGGATGCTGGCGCGCTCGGCGTCGTTGAGACGATCCGCCTCGACGCGAATGGCCTCGACGGATGTCGAGACCTGCTCGATCACGGGCTCGACCGCAGAGAAGGCCTCGGACATGCCCTTCAGTTCATTCGCCAGCTTCAGCGCGGTCTCCAGCCAGGCCGAGAAGTCGCGCTGGTAGTCGGCGAGCTTCTGGCGCAGCTCGGCCTTGGCGCCATCGGGAATGTCGGCCGCACCGATGCCGGCCGCAAATTCGGAGGCGCGCTTCTTCATGTCCTCGCCATATTTGGCGTCACGGCGCAGCATGAAGTCCTTCTCATGCCGGCGCATCATCAGCATGGTCACCTTGAGCGGCGCGTTCTGGAGCTGGTCGACCTGGCTCTCGATGCCGTGGACGGAGGCTCGCAGGCGGCCTTCGAGGCCGGACTTCTCGTCGAGGCCGAGCCGCTGCCGTTCCTCGACCACCACGGCGAAACGCGCCTGGTAGGTCTTCAGCGATGCGTTCATCGCGTCGATCTTCTGCGCCAGCTCGGGCTTGCCGAGCGCCGCGATCTTGCCGCGCAGCGTCTCGATGTCGAGCGCGACCTGCCTGCCGATCTCGGCCTGGCGCTGCGCCTTGCTCGCGTCATTGCGCAGCAAAAAGTCCTTCTCGGCGCGGCGCGCCTCGAGCAGCTCGATCGCGATCCTGTTGTTCAGCTCGAACACGGTGCGCGCGTTCTCGGCGGCGTCGCGATAGACGCCCATCGCGCGCTCGCCGTAGAGATGGATGCCGCCGATCAGGACGACGCCGATGACACCAATGACACCGATTGCAGTGATCTTGTGCGTGAGCTTGAGGGAGAAAAGCCGCATCGTGATCTCAAATCCGTTGGTGGCCAATGCGGTTGATGAGACGCTAACGCCTAAAAGCTTCCGTTAATTTGCGGGCACGTATTAATACGTGTATTCTGTCATAATACACGTTCTTGTGCACGTTGATGTGCATATGAGACGGCGCCGCTACGCGCGCGATGCGGGATCGCCGAACCAACGCGACGCAGCCTGCGCGGCTTCGTTCTGGTCCGGGGTGCCTTCACTGACCCAGGCGACGAAGCCATCGGGACGCACCAGCACGGCGCTCAGGCCGAGCCGGTCTCTCACCTCGCCCGCGACATAGGAGATCCGGTCGCTCCAGCGGCTCGCAAATGCCCGAAGCGGTCCGCGCGCGTCGAAGTCCAGCAGCAGTCCCTTCGCCGTCCGGAGAAGCTCTCCGGTCGTCGCGCCGTCGTGCCATTCGAACTCGGGAACGCTGCGGCCAATGAGCGGATGGCCGCCGCCGAGATCGTAGCGCAGCGAGGCACCGCGCACACGTTCGGCGAAATAGGTCGTGCCGTCGCGAGTGGCGATGAGATCGCGCATGATCGCCTGGAGCGCGCGCGTGGCCGGCGTCGGCCGCATGATCGCGACCTGCGCACGCGACCAGTCGAGCACCTCTGCGCAGACCGGGTGCCTCTCGCCAGAATACGTGTCGAGCAGGTCGTCAGGTGCGTGACCGCAGATCGTCGCGGCCAGCTTCCAGCCGAGGTTCATCGCATCGCCGAGGCCGAGATTGAGGCCCTGCCCGCCCAGCGGCGAATGGGTGTGCGCGGCATCGCCCGCGAGCAGCACCCGCCCCTTGCGATAGGCCGTCGCCTGACGCGCCCGATCCGTCCAGGTGGTGGCAAGCCGAAGCGCGGCGATCGTGACGTCGGTACAGGAGACACGCCGCAGGACACTCTGCACATGCTCCATCGTGACCGGCGCGGTGCGGTGGAACGCGCCACCGTCGAAGTCGACCATCGCGATCGTGCCTGATGGTGCGTAGGTGTACATGCCCATCGGCGTGTAATTGCGGCCGGGGACGAGCTTCTCCGGATCGGCCAGCTCGACCTCGATGGAATAGCCGGTGAATTCGGGATCAGTGCCGACGAAGTCGAAACCGCACGCCTTGCGCACCGTGCTGCGGCCGCCGTCGCAGCCAACCAGCCAGCGCCCGCGAAACGTCTCGCCGGCCCCCTGCACGGTCACACCGTCGTCCGAAGCGTCGACGGCGGTGACGCCGAAGCCGCGCCTGATTGCAGCGCCGAGGCTTAGTGCGCGCGCGGTCAAAACGGTTTCGAGCGTGGCCATGTCGACCGCGACGCCAGCATCGGCCGGCGTCGGCAGACGCCAGGGCCATTTCGCGGCATCGACGTCATCCTGATAGAACTGAATGCCGGCGAAATGACCGGCGGGCTTGCGGGCCTGCTGCATCCAATGCGCAGCGGTCCGGATCGCGCCCGAATTCGCGCGCTGCGCGGCCAGGATCTCGTGCAGCAAGCCGCGCCGGTGCAAGGCCTCGGTTGTCGGGATCGAAAGGCCACGCAGGCCGAACGGCAGCTGCTTCAGGGGAGAATGCGGATCCGGCGCCTGCTCCAGCACCAGCACGGCGAGGCCGGCGAGCCGCAGCTCGCAGGCGAGAAACAGGCCGACAGGGCCGGCACCGGCGATGACGACGTCGTAGATATCGGTGGATCGGGTTAGCATGAGACGCTCCTCGGGTCGATGTTCGACCGGAGCGTTCCCAGAGCTTCGAGGATCACACGGACGAACGATTGAGCGCCCAGATGGCGCCCGCTGTTCGTCGTGGGGATCTCGTGCACAAGGCCAAAGACCAGAGCTTCCGTTACCAGAAGGACTTGGGCTTACCAGACCAAGTCTGCCTTTTCCGACACGGGCTATATAGTTTCGCCGCGATCGGTGCGCAACGAAAAAGGGCACGGCTCACGCCGTGCCCTTCCGCATTCAGATCGGCTCGGATCAGCTGTAGATCTCGAACAGGCCGGCGCCGCCCTGGCCGCCGCCGATGCACATGGTCACGACGCCCCACTTCGCCTTGCGCCGCGCGCCTTCCTGCAGCAGATGGCCGGTGAGACGGGCGCCGGTCATGCCGAAGGGATGGCCGATCGCGATCGAGCCGCCATTGACGTTGTACTTGGCGGGGTCGATGCCGAGCTTGTCGCGCGAATAGAGGCACTGGCTGGCGAAGGCCTCGTTGAGCTCCCACAGATCGATGTCGTCGATCTTGAGGCCGGTGCGCTTCAAGAGCTTCGGGATCGCGAACACCGGGCCGATGCCCATCTCGTCGGGCTCGCAGCCCGCGGTCGCCCAGGCGACGAAGCGGCCGAGCGGCTTGAGGCCGCGCTTCTCGGCGTCCTTGGCTTCCATCAGCACCACGGCGGCGGCCCCGTCCGAGAGCTGGCTGGCATTACCCGCGGTGACGAACTTGCCGGGGCCCTTCACCGGCTCGAGCTTTGCCAGTCCTTCCAGCGTCGTCTCGGGGCGGTTGCATTCGTCGCGATCGACGACGTAGTCGACGATGCTCTCGGCCTTGGTCTGCTTGTCCACGACCTTCATCTTGGTCTTCATCGGGACGATCTCGTCCTTGTACTTGCCCGCCTGCTGGGACGCGGCCATGCGGCGCTGCGATTCCAGCGAGAACTCGTCCTGGTATTCGCGGCTGAGCTTGTAGCGCTCGGCGACGATGTCGGCGGTGTCGATCATCGCCATGAAGATGTCGGGCGCGACCTTGAGCAGCTCAGGATCGATCGATTCCTTCGGCGTGCCGCCGCCGGGCATCGAGATGCTCTCGACGCCGCCGGCGACGATGCAGTCGGCGCCGTCGGAGCGGATCGAGTTGGCGGCCATCGCGATGGTCTGCAGGCCGGAGGAGCAGAAGCGGTTCACCGAGACGCCGGCGGTGGTCTTCGGCAGGCCGGCGAGCAGCGCGGCCTGGCGGCCGATATTCGGCGCGCCATGGGCGCAATTGCCGAGATAGCAATCCTCGACATAGTCCTTCTCGACGCCGGCGCGGTCGACCGCGTGCTTGATGGCGTGCGCCGCGAGCGACATCGGCGGCGTGATGTTGAACCCGCCGCGGCCGGATTTTGCGAGGCCCGTGCGCGCATAGGAAACGATGACGGCTTCACGCATTGTTCTCTCCCTTTTTCGAACGTTTTGAACGGAGCGTCCTGGGCGCCATTGGTACACAAAGTTTGGAGGCGCGGGGAGAAATAAAGCAGGGCGCGGCATCAACAAAAACGCCGCCCTTGCGGAGAAGGGCGGCGTTGTTCCGCATGTCGGAATATATGATATGATGATCGTCATTCCGGGGCGGTGCGAAGCACCGAACTCCGGTGCGCAATTGCGCACCTGAGAAGTTCGAGATTCCGGGTTCTCGCTTCGCGAGCCCCGGAATGACGGAGTGTCAGAACGTCAGCGCCTTCACCTGCTTGACCTGCGGCAGGGCCTGCACCTTGGCAAGCACGTCCGCCGGCACCTTGCCGTCGACCTCGACCAGCGCGATGGCATCGCCGCCCTGCTCGACGCGGCCGAGATGGAAGGTCGCGATGTTGATCTTGGCGTCACCCAAGAGGCCGGCGAAACTGCCGATGAAGCCCGGCTTGTCCTCGTTGGTGATGTAGATCATCGACTTGCCGAACTCGGCGTCGACGCGGATGCCCTTGATGTCGACGAGGCGCGGCTTGCCGTCATGATAGACGGTGCCGGAGACCGAGCGCTCCTGGCGTTCGGTCGCGACCGTGACGGTGATCAGGCTCTCATAGTCGCTCTGGGCAGCACGCACGATCTCGTCCACCACCATGCCGCGCTCCTTGGCGACGACGGGCGCGGAGACGACGTTGACCTCGCCCAGCATCGGCCGCAGCAGGCCGGACAGCACGGCCGAGGTGATCGCCTTGATCTTCATCTCGGCGACGTGGCCCTCATAGGTGATCTCGACCTTGAGGATGCCGGATTCAGTGAGCTGGCCGGCAAACGAACCGAGCTTCTCGGCGAGCGCGATGAACGGCTTCAGCTTCGGGGCTTCTTCCGCGGTGATCGAGGGGAAGTTGACCGCGTTCGAGATCGCGCCGGTGAGCAGGTAGTCCGACATCTGCTCGGCGACCTGCAGCGCGACGTTCTCCTGCGCTTCCGTGGTGGAGGCGCCGAGATGCGGGGTGCAGATCACGTTGGGATGGCCGAACAGCACGTTGGTGTTCGCGGGCTCCTCGACGAAGACGTCGAAGGCGGCGCCGGCGATGTGCTTGGAGTTGAGCGCATCGACCACGGCCTTCTCGTCGACGAGACCGCCGCGGGCGCAGTTGATCAGGCGCACGCCCTTCTTCATCTTGGCGATCGCGGCTGCGTCGATGATGTTCTTGGTCTTCTCGGTCAGCGGCGTGTGCAGCGTGATGAAGTCGGCGCGCTTGAGCAGGTCATCGAGATCGACCTTCTCGACGCCGATGTCCTTGGCACGCTCCGGCGACAGGAACGGATCGAACGCGACGACCTTCATGCGCAGGCCAAGCGCGCGGTCGGCGACGATCGAACCGATATTGCCGCAACCGACCACGCCGAGCACCTTGCCGGTGATCTCGACGCCCATGAAGCGGTTCTTCTCCCACTTGCCGGCCTGGGTCGAGGCGTCGGCCTGCGGGATCTCGCGGGCGAGCGCCAGCATCAGGGTGATGGCGTGCTCGGCGGTCGTGATCGAATTGCCGAACGGCGTGTTCATCACGATGATGCCCTTGGCCGTCGCGGCGGGGATCTCGACATTGTCCACGCCGATGCCGGCGCGGCCGATCACCTTGAGGTTGGTCGCCTTCTCCAGGATCTTGGCGGTCGCCTTGGTCGCGGAGCGGATCGCAAGGCCGTCGTAATTGCCGATGATCTCGGCGAGCTTGTCCTTGTCCTTGCCGAGGTTGGGCTGGAAGTCGACCTCGACGCCGCGATCCTTGAAGATCTGCACGGCGGCGGGAGAGAGCGCGTCGGAAATGAGAACTTTGGGTTTGGTCATGGGAATGATCCGTGGTGCGAGCTGCATTTACGGAACGTCATCCGCGGGCTTGACCCGCGGATCCATCTCTCTTGATTGATGGATGGCCGGGTCAAGCCCGGCCATGACGAGAACGAGTTGGAACGCGTTACGCCGCCTTGGCGAGCGCAGCCTTGGTCTCGGCGAAGGCCCAGTCGATCCACTGCGTCAGCAGCTCGACGTCCTTGGCTTCGACGGTGGCGCCGCACCAGATGCGAAGGCCGGCGGGCGCATCGCGGTAATAGGCGAAGTCGTAGCCGGCGCCCTCCTTCTCGACGAGGGCAACCAGCTTCTTGGAGAAGTCGGCCTGCGCGTCGTCGGAGAGCGAGGTGATCGCGGGATCGGTGAACTTAAGGCACACCGAGGTGTTGGAGCGGATCGCCGCGTCCTTGGCCAGGAAGTCGATCCAGGGCGTCTTCGCCTTCCAATCGGCGAGCACCTTGGTGTTGGCGTCGGCACGCGCGATCAGGGCCTTGAGGCCGCCGATCGACTTGGCCCAGTTCAGCGCATCGAGATAGTCCTCGACGCAGAGCATCGACGGCGTGTTGATGGTCTCGCCGACGAAGATGCCTTCGTTGATCTTGCCGCCCTTGGTCATGCGGAAGATCTTCGGCAGCGGCCAGGCCGGCTTGTAGGTCTCGAGCCGCTCCACCGCGCGGGGCGACAGGATCAGCATGCCATGCGCGGCTTCGCCGCCGAGCGCCTTCTGCCAGGAGAAGGTGACGACATCGAGCTTGGCCCAGTCGAGCGGCTGCGCAAACGCGGCAGACGTCGCGTCGCAGATGGTCAGGCCTTCGCGGGTCGCGCTGATCCAGTCGGCGTTCGGCACGCGCACACCCGAGGTGGTGCCGTTCCAGGTGAAGACGACGTCGCTCTTGGGATCGACCTTCGAGAGATCGGGAATCTCACCGTAAGCCGCGTTGAGCTTGGTGACGTCCTTGAGCTTCAATTCCTTGACGATGTCGCTGACCCAGCCCTCGCCGAAGGATTCCCAGGCGAGCGTGGTGACGGGCCGTGCACCGAGCAGCGACCACAGTGCCATCTCGACCGCGCCGGTATCGGAGGCCGGCACGATGCCGATGCGATAATCGGCGGGCACTTCAAGCACTTCGCGCGTCAGATCGATCGCGAGCTTGAGCTTGGTCTTGCCGACCTTCGCGCGATGCGAACGGCCGAGCGCTGCGTCCTTGAGATTTTGGGCGTTCCAGCCGGGGCGCTTGGCGCAGGGGCCGGAGGAGAAATGCGGCACGTTCGGCCGCGAAGCGGGCTTCGCTACAGTCATAATCTACCCTTCCAGATAGTAAGCCTCCCGTTGGGGGGAGGTGTCCCGCCGCGGCTGATACGGGAAACGGGAAGAGTCGTCAAGAAAGTTCAGGAGCCTCACGGGGGAGTGATGGTTCGTCCGGCGCGATACCGGGGGCCTCAACCGGGGCGAGCGCATTCAGCAAGTCCGTGGCATCGCTGATCAATTGCGCCGCACGGCGCCGACTGCCGACTTTCAAAATGCATTTGTCGTTGGCCTGCACAACGTAGTCGTTGCCGACCTTGATCATGGAATAGCTTGTCATCGAAATCCCCGAACCGACCGAGCCCGGTTACCCGACGCTGCGTAGCACTGTTCGTTCCGGCGGGAACGTGAACGACGGCTGGGTAGTTTATCAGCTCTTAAGATGAACGAATGCGCGATCCGATTTCGCTGTTCGAGCAACGCGCGTTGCGCACTGCCTCAAAAGCGGACAGTCATGCCGACATGACTGGCAGTGAATCCGAGCCGCGTGTAGAAGCGCTGCGCGTCAACCCTGCTCGCATGCGTCAGTAGCTCGACCAGGATGCAACCGCGCGCCTTCGCTTCGCTCACCGCCCATTGCACCAATTGCTCGCCGATGCCGCGGCTGCGGCAATCAGTGGCAACGCGCACGTCTTCGAGCAGTCCGCGAATGCCGCCTTGCGAGCTGATGCCGGGCAGAATGGCGAGTTGCAGGCAGCCGACCACCCTGCCCTCGCTCTCGGCCACCACGAGCGTGAGATTCGGATCGCGCTCGACCCGCTCGAACGCCGCGTAATAAACCTGGGGCAAGGGATCCTCGAGGCGCTCGCGCGCGCGACCGAGATGGTCATCGGCGAGCATGGCGATCATCGCCGGGACGTCCTCGCGGCGCGCGGGACGGATGGTGACGGACTTGTCGTTCATTCGGAAAGCTCCAGGCTCAACGCGAACTCAACGCGCTTTGGGCAGGCCGAGAAATGCCTCGGCCTCGCCGATCCAGCGGCGGATGGCCGCATGGCGGCCGAGATCGAAACCGCCTTCATGCGCAACGCGCGTATAGGCGAGCAGCGAGACGTCGGCGAGCGATGCCACGTCGCCGGCGAAGAAGCGGCTGGTGGCGAGATGCCGTTCCATGCGGTCGAGCGCCGCATAGCCGCGCTTGACCTTCTCGGGATCGAGCTCGGATGCATCCTTGCCGAGATAGACGAGCTGGAAGCGGCACACCGCGATGTAGGGCTCGTGGCTGTACTGCTCCCAGAACAGCCATTCGTCCATCTTGGCGGCGGCAAAGGCATCGCGCGGAATGAGCGCGCTGTCGCGGGCGAGATAGCGGATGATGGCGTTGGACTGCGCCAGCGTGCGGCCGTCGTCGAAGGCGACGGTGGGCACCTGGCCAGCCCCGTTCATGGCGAGGAATTGCGGCGTGCGCGTCTCGCCTTTGCTCGTGTCGACCTCGATCCACTGATAGGGCACCGCGAGCTTGTCGCAGACCCACTTCACCTTGAGGCAATTGCCCGAATTGCTGTCGCCGTAGACCTTCATCGCCGCCACCCGCTGCCGGAGCGACAGAGCATCAGGACGAAGGGAGGCTGTCAACAGGAAGGGGACGGCTCAGAACTTGTAGCCGAGGCCGAGGCGCGCGTTGTTCAGCGTCACCTGCGTGTTCATGACCGGCGAGAACCTGACATACTCGTACTCGATCCGCGCGAACAGCCCGCTCCAGATGCAGTATTCGAGGCCGAGGCCCGCGGTCCAACCGACCGCATAGGTGTTGGTGCGGTGCTGCCCCTGCGTGCCCGACTGCGCGGGAACGGGGCCCCACGCTCCGAGCGTGGTCGTCGTGTTGCCGAAGAGGTCGGTCGTCGTCGTGTCCGTGCGCAGCGACACGACGCTCGTCACCGTGCGCGACACGTCCATGCGGCCGACCGCGGCGCCCATGAAGGCGTAGGGCATGAAGTCGCCGCCGTCCCAGCCGACGCGGCCGCGCAGCGTGACCATGTCCTTGACCTGCGCCGTGGCGGCACCGGTCAACGACACCGCATAATTGTTGGTGATGCCGGGAGCTCTCACCTCGCCCGGCGGATTGACGATCACGAGCGAGTTCGATCCCGACGTCGACGTCGACATGTTGCTGAAGGCGCTGTAGGTGCCTTCGAGGCTGAGAATGGCATCGTACCATTGCCAGTTGCGGCCGATGAAGCCGCCGAAATGGGTGCTCTGGGTGTTGGTCTTTTGCAGCAGCGACCACGTCGAGGTCGGCCCCTGCAGCACGCTGTCGCGGAAGATGTAGTTGGTCAGGCCGACCACGCTCTGGCTGAAGTCCGTCGCGTCGGCCGTGTAGCCGGCGTGGCCGCCGACATAGAAGCCGTCCCAATTGTGGGTCGACTTCGACAGGCCGTCGCTCACGCTGCCGCGCAGGATCGGCAGATCCGGCATGTCGGCCGCATGCGCGGCAGACACCGTCCCCAACATCACCGCCGCCAACAAAAGCCCACGCATCGCAACGCTCCAAATCGAACTCGAACTTTCGCCGATGATCATGGCTCGTTAACCTTAACCAATGGTTGCGCAGGAGCCTTTCATCCCTGCCAGCAATGAAAAATACGCAAAGCAAAACGGCGCGGGATGATCCCGCGCCGTTAAGAAACTTTAACCGATCGGACTGGCGATCAGCCCTTGGTGACGAGCGGCGGCGGCATGTAGGCCGGCGGGCTGTTGAGATCCCAGCGCACGCCGAGCTTCAGGTCGTGCGAGGTGAGCTCCTTGATCTTGATCGAGGTCGGGCCGGAGGCGCTGTTGTCGAACAGGCGGAAGTTGCCAGGCGCTGCGTCGCCGAGGTTCATGTAGCTGTAGGCCAGTTCGACCGTGAAGCCGGGGTTGACCTTGTAGGCGAGACCCGCGTGAGCGGCCCAGGCGAAGTTCCACTTACCGTTGTCGGCGAAGTAGGCGACGCTGTTGTTGAGCAGCGGGCTGTACGACACGCCGTCGTCGCGGAAGCCGCTGATCTTGTTGTAGGAGCCACCGACACCGGCGCCGATGAACGGGGTGATGCACCACCAGGTGCCGAGATCGACATAGGCGTTGGCCATGACGACCCACTCGGACTTGCTGCCGGTGTAGTTGTTGACGCCGACGAAGCCGGGTCCGACGACGTTGTCGCTGCCGTGCAGATTTGCCCTGCCGCGATACTGGCCGATCACGTCGGCGCGGAACCAGTTGTTGAAGCGATAGCCGACGCCGAGATCGAACAGCCCCGCGGAGTCGAAGCCGAGCCCTTCGGTCGTCTTCGTGAAGCCCGGCGCCACGGCGCCCTCGATGCTCTTGGCGCGCTGGTTGGTCATGCCGACGTCGCCACGGAGATACCAGCCGCCGAAGTCAGCGGGCGGAGCCGGCGGTGCGTACATGGGAGGGGGCGCAGCGATCGGCATATCGGCGGCAAACGCCATCGAGGAGATCAGGGTTGCCGCACCCGCGGCAAGGAGAGACTTAACGCTACGCATTGGCTTCGTCCTTATGGCCGGTGAGGCAAAATGCAGACGCCTCACGTTCTGGAAACTCACGACCCGGACGATGGCAGCAAATGTTTAAGCGCCACTTAACCCTAATTTTTAAGGTTGATTTTTTCTGACTGTACACGCGGATGCGGCGCGAGCGTTGCAAAAATGCAGCGCTCGGCGCTTTGCGCCCGGCGAAATTGCTAACGATTGATGAAGCCGCAACGCAGCAAGGAAAGGTTTGTTAACGCCCGGGCTGCTGCAGTTTCGGCAGGAACACCGCGAGCAAGCCGATCGCCGGGAGGTAGGCGCAGACCTGGTAGACGAACTCGATCGAGGTGTGGTCGGCGAGCTTGCCGAGCACGGCCGCGCCCAAGCCGCCGATGCCGAAAGCAACCCCGAAGAACACGCCGGAGATCATGCCGAAGCGATGCGGCACCAGCTCCTGCGCGAACACGATGATCGACGACGTCGTCGAGGAGATGATCAGCCCGATGATGACGGAGAGCACCGCGCTGGCGAAGAGCCCGGCATGGGGCAAGGCCAGCGTGAACGGCAGCGCGCCAAGGATCGAGATCCAGATCACGATCTTGCGGCCGAAGCGATCGCCCAGCGGCCCGCCGAAGAACGCACCGACCGCGTTCGCCGCGAGGAAGATGAACAGATAGATCTGCGCCGTCTGCGTCGACACGCCGAAACGGTCGATCAGGTAGAAGATGTAATAGCTCGACAGGCTCGAGACGTAGAGCTGCTTGGAGAACAGCAGCGCCACCAGCACGAGAAGCGCAACGGCGACGCGGCGCGAGCTCGGCCCGCCCGGCTGGGTGTGCGCGGGCGCCGCCTTCTTCGTCGTGATCTGCGGCGCGTACCAGCGGCCGATGCGCCAGAGCACGACGATCGCGAGGAACGCGATCGAGGAGAACCAGGCGATGCTGCCCTGCCCGAACGGCACCACGATCAGCGCGGCCAGCACCGGCCCCATCGAGGTGCCGAAGCTGCCGCCGAGCTGAAACACCGATTGCGCAAAACCGTAGCGGCCGCCGGAGGCGAGCCGCGCGATGCGCGCGGACTCGGGGTGAAACACCGCCGAGCCGAGACCGACCAGCGCGGCGGCGACCAGGATGACGAGATATTGGTGCGCGGCGCTGAGCAGCAGCAGGCCGAAGAAGGTCGAGGCCATGCCGATCGACAGCGAATAAGGCTGCGCCTTCTTGTCGGTGTAGTGGCCGACCACCGGCTGCAGCAGCGAGGCCGTGAACTGGAAGGCCAGCGTGATCATGCCGATCTGCGCGAAGTCGAGCGCGTAGGTATCCTTCAGGATCGGATACACCGAGGCGATCAGCGACTGCATGGTGTCGTTGAGGAAGTGCGAGAAGCTGATGCCGGCAAGCACGATATAGGCCGGCCCCGCGGCCGGCTTGCCAGCAGCGGGCGTCACGTCGCTGACGACGACGGGCTCGGTCAGCGTTTCCTCGGAGACGACGACAGGCTTGTTCAAGGGATCATCCCGGCGCGGCAGATTGCCGCGACAAGTTGATTACGATGCAAGGCGCGGTGGAACCACCGCCAAACGCAAATGGCTGGGATGCGCTTGCCCTGCTGCGAGGCGGCGCGGCCTGCATGGTTCGAGACGCCCGCTTGCGCGGGCTCCTCACCATGAGGGTCGAGATCTCGCCAGGAAGAAGAGAATCGTAGGGTGGGCAAAGGCGCAACGCGCCGTGCCCACGATCTTTGCAATGCGACAACGGACGCGTGGGCACGCTTCGCTTTGCCCACCCTACAATGCTGCCCGTGGGGTGAGATCACCTCACCCCGCTCGTCCTTGAGCTTACGCCGCGGCCTGGCCGAGCGCCGAGACGATGGTGTCGACGACGTCCTCGACCAGATGGCGGTCCTCGCCCTCGCCCATGACGCGGATCACGGGCTCGGTGCCGGAGGAGCGGATCAGCAGGCGGCCGTGGCCGTTGAGGCGCTTCTCGCCGTCGGAGATCGCCGACTTGACCTCGGTATCGTCGAGCGGCTTGCCGCCCTTGTGGCGGACGTTCTTGAGGATCTGCGGCAGCGGATCGAAGCGGTGGCAGACCTCGGACACCGGCCGGCGCAGCTTCTGCACCACGGCGAGCACCTGCAGGGCGGCGACGAAGCCGTCGCCGGTGGTGGCGTAGTCGGACAGGATGATGTGGCCGGACTGCTCGCCGCCGAGATTGTAGCCGCCGTTCAGCATCTGCTCGAGCACGTAGCGGTCGCCGACCGGCGTGCGCACGAGGTCGAGCCCCTGCCCCTTCAGGAAGCGCTCGAGGCCGAGATTGGACATCACGGTGGCGACGATGCCGGGACGCGAGAGACGGCCGTCCTCCTTCCAGCTCTGCGCGATCACCGCCAGCAGCTGGTCGCCGTCGACGACGTGGCCGCGCTCGTCCACCAGGATGACGCGATCGGCGTCGCCGTCGAGCGCGATGCCGATGTCGGCGCGCATCTCGCGCACCTTCTTCGACAGCGCTTCCGGCGAGGTCGAGCCGCAATCCTTGTTGATGTTGAAACCGTCAGGCTCGACGCCGATCGGCACGACGTCGGCGCCCAGCTCCCACAGCGCTTCCGGCACCACCTTGTAGGCGGCGCCGTTGGCGCAATCGATCACGACGCGCAGGCCCTCGAGCGAGAGGTCGCGCGGCAGCGTGCGCTTGGCGAATTCGATGTAGCGGTCATGCACGCCGTCGATGCGGCGGGCGCGGCCGAGGCTGGCGCTCTGCGCGAGTCGCTTGTCGATGGGCTCGTCGAGCAGCTGCTCGATCTGCTTCTCGACGTCGTCGGAGAGCTTGAAGCCCTGCGGGCCGAACAGCTTGATGCCGTTGTCCTCGAACAGATTGTGCGAGGCCGAGATCATCACGCCGAGATCGGCGCGCATCGACTTGGTCAGCATCGCGACCGCCGGCGTCGGCATCGGGCCGACCAGCAGCACGTCCATGCCGACCGAGGTGAAGCCCGCGACCATCGCGTATTCGATCATGTAGCCGGACAGGCGGGTGTCCTTGCCGATCACGACCCGGTGGCGGTGGTCACCGCGCTGAAACGCGAGGCCCGCGGCCTGGCCGACCTTGAGCGCGAGCTCCGGCGTGATCAGTCCGTTGGCGCGGCCCCGAATCCCGTCCGTCCCGAAATATTTGCGGCTCATATCGTCCCCCAAGCAACAACCAGGGATCCCCAACACAACCTGCGGGTGCCTGAACCGGCCCCGCATCCCTGATTTGCTGAGGTCTTATAAATCCATCGCGGCTAACTTGGCTTCAAAAAATATGATGAATCATTACGGAACCAGGCTCACCGCCGTCCCAGTAACATATTGTTAACATTATAGTTCCGGCGTGACCATCGGAAAGTGCGCGGAACCCGTCCTACTTCGAGCGCTTCACATGGCCGTCGTCGCGGCTCGGTGGCGGCTGGGTGACGTTGACCGGATCGGAGCCCGGAAAGGTCTCTTCGAGCCCCTCTTCCAGCGCGTCCTCGAGGGCCTGCTTCTCCTTGATCTCCTCCGGCGAAGGTCCCGTGTGCGGCCTCGTCATGGCGCCCTCCTCTCAAACGATTTGGCTGTGCATCCAACCATGCTAGATGACCCCTAAACCTTCCGATGCAAGACTCTTGATGCAAGACGGGCCGGGGAAACGTTCATGAAGCACATCACCTGTATCGACGATCTTCGCGCATTGCATAAGCGCCGCGTGCCGAAGGCGTTCTTCGACTATTGCGACCGCGGCTCCTATGCCGAGGAGACGCTGCGCGCCAACCGCGACGACATGCAGGCGATCAAGTTCCGCCAGCGCATCCTGGTCGACGTCTCCAAGCGCGACACCTCGACCACGATCCTCGGCGAGCCCTCGGCCATGCCGCTGGTGCTGGCGCCCGTGGGCCTGCTCGGCATGCAGCACGGCGACGGCGAGATCCACGCCTGCCGCGCCGCACAGGCCGCCGGTATCCCGTTCACGCAGTCGACGATGTCGATCTGCTCGATCGAGGACATCGCCGCCAATGTCGAGAAGCCGTTCTGGTTCCAGCTCTACGTCATGAAGGACCGCGGCTTCATCAAGGCGCTGATCGAGCGCGCGATGGCGGCGAAATGCTCGGCGCTGGTGCTGACCGTCGATCTCCAGGTGATCGGACAGCGCCACCAGGACATCAAGAACGGCATGACCGTGCCGCCGGAATGGTCGCTGTCGAAGCTGATCGATTTCGCCACCAAGCCGGCCTGGGTGTCGGGCGTGCTGCAGGGCAAGCGCCGCACCTTCGGCAATCTCGCAGGTCACCTGAAGGTCAGCGACGACATCACCTCGCTGTCGACCTGGATCAACTCGCAGTTCGACACCTCGCTGAACTGGAGCGACATCGAGTGGATCCGCTCGATCTGGCCGGGCAAGCTGATCCTGAAGGGCATTCTCGACGTCGAGGACGCGGAGCTCGCGGCGAAGACCGGGGCGCAGGCGATCGTCGTCTCCAACCATGGCGGCCGTCAGCTCGACGGCGCCCCGTCCTCGATCGAGGTGCTGCCCGAAATCGTCGATGCCGTCGGTGACAAGATGGAGATCATGTTCGACGGCGGCATCCGCTCCGGCCAGGACGTGATGCGCGCGCTCGCGCTCGGCGCGAAGTCCTGCATGATCGGCCGCGCCTACGCCTATGGCCTCGGCGCCGGCGGCCAGGCCGGCGTCGCCAAGGCGATCGAGATCATCCAGAAGGAATTGCTCACGACCATGGGCCTGTGCGGCGTCAACCGGGTCGAGGAGATCGACGATCACATCATTGCGGTGTAGCCGCAAAGACGGTGCCGTAGGGTGGGCAAAGCGAAGCGTGCCCACCAATGTTCATCACACGCAAGAACACGTGGGCACGGCGCTGACGCGCCTTTGCCCACCCTACGAGATTTCGGCGCGACGGAATGCCGTCGCCACAACTCACCGTCGTCCCGGCGAAAGCCGGGACCCATAACCACAGGGAGTGGTTTGGCGAAGACTGATAGTTATTCAGTCGACGCGCGGTATTAGGACCGGAGGCGATCGATAGATCACGCGGTATGGGTCCCGGCCTTCGCCGGGACGACAGCGGAGTTTGTGGCGCCAACTGTGCGCTATATCGGCCGTCCCGGCTCACATCGGCGGCGTGACGCCGTCCCTGCCGACATTCACGCGGTTCGCTTCCAGCGAGCCGTCGTCCTTCTTCGCCGCGCCGAAGATGATCAGCTTGCCGCCGGGCTTCACTTCCGACTTGTCGGTGGCGACGAAGGTGACGATCGGGGTGTCCGGGGGCACCACGACTTTCTTCTCGCCGTCCTTGTACTTCACCGTGATGTTCTGGCCGTCGGTGCCCTTCACCGTCTGGGCCACGGTCGCGTTCGTCATTGTGGAGTTGGCGCGGGCGTCCCAGGGACGGAAGCCTTCGGCGGCGCCGCGCTGGTTCTCCGGGAAGATGTGCACGGCGATCGCCTTCTGGGTGCCGTCGGGCTCGGGCATGGCGGTGACGCCGATATAGGAACCTTCCTTGATCTCCGACAGCTGCGTCTTGACGACGGCGAAGACGGCGACGTTGTCGGTCATCTTCACCTTCACGTCGCTGCCCTCGCGGGTCTTGATGCCGAGCGTGTTGCCGTCGACGCTCTCGATGGTGCCGCGGATGCGCACCGTCGGCGCCTGCTGCGCCGAGGCGATCGAAGCAAAGGCAACGGCGAAGAACGCCGCGAGCAAAGGCGATTTCGACATGGTGTTTCTCCGGGGAGTTGGCTGGACCGGGAATAAACACCGCGCGTGCCGTCCTATTCCAACGCTCCGTAGCCCGGATGGAGCGCAGCGCAATCCGGGACAGACGTACCGCGGATAAGGTCCCGGATTTCGCTACCCTCCATCCGGGCCACGAAGGCGCATCACATCGGCGGGGTCAGGCCATTGAGGCCGACGCTGACGCGGTTGGTCTCGAACGAGCCGTCCGGCAGCTGCTTCATGAAGGCGACGACCTGGGCGCCGGGCTTCAGCTCGCCCCTGTCGCCGGGCACGAAGGTCACCACCGGCGTGTTGTCGGGGACGAACACCTTCTTCTCGCCGTCCTTGTACTTGACCAGCAGCGTGTGGCCATCATTGCCGACCACGCTCTCGGACACCGTGGCGTTGGTCATGCTCGAGTTCGGCTTGAGGTCGTAGGGCCGCGAGCCCTCGCCGGTGCCGCGCATGTTTTCCGGAAACACATGCACCTCGACGGCGTTGTTGGCGCCATCCGGTCCCGGCACGGTGGTGGCGCCGACGAAGGAGCCGACCTTGATGTCGGCGAGTGAAATCTTTGTAATTCCCGACACGCTGACGTCAGGCGCGATGCGCAGCTTGACGTCCTCGCCGGTGCGTGACTTGACCTGCATGGTGTCGCCATTGACGCTCTCGATCGTGCCGCGGACGCGCGTCGGCACCGGCGCCCTCTGCGCGTAGGCCGCGAAGGTGGAAGCGGCCACCATGGCGACGGCGATGATCGGGCGTGTGAAAGTTACGCGTTGAATAGTCATGACGGTCTCCGATTGTCCCACGGGGATAGAACTCCGGAGGTGGTGTGCTATTCGCCGCGCTCCGCTCAAGTCTTTGTGAGATCGGCTTCGACCAGCGCGCGCAATTCGGCCGTCACCTGGGGCCTGCGGCCAAACCACAGCTCGAAGCCGCGCACCGCCTGGTGCAGCAGCATGCCGAGCCCGTCCGCGGTCTTCAGCCCGCGCGCCTTTGCGGCCGCCAGCAGCGGCGTCACCAGCGGGACATAAACGAGGTCGGCGACCACGGCCTCTTGCGGCAGGCGCGCCAATTCCACGCCGAGCGGCGGCTGGCCGTGCATGCCGAGCGAGGTCGTGTTCACGAGAAGTTTCGCGAGCGGCAACACGTCGCCGATCGCGTCCCACGTAACAGGATGCACGTTCGGACCGAACTGACTTGCAAGGGTCTCTGCCCGCGCGATGGTGCGATTGGCGAGATGGATGCGCTTGACCCCGCGCTCGAGCAGGCCGAACACGACCGCACGGGAGGAGCCGCCGGCACCGAGCACCAGTGCTTCGTCCGCCTTGTCCCAACCGGGCGCGCTGGCATCGAGGTTGCCGACGAAGCCTTCGACGTCGGTGTTGGTCGAGCGCAGCTCGCCGTTCTCGAACCACAGCGTGTTGGCCGCGCCGACGGCTTTCGCACGCGCATCCGGTGCCGACAGCGACAGCACGGCTTCCTTGTGCGGGATGGTGACGTTGGCGCCGACGAAACCGCGCAGCGACAGCCGCAGCACGAAGTCGCGCAAATCATCGGGCGGCACCGCCTCGATCACGTAGCCGCCTTCGATGCCGAGCGTGCGCAGCCAGTAATGATGAATCAGCGGCGAGCGCGAATGCGCGGCCGGCCATCCGATCAGACAGGCTGCGGGAGCCTTGGTCACTGTCGTCGTCTCCTTGGGTCGTATTGGAGGCGATCCATTTCGCGTCCCGCCCGCCCTGTCAAGCGCGCTTGCGCCGCATCGCCGCGGCCACGATCGCGGCCAGGACCAGCGCCGCGCCCGCGGCGAACCAGATCGCTGCAAGGTTGATCCAGGCATAGGCCAGCGCGCCGGCCGCCGAGCCCGCGACGAGCGCCGCCCACAGCAGGAGGTTCGGCGCCCAGCCCCAGCGCGGCCCGCCGGTCAGGCTCACCGCAAGAAGCTGGCCGACCTTGACCAGCGCGCCGGTGACATAGGTGAGGCCGAGACCGGCACCGCCATCGATCTGGAACACGGCATTCTCCAGGCCCATCGCGAAGACGATGGCTGCGATCGCAAGGTTCGGCAGGCCAAAGGCATGGCAGAGCCCGGCCCCCGCGAGCAGCACCGCTTCGATCAGCAGCAGCCAGGGCTGCCGCTCGGCGCCGCCGCCGAGCACGACGAGGCTGCCGACGGCCGCTCCCGCCACGAACAGCGCGATCAGGCCGAACGCGCCGGCAGCCTGCCACCATGCGGCGTCGGCGAGGCTGACGCCGAGGCGCGTGGAATTGCCGCTCATGAAGGAGACGAACAGGCCGCCGAGATGCAGGAACCCGATGCCGTCGACATAGCCCGCCAGCATGCTGAGCGCGCAGGCCAGCGCAACGTCGCGACGTGAATTGAGCATGCCGATCCACCACCCCGTGAGGCGGCAGTGTCGGTCAAATCGCACCGCTTGAGAAGTGTGCGGCGTCAGGCCGTGGCGGCGTCATCGGCCGCGGGCTTCGCCGCGCCGCCCTTGATGTCGGCGACGGCGCGCGCGATGGTCTCGCGATAGCGGGCGCGCGGCGGCGTCACGCCATGGGTGAGCAGCGCGCGGCGGACCGCGGGCGATGCCCCCGTGATGAACAGGCGGATGCCCTGGCGGTGCGCCTTGACGGCGACACGGCCGAGCACGTTGGCCGCGGTCGAATCCAGGAACGGCACCGCGGCGAAATCGACCACGAGGCCCTTGCGCTTTTCGGCGATGCCGTCGAGCACGCTGCCGATCGCCGAGGCCGCGCCGAAGAAGAACGCGCCGGTGATGCGATAGACCAGCACGTCCCGATCGATCGCAAGGCCCGGATCGTAAGGCACGCGCTCGCCATTACCGTCGTCGGGGCGATCGGCGGCGACCAGCGGCGTACGCTCCTCGATGCCGGTCATCTCCGCCATGCGGTGGATGAACAGCACCGCGCCGAGCGCGAAGCCGACCAGGATGCCTTCGGTGAGATCGCGGAAGATCGTGAGCAAGAAGGTTGCGAGCAGCACTACCGCGTCGCCCCAGGAGGAGCGCAGGAGGGTCGCGAACTCCTGCTTCTCCGCCATGGTCCAGGCGACCACCACCAGCACGGCGGCAAGCGCGGCGAGCGGGATGTAGCTGGCGAGCGGCGCCGCAATCAGCATGAACAGCAGCAGGAACACCGCATGCAGCATGCCCGCGAGCGGCCCGCGCGCGCCGGCGCGGATGTTGGTGGCGGTGCGCGCGATCAGGCCGGTAACGCAGATGCCGCCGAACAGCGCCGAGCCGACATTGGCGACGCCCTGCGCCACCAGCTCGCAATTGGAGCGATGCCGGCGTCCGGTCATGCCGTCGGCCACCACCGCCGACAGCAGCGATTCAATGGCGGCCAGCAACGCAAAGGAAATCGCGTCGGGCAGCACCGCTTTCGCCTTCGCAATCGAGAACGCGGGCAGCGCCGGCGAGGGTAATTCGCGCGGGATGCCGCCGAAGCGGCTGCCGATGGTCTCGACCGGCAGCGAGAACACCGCACAGACGACGGCCGCGAACACGACCGCGATCAGGATGCCGGGCCAGGACGGACGCCAGACCCGCAAGGCCGCGATGATGGCGATGCTGCCGATCGCGACGGCAACGGCCGACGGATTGATGGTGGGCAGGCCTGCCGCGAGCGCGGCGAGCTTCGGCACGAACTCGCTGGGCTCTTTCCCCGCGAGCGTGATGCCCGAGAGATCGCGGAGCTGGCTCGCGAAGATGATCACCGCGATGCCGGCGGTGAATCCGACCGTGACCGGATAGGGAATGAACTTGATGTAGGTGCCGACGCGCAAGAGGCCCGCGGCGATCAGGAAGAGGCCCGCCATCATGGTGGCGAGGATGACGCCGTCGACGCCTTGCCGCTCCGCGGTCACCGCAACCAGCACGATGAAGGCGCCGGCGGGGCCGCCGATCTGGAAGCGGCTGCCGCCGAGCAGCGACACGATGAAGCCGCCGACGACGGCGGTGTAGAGGCCGCGGTCCGGCGTCACGCCCGAGGCAATCGCGATCGCCATCGACAGCGGCAGCGCGACGATCGCAACCGTCAGGCCCGCGAACACGTCGGCGCGAAAGTCCGCGACGCCGTAACCTTCGCGCCAGACGGTGACGAGTTTTGGCAAATACAGTTCGGCAAAGGTCGGCCGGCGCAGCCGATGCAGCCCGCTCGCGTGATCGCTGGTGATGCTCATGCTTCGCTGCCTCACAATGCTCCACTGCATCGTGCGGCCGCGATCCCGGACGCGACGGTGCGTTAGCTCTTCCCTGCAGGCACGATCATCGCGACGATCATGCCCCTACCCTGCGCGGCGGCCCGGGCTCCTTCAGGCGCACGCCGCGCCCGCCGCTGTCGCTGCGGGCCTGCTCGCCGATCAACTCGACGCCGGCGCGGTCGAACGCCTCGACCACCTTCATCAAGGTCTCGACCACGCCACGCACATTGCCGGTCGATGCCTCCATCCGCTGGATGGTCGGCAGCGACACGCCGGCAAGCTCGGCCAGCGTTTTCTGGTCAATGCCGAGCAGCGCGCGGGCTGCCCGCATCTGGAATGACGTGATCAATCTGACCTCACGTATCAGGATTTATAAGTGATATCTAGCGCATATACAATGATGTAAAATACATCATATGGAGGCGAACGCAAGGGCCTTGGTTGTCTCCGCCGTCATTGCGAGGAGCGAAGCGACGAAACAATCCAGAACCCCTCCGAGGAGAGACCCTGGATTGCTTCGCTGCGCTCGCAATGACGGGGACGCTGCAGTTGCGCCAAACTCCGCTCTCGTGCCCCGGACGCGGCGCAGCGCGCAGCGGTGCGACGCAGAGCCGGGGCCCAGGAGCTGCGGATGCATGGGTCCCTGTGTCTTGAAAGTCTGTCAGGATGGGTTGGGCGGGAAGCCGTTGGGTCCTTGGCGCTTGACGCCGTGA
>NZ_JAFCLT010000012.1:0-190495 GCF_018130885.1 Bradyrhizobium sp. KB893862 SZCCT0404
GACCGAAATCCGCAAAGCAGGCTCCGGACACCAGTCCCACATAGCCCGTTCCGATCATCGCGATTCGCATGAAAAACCCTGTTTCTGCTTGGTTAACGAAACCCCAACGGGGGGCGGTTTAGCATTTTCCCGGTGGAAGGGAACCGTCTGCGACGTAAAAACCGGCACGCGAATTGAACCGGTAAAGAAGTCGGAAACCGGGGCGCTGCAAACTGCCCCGCGCCCATACAGGGCCGGGCGGAACACGCCTCGAAAAGGGACACCATGGCTGCATCAGGCACAATCGCCGCGAACGGGCTTCCCAGGGCCTCCGCTGCCGCGCGTGTCGACTGGGTCGACTACGCCAAGGGCATCTGCATCGTCATGGTGGTGATGATGCATTCGGTGCTGGGGGTCGAACTCGCCGCCGGCAAGACCGGTTTCATGCATGTCGCCGTGGCCTTCGCAAAGCCGTTCCGGATGCCGGATTTCTTCCTAATTTCGGGCCTGTTCCTGCCACTCGTGATCGACCGCGACTGGCGCACCTATCTCGACCGCAAGGTGATGCATTTCGCCTATTTCTATGTCGTCTGGGTGACAATCCAGTTCGGCTTCAAGGCGCCGGCCTTCGCGGCCGAGTCGAGCTGGCGCGAGGTGGGCCTGCTGTATCTCGAATCCCTCATCGAGCCGTTCGGCACGCTCTGGTTCATCTACCTGCTGCCGGTGTTCTTCGTCGTCACAAAACTGACACGCAAATTTCCGCCGCTCGCGATCTGGCTCATCGCCGCCGCGCTGGAGACGGCGCGCATCTCGACGGGATGGACCGCGATCGACGAGTTCTGCTCGCGCTTCGTCTATTTCTATTCGGGCTATCTGTTCGCGCCTTACGTGTTCGCGCTGTCGGATCGCGCGCGCAATCATCCGGCGTGGGCGCTTGCTGCGCTCGCGGCCTGGGCACTGGTCAATGCCGGCCTCGTTTCAATTGGCGCCAGCGAATGGAAGATCATGTCGCTCGCGCTCGGCTTCGCCGGCGCCTGTGCCATCATCACGATGGGCACGCTGCTGGCGCGGGCGCAGTGGCTCAACTTCTTCCGCTTCTGCGGCCAGCATTCGATCGTGATCTATCTCGCCTTCTTCCTGCCGATGGCGACGACGCGCACGCTGCTGCTGCGCACCGGCATCATCCCCGATATCGGCACGGTGTCGCTGATCGTCACCATCGCCGGCGTGCTCGGCGCGCTTGCGATCTGGCAAGTTGCCTTGCGGCTCAACGCGCGCTTCCTGTTCGAGCGGCCGGATGCGTTCTGGATCGCGCCGAAGAAGACGGGCCCGGTGCTGCAGGCGGCGGAGTAGCGTCCGTCGTCCCGGCGAAGGCCGGGACCCATACCGCGTGATTCATCGGTAGATCGCGGTCTGCGTACCACGGCCTGAATAACTGCCGGTCTTCGTCAAACTCCTCCCTGTGGTTATGGGTCCCGGCCTTCGCCGGGACGACATTTGCGTGTGGGAATCCGGCCAAAAATCCCCCTTCCAAGGCTGTCAAACCCCGCAAAAATTCATACATTGCGGCCATGCCCAAGACATCCCCGAAGACCACCGCCAAAGCTGACACCAAGGCCGCGCCAAAGGCTGCCGCCGAGACCAAGCCCGCTGCTGCGACAGCTGCTGCCAAACCGGTCGCGGCGAAGGCGGCCGGCAAGGGTGACCACATCTTCCTGGTGGACGGTTCCGGCTACATCTTCCGCGCCTATCACGCGCTGCCGCCGCTCAACCGCAAGTCCGACGGCTTGCAGGTCAACGCGGTGCTCGGCTTCTGCAACATGCTGTGGAAGCTGCTGCGCGACATGCCGGAGGACAATCGGCCGACGCATCTGGCGATCGTGTTCGACAAGTCGGAGATCACTTTCCGCAACAAGATCTATCCCGAGTACAAGGCGCACCGGCCGCCGGCGCCTGAGGATCTGATCCCGCAATTCGCGCTGATCCGCGAAGCGGTGCGCGCCTTCGACCTGCCCTGCCTGGAACAGGTCGGCTTCGAGGCCGACGATCTCATCGCGACCTACGCGCGGCAGGCTTCCGCGCGCGGCGCCACCACGACCATCGTGTCCTCCGACAAGGATCTGATGCAGCTCGTGAACGACAAGATCATGATGTACGACACCATGAAGGATCGCCGCATCGGCATCCCCGAGGTGATCGAGAAGTTCGGCGTGCCGCCGGAGAAGGTGGTGGAAGTGCAGGCGCTCGCCGGCGACTCCACCGACAACGTGCCCGGCGTGCCCGGCATCGGCATCAAGACCGCGGCGCAGCTGATCACCGAATATGGCGACCTCGAACAGCTCCTGTTCCGCGCCACCGAGATCAAGCAGCCGAAGCGGCGCGAGGCCCTGCTCGAGAACGCCGAGAAGGCGCGCATCTCGCGGCAGCTCGTGCTGCTCGACGACAAGGTCGAGCTGGCGGTGCCGCTGGACGATCTCGCCGTCCAGGAGCCGGACGCGCGCAAGCTGATCGCGTTCCTGAAGGCGATGGAATTCACCACGCTGACCCGGCGTGTCGCCGACTATGCGCAGGTCGATCCCTCCAATGTGGACGCCGATCCCGGCTATGCCAGCGGCGCCAGCGTGTTCTCGCCGCTGCCGCCCTCGGACGTCACGCCCGCGCCGGGAACCGGCGCCGCGCCACAGGTCCGCGCTGGCGAGCCCAACAAATCGGCCAACAAGGAAGACAAGGCCGCGAGCCCGAAGGGCGCGCCGGTCTCGCTCGCCGCGGCGCGCGAGGAGGCGCTGCGCAAGCTGCCGGTCGATCGGGCCAAATATCAGGCGATTAAGTCGCTGAAGGAGCTCAACGCCTTCATTGCGCGCATTCATGACACCGGTCATGTCGCGATCGAGATCAAGGCGAACAGCATCGATCCGATGCAGGCCGATCTCTGCGGCATCGCGCTGGCGCTGGCGCCGAACGAGGCCTGTTATGTGCCGCTGGCGCACAAGCAGTCCGGCGGCGATGGCGGCCTGTTCGACGCGGGCCTTGCGCCCGACCAGGTCAAGCATGCCGACGCCATCGAAGCGTTGCGGCCGGTACTGGAATCGGCGGGCATCCTCAAGATCGGCTTCGACGTCAAATTCACCGCCGTGATGCTGGCACAGCACGGCATCACCCTGCGCAACATCGACGATGCGCTGCTGATCTCCTACGTGCTCGACGCCGGCCGCGGCTCGCATGCGCTGGAATCGCTGTCCGAGCGCTGGTTCGGCCACGCCATGCTGAAGGAGAGCGAGCTGCTCGGCAGCGGCAAGAACAAGATCACCTTCGACCAGGTGCCGATCGAGAAGGCCGCACCGCTGTCGGCCGAAGGCGCCGACATGACCGTGCGCGTCTGGCGCGTGCTGAAGCCGCGCCTCGTCGGCGAGCACATGACGACCGTCTACGAGACGCTGGAACGGCCGCTGGTCTCCGTGCTCGCGCGCATGGAGCGGCGCGGCATCTCGATCGACCGCCAGGTGCTGTCGCGCCTGTCGGGCGACTTCGCCCAGACCGCCGCGCGCGTCGAGGCCGAGATCCAGGAGATCGCGGGCGAGCCCGTCAATGTCGGCAGCCCCAAGCAGATCGGCGACATCCTGTTCGGCAAGATGGGCCTCTCAGGCGGCACCAAGACCAAGACCGGCGCGTGGTCCACCACCGCGCAGGTGCTGGATGATCTCGCCGAGCAGGGCCACGACTTCCCGAAGAAGATCCTGGAGTGGCGGCAGGTCTCGAAGCTGAAATCGACCTACACCGACGCGCTGCCGACCTACGTCAATCCGCAGACGCACCGCGTGCACACGACATACGCGCTGGCCGCGACCACGACCGGCCGGCTGTCGTCGAACGAGCCGAACTTGCAGAACATCCCTGTTCGTACCGAGGACGGCCGCAAGATCCGCCGCGCCTTCATCGCGACGAAGGGGCACAAGCTGGTCTCCGCCGACTATTCGCAGATCGAGTTGCGGCTGCTGGCGGAGATCGCCGACATCCCCGTACTGAAGCAGGCGTTCCGCGACGGACTCGACATTCACGCCATGACGGCCTCCGAAATGTTCGGCGTGCCGATCAAGGGCATGCCGAGCGAGATCCGCCGGCGCGCGAAAGCGATCAATTTTGGCATCATCTACGGCATCTCCGCGTTCGGCCTCGCCAACCAGCTCGGCATCGCGCGCGAGGAGGCCTCCGCCTACATCAAGAAATACTTCGAGCGCTTCCCCGGCATCCGCGCCTACATGGACGAGACGCGCGATTTCTGCCGCAGCCACGGCTATGTCACCACGCTGTTCGGCCGCAAATGCCACTACCCCGACATCAAGGCCTCGAACGCCTCGGTGCGCGCCTTCAACGAGCGCGCAGCGATCAACGCGCGGCTGCAGGGCACCGCAGCCGACATCATCCGCCGCGCCATGACGCGGGTGGAGGACGCGCTCGCCGAGAAGAAGCTCTCGGCGCAGATGCTGCTCCAGGTGCATGACGAACTGATCTTCGAGGTGCCCGACGCGGAAGTCGAGGCGACGCTGCCCGTCGTGCAGCGCGTGATGCAGGACGCACCGTTCCCGGCCGTGCTGCTCTCGGTGCCGCTGCACGTGGATGCGCGCGCGGCGAACAATTGGGACGAGGCGCATTGACGCGGCCTCTAATCGCTCCGCTGACGCCACACACACGGTGTCGTCCCGGCGAAGGCCGGGACCCATAACCACAGGATGCAGTTGGGCGAAGATTGCCCACTACCATCTCGTATCACCACTTCTCCCTGGGGGTATGGGTCCCGGCCTTCGCCGGGACGACAGCGGTGAATTGTCCTCCGAGCAATTGCGCGGTGGCACCGCGATCCCGCGCAGACTAGAACCGTGCCATCTCCCGCAACGGTTCAGCCATGCCCCACACCACCGCCCTGCTCGGCTTCGCCCTCGTCTGCCTCGGTCTCGTGCTCACGCCCGGGCCGAACATGATCTACCTGATCTCGCGCTCGATCACGCAGGGTCCAGCGGCGGGCATCGTGTCGCTCGGCGGCGTGGCGCTGGGCTTCGTGTTCTACATGCTGTGCGCGGCGTTCGGCATCACGGCGCTGCTGCTCGCGATTCCCTTTGCCTATGACGCGCTGCGCTTTGCCGGCGCCGGCTACATGCTCTGGCTCGCCTGGCAGGCGGTGAAGCCGGGCGGGCGCTCGCCGTTCGAGGTGAAGAAGCTCGCGATCGACAGCCCGCGCAAATTGTTCGCGATGGGCCTCGTCACCAATCTGCTCAACCCGAAGATCGCGATGCTGTATCTGGCGCTGCTGCCGCAGTTCATCGATCCCGCCGCCGGCAGCGTGCTGACGCAGTCGGTGGTGCTGGGCGCGATCCAGATCGCGATCAGCGTCAGCGTCAATGCGATCATCGCGCTCGCCGCCGGATCGATTGCGCTGTTCCTGGCGAGCCGGCCGAGCTGGATGCTGGTGCAGCGCTGGCTCATGGGCACGGTGCTGGCCGGGCTCGCGGTGCGGATGGCGGTCGAAGCGAAGAAGGTGTGAGCGGACGCCGCGAACCACAGCCCGCCCGTGTCCCGGATGCGCTGCAGCGCAGAGCCGGGACCCAGAAAGCCCAGAACGAGATCGGAGAGGCATGGCCCCCGGCTCTGCAGTGCACCGCTTACGCGCTGCACTGCGTCCGGGGCACGAGGTGCGACAGCCGAGCGACTAATCCAGCTTGGCGTCCATGCCGCGCTTAACGGCCGGGCGCGCCATCAGGGCCTCGTACCAGCGCTTGACGTTGGGGAAGTCGGCCAGATCAACCTTGTGGCGAGGGTGGCGCCAGGCCCAGCCCAGGATGGCGAAATCGGCAACCGAGAGCTCGCCGGCGACGAAGTCACGGTCTGCCAGGCGGCGGTCCAGCACGCCGTAGAGCCGGCGGGTCTCGGCCATGTAGCGCTTCAGGCCGTAGGCACGGTCCTGCTCGTTCTCGAGTGCGATGAAATGATGCACCTGGCCGGGCATCGGGCCGAAGCCGCCCATCTGCCACATCAGCCATTCATAGACCGGGATACGGGCGGAAAGCGATTTCGGCAGGAATTTGCCGGTCTTTTCGCCGAGATAGAGCAGGATCGCCCCGGACTCGAAGATGCTGACGGGCTTGCCGTCGGGACCCTCGGGGTCGACGATCGCGGGAATCTTGTTGTTGGGCGACAGCTTGAGGAACCCCGGCGCCATCTGCTCGCCCTTGGTGATGTTCACCGGGATGACCTTGTATGGCAGCCCCATTTCCTCCAGCGCGACCGAAATCTTGCGGCCGTTGGGCGTATTCCAGGTGTGGAGCTCGATGGTCATAGGGCCGTTCCTTCCCGCATTGTCTGGCATCCCACTAGCCCAGGACCTTGCGGTGTTACAACCGGCGGCCGGGCATGGTGGCTGTCCGGCCGCCGCAGCCGATGCCCTGTTGACGGTGGTCTTGCGGGGCCCACCCCCTCTGGCATGTCGCGGCGGTCGCGGATAAATTCCGCCACCTTCAAGAAATACTGTTCGAGGGACCGCCGTGTCGAAATCCGCTTCCCGCGCCCGCCTGTTCGAGATCATCCGCCGGCGCTCATTCGGCCGCGGCGAGGTGACGCTCGCGTCGGGCCGCAAGAGCGATTTCTACTTCAACCTCAAGCCGACCATGCTCGACCCCGAGGGCGCGACGCTGCTGGCCGAGCTGACCTATGAGGCGCTGAAGGACGACAATCTCGATTTCATCGGTGGGCTCGAGATGGGCGCGGTGCCGCTCGCCGGTGCGCTGGCGCAGATCTCCTGGATCAAGGGCCATCCGATCGCGGCCTTCTTCGTGCGCAAGAAGCCGAAGGAGCATGGCGCCAAGCTCGCGATCGAAGGCCTGCCCAGGGGCGAGACGCTGGCGGGCAAGCGCGTCGTGATCGTCGAGGACGTCACCACGACCGGCGGCTCGGCGATGAAGGCGGTGGAATCCGTGCGCGAGACCGGCGCCGAGGTGGTGCTGGTGCTGACCATGGTCGACCGCGAGGAAGGCGCCACCGACACGTTCGGCGCGGCCGGCCTGCCGTTCCGCTCGCTGTACAAGGCGTCGGAATTTCTGAAGGCGTAACGGCACGAAACCTCGTGCCGCTGTTCCCGGGCGTTGCCCGGAAGCCACCATCCGTCGGAAGCTGTGCCCGGCCTTAAAGAGGTCACCGCCCCGACTTGAAACCGCCTCCGCGCAACTGCTCATTTACCATCGCGGCTTATGGTGAATCATGTGCTGAGACCTCGAGGTCCCGGCCCGGTTCAGTAGCGTTGGGTGGAGTGAGCCTTGCGTAACATCGTGTCCCATGCGCGCCGGCGGCGTCGCGCGATGCTTGTGGCCGCCACCCTGGCAGCTCCGCTGCTCGCGGCTCCGGCCCCGGTTTCGGCCGAAGGCCTGTTCGACTTCCTGTTCGGCGGCGCGCAGCAGCAGCGCCCGCAGCGCGAAGTGCCGCAGTCGAACTCCTATGCCGATCCCTTCACCGGCCAGCAGAATGCCGCTACCCCGCAATATGTACCGCCGACACGTTCGGCCGCGGCCGGCGGCTCTGGCCCGGCGTTCTGCGTGCGCAGCTGCGACGGCAAGTATTTTCCGCTGATGCGCGGCCTCGTCTCGCCGGCGCAGATGTGTCAGGCGTTCTGTCCCGCCAGCGCGACCAAGGTCTATTTCGGCTCCTCGATCGACGGCGCCTATGCGCAGACCGGCGAGCGTTACGCCGACAGCGAGAACGCCTTCGCCTATCGCAAGGCGCTGCGATCGGACTGCACCTGCAACGGCCGCGAGCCGGTCGGCCTCGCCCCGGTCGATCTGGCGCTGGATTCCTCGCTGAAAGCGGGTGACGTGATCGCGACCAGCGACGGCCTCGTCGCCTATACCGGCATCCGCGTCGGCAACGACCAGGCCGCCGACTTCACCCCGGTCGCCTCCTATCCCGGCCTCACCGCGCAGGTCCGCGCCCGCCTCGGCGAGATGAAGGTGGCGCCGGTGCGCGCGGAGACCGTATCGGCGGATGCGCCGGCGCAGACCGAGATCGTGCGCGAGCCGCTGCCTGATGTGACCGTGCCGAAGGCGGCTGCCAAGCCGGCGAAGCGGGCGGGGCTGGATTAGTCATCCTCATGGTGAGGAGCTGCGCGGCGTCTCGAACCATGCAGGCCCGGCTGCTGCAGTTCGGCCTTCATCCTTCGAGACGCGCGCAAGCGCGCTCCTCAGGATGAGGTGCGAGACCGTCACCGCCCGATGATCACCCCGATCACGTTCGGCGCCGCCAGATATTTCTCCTCGATGGCCGCACGCGCCGCGGCGCGGTTTTCCGCCGTCAGCAGGCCGCGCTTCTCGGCCAGGATCATCCAGCAGAAACCCCACCAGTCGGTGAGCATGCCGGCCTCGTCCACGAGGTCATAACCCTGCTCGGCCGCGAAGATGCGCGCATGCGCTTCGTCCAGCGTGTCTAGAAACAGATGATCCTCGACCGCGAACAGATCGTCGCTGATATCGTCGATGGTGTAGCCCCAGATCGACTGGCACACCGCGTTGAACTCGCGGTCGAACTGATCGTCATCGATCCGCTGCCGCCGCGCCGCCTGGTGCAGCCGCGACAGCGAGCGCGCGAAATCGGCGATCCGGGTGAGGGCGAACTGGTCGAAGGCAATGGTGGACATGTAGTCCTCGCGACATCGGGCAAACGCTAGATATTGTGTCGGCAACGCGCCGAATCACAATGATATATCAAAGACTTGCTAAAGTGTTCTTAATTTGTTCCGATACTTAACAATGTCGTCCCGGCGAAGGCCGGGACCCATAACCACGCCTGCCGGATGTTTGTGGGAAATGGGTGCCCAGCAATGAATGCACCAGCCGCGTACTACGTCTACATCCTAGCAAGCCGACGCTAAGGCACGCTGTACATCGGCGTCTGCAACGACCTCAGCAATCGGCTCACATTGCATCGCTCAGGACGCGGCTCGAAATTCGTCACGAAGTACGGTGTAACGCGGCTGGTCTATGTCGAAACATACGCCACGCCGTCCGAAGCGATCGCGCGCGAAAAGGCGCTCAAGGAATGGCAGCGTGACTGGAAGATTCGTTTGATCGAGCAGGAAAATCCAGACTGGCGCGATCTTTCGCATCTTCTCTGACAGTCGGGGTTATGGGTCCCGGCCTTCGCCGGGACGACCAAGTGCAGCGCCAACCTCCTCAACTCGCCGCCGACACCAGCCTGTCGCCGCACGCATTTGCGAAAAACTTGCCGCCGCATTGGCGCTTGATGGCAGCGCAGCGCTGGGCGGGAGATGCGTTCTGGGGAACGCTGAAGCCGCAGGTCAGGCCATCGGCGCTGCGGCCCTTGCCGGCGGCGAAGGCGGCGCTCGAGGTGGCGATGCAGATGACGAGAAGCGCCGCAGCAGCGATTTCGATCAGCAGTCTCATGGGCCCGTCCTCCACACTGATGGCTGAATCTTCGTCCAATCTAGCACGAAACCTGCGTTCCTCCGTGGCCTTCCGGGTTCCCAAACGGCCCATTCCTTGCATAAATTTACGCCAGCGCAGTGCACGGCCGCGCCAGCGATGGTTCCGGTGCAGAGGCAGGACGCGTAGGTTGTGGTGTTCGTTTCGACCAGGAAGTGACGGCCTTGCAAGATCAATCGTTCCAGCCAAATTTTCCCGCTCCCGGCCAGCCCATCGACGAGCTCGCGCTGGCCGAGATCAAGGGCGCGATCCTGGCGAAGCTGCGCCTTGCCATCGGCAAGGACGCCGGCATGGCGACGAAGCACGACTGGTACCAAGCCGCCGCGCTCGCGCTGCGCGACCGCATCGTGCATCGCTGGCTCTCGGCCGAGAAGCGCAGCTACGATGCCGGGCGCAAGCGCGTCTATTATCTCTCGCTCGAATTCCTGATCGGCCGTCTCTTCACCGACGCGCTGAACAACATGGGCCTGCTCAAGATCTTCGAGGTCGCACTCGGCGATCTCGGCGTCTCGCTGCCGGAGCTGCGCAAATGCGAGCCGGATGCGGCGCTCGGCAATGGCGGTCTCGGACGGCTTGCCGCCTGCTTCATGGAGAGCATGGCGACGCTGTCGATCCCCGCGATCGGCTACGGCATCCGCTACGATTACGGCCTGTTCCGCCAGATCATCAATCAGGGCTGGCAGCAGGAATATCCCGACGAATGGCTGAGCTTCGGCAATCCCTGGGAATTGCAGCGGCCCGAGGTGATCTACGACATCAATTTCGGCGGCGGCGTCGAGCATGTCGACGACAAGGGCCGCGACCGCGCGATCTGGCATCCGGCCGAGACCGTGCAGGCGATCGCCTATGACACGCCGATCGTCGGCTGGCGCGGCCAGCACGTCAACGCGCTGCGGCTGTGGTCGGCGCGCTCGCCCGATCCGCTCAAGCTCGATGCCTTCAACCGGGGTGACTACGTCAGCGCCAGCTCCGAGCAGGCGCGCGCGGAGGCGATCTGCAAATTCCTCTATCCGAACGACGAGAGCCCGGCGGGCCGCGAGCTGCGGCTGCGGCAGGAATATTTCTTCGTCTCGGCTTCGCTGCAGGATCTGGTCAAGCGGCATCTTGCCTCCGACGGCCAGCTGCGCAGCCTGTCGTCCAAGGTCGCGGTGCAGCTCAACGACACCCATCCGAGCCTTGCCGTCACCGAGTTGATGCGGATCCTCGTCGACCTGCACAATTTCCGCTGGGACGAGGCCTGGAAGATCACCGTCGCCACGCTGTCCTACACCAACCACACGCTGCTGCCCGAAGCGCTGGAGACCTGGCCGGTCGAATTGTTCGAGCGCCTCCTGCCGCGGCATCTCGAGATCATCTACCGCATCAACGTGCAGCATCTGGCGCTCGCCGAAGCGCGCGCGCCGGGCGACATCGACTTCCGCGCCTCGGTCTCGCTGATCGACGAGAAGAGCGGCCGCCGCGTACGCATGGGCCAGCTCGCCTTTGTCGGCTCGCACCGCATCAACGGCGTCTCGGCGATGCATTCGGACCTGATGCGCGAGACCGTGTTCCACGACCTCAACCATCTCTATCCCGGGCGCATCACCAACAAGACCAACGGCATCACCTTCCGCCGCTGGCTGATGCTGGCGAACCCCAAGCTGACCGACCTGTTGCGCGAGACCTGCGGCGACGCCGTGCTCGACGACCCGACCCAGCTCTCGCTGATCGAGGCGCGCGCCAGCGACGTCGAATTCCAGAAGAAGTTCCGCAGCGTCAAGCTTCACAACAAGACCGCGCTGGCCCGCCTGATCGGCGAGCGGCTCGGCATCAAGGTCGACCCGACCGCGCTGTTCGACGTGCAGATCAAGCGCATCCACGAATACAAGCGCCAGCTCCTCAACGTCATCGAGACGGTCGCGCTGTACCAGGCGATCAAGGACGATCCCAACGGCAACTGGGTGCCGCGGGTGAAGATCTTCGCCGGCAAGGCGGCGGCGAGCTACAAATACGCCAAGCTGATCATCAAGCTGATCAACGACGTCGCGGAAGTCGTCAACAACGATCCCGCGATCGGCGGCAAACTGAAGGTCGCCTTCCTGCCCGACTACAATGTCAGCCTCGCGGAGGTCATCATCCCCGCGGCCGACCTGTCCGAGCAGATCTCCACCGCCGGCATGGAAGCCTCCGGCACCGGCAACATGAAGCTGGCGCTGAACGGCGCCATCACCATCGGCACGCTCGACGGCGCCAATATCGAGATCCGAGACCAGGTCGGCAACGAGAACATCGCGATCTTCGGCATGGAGGCCGGCGACGTGATGATCCGCCGCAAGCAGGGGCTGGACGCTTCCGACGTGATCCGCAACTCGCCGAAGCTGCAGCGCGCCATCAACGCGATCGGTACCGGCGAGTTCTCGCCCGGCGATCCCGGCCGCTTCGAATCCATCGCGCACGCGCTGCGCTATCTCGACCATTACATGGTCAGCGCGGACTTCGATTCCTATTACGAAGCCCAGCGCAGCGTCGATGCACGCTGGCAGGTCGCGCCGGCCTGGACGCGCGCCTCCATCCTCAATGTCGCGCGCATGGCCTGGTTCTCCTCCGACCGCACCATCCGCGAATATGCCGAGGAGATCTGGAACGTGCCGGTCAACCCGACCACGCCGCTGCTGCCGAACCTGCGCGACGTCGCCGGCTGATTTTCCGCACCGTGAAATCGGCGTTACCTGCGAGGTCATTGATTTGGCAGGATAGCCGTCATATTACGGCGTCGGATTTTCCTGGCCGGAGTTGATCGTGCCTGTCGGCGAGTATGTCAGCCCGGATGGGCAGCTTCGGTTGCTCGTCATTTGTCCGGATGGGGACTGGACGTTGGGGTTCGACGGTTTCCCCTGGCACACGCATGGCAGCATCCTCGCCAGCCTGTCCGGGAAGGACGAGGAAACCGCCATCGCCGACTTCGTCGCGGATCTAACCAGCGGCAAGAGCGTCATCGCGATGAAGCTCATCAATGGCGCGGTGGCGGACGTCTGGGTCACGGACGACCCGACAGACGATCTCGCGGGTTCGCAAAAATATGGTCCCAATGACGAGACGATGGAGTTTCACCGTTGGGACGGAAGCGCAGTAAAGGTCTGATGTCATGCACGCCAAGCTCCCGCACCCGTTCGACGACGCGACCCGCATCACGGCGGGTGACGCCAGCTGGCAGGGGCACACCAGCGACGATTACTGGGCCTTTGTCGGCCCCTTCGGCGGCGCCACGGCCGCAACGATCCTGCGCGCGCTGATCGAGCATCCGCAGGCCGCCGGCGATCCGCTCGCCCTGACCGTGAATTACTGCGCGCCGATCGCGAAGGGGCCGTTCGATCTCGACGTGCGACTGGTCAAGGCGAACCGCTCCAGCCAGCATTGGAGTGTCGAGCTCAGCCAGGGCGGCGGCGAAGTCGCAACGCTCGCCACCGCCGTGTTCGCCGAGCGCCGGCCGTCCTGGGAGCACCGGGTTGCGAAGGCGCCCGACGCAAAGCCGTTCGAGCAGACGCTGCCGTTCGCGAAGATCAAGGCGTCCTGGGCCAACCAGTATGAATTCCGCTTCGTCGAGGGCGAGATGCGGATCGGCTCGCCGCAGGCCGAGCTCGACAGCACCTACTCGAAGCTCTGGATCAGCGACCGCGAGCCGCGCAAGCTCGACATGCCCTCGCTGATGTCGATGTCCGACGCCTTCTTCGGCCGCATCTTCCACGCGCGGCGCGAGCTGGTGCCGTTCGGCACGGTGTCGCTGACGACCTATTTCCACACCGACAGCGCGGAGCTCGCGGCCGAGGACATCACCCGCGTGCTGGCGACGGCGGATTCAAAGATCATGCACAAGAGCTACGCCGACCAGAACGCCGAGTTGTGGTCGCCGAACGGCCGGCTGCTCGCGACCACGACGCAGATCGCGTATTTCAAGGCGTGAACTTCGCGTCACACGCGCGCGCAGGCGCGATGGCAGTCCGTCACCCCAGGACGGCCGAGGCCGCCGGAGTCTTCGGGCGAACCGGCAACAGCAGGTAATGAACGCCATTCTGCTGGGCTTTTGGAAACCGGCCGGCACGGATGTTCACCTGGATTGACGGCAAGAGCAGCGTCGGCGCCGAAAGCGTCGCATCGCGCGCCTTGCGCTTAGCCACGTACTCGGCCTCGGTAACCCCGCCCTTCAGGTGGACATTGCTCTCGCGCTGCTCACGCACCGTGGTTTGCCAGGCGTAGTGATCGCGACCCGGCGCCTTGTAGTCGTGGCACATATAGAGCTGCGTCTCCGGCGGCAATGCGAGCAGACGCTGGATCGAACGATAGAGTTGCGCGGCGTCGCCGCCGGGAAAGTCGGCGCGCGCGGTGCCGTAGTCCGGCATGAAGAGAGTGTCGCCGACGAAGACGCCATTGCCGACCCTGTACGCGATGTCCGCCGGCGTGTGTCCGGGCGTGTGCATGACTTCAACCGTCAGCTCGCCGATCCGGAAGGTCTCGCCATCGGCAAACAGGCGGTCGAAATCGCTGCCGTCCGTGCGTAGATCCTCGGCATTGAACACCGGGCGAAAGATCCGTTGCACGTCTCGGATATGCTCGCCAATTCCGATCGCCGCGCCGGTCCTGGACTTGATGTACGGCGCGCCGGAGAGATGGTCGGCATGCGCATGGGTCTCCAGCGCCCATTCGATCGTCACGCACTGCTCTTGCGCGGCAGCCAGAATGGCATCCACCGAACGCACGTCGACCGTGCCATCGCGGTGGTCGAAATCCAGGACCGGATCGATCACAGCGGCACGGCGCGTCACGGGATCGGCGACCAGGTAGCTGATCGTGTTGGTCGGCGGGTCAAAGAAGGCCTGGATGGCGGGAAGAGGCGCTCTGGTCATGGTTCAAGCTCCTGAATGGGATTGCTCTTGACATAATATTAGATATTGCTAAATTAGCAATCTCTAATTTAAGAGGCGCCGATGCCACGCTCAAGGACGATGAACCTTCAGGACTTTGCAGCCAATGCACTGGAGGTCGCTGACGTCTTGCGCGCGCTCGGCAACGAACGGCGGCTGATGATCCTCTGCAAACTGGTCGAGGCCGGCGAGATGACGGTGGGTACGCTGGTCGACGCTGTCGGCCTCAGCCAATCGGCGCTGTCGCAGCATCTGGCGAAGATGCGCGACGAGAACATCGTGACCTTCCGCCGCGACAGCCAGACCCTCTGGTACCGCATCGCCGACCCCCGCATCGAGCAACTGATGGCGGAACTGCACCGCCTGTACTGCCGCACGCCTTCAAGCTGAATTGACAACAGTGGAGTTCAACATGTCGCTTCCCCGCATCTCTCCCGAAAAGGCAAAGGACCTGATCGAGGAAGGCGCCGTCCTCGTCGACATCAGGGAGGCTGACGAGCATGCGCGCAGCAGGATTGCAGCCGCCGTACACGCGCCGCTGTCGCGGCTGGACAAGGTCGAGATCGCGCCGAATGCAAAAGCCGTGATCTTCCATTGCCGCAGCGGCAATCGCACGCACAGCAATGCCGATCGCCTTGCCCGGAGCTCGGATTGCGAAGCCTACATCCTCGACGGCGGGATCGACGCCTGGCGAAGCGCCGGGCTGCCGGTGGTCGACAACCGGAGCCAGCCGATCGAAATCATGCGGCAGGTCCAGATCACCGCGGGTTCCCTGGTGATCGCAGGCACCGCGCTCGGCCTGTTCGCGCATCCGGCGTTCTATGCGCTGGCCGCCTCCGTCGGTGCCGGACTGGTTTTTTCCGGTGTCAGCGGCTCCTGCATGATGGCGCGGCTTCTTGCCTTCGCGCCATGGAATCGCCTCGCCCCCCGGGCCGCCGCCTGAGGAGTGCCTGTGATGCTTGTTACCGCCCCCGACATGGCAACGATGCTGTCCGGCGCCGCCGTCGGATTCGTTCTGGCGCTTGTTGGCGGCGGCGGCTCCATCCTTGCGGTGCCGCTCCTCGTCTATGGCGTCGGCGTTGCCTCGCCGCATGTGGCAATCGGCACCAGCGCGGTAGCGGTGGCGATCAGCGCCTTCGCCAACATGATCGCGCATTGGAAGGCCGGCAACGTTCGCTGGCCCTGCGCCCTGGTGTTCGCGGTCGCCGGCGTCGGCGGTACATTCATCGGCTCCCACTTCGCCAAGCAGCTCGACGGCGGGAAACTGCTCGTGCTGTTCGGGATGCTGATGATCGGCATCGGCGCCCTGATGCTGAAGCGGCGCGCCGGCGGAGGCGATCCATCCGTCCGTCTGACGCCGGCGACTGCATCACGGCTGCTGCCGATGCTTGCCGGCATGGGTGTCGCCGTTGGGTTGCTCGCCGGCTTTTTCGGCATCGGCGGCGGCTTCCTGATCGTTCCCGGCCTGATGCTCGCGACCGGCATGCCCCTGATCTACGCCATCGGAACGTCGCTCGTGGCCGTTGTCGCCTTCGGCGCGTCGACCGCCGCAAGTTATGCGATGTCAGGTCTGATCGATTGGCGGCTGGCCAGCCTGTTTATCGCCGGCGGGCTGCTCGGCGGCCTGACCGGGATGGCGATGGGCAGGATCATCGGCCCGCAGGGCAAGGTGCTGCAGTCGGTCTTTTCGATCGTCGTCATCGCTGCCGGCGGCTATGTCTGCGTTCGCGGCGCGCTGCCTTATCTGTAGCCGGCGCCTGCGAAAAAGGGCGGCTCGATGAGCCGCCCTTCCGTATTCAAGCGATGCGATGCGACCTTACTCCGCCGCCAGCTTCACGTCCGGAGCAGCCGCACGCACCTCGGCGTCGACCTGGGCTTCGAACTTGGCAAAGTTCTTCTGGAACATGCCGACGAGAGCGCGGGCGGTCTTGTCGAACTCGTCCTTGTCCTTCCAGGTGTTGACCGGGTTGAGGATCTCGGCCGGCACGCCCGGCAGCGCAGTCGGGACCGCGAAGCCGAAATACTTGTCGGTGCGGAATTCGACATTACGGAGCGAACCGTCGAGCGCAGCGGTGAGCAGCGCGCGGGTCACCTTGATCGGCATGCGCGAGCCGACGCCGTACTTGCCGCCGGTCCAGCCGGTGTTGACCAGCCAGCAATCGACATTGTGCTGGGCGATCAGGTCGCGCAGCATGTTGCCGTAGACGCTGGGGTCGAGCGGCAGGAAGGGCGAACCGAAGCAGGTCGAAAACTCCGGCTGCGGCTCGTTGCCGAGACCGCGCTCGGTGCCGGCGACCTTGGCAGTGTAGCCGGACAGGAAGTGATACATCGCCTGCGCAGGCGACAGCTTGGCGATCGGCGGCAGCACGCCGAAGGCGTCGGCGGCGAGCATTACCACGTTCTTCGGCTGCGGCGCACGGCCGGTGCGCGAGGCGTTCGGGATGAAGTCGAGCGGATAGGCCGAACGCGTGTTCTCGGTCTTGGAGCCGTCGTCGAAATCCACCACGCGGGTGTCTTCGTCGAGCACGCAGTTCTCGAGCACCGCGCCGAAGCGGGTCGAGGCAGCAAAGATCTCGGGCTCGGCTTCCTGCGAGAGCTTGATGCACTTGGCGTAGCAACCGCCTTCGAAATTGAAGACGCCGTTCGGGCCCCAGCCATGCTCGTCGTCGCCGATCAGCGTGCGGTTCGGGTCGGCCGACAGCGTGGTCTTGCCGGTGCCGGAGAGACCGAAGAAGATCGCGGCATCGCCCTTGGCGCCGACATTGGCCGAGCAGTGCATCGGCATCACGCCGCGCTCGGGCAGATAGTAGTTGAGCGTGGTGAAGACCGACTTCTTCATCTCGCCGGCATAGTAGGAGCCGCCGATCAGCACGATCTTGCGGGCGAAGTCGATCGCGACGACGTTCTCCGACTTGCAGCCATGGCGCTTCGGATCGGCGCGGAAGCTCGGCATGTCTATGATGGTGAGCTCCGGCGTGAAGCTCGACAGCTCGACCGCCTCGGGGCGGATCAGGAGCGTGCGGATGAACAGCGAGTGCCAGGCGAGCTCGGTGAAGACGCGGGTCTTGATCCGGTAGGCCGGATCGGCGCCGCCATAGAGGTCCTGCGCGAACAGGCTCTTGCCTTCGGCGTGCTTGAGGAAGTCCTGGTAGAGCGTCTCGAACTGCTCCGCGGTGATCGACTGGTTGCCGGCCCACCACATCTTCTTGTCGGTGGTGGCGTCACGCACCGTGAACTTGTCCTTGGGGCTGCGGCCGGTGAACTCACCGGTGTCGGCGCAGAGCGCGCCGTCGGCGGACAGCACCGCCTCGCCTGCGGACAGCGAGTATTGATAGAGTTGCGGCGCACCCAGGTTCCAGTGAACCTGCTTGAGATTCTTTAAGCCGAATTTGTCGGCGCCGAAGGCACCGTTGCGCACGCCCGTCTCTTGCACGAAAAATCCTCCTAGAACCCGCGACACTCAGCGCGACCAAGCTTGGGCGCCATCGCAGTCACCGTGAATTGTAGGCCGTCCGGCCTCGGTTGGACGACCTAATAATGGTGAACGCTGGCGTTGCCAAGCTGATCCCGCAGGATTTGGTTTATTCAAGGACCGCGCCAAACGTCGCGCATGTCAGCCTTGAGCGGGCACATCGAAAAAATACAAATGATCGCGCAACCAAATGCGCAATTCTGCGTTTCCCAAGGTTATTGCGACGCACAATCCGTGTGGCGGGCTATCGTACCTCTCCTTCGCCGATCAGCGCGAACGGGCCCCACATCGCAGGGTAAGCGTTGCGCGGCGACGAGGTGTCATCGACATACGTTAACATCGCGCGGCGCAAAGCTTCGGCACGACCGATTTTTGGTTCGTTTTTGAGCAGAGCGAAAGTCGACGTGGTCAAGCGCGTGGCAGCTTCCGAATCCACCGCCCAATGCGAGACCAGCAGAGCACGGGCGCCCGCATAGAAGAACGAGCGTGCCAGCCCCGACAGTGCCTCCGCACCGGGCTTGTCACCGGCAATGGTGTTGCAGGCCGACAGCACGACCCAATCCGCATTGAGCTTGAGCTGCGCGACCTCGCTCGCGGTCAGAAGGCCGTCGTCGATCTCGGACGGCTGATCGGGAATGGAGAGCGCAAGCGAGGGCTCGCCGAGGCCCTTGACGTCACCCGCGACGAGGCCGTGTGTCGCGAAGTAGATGATGCTGTATTGAGCAAGCGCTGCACGCTTGAGCGTCGTTTCGCTGGCATCGCGGCCGAGATGGATATCGACGTCACCCGCGCCGACATCCTTCGCCACCGCGTTGAGCTCGTCGGCGGTGTCAGGCAGTTGCGGCAGCGCTTTCGCAAGCTGCGCGCGATCGACACCGGCACCGCGCCAGAAGTCGCTGTAGGCGATCGTCGCGATATTGCGTGCGGCGACCTTGCCGCCTGCAGCACGACGATCGGCCGGCGCTTCCAGCGCCGGGTTGAACACCGGATCGCCAAAGCCGGTCATCGGCTTCAGGCCCTGATCCCGGCGCGCGAACGCGCGCAGCGATTTCAGGCTGATCACCGAGGGCAGCACCGAAACGGCCTGACGGCGGAGCAGCCAGGCTGCGCTGCGATAGCCTTCGAGCGTGTCGGGGATCGCAGCTTGCGGCGTCTCCGTGACGAGAAGATGAAACGGCAATGCAGTCAGCGCAGCCGACGGCACCACCAGCAGATTGCGCTTGTCCTTTGTCAGCGCCTCGACCGGGCCGAGCAGCGCAACATAGAGTTCGTTGGCGAGCGCGAGATCGAACAATCCGGATTTCCCGGAGGCGTCGCGGGCCTTGCCGACATCCAATCCCTTGCGGAACGCCGTGACCTTCTGCGTCAACGCGTCCGCACCGAGCGGAACCTCTTTCCAGTCGGCGCCCTCGCGCGTGATCGCGATGACGTAGCTCTTGTTGTCGACGACCGCATAGACCGTCATCGCCTCATCGGCCGACAGCAGCGGCTGGATGTCCTTCACCGCGAGCGGCAGCGGGTTGGACAGCGAGGCGTAATCGGGAAACTCGACGGCGAGCGTCTTTTGCAAGCCGGTACGCTCGTTTCCGATCGCCGCGATCCGCGCGCGGCTGCGCTGCTCGCCCGCGGCGTCGCGCTGCCCGGCCTGCTTGGACACCGCCGCGATGATGGCCTTGTCGAGCGCTTCGGCTTCGGCGCCGAGATCCTGGTCCCTGCGCACGAGCTCGGCGAGCCGGTCGCTGCCGGCGGCGAGCCGCACCGCGAGCTTGTTCACGGCCGATGCCGCCGAGGATTGCGTGCCGCGCTGGATCGCGGCCAGCGCCTTGTCGAGCGCCGTGTCGTCGGGCAGCAAATGCTGCTGCCGCGCGGAAAACAGGATCGGCAGCACGATACGCAACTGCGCGCGACCGCTGGCAAGGGTCTTGTCCGCCAGCGGCAGCGCATCGGCGGTGCGGCCGGAGACGTAGAGGAAATAGGCGAGATTGCCGGTCGAGGTCAGGGTGTCCGGATGGTCCGGCCCGAGCGCGCGTTCGCGGATCGCAAGCGCACGGCGGTACAGCGGCTCGGCATCGGCATAGCGCTTCTGGTGCTCGTAGAGGCCGGCGAGATTGTTCAGCGAGCGCGCGACGTCGGGATGATCGGGCCCCAACACCTTTTCGCGGATCGCGAGCGAGCGCTTGATCGGCGCCTCGGCATCGGCATCGCGGTTGAGGTCGCGATCGACCTGACCGATGTTATTCAGGACGGTAGCGACTGCGGGATGCTCGGGCCCGGCGGCCTTCTGGTAGATCGCAAGCGCCCGCTGGAACAGCGGCTCGGCATCGGCCGGGCGCTGCTGCTTGGCGTAGAGCGTGGCGATATTGTTGAGGGATTGACCGACATCGGGGTGCTCGCGCGGCAGCGCCTTCTCGCGCACGGCGAGCGCACGCTTGAACAGCGGCTCTGCCTCCGCGAAACGACCCTGCCGCTGATAGAGCGCGGCGAGATTGGTCAGCTCGGCCGCAACCAGGGCGTTGTCCAGGCCAAGCGATTTTTCCATGAGCGCGATCGCGCGCTTGTAGAGCGGCTCAGCCAGATCGTCCCGCCCCTGACCGGCATGGACCTGGCCAAGATTGTTCAACGCGCCGGAGAGATCGCGGCCGTTGTCCTTCTCCAGGCCGGCGACCATCGCCTGCGCGAGCGGCAGCGCTTCCGAATATTTTCCCGCACCGATAAGCGCGTTGAGCCGCGCGCTCTCCGCGGCGAGACCTTTCTGCGCAAGGCAGGGCATGGCAAGCGATGCGGTGATCGCGAGTGCCAACCCTGCAACCAGCATCAAATGACGGCGTGTCATGAACCCTCTCGCGGCCGACCTCGAACCATTACGGTGTTGGGTCGCCGCGGCGGGGGGCAGCGTTCAAAGGCTTGCGCGTTAGTCCACCTTCGTGCGCGCTTCGCCGGCGAGGCGAACCAGCATCTTGCGCAGGGCCGTCCCGTTGGTGACGCGCTCCGGGAAATCCAGCCGCAGCGCGGTCTGGCCGTCCTGCATGTCGAGGCCCTCGGGGTCGCAGCCGGTGCAGCGCCAGTCGCCGTCCGCCGCCCCGAGCAATCTGGTCGCATAGAGGTTCATGGCTTCGCGGTGGTCGGCATTCATATGCTCGACGGCGCCCTCCTCGGCCGCCAGCAGGTCCTCGGCGCCGTCGAGACCGGTCAGGAACTGCTCGGGCTTGAGATCGACGATCCGGCCGAAGCCGGCGACCAGATGGGTGCCCGTGGGCCGGATCAAGAAAAACGCGAAATCCTTAAATGAAACAAAGGCCTCTGCCGATGGATGGGCACTCAAATACCGCCGCTGGAGCAGATCCCTGTCCGCCCCGGCCGGTTCCGCCCGTCCCGACAGCATGGTCCGGGCGCCCTCCAGGGGATCGCCGGACGCGCGCTCGTCCAGCATCAGGGAGACCCTGTTGTCGGCGAGGATGTTCCTGGTGTGCACCGCCAGGCCCGAGATCAGCAGGATGGGCGAGCCGTCCGGGTGGCTCGCCACATTGACCAGGGAACAATAGGGATCGCCGGAGCCCGCCATCAATGTTGCGAGAGCGCCCTGCCGCGACCGCCTCAGCAGCGATTTGGCGAGCTTTGCGGGGTCGAAATCGGGGGTCGGTTGCATCGGCTTTCTCGGCTCAGGTGGTTGCAAGGAGGGGCTTTTTTCGGGTAAACGGGGCTCAGGTTATGGGTCGAAACGCGGCGAATCTGCCGTGTTTCGTGGAACTTGGTCACACTTCAGCCCAGCTTGCATTGCTCGGTGACAAGGTTCGAACGCCAACTTCGGCACCCATGTATGCGGCGCATCAGTGGATTGCTCGCCGTTTCAAGCCACGACCCAAACGGAAAGCAGAAAGCAGAGGCTCATGCCCACAATCGCTTTGGTCGACGACGACCGCAACATTCTCACATCCGTCTCGATCGCGCTGGAAGCCGAAGGCTACCGCATCATGACCTACACCGACGGCGCGTCCGCGCTTGACGGTTTCCGCACCACCCAGCCCGACCTCGCCATCCTCGACATCAAGATGCCGCGCATGGACGGCATGGAGACGCTGCGCCGCCTGCGCCAGAAGTCCGACCTGCCGGTGATCTTCCTGACCTCCAAGGACGAAGAGATCGACGAGCTGTTCGGCCTCAAGATGGGCGCCGACGATTTCATCCGCAAACCGTTCTCGCAGCGCCTACTGGTCGAACGCGTCAAGGCCGTGCTGCGCCGCTCGGCGCCGAAGGACCCGACCGTCGCGCCGAAGGAGAACGACGCCAAGGCGCTCGACCGCGGCCTGCTGCGCATGGACCCCGAACGCCATACCTGCACCTGGAAGAACGAACCGGTGACGCTGACCGTCACTGAATTCCTGATCCTGCAGGCGCTCGCGACCCGGCCCGGCGTGGTGAAGAGCCGCAACGCGCTGATGGACGCCGCCTATGACGACCAGGTCTATGTCGACGACCGCACCATCGACAGCCACATCAAGCGGCTGCGCAAGAAGTTCAAGGTGGTCGACAACGAGTTCGAGATGATCGAGACGCTGTACGGCGTCGGCTACCGCTTCAAGGAAGCCTGAAGGCGCTCACGCGCCTTGCACGAAACACCGAAAGCATCGCCGGTTCTGATTCCATCACGACCGGGATGGCTCCAAAGCGCGATCGGGACCGCGCTTTGGTTGATTGTTTGAGCATGATCCCTATCGGAAAACCGCTGCACACTTTTCCGGATCATGCTCTAGGATGCGAGGACCCTTCGCACGAGATGTCCTAACGCGGGCGTGAGCATTGCTTGACCGGACGCAGCCTGACGAGAACCAGAACGCCGCGGATATCCCGTCCGAGGGCGTTCCGGAGCACGTCGAGGACAAGCCTGCGCCACAGGGCTGGCGGCCGCTGAACTGGCTCAAGCGCGCCGGGCAGTTCTTCTTCGCGCTGTCCTTCTCGAGCCTGACCCGCCGCATCGTCTCGCTGAACCTCGCCGGCCTCGTCGCGCTGGTCGCCAGCATCCTCTATCTGTCGCAATTCCGCGCCGGCCTGATCGACGCGCGCGCGCAGAGCCTGCTGGTGCAGGCCGAGATCATCGCCGGCGCGATCGCGGCCTCCGCGACCGTGCAGACCAACGCCATCACCATCGATCCCGACCGGCTGCTCGACCTCAAGCCGGGCGAGACCTATGGCGGCTCGGACGACTATTCGCCGCTGGATTTCCCGATCAATCCGGAGCGCGTCGCGCCGGTGCTGCGCACGCTGATCTCGCCGACCAAGACGCGCGCCCGCATCTACGATCCGAACGGCAGCCTGCTGCTCGACAGCCGCAACCTCGAAAACGTGCTGCGCTTCCCGCTGCCGCCGGTGTCCGCCGAGAAGCCCGGCGTGGTCGAGCGCGGCATGGTCGCGGTGCGCACCTGGCTGAACCGCGGCGACCTGCCGCTCTATCGCGAGCTCGGCCCCGAGAACGGCAACGGCTATGCGGAAGTCGGCGACGCGCTGCAGGGCCAGAAGCGCTCGATGGTGCGGGTCAATGCGCGCGGCGAGGTGATCGTCTCCGTGGCCGTGCCCGTGCTGCGCTCGCGCGCCATCCACGGCGCGCTGATGCTGTCGACCCAGGGCGACGACATCGACCAGATGGTCACCGCCGAGCGCCTCGCCATCCTGAAAGTCGGCGGCGTCGCCGCCGCTGTCATGATCATGCTGTCGCTGCTGCTGGCCAGCACGATCGCCGGCCCCGTGCGCCGGCTCGCCGACAGCGCCGAGCGCGTCCGCCGCCGCATCAAGACCCGCGTCGAGATCCCCGACTTCACCCGCCGCCGCGACGAGATCGGCCATCTCTCCGGCGCGCTGCGCGACATGACCAGCGCACTCTACAGCCGCATCGAGGCGATCGAGATGTTCGCCGCCGACGTCGCGCATGAACTGAAGAACCCGCTGACCTCGCTGCGTTCCGCGGTCGAGACGCTGCCGCTGGCGCGCAACGAGAACAGCCGCGCCCGCTTGCTCGAGGTGATCGAGCACGACGTCAAGCGGCTCGACCGCCTGATCTCCGACATCTCCGACGCCAGCCGCCTCGACGCCGAGCTGCAGCGCCAGGACGCGATTCCCGTCGCCCTGCGCCGCCTGCTGACGACGCTCGTCTCCGTCGCCAACGAAACCAAGCTCGGCCATGATGTCGCGGTCGAAACGCGCTTCGAGGGCCGCAGCCCGACCGACAGTTTCGCCGTGACCGGGCACGATTCACGGCTCGGACAGGTCGTCTCCAACCTGCTCTCCAACGCGCAATCGTTCTCGGAGCCCGGCAGCAAGGTGCGCCTCACCTGCCGCCGCGTCCGCGGCGAGATCGAGATCGTGGTCGACGACGACGGCCCCGGCATTCGCGATGACGCGCTGGAGCGCATCTTCGAGCGCTTCTACACCGATCGCCCGCATCAGGGCTTTGGCCAGAACTCCGGCCTCGGTCTGTCGATCTCCAAGCAGATCGTCGACGCCCATGGCGGGCGGATCTGGGCGGAGAATCGCGCAGGCCCGCCGGACGAGGCGGGCGTGCCGACGGTTGCCGGCGCGCGCTTCGTGGTGCGGCTGCCGGCGCTATGAGCCAAGGCCGCTCGAACGAAGGCGCGCCCAGCGTGCACGCCTCCGCGGTGAAAGTCGGCAATCTGGCAGTGCTGATCCGCGGTCCCTCGGGCTCCGGCAAATCGCGCCTTGCCTTCGATTTGATCATGGCCGGACGCGCGGGCATCGTCGAAAGGGCCGTTCTGGTCGGCGACGACCGTGTCCATCTGGCGACAGTCGGCGATGAAATTGAAGTCCGCCCTGCCCGCATGCTGGCCGGCCTGATCGAGATCCGCGGTCTCGGAATCCGCCGCTGCGACTTCGTGGAGCATGCGACCGTCGGTCTCGTGGTCGATCTGGACGCCGCGGACGCAGAACGGCTTCCTTCGGCCGAATCGCTGAAAACGAGCATTTTCGGTGTCGAAATACCGCGAATTCCCGTCGGCCGCGACTATTCGCCCCTCCCTTTGGTTGTCGCGGCCTTGACCACTACCAAGAGTTAACCTCCTCCTAACCCTTCAGGCAATTGTTTGAAGGGAAATGGTAACCATATGAACCCCACTATCGCGACCGAATAGACCGGCGCAGCTCCCCTCATCCATCCGTCTAGTTTCAGGGAGATACGCAACATCCCCTCTTGCGCGGGGGCTCTGGATGGTCAAAGTGGCGCGTTCGTGCGGTGCACCAAAAGCGCCCGCGAGGAGTTTTCCGATGATTGGTCTAGTACTTGTGACCCACGGGCGCCTTGCCGATGAATTCAAGGCAGCGCTTGAACATGTCATGGGCCCACAAAAGCAAATCGAAGCGATCACGATCGGCGCCGAAGATGATTCCGATCTCTGCCGAAGCGACATCATCGAAGCGGTTAACCGCGTCGATTCCGGCGACGGCGTTGCGATCCTCACCGACATGTTCGGCGGCACGCCGTCCAACCTTGCGATCTCCTGCATGAGCCGGCCCAAGGTCGAAGTGCTCGCGGGCATCAATCTTCCCATGCTGGTGAAGCTCGCCAAGGTGCGCGAGGAGCGTCCGCTGCCGGACGCGATCGCGATGGCCCAGGAAGCAGGCCGCAAATACGTCACCATCGCCAGCCGCGTGCTCGCCGGCAAATGAGCGACGACGCGCCTCAAGCCGGGACCGGCGTGCCCGCGGGCGCGATCTCCAAGGAGCTCCTGATCATCAACAAGCGCGGCCTGCATGCGCGCGCCTCGGCGAAATTCGTCCAGGCGGTCGAGCGCTTCAACGCGCAAGTGTGGGTGACGCGCGCCGGCGAGACCGTCGGCGGGACCTCGATCATGGGCCTGATGATGCTGGCTGCCGGACCGGGCACGACGATCACGGTCGCCGCTTCTGGTGAAGAAGCGGAAGCAGCGCTCGCGGCGATCACCGAGCTCGTTGAGAGCAAGTTCAACGAGGAAGGCATCTGAGCCAAACGCTCGGTGCCGTAGGGTGGGCAAAGCGAAGCGTGCCCACCATCTCTTGCGATTACTGAAAGTGCGTGGGCACGGCGCGTCGCGCCTTTGCCCACCCTGGGACTCGTTGTCATTCCGGGATGGTGCGAAGCACCAGACCCGGAATCTCGAGATTCTCAGGTGCGCAATTGCGCACCGTAGTTCGATGCTGCGCATCGCCCCGGAATGACCTTCGGTCACTTCGCCGGCGGCGCGATGTAGATATTCCAGCTCATCGCCGGGCCGGCCTTGCCGTGGGTGAAGCGGCGCGTGGTCATGACGATGCGTTCGGCGTTCGGCGCTGTCTCCGACACCCATTTCTCGAATGCCGGCAGGCGGCCGTCGGTCGGATCGAACACGCCGATGAAGCCGTATTTCTTCGCATCCTCGCGCGAGGTCAGGCCGGAATCCCAGGCCTCCAGCGGCAGCAGCGCGGCCGGATGATCCGGGCTGTAGAACACCAGCGGCTGGATCTGCTCCATCGTGCCGGCCACGACGGCCCAGCGCGAGCCGAAGCGGGTGTGCCAGGCCTGCGTCAATTCGCGCGCGAGCTCCGAGCGCGCACCATAGATCTGTGCGTTGCCGGCATTGGCCGCCATCTCGCGCGCGGCGATCCAGGGCGAGGCGGCGAGCGTCGCGACGCTGAGCACGAGCCAGATCGCGGCGATGTTGAACAGCACCGCGCTCTGCACCCGCAGCGTCGGGATCGCGACCAGCGCCAGGGGCACCAGGAAGAACAGCGAGATGCCCCAATCGGTCTTCATGTAGATACTGAAGGCCAATGCACCGACCGGCGGGCCGACCGCGACGATGATCTGCACGATCCAGACGTTCAGCGCCTGCGAGAGGTTGACGCCGGGATTGGCGCCGCGCGCCCAGGCCCGCTTGACGATGCGCCATGGCGCGCGCAGCAGCAGTTTGAGCCACGGCGGTACCAGCGCCATCGCGAGCGCGGCCAGCGCCACCGGCAAAGCCAGCAGCGCGAAATTATGCAGGACATAGCCGCCCACGAGCTGATGCAGCAGACGGTCGTCATGCAGGCTGTAGGTGTCGCCGGCATAGGTCAGCGGCACAAAATGCGCGTCCGCTAGCCAGACGATGTGCGGGATCATCGCCACGACCATCGTCGCGATCGCAACCCATGGCGCCGGCGAGAGCAGGAACCTCATCCGCTGCGGATGCAGCAGCGCGGCAAGGCCGATGGCGCCGATCATGGTCAGCACCCAGTATTTGGTCATCAGCGCCAGCGCGCCGGCAAGCCCCAGCCCGATGCCGGACTGCCAGCTTCGCTTCTCGAAGGCGTTGAGATAGGCCAGCACCAGCAGCGGCAGCGTGACGAGCTGGAGCAGGTCGGCGTTGTACTTGAACCCCTTGAAATTGAAGATCGGATAGAGCGCGATCATCACCACGATCAGGAACGCGCGCCGCGCATCCACCACGCGCAAGGCCACCAGCCAGCAGATCACCATGCCGGTGCCGACAGTCGCCATCGCCAGCGCGTAGGTCGCCCAGTCCGTCGCCGGGAACGCCATGAACCAGAGACCGGCGACCCAGCCCGACAGCGGCGGGTGCTTGCCGTAGCCCCACAGGAATTTCTGCCCCCAGCCCCAGGCTTCTGCGACGTCCATGTGAACGTCCTGCGCCGCCTTCAAATTGATCAGGATGAAGGTCCAGAGCACCGCATGCAGGATGGCGAGCTGGATCACCAGCCACAGGCGCGCCTCGGGCCGGGTTGCACAGGCAACCAGCCAGGCCCGGAAACGGTTGTAACCCAGGCGGGTCTTCGCCCGCGCTCTGGCGGAGGGGATCGAGGTGGTCGACATGGCCCGCTTGCTAGCGCGTTTTGGGCCCGCGTGGAATCAGCTTGGCGTGAAGAAAGGCCCTGAAAATACAGCAATATGGTTGCCGCACGGGGATGTGAGTGGTATCCCGCGCCCATGACGACCGCCCCCATTTCCAACATCCGCAATTTCTCCATCGTCGCCCATATCGACCATGGCAAATCGACGCTGGCCGACCGTCTGATCCAGATGACCGGCGGCCTCTCCGACCGCGAAATGGCGGGCAAGGAGCAGGTGCTCGATTCCATGGACATCGAGCGCGAACGCGGCATCACGATCAAGGCGCAGACGGTGCGCCTCGCCTACCGCGCCAAGGACGGCAAGGATTACGTGTTCAACCTGATGGACACGCCCGGCCACGTCGACTTCGCCTACGAAGTGTCGCGGTCGCTGGCGGCGTGCGAGGGTTCCCTGCTGGTGGTCGACGCCAGCCAGGGCGTCGAGGCGCAGACGCTCGCCAACGTCTACCAGGCGCTCGACAACAATCACGAGATCGTTCCGGTCCTGAACAAGGTCGACCTGCCCGCGGCCGAGCCCGAGAAGGTCAAGCAGCAGATCGAGGACGTCATCGGCATCGACGCCTCCGACGCGGTGATGATCTCGGCCAAGACCGGCCTCGGCATCCCGGACGTGCTGGAAGCCATCGTCACCCGCCTGCCGCCGCCGAAGGGCGATCGCGACGCGACGCTGAAAGCGCTGCTGGTCGACAGCTGGTACGACGTCTATCTCGGCGTCGTCGTTCTCATTCGCGTCGTCGACGGCGTCATGAAGAAGGGCAGCCGCGTTCGCATGATGGGCACGGGCGCCGCCTACGACGTCGAGCGCGTCGGCTTCTTCACGCCGAAGATGCAGCAGGTCGACGAGCTCGGCCCCGGCGAGATCGGCTTCATCACCGCCGCGATCAAGGAAGTCGCCGACACCCGCGTCGGCGATACCATCACCGACGACAGGAAGCCGGTCACGGAGATGCTGCCGGGCTTCAAGCCCGCGATCCCCGTGGTGTTCTGCGGCCTGTTCCCGGTCGATGCCGACGACTTCGAGACGCTGCGCGCCGCAATGGGCAAGCTGCGCCTCAACGACGCCAGCTTCTCCTTCGAGATGGAAACCTCCGCAGCCCTCGGCTTCGGCTTCCGCTGCGGCTTCCTCGGCCTGTTGCATCTCGAGATCATCCAGGAGCGACTGTCGCGCGAGTTCGACCTGAACCTGATCGCGACCGCGCCGAGCGTCATCTACAAGATGAAGCTCAACGACGGCTCCGAGATCGAGATCCACAATCCCGTCGACATGCCCGACGTCGTCAAGATCGCCGAGATCGAGGAGCCCTGGATCGAGGCGACGATCATGACGCCCGACGAATATCTCGGCAGCGTGCTGAAGCTGTGCCAGGACCGCCGCGGCTCCCAGAAGGAGCTCACTTACGTCGGCTCCCGCGCCATGGTGAAATACGACCTGCCGCTCAACGAGGTCGTGTTCGACTTCTACGACCGCCTGAAGTCAGTCTCCAAGGGCTATGCCTCGTTCGACTATCATCTCACCGACTACAAGCCGGCCGACCTCGTCAAGATGCAGATCCTGGTCAATGCCGAGCCGGTCGACGCGCTCTCGATGCTGGTCCATCGCACCCGCGCGGAAGGCCGCGGCCGCGCCATGGTCGAGAAGATGAAGGAGCTGATCCCGCCGCACATGTTCCAGATCCCGATCCAGGCGGCGATCGGCGGCAAGGTGATCGCGCGCGAAACGGTGCGCGCGCTGCGCAAGGACGTCACCGCCAAGTGCTACGGCGGCGACATCACGCGTAAGCGCAAGCTTCTGGAGAAGCAGAAGGAAGGCAAGAAGAAGATGCGGCAGTTCGGCAAGGTCGACATCCCGCAGGAAGCCTTCATTGCCGCGCTGAAGGTGGATAGCTGAGGCGGGGGCTTCTGGCCTGGCGCAGACGTGGATGGCCGGGTCGAGCCCGGCCATGACGGCGAAGGCTCTTGCGACCCGCCGAACAAAAACTCGAAAACAACCCCATGCACAGTAGACCGGGCGCTGTCCGGATTGATGTTTTTGATTTTCGGAATTCGATTTGCTCCGTCGGGCAAAACAGGGGCATAATGCGATCATGGCGGCGTTCGGCAGATCGTCATTCCGCGACCAAGACCTTGATCATCGCGGCCGAATAGATCTCGCTCACGGCAGAGTGGCAAATCGCGCATAGCAGGTCACCTTGCCCTTCACCGGCAGATGGGCCACCATCCCCACTGCGCACCACCAACAAAACCAAAAGCGCGAGGAAACGCATGAGCAAGCCGTCTGGCTTCGACTATGGCTGGGTCATTGTCGCCGCGGGTGCGCTGATGACGTGTGTCGGGTTCGGCACGATGCTGTCGCTGGCGGTGTTCCTGCAGCCGATCTCGGAAGCGATGGGATGGTCGCGCGCCGGCGTGTCGGCGGCGGCGACGCTGGATTTCCTCTGCATGGGATTTGCCGCGTTCCTGTGGGGCACGCTGTCGGACCGCTTCGGCACGCGCATCGTGGTTCTCGCGGGAAGCGTTCTGCTGGGGCTCGGTCTCGTCACCGCGAGCCAGGCGACGAGCCTGTGGCAATTCCAGTTGTTATTCGGCGTGCTGATCGGCATTGCCGCCGGTAGCTTCTACGCACCGATGATGGCGCTCGCGAGCGCGTGGATCGAGAAGAACCGAAGCCTTGCGGTGGCGCTGGTCTCCGCCGGTATGGGCGTGTCGCCGGTGACGATCGCGCCGACCGCGAGCTGGCTGATCACGGCCTATGACTGGCGCACCGCGATGCTGGTGATCGGCTGTGCGGCGTGGGCACTGCTGATCCCGGCCTGCTTCCTGGTGCGGCCCGCTCCTCGCACGGCGGACGGCGCGACCTCAGATGCCGCGCCAGCAGTCGAGCTGACTGCCGCGCAGGCGCTGCGCACGCCGCAATTCATCGCACTCGCCGCGGCCCATTTCGCCTGCTGCGCCGCGCATTCCGGCCCGATCTTTCACATGGTGTCCTATGCGATGGTGTGCGGCATCGCCCCGCTCACGGCGGTGACGGTCTACAGCGTCGCCGGCGTCTCCGGGCTCGGCGGACGCCTGCTGCTGGGCACGCTGGCCGATCGCATCGGCGCAAAACCCGTGCTGGTCGGCGGCCTCTTCGTGCAGGCGATGTGCATCGCGACCTATCTCGCGGTGGCCCAGCTCGGCGAATTCTACGCGCTCTCCGTCGTGTTCGGCCTCGCCTATGGCGGCGTGATGCCGCTCTATGCCGTGCTGGTCCGCGAATTCTTCGGGGCGCGCATCATGGGCACCGTGTTCGGCGCAGTGTCGGCCTTTGCCAGCCTCGGCATGGCGCTCGGCCCGTGGGCCGGCGGGCTCGTGTTCGACAGCTTCCAGCAATACACCTGGCTGCACGTCGGCTCCTTCGCGATCGGGCTCGCCGCCGTCGCGGTGGCGCTGAGCTTCCCGACCAGACGCAAGGAGTCACTCGACCTTGGCCGCGCCGCGGCGTGACGAGGCAACGCTTGAACAGGCAGCAAAGGTTTTCGGCGGGGCCGACAGTCCCCCCGGGGCTTTCTTTGCCGCTCTGAGACCCGCCTTCGCTCTTCGAGCAACGGCGGACGAACTCCGTATCCGGCCAGGTAGTTCTAAACGTCTCTGATAGGGGCTCCAAAAGTGGCGGACCTTGAACTCGAACGAATAGTCGACAAATTACCGGCTGGCTTCGCTGATTTGGAGGCGGATGCGATGGCGGATGGCCATCGGCAAATGACCCGCCTGGCCGCTGAGCTAACAGAGACCCCCGGCATTTTTCATGCAGCATACGCCTGTTATCTCGGCGGCAGACTCGCGGGCATCGGCGCGATGACCGACGAACCTGCACCGACAGGGCAACCGACCTGGAGAATGCGACGGTTCTACGTGCATCGCGATTTCAGACGGCGCAATGCTGCCTACGCCATTGCCATGGCGCTGTTGCAGGACGCGGCAGGGAGGGTTTCGACCATGACTGTACATGCAGGCAACCAGGCCGCAGCGCAGTTTTGGGAGGCGATTGGATTTAGCCGCGTTACCGGCCTGACCTGGTCCCACCAAAGAACGATGCTCGAAACGACTGCTCGCAGATGAGGTCGACAGCAGGTCCGGGTTAGCGGTCACGGGCGTGCCCATCTCCTACTGCCAGAATCTGTCACTGCCCTGCGCTAGGTCTTCTTTCAGTGCACCCAATCACAGAAAGGAAGACCATGAATACCCAAAGCAGCGGCAAGGCACTGCAGATCGCCAGGACCTATGTCGAGGCCATCGCGCGCAAGGACGTCGATACGATCATCTCGGTCGCGGCTGACGACATCGTCTGCACGTCGCCGCGCGGGCGGATTGTCGGCACCGGGACGTTTCGCGCGTTTCACGGCGGGTTCGCCCGGATGCTTCGGAACGTGACGATTCTCGCCATCCACGGCGACGACGAGCAAGCTGTCGTCATCTACAACGCCGAGACCCATCCGGTTGCGAACGCCATCTGCGCGGAGTTGCTCACGATGAGGAATGGCAAGATCGCATCGACCGAGGTGATCTACGACGCGACGCCGTTCGCTGCCTTCGCGGCGACGGTCCAGCCGCACTAAGGCGCGATCGGCTATGAAGCGGATTCAATATCACCGGTATGGCGGCCCGGAAACGATGAAGCTCGAAGCCTTCGAGCCGAGGGCTCCGGAGACGGGCGAGATCGCAGTGAAGGTCAAATTCGCCGCGATCAATCCCATCGATTGGAAGGTGCGCAATGGCTATCTGAAGATGATGACCGGAAAGAAATTTCCGCGCGCCATGGGCAGCGATTTCTCGGGCATCGTGACCGCCGTCGGCGCGGGGGTCACGCGCTTCAGGGCTGGCGATCCCGTGTTCGGCATGGCGCAGATAAGGGACGGCGGCGCACTCGGCGAAGCCGTCGTCGCTCCCGAGACCTTCGTCGCCAGGAAGCCGGATTCGGTCTCGTTCGAGGACGCGGCGTGCCTGGCCACGCCGGGGGTGACCGCGTGGAACGGCCTCGTGGACAAGGCCGCTCTCAAGCCCGGCCGACAGGTGTTCGTCAACGGCTGCACCGGCGCCGTCGGCGAGGTTACGGTACAGCTCGCAAGGATGTTGGGGGCAACCGTTGCCGGGGCCTGCGGCGCACAGGCGATGCAGCGGGCCCGCGACCTGGGTGTCGAGCCGCTCTTCGATTATCGGACCACCGACCTGTCGAAGATCCGCGAACGGTTCGACGTCGTCTACGACACGGCAGGGACGATGACGGTTGCGGCCGGACTTGGCTTGCTGCGTCCGGGCGGCGTGTATCTCGACATCAATCCAACGCCGGCCAAATTCATCCGCGCGGTCTTCAACCGCAGGCTGAAGGCGATCATCTGCAGCGCGCGGGCCGATATCCTCGACGGCCTTGCCAGTGCCGCGGGCAATGGCAAGCTGCGCTTGCCGATCGCGGCGATCGTGCCGCTGAACGATGCGATCCCGCTGATCACGGCGCTCGAAACGGGGCGCAGGCTCGCCGGCAAGGCCCTGGTCGCGATGTGAGAGGCGTCTCGAAATCGAGCAGCGAATTGCTGCCAGTTTCTGGCAGGATCGGTGCTAGGCTTGCAGCATGTCCAAGAGCCAGCGGCTATTCGACCTCATGCAGATCCTGCGGCGACACCGTCGTCCGGTGTCGGGCAGCAATCTTGCCGCCGAGGCGGGCGTCTCGCTGCGCACGATCTATCGCGACATCGCCGATTTGCAGGCACTGGGCGCGCAGATCGAGGGCGAGCCGGGCTTCGGCTACGTCCTGCAGCCCGGCTTTCTGCTGCCGCCGCTGATGTTCTCCGAGCAAGAAATCCAGGCGCTGGCGCTCGGTGCGCAATGGGTGTCCCGCCAGACCGACGAAGAGTTCGCGCTGGCAGCGCGTGATGCGCTCGCGAAAATCGGTGCCGTCCTGCCGCCGGAGCTGCGACACAGGATCGACGACAATGCGTTTCATGTCGCACGCCGGCCCAAGCGGCCCGAAACCGTCGATCTCCGCATCGTGCGCCAGGCGATGCGCGACCAGCACAAGCTGTCCATCGTGTATCGCGATCCGAAAGGCGTGAAGACGACCCGCACGATATGGCCGATCGGCGTCGCCTTCTTCGATTCCCAACGTATCCTCGCCGGCTGGTGTGAAATGAGGCAGGACTTTCGCTCCTTCCGGGCGGACCGGATCGAGAAGCTGCGGCTCAAGACGGAACGCTATCCCGGCCGCCGGCGCGACCTCGTCAAGCAATGGCGCGCCCAGGTTGACGCGGATCGCCGCAAGGCTGCGGACTGACCGGACACCGAGCGCGGCCGCCGCGTAACTGGCGATCGAGCCGAACGCCGCACCTGCTTCCAGCGGCGGTATCCCGGCGCTGCACCGGTGACCGCCTCGCCTCCAAACCCAAACGCGATATTGGCGTTGGCCGTCATTTTCCCTAGGATCGGCCCTGCACCGTCATTCACGTGCATTATTTCAAGCATCAATCATTCAATGCAACGGAGTTATTTCATGGTCCGTTCAATCATCACGCGTCGCAGACTACTCGGCGGCCTCGGCGCTGCGGCGGGCTCGGCCTCGGCATTGGCGTCGGGCGCATTCATCGGTCCGGCCCGCGCGCAATCGGCACAGAAGACCTATGTGCTCGTTCCCGGCGCGTATTACGGCGCCTGGTCCTGGCATCGCGTCACGGAGCGCCTGCAGAAGCAGGGACATCGCGTCTTTGCGCTGACGCTGACGGGCCTGGCGGAACGCTCGCACCTCCTGAACAAGGACATCACGCTCGACACGCACATTGCCGACATCGCCAATCTCGTCGAATGGGAAGACCTGACCGACATCTGCCTCGTTGCCCATTCCTATGGCGGATGTCCGGCATCGGGCGCGCTCGAGCGCATCGGAAGCCGGGTGTCGTCCATCGTCTGGGTCGACGCCATCAAGCCCGCGGACGGACAGGCGTTTCGAGACCTGGTCCCCTTCCCGCTCGAAGAGGGTGCGATCAGCCGGCCCGCACCGAAAGCGCTGCCACCGACGGCCTTCAACGACCCGAAGGACGTTGCCTGGGTGTTGTCGAAGGTCACCCCGCATCCGGTCGGCACGTTCCTGCAACCGGTCAAGCTGACGGGCGCCCGCGAAAAGGTCGCCAGGAAGACCTACATCCGCTTGCCGAAATTCCAGCTGGCTGCGATGGACAAGGCGGCGGCGGAGTGCAAGGCGGACAGCTCCTGGACCGTGCTCGAAAACACGACGTCCGGCCACTCGGTCATGATCGCCGAGCCGGACTGGCTAACGGACGTGCTGACGAAAGCGGCGTGATCGCCGCACCTTTAGGCTCGGATGGGTTGAGCGCTTGCGAAACCCATCCCCTGACCGATCAAGGACCGTGACATGAGGCGGCGCGAATTCCTGACCGGGATCGTCGCAGCGGGGACTTTGCCCTAACCACGCTGTCACGCGCCCTTGGGCACGCGCAGGCAACGCGACTCTCGGCTGGAGACCATTGATGTCCCGTCCCGATCTCGCGATCCGGCTTCGTGCAGGCGGTGTCCGGCTGCGCGGCGCGCTTGCTGCCAATGTCGTGCGCGGGCTCGTGTTGGCGCTGCTCACCTGCATCACCTGGTCCATGGCCGAAGGCGAGACCGCCAAGCTCAGGGTGGCGACCAGGATCGTGCCTCCCATGGTCATCGAGAAAAACGGAGCTTTGAGCGGCTTCAGCATCGAGCTCTGGAACAGCATCAGCAGCCGGCTGAACCGCGAGACCGAATACCTCGTCATGTCGGATGTCGGCGAATTGCTCGATGCCGTCGAGAGCGACCGGGCGGATCTCGCCATTGCAGCCGTCTCGATCACGTCCGACCGCGAGAACAGGTTCGATTTTTCTCAGCCGATCATGAATTCGGGCCTGCAGATCCTGATTCGCGGCACCGCGCCCCATGTCGAGCCGAACCCGCTGCACGAGCTGATGCGACTGTTCTTCTCCCGCACGCTTCTGATCTGGCTCGGCATTGCTTTGCTGCTGATCCTCATTCCGGCGCATCTGATGTTCCTGGTGGAACGGCACCATCAAGATGGAATCATTCCGAGCACGAAATATTTTCCGGGAATCTTCCATGCGATGTTCTGGGCCGCAGGCACGCTGGCGACGCAGGCGGATCAAATGCCGCGGCACTGGATGGCACGGATCGTGGCGGTGCTCTGGATGTTCACGGGCGTCGTTTTCGTGGCGTTCTACACGGCGCAGCTGACGGCGTCACTGACGGTGCAGCAGATCAGGGGACCGATCAACGATCCGCGCGATCTCGTCGGAAAGCCCGTCGGAACGACACGGGGAAGCACGGCGGCAGCCTACCTGCACGAGGCCAGGGCCGAAGTCATCGAGTTCGAGAATGTCGACAACCTCTACAATGCGCTGCTGGACCGGGAGGTGGACGCCGTCGTGTTCGATGCGCCCGCCCTGCATTACTACGAGACCCACGACGGCAGAGGATTGGCGCGGATCGTCGGCACCACCTTCCACAAGGAAGACTACGGCATCGTGTTTCCGACCGGCAGCCCCTTGCGCAAGCATGTCAACGAAGCGCTGCTGGCGCTGCGTGAGAACGACACCTACCAGAGGATCTACGAAGAATGGTTCGGCAAGCGCTGAGCGCCCGTTCTCATGTCGCCGGCCGGAGCCGCCAGGGCTTGAACCCGCGGGGCGATCGAACAGACTAATCGCGGGAGATGGCCAGATTTTTCGGAGAACTGCTGTTCGAGCTCGCCAGGTCCCTCATCGGGGGCCTGCTCGAACGGGCCGTGCTGAAGGCAGGCGCGTGGCTGGATGCCAGGGTGCCCGGCCGCAGGACGCGGATCGTCGCGGGGCTTCTGCTCGGGGTCGCCGCCTATTTCCTGATTCCTGTTTTGGCCGGGCTGCTGGGATTGTGATGCCCTCCTTGAAAATGATCCTCGTCATCGCATTGGCCATCGGGGCGCTGATCTCGTCGGCGCTCCTCGTGCTGGAATCGCCGACCGGCTACGCGCTCCTGTCACTGGAATGGCCCGGCATCACCGCGGCGTATTTCTTCTGGGGAGCGACAGGCGGCTCCGCCTTGCTGGGCGTCGCGATTGCGTGGGTCGTGAATGCGCTCGCCTATGCTCTCGGGGCTTTCATCGTCATCAGTGCCTTCAAGGCTCTGAGCACCTGAGACACCGCGGACTTCAGCGCGCGGGATGGGTTGAACCGATCCCGCGCGCTACACGCTCACGACTTCTTCGCTTCCACGTACCGTGCAAAACTGTCGAGGATCGCCTGCCAGCCGCCCTGCTGCTGCTCGACCGAATGCGTCGGCTCGCTGTCGAAGACGACGCGGACGAGGACGCCCTTCGGGCCGGGCACGAACTCGACCTCGGCCTTGCGCTCGCCGAACGCATATTCGATCAGCTTGTGCTCGACGATCGTCGTGTAGGTGCCGGCGAAGTCGAAGCCCATGCTGCCGTCCTTGGCCTCCATGCGGGACGAGAAGAGGCCGCCTTCCCGCAGGTCCACCGTCGCCTTGGTCGTATGCCAGTCGTCCGACGCGGCGTTCCACTTCACGATGTCGGCTGGCGTCGTATAGGCACGCCAGACCTGATCGATCGGGGCTGCGACGCTGGTTTCGACGGTGATCCTCATCGGTATTGCTCCAGTTCGATTATGACGGCTCGAGGTGACATCGATTCACCTGTGGGGGATCCATGCACCGATCGTTCGGGACATGTCCACCCAAGGACGATCGAGACCCGTCGATACCGACATGGTCGAACCGTCAATGCGACAAAAAAGTGGGGCTATGGGGGAGCGTGCGCCACCTGCCCGCCGTCAGGGCGTCAGCAGACCTTCTGGAAGCGCGCGCGCCACCGCGGGGCCTTGACTGGCGGCAGCACGTAGCTTTTGCCTTCGGCCGAGACAATCAGGGGCTGCCCGGACCCCATGAGGTCCAGAACGCGGTTTTCCAGCGCGCGCCATTTGTCCTCGGCAAGCTCGGGGTGCCCGAGATCCGCCTGGTTGAACACCGAGGTGTCCGGCGGGAAGGACTCGGGGCCGGCGTATGTGAAGCCGGCGAAATCCATCTGTGTCTTGCCGTTGCCGATCGTGATCGAGGCCTCGGTGTGCTCCTGTTTCGGCGCGTCCCCCGGATAGACCGCGTCCAGCTCGAAATGCGTACCGCAGCCGATGCGGAAGACCGTCTTGCCATGCGGGTCGGAAAAGGCGAGCCACGGCCGATCCTGGCGGTCCATCTCGAACGTCCAGGCGCCGCTCCACATGTCCTTCGACGGGCCGCCGGCCGCCGTTGCCGCAGACAATCCGAGCCACGTCAGGGCGACGACAATTTTGAGCAATCCTGCATGCTTCGTCATGGCCCCCTCAACGCAATCCGCGATGATCCCTCAACGAAAGACCTGCTCAGATCGGCCTCGTCTTGCCGCGAATGGCCATCGATCGCTTCATGACCTGCTGGGCATCGGCGTAGCGGCCCTGATCCCTGTAGAGTCCGGCGAGGTTATCCAGAACGCCGGCGAGATCCGGATGATTGGGACCGAGGGTTTTCTCGAAAGTGGCCGCCGACCGCTTGAACAGCCGCTCGGCCTCGGCGTTACGCCCCTGACGCGCATAGAGGGCAGCCAGATTGTTGAGCGCCTGTGCGATGTCGGCGTGATCGGGACCGAACGCCTTCTCCGTCACGACCATCGACCGCTTCAGCAGCCGTTCGGCATCGGCATAGCGATGCAGATTGATGTAGGTATCGGCCAAATTGTTCATCAGCACGGTGGCTTCGGGATCGTCCGGGCCGAGCGCTTTCCGCAGCACGGCGAGTCCCCGCTTGAACAGCAGTTCGGCCTGATCGTACCGGCCCTGGCTGCTGTAGACGGCGCCGAGATTGCTCAACGGCAAGACGATTGACGGATCGTTGGGGCCGATCGTCTTCTCGTCGATGGCGATCGATCGCTTCAGCAGCGGCTCGGCTTCCGCGTAACGCTCCTCGGCGCGGTAGAGATCGCCCAGATTGTTCAGGACCATGGCGACTTCCGCATGATCCGGACCGAGCGTCTTCTCCCTGATGACCAGCGCGCGCTTGTACAGCGGCTCCGCCACGGCATACTGGCCGAGATTGTAGTGGATCGTGCCGAGGTCGTTCAGCGGCATCGCGACATTGGCATCGTCGGGGCCGAACTCCTTCTCGCGAAGGGCGAGCGCCTTCTGGGCGAGCGGCAGCGCTTCGGTGTATTTTCCGGCCCGATAGAGCTCCTTCATCTGGCGGGTGGCGACGCCGGCCTCATCGTCCTGCGCGAAGGACGCGCCGGGCGACAGGCTCAGGGCGAGCGCGGTGACCGCAACACAGATCGATGCTTTCAGGGCTTTCATCGCGCGCTCCTTCGCCGCGGGGACTTCCGCGACGTTGGTGCTCCCGGAAGCCGGGCAGGTTCAATGCAGCCACCGGCCGGTCGCTGGATCGACAAGGCCATCAGCGATGACGCTCAAAGAGCCGTCAAATCGTCATTGCCCGAGCTGTTGCAGCACGGCGGACCACAGCGCGAGCGGCTCCCTGAGGGCGCCCGGCTCGGACGGCTTCTGGCGAACGGCGGTGTGCACCATGACGAGCTTGGAGGCCGGATCGACCAGGATGACCTGGCCGCGGATGCCGAACAGGGCAAACCGGCGCTGCTCGCCGGGGAGGAGCCAGACCTGATAGCCGTAGCCGAAAAACGGCGTGGCCACGCGCGGTGCGAGATAACCATCGTCCGGCCTGACAGTCGTGGCATCCAGCAGCCATTGCCGGGGGATCAGCTGGCGCCCTTCCCAGCGGCCGTCATGGGCGAGCAAGCGGGCAAAGCGCGCATAGTCGCGCAAGGTCGCGTTGAAGCAGCAGAACGCAATCTCCTGCCCGGTGCCGTCGATCGCCCATGAGGCATCCGCTTCGGTGCCGATGGCATTCCAGATCCGGTCGTGGAGATAATCGGCCACGGGCGTGCCGGTGGCCGCGCGCAGGACCAGGCCGAGGATCTCGGTTTCCACGCTCGCATAGTGCCATTTGGTGCCGGCCGGCGCGGTGCGGGTGTTGAACTGCGCGACGACGGCGGCGGGATCCCTGGGCTCGTCGACGAACAGGGCGCGCCCGAGCCTGGCGATGTCATCCTGCCCGTCATAGACCTCCGAGAACGCGACGCCCGAGGACATGTTCAGCAGGGCCCGGATCGATGTGTTTCCATACTCCGTTCCTGCAAGGCCGGAGACGTAGGTCGAGACGGGGTCGTCGATCGACTTGATCCGCCCCTCCGACACCGCGACCCCGACCAGCATGCCGACGAGCGTCTTGGCCATGGACTGCGACAGGAAGCGGTCGCGGTCGGTCCGCGCATATTGATAGTGCTCGTACAGGATGGTGTCGTCCCGGGCGATCAGAAGCCCCGTCACCGGATTGCGCTTGAGGTAGTCCGCGATGGTCAGCTGCTCGGTACCGAAACTGTAGGCGATCTGCGGCTCCGGGGCGCGCTTGAATTGCCAGGGCGTCGTCGCGCGAACGACCGGGCGCGACGGATAGATCTCGCCGAAATGGGTGTAGACGCCGACGAGCTTGTCGAGCTGGGTAGCGGTCCCGCGCGTGCCGACCGGATAACCCGCGGCCGCGCCATAGAGCTCGGCATCGGGACCGCTGTCCGAGAAGACCGGGCCTACTGCGCCGGAGGATCTCTGGATGTCCTCGGCGCATGCCAGAGGCGACCAGACCGCGGCGAGAATGACAGGCAATACAAGCCTGCGGCAATTGCGTGGCCTACGGAGTGCTTCCCTGTTCATTGGACTTGCCTCCCCACACGCTCTCTGCGGGTGCGCGTACGAGAACAAACCCGCAGGCCGGCGACGAGGCGCATGCTATCACTGCGCCTGGACGGAGTCAGCATGTGCCCCCGCCGGCATGGCCATCACAGAATCGCGAAATCGGCCGCGGTCTCAGCGTGAATCGCGGTCGTGTCGAATGTCTCGACCGACGTATCGTCCGCGCCGACCAGCATCGTGATCTCGGTACAGCCGAGGATGATGCACTCGGCACCGCCTGCGACGAGCGCGGCCATCACCTCCTGGTAGCGGCGGCGCGATGGAGCGGTGACGTTTCCGAGGCACAGCTCGTCGTAGATGATGCGATTCACGTCGGCGCGCGCGTCTGCGTAAGGCACCAGGACGTCGAGGTCGTGGGCGCGCAGCCGGTCGATGTAGAAGTCTTCCTCCATCGTGAATTTGGTGCCGAGCAGCCCGACGCGCCGGTAGCCTTTGGACCGGATGCGCTCCGCCGTGGCGTCGCCGATATGGATGAAGGGAATGGTCAGCTTCGCCACGATCTCGGGCGCCAGCTTGTGCATCGTGTTGGTGCACAGCACGATCGCCCGCGCGCCGGCGCCTTCAAGGCGCTGCGCGACCTCAGCAAGGCTTGCCGCCGCCTCGTCCCAGCGGCCGGCATATTGCATCTCCTTGATGCACTGAAAGTCGTAGGAATACATCAGCAGCGGGGCCGAATGCAGCTTGCCCATGCGGTCGCGGACGCGCTCGTTGATGAGCTTGTAATAGAGCGCGGTGCTCTCCCAGCTCATGCCTCCGATCAGGCCAATGGTTCGCATCCCGACATCTCCCAGAACTCGCTCCAGGGATCGTAGAGGAAGCCGCGGAAACTTGCCACGAGGCGATTTGCCCGCGAGCACGATCGACGGGCCCGCACCCGACGGCCTTGGCAACGGGCAGCGCGACGAATAGTCTGGTCGCGTTTGCACCCAATGGACGTTTGTCTTTTTGTTTTCATCAATCTGAGGGAGATCTCGATGAAGCTCGCTCATGTGTTGTCGTCGATTGCGTTGGTCGCGACCGTCGCGATGGGTCCTGTCGTTCTCGCACAGGAGCCCCCAAAGCTGAAATTGACTCCGCTGCAGAAGGAGCCGCTGACGGGGCAGCCGGACAAGGAAGTCATCGCCGTGATCGTCGAGTGGCCGCCGGGATCCGGCACCGGGCTCCATACGCATCCCGGCGACGAATACACGACTGTCCTCGAAGGCGAAGTCGTCGGTCGAAAGGAAGGCGGTGAAGCCAAGACCTATGCGGCGGGCCAGTCCTACCACAATGAACCCGGCGTGGTTCACGAAGCGAACAACAAGGGTACCGGCACCGCGAAAACCTTCAACGTCTTCGTGGTCGAGAAGGGAAAGCCGGTCTCCGAGCCCGTGAAGCGCTAGCTGGTTCCACGCCGCGACGGCTGCAAATCCGAGCCGCAAGCCTTTTGCGGCGCGCGGCGACAAGAGGATCATTGTCACGGGCCCGACGCACCGGCAAACTAGGCTCAACGGCTCGCGAGCCAAGGACGGCCGGGCGGCCTCCTTTCGCCCGGTCTGCATCGTTGGCACCTCTCCTTTCGGTTGGTCCACGACCTTTCCAAGGTCACACGCATGAAACGGCGCGAATTCATGACAGGCCTGGGCGCTGCGGCAATGACCTTGTCGTCGGCGGCCGAGGCACAGAAATCGTCGATGCCGGTGATCGGCTCCCTCAACCGTCCAAGCGCCGGCACGGAAACGTTCGCGGAAGCGTTTCGTCGCGGCCTCAAGCAGATGAGATTTGTCGAAGGCCAAAACATTTCCATCGTGGGACGCTGGCCGAACGCCAACGAAGAACTGCGAGACGCCGCAGCCGAATTGGTGCGCAGGCGTGTTGCTCTGATCTTCACCGCGGATAATGGCGGGGCGCTGGCCGCCAAAGCGACGACGTCCGACATTCCCATCGTGTTCGTGGTAGGTCTCGATCCCGTTGCCATGGGTCTTGCATCTTCCATAAATCGCCCGGGCGGCAACGCGACCGGGGTGGCGTTCCAGGCCAGCGCGCTGGAGCCGAAGCGGTTCGAACTGCTGCACGCGCTTCTGCCCCACACGTCCCTGGTCGCCGCGCTGATCAACCCGGACAACCCGAATGCGAATGTCACGGCATTGCGATCGGCGGCATCGTCCTCGGGGCTGCAGCTGCTGATTCTCGAGGCGCGAAATCTCGCCGAACTCGAAACGGCGTTTGCGAGGTCCGTCGAACATCGAGCGAGCGCGCTGCTTGTCACCTCCGACCGCCTCTTCAATCTCGAGCGCCGCCGTGTCGTTGATCTGGCGGCGCGTAGCGCCATGCCTGCAATGTATCCCTGGCGCGATTTTGCCGACGCCGGCGGCTTGATGAGCTACGGCAACAGTCTGACCGACGCCTTTCGGCAAGGCGGGATTTATGCCGGCCGCATTCTCAGCGGCGACAGGCCGGCCGACCTGCCAATCTGGCAGCCCACCAGGTTTGAGTTCGTGATCAATCTAAAAGTCGCAAAAACGCTGAACCTCGAGATCCCGCCCGGTCTGCTGGCATTTGCGGACGAGGTGATAGAGTAGGACCACGTCTCACGGCAGAATGGGCGAGGAAACGCGCCAATGAACGCAACTCCCGGCGTCGGCCTGATCGAACGTGCACGCGCGCTCGCGCCGCTGATCGCGGGCGAGGCCGACGAGATCGAGAGGACGCGGCGGCTGACGCCTGCCGTGGTTTCCGCCCTCATCGAGAACGGATTTTATCGCGCGCTGCTGCCGCAGAGCCTCGGGGGCGCGGAAGTGCCCATCGAAACCTTCATGCAGATGCTGGAGGAGATCGCGAAGGCGGATGCGTCCACGGCCTGGTGCCTCGGCCAGTGCAGCGTGTGCGCGATGATCGCAGCCTCGCTCGACCACGACACCGCGCATGAGATCTTCAACACCGCACCCGGCATCCTGGCCTGGGGCGCGATCGCGCACGAGGCGCGCAGCGTCGAGGGCGGCTATCGCGTCACGGCGCGCTGGGATTTCGCCTCGGGCTCGCGGCAGGCGAGCTGGCTGGGGGCGCATGTCCGTATCGTCAGTGATGACGGGACGCCGCGCAAGAACGCAGACGGCTCGCCGGAGGTGCGCACCATCCTGTTTCCGGCCGCGAGCGCCGTGCTGCACGACGTCTGGCAGGCGATCGGGCTCGCCGGCACCGGCACGGATTCCTATGAGGTGGCCGACCTGTTCATCCCCGAGCGCTTCACCGCGTTCCGCGACGTGCCGCATGCGCTGATCGAGAAGGGCCCGCTCTACAGCGTCGGCACCGGATCGAGCTTCAGCCTCGGCTTTGCCGCGGTCTCGCTCGGCGTCGCGCGCGCCACGCTGGATGCCGCCATCGCGCTGGCGCGCGGAAAACACCAGTCGCTCGCGGCCGGCGCCATGCGCGACAACGGGGCGGTCCAGGGCTTGATCGGCCGTACCGAGGGCGATCTGCGCGCGGCGCGCGCCTATCTCTATGCCACCGCAAATGCGATGTGGCGCGACCTCAATGCCACCGGCGAATTCAGCGCGGCGCATCGCAGCGCGGTCCGCCTGGCCGCGACCTGGACAATCCATCAATCGGCGAAGGTGGTCGACGCCGCCTATCACATGGCCGGCGCGACCGCCGTGTTCCGCAGCAATCCGTTCGAGCGACGGTTCCGCGACATGCACGCGATCGCGCAGCAGATCCAGGCACGCGACACGCATTACGAGGATGTCGGCAAGATGATCCTTGCCGAAAACCGATAGTCGCCGGCGAGCCGCGGCGCTTTGTCTCGACTTGCGGCGAACGACCACAGCCTCCATGCGCCTGCTGCATTGAGTCATGCAAAAGGACGGGTGCGATTCCGTTGAAACACGGGGGCGGCGTCGTCCTTGTTGTTAAGCAATTTCTGGGACCTTTCCACCAAAGCAAGATTTGGAAATGCAAGACTTGGAAATGCTCGGGAATTTTTGATGTTCAAGATCAAGTCGATTGCCGCCCGCCTGATCCTCGCCATCGCACTCACCGTCGCGGTGGCCTGCGCCATCCTCTCCGGCTTCTCGATCACCCAGCAACGGGCGCTGACACGGCTCGCGCTCGATCAGCAGCTCAAGCTGCAATATGACAGCGTGATCGCGGCGATCGACTACGAGGGGCGCTCGGCACTGGCCGTGTCCGCCGCGATCGCAGCGCTGCCGCCGGTCGGCGACGCCATCGCCAAGGGCGACCGCGACGCGCTCGGCGTGCTGCTGGGCGACGCCAACAAGGCGCTGAAGGCGCAGGGCATCCCGCTGATCACCTTCCAGCTTCCGCCGGCGATCTCGTTCTATCGCGTCCACACCCCGAAGACCTTCGGCGACGACGTCTCCTCGCGCCGCGCCACCGTGGTCGAGGCGCTCAAGACAGGCCGGCAGATCGTCGGCGTCGAGCCCGGCCGCGAAGCGCTCGGCATCTTCGGTATGACCACGATCGTGCGCGACGGCAAGAACATCGCCAATGTCGACGTCGGCGCCGCCTTCGGCAAGGAATTCGTCGACCGCGCCAAGAAGCGCTTCGGCATCGACCTTGCGGTCTATTCGGTGGACGGCAAGAACCTCAACAAGCTGTCCTCCACCTTCGGCGAGAACGCGGTCGCCAAGCCCGACGAGCTGAAGGCCGCGATCGACGGCGCTCCGCTGCTGCGCGAGACCGAGCTCGACGGCCATCCGGTCGCGGTCTATGCCGGCCCGATCAAGAATTATGCGGGCCAGCCGGTCGGCGTGCTCGAGATCATCAAGGACACGACGGAGTACGAGGCCGCCTTCTCCGCCGCGGAGCGCAACCTGATCCTCGGCACGGTCGCGATCCTCGCCGCCGCTGTCCTGCTGGCGTTCCTGCTCGGACGCGGCTTGTCGCGGCCGCTGACCGCGATCACGGCCGTGATGAACCGGCTGTCGAGCGGCGATACCGGTGTCACCATTCCCGGCAGCGAGCGTCCGGACGAGCTCGGCACCATGGCCAAGGCCGTGGACGTGTTCCGTCAGAACATGCTCGAGGCCGGCGCCTTGCGCGAAGCGCAGGAGGCGGACAAGGCCAAGGCAGAAATCGAGAAACAGGTGTTGCAGCGCCGGATGGCCGATCGTTTCGAGGCCGACGTCAAGGGCGTGGTGGCCGCGGTCGCAAAGGCGACCGAGGGCATGCAGAACGTCGCCGGCGAGATCACGACAAGCGTCAACGGCACCTCGCAGCGCGCCTCCGCCGCCGCGACGGCCTCCGAGGAAGCCTCGACCAGCGTCAATGCGGTCGCGGCGGCAACCGAGGAACTCGCCTCGTCGGTCAGCGAGATCGGCCGTCAGGTCACCCATTCCAGCCAGGTCGCCAGCAATGCCGTGGTCAAGGCGACCGAGACCACCGAGATGGTCACGAGCCTTGCCGCCTCCGCCGAGCGCATCGGCGACGTGCTGCGGCTGATCAGCGAGATCGCGAGCCAGACCAACCTGCTGGCGCTCAACGCCACCATCGAAGCCGCGCGCGCGGGCGAAGCCGGCCGCGGCTTTGCCGTCGTCGCCGCGGAGGTGAAGGGGCTCGCCAGCCAGACCGCGAAGGCAACCGACGAGATCGCGAGCCAGGTCTCGGCGATCCAGGCCGCCACCGGCAATTGCGTCACCGCGATCTCCGGGATCAGCGACACCATCCGCGAGATCAGCGGCATCGCCACGACGATTGCCGCCGCCGTCGAGGAGCAAGGCTCGGCGACGCGCGAGATCGCCCGCAGCGTGCAGCAGGCCTCCGCCGGCACCACCGATGTCTCGGCGAATGTCGCGGGCGCCAGCCAGGCCGCGGACCAGTCGCGCGCGCTGGCAGGGAATGTGATGGTGGCGTCCGGCGAACTCGGCCAGCATGCGTCGGCGCTGATGAAGAGCGTGGATACGTTCCTGGCGGGATTGCGGGCTGCGTAAGTGCTGCGCGATTCGGCCTGGGCGTCCTGGTCTTCCTGATTCAGGACGATGGAGCTCGCGCCAGCTGCAGCGCAGCCTCGACGCCGCCTTCGAGGATCTGATCCGCGTCGGCAGCGCCGGGGACCGCCCGCGCGACCTGGAGGGTACCCACCATGAGGCCGAACATGGCCATCGCGCGGCGTTCGCTGGTCGCCGAATCGATATCGGGAAGTAGTGCGGCCAGCGACGAGATATAGCTTCGCAAGCCCTCGCCATAGGCCTTGCGGGTCGGCAAGGGTTGGCGCGCGATTTCCGGGAGCAACGCCGCCGAAGGACACCCTCTGGCCGGGTCCTTGAGATGGCCGCGGTTCAGGTAGCTCCGGATCGCGCGTTCGAGATCCGCGTCCTTTCGCCGACCTTCATCGAAGCTATTTTGCTGGTCGGCGAGCGCGCTCTCCACCGCTTCACGAACGAGCGCCTCCTTTGATTCGAAGTGGGGAGAGAATGCCCCTTTGGTCAGGCCGGCCTCAGCCATGAGGCCGGCGATCCCCGTGGCGGCGACGCCGTCCCGACGGATGCATTTCGACGCGACGTCAACGATGTGCCGCCGCGTCGCCGCCTTGTGCCCTTTCTCGAAACGCACTGGTCTTTCCCTCCTTTCGACGCACGCTAATTATTCAGAACGCCTTCAATGCGGCGTGCAAGGTCCAGGAGCGCGCGGTCGCTCGCCAGGGGCGCATCCAATTCGAGGCCGATCGGGAGACGCTCGCGCGAGAGGCCCATCGGGAGGCTGATGCCCGGCAGCCCAACGCTGCTCGCCGACACGGTGTGGTTCGCCAAAGCGAGAGCGCTGACCTCGCGCCCTGCGATCGAGACATTTGCCTGCTGTCCGATCAATGGCGCCGTGCGGGGCGTCGTCGGCTGCAGGATCGCCAAAGCTCCATGGCCGAACACCTCGTCGAGCCGTCGCTTGATTTCAGGGCGGCTCGCGGCCAGCGCGGCCTGATAGGCCTCTGCAGAGATCGCGCCGGCGCCTCCCGGCAAGGCCACATGTCCCCATGCGTCCCGAAGCTCGGGCTTGAGGCCCTCGTAGATCGCCTCGAACGTGGTCGGAATATCGTGGCGGCTAAGAAACTCCGAGATTGCGCCCATGGTCTCGTGGAAGAAGATGCCCCATGTCGTCGTCTGAACGAGAGAGCCGAAGTCGTCGCCGAGGTCCACCTCCATGATTTCGGCGCCGGCGTCCCGCAACTGCCGCACCACTTCACGGAAGCGCGCCTCGACCTCCGCGTCCACCAGGTCAAGAAATTGCCGGGGTGCGTAGGCCAGCCGGGCTCCCTTCACGTCAAATCCGCGCCGAAGCGGCTCCGCCGCCTGTTCGCCGGTTACGACCTGATCCACGAGCGCGCAATCCTCGACATGACGTGCGAACACTCCCGTCGTATCGAGTGTATGCGAGATTGGCGCCACGCCTTTGCGTGGCCATCGTCCGGTCGTCGGCTTGAACCCCACGACGCCACAGAACGATGCCGGCACGCGGATTGATCCGACTGTATCGCCCCCCAAGGACGCAGGCACGATGCCGGCGGCGACGGATGCGGCGGAGCCGCTCGACGAGCCGCCCGACACACGATCGCGGGCGTGCGGGTTCTTCACCTGGCCATAGTGCACGTTGTGACCGGTCAGGCCGTAGGACATCTCCACGAGGTTGTTCTTGCCGAAGACCAGAGCGCCCGCGTCCTTGATTGCGCGGACAGCGTCCGCCTCTTCCTGCGACACGAAGCGGGCGAGGCCGTCGAGACCAAGGCTCGTCGGCAGCCCTTTCGTCAGGTAGCTGTCCTTGACTCCCAGCGGCACGCCCAGCAGCAGCGCTGTCGACCCGGCCGCGCGGGCCCTGTCCGCGTCCCTCGCGGCCGCGATCACTGCGGCCTCGTCGATGGTGATGAAGGCGTTGAGCTCGACAAGCGCTCTCGCACGCTGCAGAAGCGCCGCCGTGTAGGCCTCCGATGTCATGTCGCCGCTACGAATTGCGGCCGCAGCGGCAGCAAGTCCAAGCGAGATCACGTCCGCATTGTCCATCGAAGCGGTGTTGGATGAAGTGACAGCCATATCGTCCATGAAATCCTCGCAAGGGCCGGTTTGCCGCTTATCGATGCTACGAACGGGAACGCGGCATCATTGAATTATGATCATCATATTGAATTACGATCGTACTTCAATGGAGAATCTTGTGACGACGGACAAATAAATGTGAGACGTCGACAGCGACGGCCAAGTGGTGAAGCAGGAGCGCGTTCGGCGCGCATTAGCCGGCAATTTGACGGCGAGCTCGGCCAGCATGCGTCTGCGCTGATGAAGAGCGTGGATACGTTCCTGGCAGGATTGCGGGCGGCTTAGCAGGACAGCTGCCGCGCTGAAGGTGTGCTCCCTCGCCCCGTTCCTACGGGGAGAGGGTTGGGGTGAGGGGCTCTCTCCACGGATGAGAATGTCCGTGAGACCTGTACCCCCTCACCCGGATTGCATCTGCGATGCAATCCGACCTCTCCCCGCAAGCGGGGCGAGGTAAGAACTCACGCCACAAGCGCCGTATTCCCGTCGATGCCGCGCTGCGCGGCCAGCAGGCCGATGATCTCCGCATTGGGGCGGGCCTTGCTGAACAGAAAACCCTGGCCCTCGTCGCAGCCCTCAGTGCGCAGGCAGCTCAGCTCGGCTTCGGTCTCGACGCCTTCGGCGGTGATGGTGACGCCCAGGCCCTTGCCGAGGCTGACGATGGAGCGGATGATCGCCTGCGCCTCGCGGTTGGCGCCGAGATCGCGCACGAAGGACTGGTCGATCTTGATCTTGTCGAACGGGAAGCTGCGCAAGTAGCTGAGGCTGGAATAGCCGGTGCCGAAATCGTCCATGGAGATGCGCACGCCGAGCGCGCGCAGCGCATGCAGCGTCGCCAGCACCTGGGCGCTCTTCTCCAGCAGCAGCGTCTCGGTGATTTCGAGCTCGAGCCGGCGCGGCGGCAGACCGGAATGTTTCAGCGCGTCGGTCACCATCGACAGCAAATTGCCGCTGCGGAACTGCAGCGGCGACAAATTGACCGCAACGCGGACGTCGTCCGGCCAGGTGGCTGCGTCCTGGCACGCCCGGCGCAGCATCAGGCCGCCGAGCGGATTGATCAGGCCGGTCTCCTCGGCGACCGGGATGAACTCGGCCGGCGAGACCATGCCGCGCTCGGCATGGGGCCAGCGCACCAGCGCCTCGAAGCCGGTGATGCGGCCGCTCTGGAGGTCGATCAGCGGCTGGTAATAGGGGCGCAGCACGTCGTTCTGGATGGCGTCGCGCAGCTCGACCTCGATCTTGCGGCGGCTCTGCGCCTTGGCATCGAGCGCGGCCTCGAAGAAGGCGAAGCTGCCGCGCGCGTCCTGCTTGGCGCGCGACAGCGCCATGTCGGCGCTCTTGAGCAGCTTCTCGGAATCGTCGCCGTCGCCCGGCGCCATCGCGATGCCGATGGAGGCGCCGATCACCACGGAATGGCCGTCGAGCAGATAGGGATCGGAAATGGCTTCCAGCAGGCGCTTTGCCAGCCCCGCCGCATCTTCCGGCCGGGTCAGGCCGCTCTGCACGATCGCGAACTCGTCGGAGTTGAGACGCGCCAGCGCGTCCTCCTCGCGCAAGGTGGAGCGCAGCCGCTTGGCGACGCCGCGCAGCAGCTTGTCGCCGACGGCGTGTCCCAGCGTGTCGTTGACCGATTTGAAATTGTCGAGCCCCAGCATCAAGAGCGCGACCTTCTCGGGGCTGCGGCGCGTATGCTGCAGCATCTCGTCGGCCTGCTGGCGCAGCAGGTTGCGGTTCGGCAGGCCGGTGAGCCCGTCATGCTGCGCCATGAAGGCGAGCCGCGCCTCGGCGCGCTTGCGCTCGGTGATGTCCATCAGCGCCAGCAGCACCGCGGGCCGCTCGGCATAAGTCAGTTCGCGGGAGTAGATCGCAAGGTCGATCAGTGCGCCGTCGGCCTTGACGTGCTTCCAGGTGCGCGCGACCTGTTCATCGCTGGACCGGTCCGTGGTCCAGGGCGGCTCGCTGTCGAAGGCCTGCAGGGACCGGATCGTCAGCTTCTCGAACTCGGCGCGGCTATGGCCGTAATGGGCGATCGCGGCGTCATTGACGCCGAGGATGCGCTCGTCGTCGAGGGCGCAGACGATCATGGGCACGGGATTGCCGTCGAACAGCAGGCGGAACGAGGCCTCGCGCTGCTTCAGCTCGGTGATGTCGACGCGCAGGCCGACGACGCCGCCGTCGTCGGTCAGCCGCTCGTCGATCAAGATGACGCGGCCGTCCGCCAGCTTCTGCTCGTGGCGTGCGCCGGGCTGATAGAGCCTTTGCAGCCGCTCGGCGATCCACTCGTCCTCGTGGCCTTCGGCCTCGGGATAGTCGCCGCGCGCGACGCCGACGCGCAGCGTGTCTTCGAGGCGCGCGCCTTCGGCGAAGAGGTCGGCGGTCTTGCTGTAGATCTCGGAATATTTCTTGTTCCAGAGGACGTAACGGCCCTCCGCATCGAGGAACACGATGCCCTGCGGCAGGAGGTCGATGGCCTGGCGCAGCCGCTCATGGGACTTGCGCGCCTCCGCGATCGCGGCTTCCGCCTCCGCGCGGCTCTGCAGGAGCTCGTCGGGTGCAGGCAGAGGACGGGGCGCGCGCGCGAAGCGCGGCTTTCGCGGCGCCTGGCCGGCGAGCGATATGCGCTTTCGCTTTCTTGGTTTTGGAGACCCCAAACTCAACGTCACATGTCCCAGTCGCGCCTTGCGGACGCAAGTCTTGCGGGCGAAGTCTTGAGGCAAGTGTCTGAAAAAAAAGTAATCTTCGCCCGCCTCGCCACGGTCGGCGCAGGCGCGGCGCCGGCCATCATGCCTGTTTGCGAGGCGCAAGACCGCCGGCGGACGCATCGAACCTGATCGGCCGTCGCGATCGGAGGTCGTGCTGGCGCAAAATTACGCGTTGGGCTGAATCGTTTACGAAATCGCGCGCGATTGCATGCGGGCGCCGGCAATCGCCCGCACCGCGCACGAATTTTGGTCAATGCAGGATACGGTTATCGCGCCGTTAAAAATGCGGCCGTCCCGGCGCAGAAAACGGCGATGGTCCTAGTTCGAAATGCGGATCGTGGTGTTGCGCGCACCCTCGCGCTGGACCAGCGCGAACAGGGCTGCCGCGTGCGCGGGATGCAGGCGGACACAGCCATGCGAGGCCGGGCCGCCCAGCCGCGAGATGTCGGTCGTGCCGTGGATGGCGAAGCCGTGATAGAAGAAGATCGCGTGCGGCATCGGTGCATTGTAGTACTTGCGTGAGAAGTAGCGCCGCATCATCACCTGCGGATGGAACGTGCCGCTCGGCGTGCCGTAGCCGTTGCGCCCCGTCGACACCGGCCAGGAATAGCGCGGCGCGCCGTCGACACGCACCGACATCCGCTGGGATGATTTGTCGATGTTGACCCTGAGATCGGCCCGCGCCGGGGTCGCGATCAGGGGGATCAGTACAAGAAATGCCATGGCGGCCCGCCTCGCGAGCCGCGCCATAGAAAATGTCATCATGAAAAGTCCTTTGCCTCGGGGGCATGATGTCGCCCGCGGCTTGCGGCTGTAAAGTCGCTGTGAGCAGACGCCGGATTGAAAGCCTAATTCTTAACCCTGACGCGCCGTTGGGTTATAACAGCCGGGCATGAGTCCCCGCCGCATCGCCCCTCTCCTGCTTGTCATGACGCTCGTCGTCATAAAAGTCCTGGCCGCCGGCGACGCGCTGGCCCAGGACAAGGGCAGCGTCAACCCGAAGCCGCTGCCGCCGCTCGCCAATCCCAACGATCCGCATCTCGGCGCCAAGGAACTGTTCGCGCGAAAGCTGCTGCCCTCGAAAGGGGCGGCGCATGTGATCGGTTCCTACACCAAGGGCTGCATCGGCGGCGCCGCGCAGATGCCGCTCAACGGCGACAATTGGCAGGTGATGCGGCTGTCGCGTAACCGCAATTACGGCCACCCCGACATGATCGCGCTGATCAAGCGGCTTGCCGCCAGGGCGCACAAGGACGCGGCCTGGCCGGGCATTTTGGTCGGCGACATCGCCCAGCCGCGCGGCGGACCGGCGCTGTCGGGCCATGCCAGCCACCAGATTGGCCTGGATGCCGACATCTGGCTGACGCCGATGCCGGACCGCCGGCTCTCGCGCGAGGAGCGCGAGGAGATGTCGGCGGTGATGATGGTGCGGCAGGACCGGCTCGACGTCGATCCCAGGGTGTTCACGCCCGGCCATGTGCTGGTGCTGCGCGACGCCGCGCAGGAGCCGGCGGTGCAGCGCATCTTCGTCAATGCCGCGATCAAGAAGGCGCTGTGCCGCGAGGCCAAGGGCGACCGTTCCTGGCTGTCGAAGATCCGCCCCTGGTGGGGCCACGACTATCACTTCCACATCCGCATGCGCTGCCCCGCGGGCGCCGGCGAGTGCGAGGGCCAGCCGTCGCAGTCGGAAGACGAAGGCTGCAAGGATTCCGATCTCGCCTACTGGTTCAGCGACGGGGTGCTGCATCCAAAGCCCCCGCCGGAGCCGCCGAAGCCCAAACCGCCGATGACGCTGGCGCAGATGCCGTCGGCCTGCAAGGTGGTGCTGCATGCGGGGGATGCGAAGCCGTAGGGTACGTGGTTGGGCGCGCTGCTGCGTCGTCCACCGCCGTCGTCCCGAGGCGCGCAGCGAGCCCGGGACCCATAACCACAGGGAGCGTTGTGGTGCGGACTGGTCACTCCGAGTCTTCGCCAAACTGTGCCCGGTGGCTATGGATCCCGGATCTGCGCTCCGCTTCGCTGCGCTTGTCCGGGATGACAGCAGAGATTGACGCTGCCGCCACACCCACCGCCGTCGTCCCGGGGCGCGAAGCGAGCCCGGGACCCATACTCCCAGGGAGTGGTTGTTGCGCGAAGTGGCAACTCCGAGTCTTCGCCAAATTTCTTCCGGTGGTTATGGATCCCGGGCTCGCGCTGCGCGCGCCCCGGGATGACGAACTAGAGAGTTGGTGTGCCTCTTCTAGTACGCTAACATCCACCCCGCCGCCCGGCCGTAAGCCCGTGGCATTTTGGGATGCGCATCCCCTGCTTCGATGAAACAAACGACACGCCCGCGTGCTGCGTGGCCAACGATGGGATTTCTCATGCGCGTCCTCACCCTGCTTGCTGCGCTCTCGCTCGGCGTGACCTCTGCTCTGGCCGCCGAGGAGCCCAGCGGCTGCGACAAGTTCAAATGGCCGATCGAGCGCGAGCGCGCGGCGCTGACTGCGCCGGATCGCGCCAAGCTCGCTTCGGGGAGCGAACAGGCGGCCTTGCCGTCCTCCGCCATCACGCTGGCGCTGGTCGCGCCGCAGGACGCAAAACTGCCCTCGCCGCCGGAGCGGGCGCCGAAGGACGGCACCTTTGCCGGCTTCACCGGCATCAAGGCGCCGAAGGCGGGGCTCTATACGATCAGCCTGTCCTCAGGCGCCTGGGTGGACGTGGTCCAGGACGGGCATTTCCTCAAGCCCGCGGCCTTCAGCGGCGCTACCGATTGCGACGGCATCCGCAAGACCATGAAATACGAGCTGTCGGACAAGCCCTTCGTGCTCCAGGTCAGCGGCGCCAGGGACAATTCGCTGTCGATCGCGATCCTGCCTGCGCAATAAGCGCCTCGGCAGGTCAAACGGTCGCCTTTGACCTGAGGCTCCGGCCTGCTATGTTCGCAACTGCGATATCCTCGCCGGCCGTAAGCCGTTGCAGGGACACGTGGAACAGCGCTTCCGCCCGTCGCGACCCGACTTAACCCAACGCCAGATTTGCGCGTGCGTTTGTGCGCGCGAGCTCGCACGGAGCGCATTCCATGATTCGTATCGCCGGACTTTTCACCGCCTTCGTCATCCTCGCGGGCGCGAGCCTTTCGCCCGCCGCGGCGGAGGACAAGACCATCACCGTATTTGCCGCCGCCTCGATGAAGAACGCGCTCGACGAGATCGACGCCGCCTACACCGCCAAGACCGGCGTCAAGTTCAGCGTCAGCTACGCTGCAAGCTCGGTGCTGGCCAAGCAGATCGAGCAGGGCGCGCCGGCCGACGTGTTCGTCTCCGCCGACACCGACTGGATGGACTACGCGATCGCCAAGAAGACCATCAACGAGCCGACGCGCGTCAACCTGCTCGGCAACAGCATCGTGCTGATCGCGCCGAAGGATTCCAAGATCGACAACGTCGCGATCGCGCAGGGCTTCGACCTCGCAAAACTCGCCGGCGACGGCAGGATCGCGACCGGTGACGTCAAGTCGGTGCCGGTCGGCAAATACGCCAAGGCCGCGCTGGAGAAGCTGGGCGCCTGGCAGGCCGCCGAGCCGAAATTCGCGATGGCCGAGAGCGTGCGCGCGGCGCTGACGCTGGTTGCGCGCGGCGAGGCCGCGCTCGGCATCGTCTATTCCACCGACGCCAAGGTCGAGCCGGGCGTGAAGATCGTCGGCACCTTCCCGGCGGATTCGCATCCCGCGATCATCTATCCGGTCGCGGCGACCACGACCGCGAAGGGCGAGACCAGCGACTATCTCGCCTTCCTGCGCTCGACCGCCGCCAAGACCATTCTGGAAAAGTACGGCTTCAAATTCCTGGTCAGCCCCACGACCTGATTCTCGCAAACCAAATCCTTCGTGTTCGACATCTCTCCCGCCGAATGGACCGCGATCCTGCTCTCGCTCAGGGTCGCGGTCATTGCCACGCTGATCGCAACGCCGTTCGGCATCGCGCTGGCGTGGGTGCTCGCCCGGCGTGACTTCTGGGGTAAATCATTTCTCGATGCGGTGGTGCACTTGCCGCTGGTGCTGCCGCCTGTTGTCACCGGCTATCTGCTGCTCCTCACCTTCGGCCGGAAAGGTCTCGTCGGCGGATTCCTGGCCGATTATCTCGGCATCGTCTTCGCGTTCCGCTGGACCGGTGCGGCGCTGGCCTGCGGCATCATGTCGTTTCCGCTACTGGTGCGCCCGATGCGGCTGTCGATCGAAGCGATCGACCGCCGGCTCGAGCAGGCCGCCGAGACGCTGGGCGCCGCGCCCTGGAAGGTATTCTTCACGGTGACGCTGCCCTTGGCGCTGCCCGGCGTGCTCGCCGGCATGGTGCTGGGCTTTGCCAAGGCGATCGGCGAGTTCGGCGCGACCATCACCTTCGTCTCGAACATTCCGGGCGAGACCCAGACGATTTCGTCCGCGATCTATTCCCTGATCCAGACGCCCGACGGCGATGCCGCGGCGGGCCGGCTGGTGATCGTCTCGATCGTGCTCGCGATCGGCGCGCTGATCGCCGCCGAATGGTTCGCCCGCCGCGCCACGCAGCGCTTGCACGGGAATTGACCATGCTGCGGGTCGACATCGAAAAGAAGCTCGGCGAATTCTCGCTGTCCGCGTCCTTCACCAGCGAAGGCCGCGTCATCGGCCTGTTCGGCGCGTCGGGCGCCGGCAAGAGCTCGCTGGTCAACATGATCGCGGGGCTGCTGCGGCCCGACCGCGGCAGCATCGTCATCGACGGCGAGACCGTGGACGACACCGCGGCCGGCATCCATGTGCCCACCTATCGCCGCCGCATCGGCTATGTGTTCCAGGACGCACGGCTGTTTCCGCATCTCAGCGTCGCGCAGAATCTCGACTACGGACGGCGGATGAACGGACTTGCGTCCGACCCTGCCCAGCACAAGCGCATCATCGAGCTGCTCGACATCGGCGCGCTGCTGGATCGCCGCCCCGGAAAGCTGTCCGGCGGCGAACGCCAGCGCGTCGCGCTCGGCCGCGCGCTGCTGTCGAAGCCGCGCCTGCTGCTGCTCGACGAGCCGCTCGGCGCGCTCGACGAAGGCCGCAAGCTGGAGATTCTGCCGTATCTGGTGCGGTTGCGCGACGAGGCCAACGTGCCGATGGTCTATGTGAGCCACGACGCCGCCGAGCTGCGGCAGCTGGCGACGCAGATCGTGATGCTGAAGCAGGGGCGGGTCACGAGCTTTGGCGGGGTAAAGGTGCTGACGTAGCCGTATTGGCTCGACACCCACCGCTGTCGTCCCGGCGGAGGCCGGGACCCATACCGCGTGATTGGTCGAGGGATTGAGGTCTGAGTCCCGGCGAAGAATAACTGCGAATCTTCGCCAAACTTCTCCCTGTGGTTATGGGTCCCGGCCTGCGCCGGGACGACGGTGGGGAGAGCCCCGTAGCCCGAATGGCTACCAGCCGCGATCGACATTCCGCACCTCGCCGGTGCGGGCATCGACGTCGACCTCCATCCAGCGGCCGGTGCGGTCGCGGCCTTCGATCTGCCATTCATCGCCGGCGAACTCGGTGTGCGAGATGGTCATGACGCCGAGATCGGCGGCGACATCGAGCGCGGCCTGCATCGAAAGCTGATCGCCGCTGTCATAGGCCAGCGCCGGCGCCGCTGTTCCCAGGCCGATGGCGACGATGGCGGGCAGGATGAGATTGCGCATGTGGTGCTCCTGTCAGATGCGTTGACCGTTACGCGGCTAAGAACGAGTTGCGACGCGAAGCGTTCCGGAACCAGGAGGCACGACGCCGCGCAAATCCTGGGCGGTTGCGGCGATTTGGTGGCGGTTGTCTGGCGGTCGGTGTTCCATGTCCGCACGCCGTGGCGTCGCTATCGAAGCAAGTCGTTTCAAAAAACTCCGTCATTGCGAGCCACCGGGTCCGCGCGAAGCGCGGCCCGATGACAGGCTCCGCGAAGCAATCCAGATTTTCTCCGCGGAGAGATTCTGGATTGCTTCGTCGCAAGAGCTCCTCGCAATGACGAGTGGTTGGCATTGTCTGCCACAACGATGGTCGTCATGGGTCCCGGCTCTGCGGAGCAGCGTTCACGCTGCACCGCGTCCGGGACAGGAGAGCGTCGTCAAACCCCCGCCACCGAGCTCCAGACATCCGCGAGCTTCTTCCGCAGCGCCTGGCGGCGCGTCAGCGGGGCCGGCGTCTCGTCGTCTTCCGGCAGGCGCAGGCCGACGACGTTGACGCGGCCGCCGGAGATGCTGCGGGCGACCAGCACGATCTCGTCCAGCGCGAGCTCGGCGCCCTCCTTCGGGGCGCGGTCGAGATGGACGTCGAAATAGTCGGCGAGCGTCAGCTTGCTCTCGTCCTCGCCGACCTTGACGCCGTAGATCCCGGCAAGCTCCGCCAGCGTGTGCTCGCCGGAGACCATGAAGTCGCCGAGCAGATGCGGATCGGGTGCCGAGCTCGGCTGCATGTCGACGAAGAAGCGGTCGAGCGACTCGGCCTTCTCCGGCGGCGCCAGCAGATAGATGTAGTCGCCGGGCGCGATCGGATCGGCCTCCGCGGGCGTCAGGATGTTCTGGTTGCGGATCACCAGCGTCGGCTTGGACCAGGACGGGATCAGGCCGCGGCGGAAATACAGGCTCTTCGGGCGGACCGAATAGCCGACCAGCTGCTGCTCGAGCTGGCCGGGCAGATCGAGCTCGACGCGGCGCGGGCCGCGCTCGGCGCGCGGCAGCGCGACGTGCAGCTTGCGCGCGGCGGGTGCCAGCGTCCAGCCCTGCAGCAGCAGCGAGATGATGACGACGACGAAGGCGACGTCGAAATAGAGATAGGCCTTGGACAGGCCGACCAGCATCGGGATCGAGGCCAGGAAGATCGCGACCGCACCACGCAGGCCGGTCCAGGCGATGAAGATCTTTTCGCGCCAGTTGAAGCGGAACGGCGCCAGGCACACGAACACCGCGAGCGGCCGCGCCACCAGCATCAAGACCAGTGCGACGGCGACCGCCGGCAGCACGCTGGCCCCGAGCCGGCTCGGCGAGACCAGGAGGCCAAGCAGCACGAACATCACGATCTGCGCCAGCCAGGTGGCCGCATCGAGGAACGTCACCACCGAATTATGCGCGCGCGTCGGCCGGTTGCCGATGATGATGCCGGCGAGATAGACCGCGAGGAAGCCGGAGGCGTGCATGATCTGCGAGCCGCCGAAGATCACCAGCGCGCCCGTGGTCACGAAGGGCGCGTGCAGGCCCTGCGGCAGCGCGACCTTGTTGAGCGCGATCACGACGAGGCGGCCGCCGAACACGCCGACGACGGCGCCCAGCGCCGCCTCCTGCACGAACTCCATCAGCACGTGGCCGGGCGAGCTCGAGCCGATCGAGATGTATTCGACCAGCATCAAGGTGAGGAAGATCGCGAACGGATCGTTGGTGCCGGATTCCGCCTCCAGCGTCGCGCCGACGCGCGGGCGCAGGCGCAGGCCCTGGGTGTGCACCAGCAGGAACACCGCGGCGGCGTCGGTCGAGGCCACGACGGCGCCGACCAGCAGCGATTCCGCCCAGTTGAGATCGAGCGCGTATTTGGCGAACGGCGCGGTGACCAGCGCGGTCAGGAGCACGCCGACGGTGGCGAGCACCAGGGACGGGGCGAGCACGGTCCGGATGCTGGCAAAGCGCGTCTTCAGGCCGCCATCGAACAGGATCAGGGCCAGCGCCACCGAGCCGACCAGATAGGTGGTGCCGACGTCGTTGAACTGGATCTGCCCGGGACCGGAATCTCCCGCGAGCATGCCGATGACAAGGAACACGAGCAGCAGGGGCGCGCCGAAGCGCAGCGCAAGCAGGCTCGACAGGATACCGGCCATCACCAGGACGGCACCGAGCAATATGGCGAGGCTGAAGGAGTCGAGGGAGGCCATCCACCTTCCGGGTAAAAATCGCTGGAATTTCATCCTTATCGTCGGCATTCCCCCGCGCCAACCCATTTTCGCGGCTCGCGGCAATCTGCCCGTATTTTGCGGCCTTAACGCGCTTCACTTCACGGTGTATCGATGGCGGCCGCACCCTTTGTGGGATTCTGCGGCGTCCTCGAATCAATCCTCCCCCGCTTCCCGACGAGACCAAAGGACCGAGACCAACGGACATGGACCTCAAAGACTTCATGGAGTTCGTGCAGACGACCGCACGCAGCGTCGGGGCCGAGATTTCCTCACCCTGGTTCTACCTGCAATTTGGTCTCATTCTCGCGGCGGCCGGCATTGCCTATGCCGCGGAAGCCGGCGTCCGCAATCGCGTCGACATGACCTCGCTGGCGATGGGCTGGCCGCTGCCGCTCCGGCACTTCTCGCGGGTGATGATGTCGAGCGCCTCGACGGCGGTGTTCACCCTGCTGGTGATCATCTCCCGCATCGTGATGTACCATGCGACCTGGCCGAGCCGCAGCTACCTGCTGATGGTCGCCGCCAAGCTGGGCTTCGCCTGGCTCGTGATCCGGCTGGTGACCTCGGTGCTGCGCAACGCCTTCATCGTCAAGCTGGTGTCGATCGCGGCCTGGCTCGTCGCAGCCCTGTCCATCCTCGGCCAGCTCGATGCGACGATCGACCTGCTCGACTCCTTCGCGATCGTGCTCGGCGGCCTCCGCCTGACGCCGCTGCTGGTGATCAAGGCCGGCGCGCTGCTGCTGATCGCGCTGTGGGCCACCAACATCGCCAGCAATTTCGCCGAGAGCCGGATCAATTCGGCCACCGACCTGACGCCGTCGGTGCAGGTGCTGCTGGTCAAGATCATCCGCATCGGCCTGCTTGCGATCGCCATCGTGATCGCGCTCGGCGCGGTCGGCATCGACCTGTCGGCGCTCGCGGTGTTCTCCGGCGCGGTCGGCGTCGGCATCGGTATCGGCCTGCAGAAGATCGTCGCCAATTTCATCTCGGGCATCATCCTGCTGGCCGACAAATCGGTGAAGCCGGGCGACCTCGTCACCATCGGTGACAACACTGGCCGCATCAGCGCGATGAAGACGCGCTATATTTCGGTCGCCGCCGGCGACGGACGCGAATTCCTGGTGCCGAACGAGGATCTGGTGACGCAGAAGGTCGTCAACTGGACCTATACCGACAAGAACACCCTGGTGAAGATCGCCTTCGGCACCAATTACGACGCCGATCCGAGGCTCGTCACCAAGCTCGCCGCCGAGACCGCCGCCGCCCATCCGCGCGCCACCAAGGGCAAGGCGCCGAACAGCATTTTGACCGAGTTCGCCGAGGCCGGGATGAAGTTCTCGCTGACCTTCTGGATCGCGGACCCCGACGGCATGGACAACGTCAAGAGCGACGTCATGCTGGCGCTGTGGGACGCCTTCAAGCGCGAGGGCATCCGGGTTCCCTACCCGGTCCGCGAAATCCGCGTCCGCGGCGGGGCCCTGCCGGTGGAAACCACCGTAGAAGTCCCGAATTAGGCCCGCTTTCGGGCGCAAGGGCCGGTCAGATTCTCATTTTGAAGCGTTTTCTTTGCGCGAACCGGTCGCCACGTCGCCCGAAACGCTCCGCCTTAGCTTGCATGCAGGCGGGCAATCATTAAATTAGGGCCTGAAATCAAGCCTTTCCGCCGAGATCGAGACCACACCGGAAGACCGCACAAGCATGAGCTACGTCGAAGCCACCGAGACCTCCCTGCGCAAGACCGGACAGATCAAGCTGCATGGGCCGAGCGCCTTTGCCGGCATGCGCAAGGCGGGCGCCCTGGTGGCGAAGTGCCTCGACGAGCTCACCGACATCGTCGGGCCGGGCGTGCCGACCTCGAAGATCGACGAATTCGTTCGCGATTTCGCCTTCAGCAACGGCGCCTATCCGGCGACGCTGATGTATCGCGGCTATCGCTACTCGACCTGCACCTCGCTCAACCACGTGGTCTGCCACGGCATGCCCGGCGACCGGCCGCTGAAGGAAGGCGACATCGTCAACATCGACGTCACCTTCATCGTCGACGGCTGGTATGGCGATTCCAGCCGGATGTATGTGATCGGCCCGATCGCGCGCAAGGCGGAGCGGCTGATCGAGGTGACCTATGAGGCCATGATGCGCGGCATCGCCGCGGTGAAGCCCGGTGCTACCACCGGCGACATCGGCCACGCCATCCAGAGCTTCGTCGAGCCGCAAGGCATGAGCGTGGTACGCGATTTCTGCGGCCATGGCCTCGGCCGCATGTTCCACGACGAGCCGAACATCATCCATGTCGGCCGCCCCGGCGAAGGCGTGCAGCTCAAGCCCGGCATGTTCTTCACCATCGAGCCGATGATCAATCTCGGCAAGCCGCATGTGAAGATCCTCTCCGACGGCTGGACCGCCGTCACCCGCGACCGTTCGCTGTCGGCGCAGTTCGAGCACTCCGTCGGCGTCACCGCCACGGGCGTCGAGATCTTCACGCTGTCGGAACGGCACGGCGAGAAGCAGATCGGCTAGCCCCGTCGTTTCTATCGCCGGCGCCGGAATGACGACGGCGCCCGCTTGTAGGTCGCGGCAAAGGCGTCGTTGAAGCGGCGCACGCTGCCGAAGCCGGCGGCAAACGCAATCTCCGCCAAATTCATGTCGGTCTGGTCGATCAGGCGCTTGGCCTCCTGCACGCGCCGGGTCGCCGCGATCTCGCTCGGGCTCGCGCCGGCATGGCGCAGGAACAGGCGGAGCAGGTGACGCGGCCCGACGCCAAGCGCTTCAGCCAGCTCCGCCGTGGTGGCACGATTCAGAAAACCGTCATCGATCATCCGCATGCCGCGCGCCACGGTGGTCGCCGTTCCCATCCAGGCCGGCGAGCCCGGCGCGGTTTCCGGCCGGCAGCGCAGGCACGGGCGAAAGCCGGCACGCTCGGCCGCGGCCGCGGTCGGGTAGAAGGTGACGTTCTCGGAGCGGGCCGGACGAACCGGGCAGACCGGCCGGCAATAGATCCGCGTGGAGCGCACGCCGGAGAAGAACAGGCCGTCGAACGCGCGCGCACGCGCAAGCCGCGCCCGATCGCAGGTGTCCCAATCGAGATGCGGCGGCAGCGTCTGCCGATGCGTGGAGCCAGTCGTCATGACGGAAGGATAATCGCCGCGCCTGACGTCGCGTAGCCGAAAACGGACCCGATCAGGCGATGAGGTCCGAATCCGGCCAGCCTGCGCCGCCGCTCCGGCTCATGGTGCCGATACCTTCCGGAGCAAATCGCATGAGCACGCAGGCCCAATCGACGACGTCACCACAAACCACGCTCGCCCTCGAGATCGGGCTCCTGCTGCTGCTCTCGCTGATCTGGGGCAGCTCGTTCACCCTGATCAAGATCGCGATCCCGACCATTCCGCCCTTCACGATGGTCGCCGCGCGGGTGACGATCGCCGCCGCGCTCCTGGTCCTGATCGCGCGCGCGCAGGGACACGCCCTTCCCGGCCAGGGATCGTTGTGGGCGGCATTCTTCGTGCAGGGGCTGCTGCAAAGTGCGCTGCCGTTCACGCTGATCAGCTGGGGCGAGGCGCATATCACGAGTGGCCTCGCCGGCGTGCTCAACGCGACGCCGCCGATGTTCGTGCTTGTCATCACGTTGATGACCGGGCGCGGGCGCCAGAGCGTCAGCGGCCCGAAGATCATCGGCGTTTGTCTCGGCCTGGTCGGGGTCGCAGTGACGATAGGGTCCGACCAGTTCGCCGGGATCGCCACCGCCGCGCCGTTGGCGCAAGCCGCCGTACTCGGCGCCAGCCTCTGCTATGCGCTGGCGCCCATCTGGGGGCAGCGGTTCTCGGAACTTCCGGCGATCGTCACGGCCGCAGGCGCCATGAGCGGCGCAGCGATCCTGATGCTTCCCGCGGCCGCCGTGCTCGAACAGCCATGGACGCTGGCGCCGACGACCCAAGCCGTCGCGGCCGTGATCGCTCTCGCGGTGGTCTGCACCGCGCTCGCGATGGTGATCTATTTCCGCTTGATCCGCACGCTCGGCCCGCTCGGCACGACCAGTGGCAGCTATCTGCGCGCAGGCTTCGCAGTGGCGCTCGGCTCGGCATGGCTCGGCGAACGCTTCACCTGGTCGACCCTTCTCGGCATGATACTCATTCTTACCGGTGTCATCGCCGTCACGATGCCCCGCCGAAACGGCACCGTCGTCTCGAACCGGTGAGCGGGGCGGAAGGGCGGTCCTTTGGACCGCCCCGCGCGGTCAGGTCAGGCGTGGTTGACCTCGACGACCTCACACAGGATCGTCTCAGCCTTCGATAGCGCGGCAAGGCTCTGGACGTACGGCGAGAATCTCGGATCCTTGCGGAACGCTTCGATATCCTTCGCACTCCGCCATTGCGAGTAGTTGATCGCGCGCTCGCCCTCCGTGCTGGCGTGGACGCTGGACGAGATGAAGCCGGGCTGCTTGCTGAAGAAAGCCTCGGTGCCCTCCTTCAGGAGCTGAACCAGCTTCTGCTGGTTGGCAGGCTCGACCGTGAAGACGTTGACGAGGGTGGTGATGTCGTTGCCGGTGCGGATGGTCGCTTCCGTTTTCGCCGTGCCGTTCTGGCCACGGGACGGGACCGCCTGGGCGGCGAGCAACGCACCGGCTCCGGCGCCGGTGGCGACGAGCGTACGGCGCGAAAGCGTGGGTTTGGTCTGGGACATCGGCTTTCTCCATTGAGCAGGTTTGGCTACCCCCTCGAGGGGGCTGATGCTCAGACGAACGAGGCTGGGGCTTGAAGACAGCCGAAACGGATTTTTTTCGGTGCTCATTCGCCGGGAGCGGCGCGCTGACCAGCAACGTCCCGAGACACAGCCGGAAACCACGGGGCTGATTGTCGCCATCTTCAAAGCCTGATCTTGCCATCCTGCTTGTCGATGACGATCTCCGATCGAACAGGCTGGAGTGAGCGGGTGACCAATTCGACGCGGCGCGGATTCCTGGGGTTTGTATCGGCAACCGCCGCCGGCCTGTTGCCAGGCCGCGCAGGTGCCGCTCCCGCTGCGCCGAGCGACGAGCCCGCCTGCATCCTGACACCGCATGCGGAGGAAGGACCGTTCTACTCCGATCCCAGGCTGGTCCGGTCCGACATCGCCGAAGGCAGACCTGGCGTGCCGCTGACATTGCGGCTGCGCGTGATCGAGGCAGGTCCCTGCACGGCGATCAAGGGCGCGCGGGTCGACATCTGGCATTGCGACGCGAAGGGGCTGTATTCGGCCTTTCCCGGCCAGAGCGATGCGCACAATGTCGACGAGACCGGCAAGACATTTTTGCGCGGCACGCAAGTGACCGACGAGGCCGGGTGGGCCACGTTCAACACCATCTATCCCGGCTGGTATGACGGGCGCACCACGCACATCCACTTCAAGGTGTTTCTCGACGACCGGACGGTGCTGACCGGACAGACCTTCCTGCCCGACGCGCTGAACGAGTTCATCTACACCAATGTGCCCGATTACGGCGACCGTGCACGGCAGCGCATGGTGATCAACGCCAACGACCACGTCATCGAACGCTCCGACCCCGAGCATCGCGCCTTCTGCGCCGTGAAGGAGGAGCGCGACCGCTATGTGGCGAGCCTGACGCTCGGCGTCGACCGCCGCGCGGAGACAACCGTCGGACGCGCCGGCCCGCCACCGCCGGGAATGCGCGGCGGGCCGCCGCCTGGGCCGCCACCCGCGGGCATGTTCGGCCGCCCTATCAAGGACCGGCTCGCCGCGCTGGTGCCGGGGCTGAAGCGCGACCGCTGAGCGGCGCAATTGGCGGTTGCAAATACGGAAGGCCCCCGGCGATGCTGGTGGCCGATGCCCGCCAAGCCGGACCACGACAAGAGCAAGCCCGAGGACACGCCGCACTATCACGGCCATCGCGAGCGGCTGCGCGAACGCTTCTACAGCGCCGGCGCGGATGCGCTCAGCGACTACGAGCTCCTGGAGATGGCGCTGTTTGCGGCGCTGCCGCGGCGCGACACCAAGCCGCTGGCGAAGACGCTGATCAAGGTTTTCGGCTCGTTCGCCGAGGTCGTGCATGCCCCCGTGGCGCGGCTGCGCGAGGTCGACGGCATCGGGGAATCCACGATCCACCAGCTCAAGCTGATCGCCGCCGCGGCAAGCCGCGTGACGAAGGGCGAGGTCAACAGCCGCAATGCGCTGTCGTCCTGGAACGAGGTGATCGACTATTGCCGCTCCAGCATGGCGTTCGCCGACAAGGAGCAGTTCCGCCTGCTCTTCCTCGACAAGCGCAACCAGCTGATCGCCGACGAGGTGCAGCAAACCGGCACCGTCGACCACACCCCGGTCTATCCGCGCGAGGTGATCAAGCGCGCGCTGGAATTGTCGGCGACCGCGCTGATCCTGGTGCACAACCACCCGTCGGGCGATCCCTCGCCGTCGCAGGCCGACATCCAGATGACCAAGGCGATCATCGACATCGCCAAGCCGCTCGGCATCGCCGTGCACGATCACATCATCGTGGGCAAGAACGGACATGCGAGCCTGCGCGGACTGCGATTGATCTAAAGGCGCACGACGAGATCAACATCTCGCAACCGGCCGCACAAACTGCCTAACGCGCGATCTGTTCATTCCGCTCGCAAGACGATCGACGGGATCGGCACAGATCTGTGCAATCTCCTGCATCACGCGCGCGACCGTATCGAAGATGTGAACAGCCATCGATCAAACGTCTTTCAACACGCAGCACCGCTTCGACGCGACGGGGTCGTAATTCTACCGAAATGATGTTGCATCCTGACCGTGCATATTGCGTCAGGATCGCTTCATGACTCCGATGCAATTGTCGAGAGCACGTAAGGCTCATTCTGTAAATCTTGGAAAGCAATCAATGTCAGGCGGCATACCTCTGCGTTTTGGTGAACGTGTATTCAATGTGAAAGATTTTGGAGCGGTCGGCGATGGACTGGCGCATCCGCTGAGTGGGTTTTTTCCCAGTCTTGCGGCGGCCCAGGCCGTGTATCCACGGGCAACGGCTCTCACGGAGTCCATCGAATGGCACGCTCATCAATTGGCCATCGATACGGCGACGAGCGCCGGCGGCGGCATTATCTATTCACCGGCCGGCACCTACATCATGTCGGCCGCGACGGCCACAGCGCCGAACTCGCTCAAGTTTCCTCTTCGCATCGACAATGCCACGGCGGCTCCTGGACCAAATAATGCGCAGGTCCATTGGATGGGTGACGGCGACATCATCACTCAACTGCAATGGACCGTCGACATGGGTTCATCGCCGGGGACGGCCTATGCCGTCATGTGCGGGCAGCAAGCCGGGGATCCGATCAATCAACAGACCGACTCGCGCTACTGGGCGAACAATGGCGCAACCAGCGCGGCCTGGTTTCGCGATCTCTGCCTCATCGGACCGGCCATCGGCACCACCACGATCGGCGCCGTCGGGTGCAATGTGAGCGGAATTTGCTGGGCAGCACACCGCATGCTGACCAATGTTCGAGTTTCGGGATTCTATGCGGGCCTCGACATCGTCGGCGACCACACTGCATTCAGGCATGTGCAGGTCGACCGTTGTTACTATGGCTGGTACATCAACCAGAACTCGCCGTACCTGTACGGAGACCTCGCGACCGATGGCAAATGTTCGATCGGCAATTGTCGAATGGCATGCGTCGGATTTGCCTATGGCGGCGCCATGGGCACCTGGCAGATATCGGGCCGCATGTTCATGGGCACGTCACCGTTCTGCTTCTTCAAGGAGTCGACACCCGCTTCCCACCCGGTGACGCCCGCCGGAACATTCCTCGCCGGGATCGCGTTCGATGCGTTGTTCGTCGAAGCCCTGGGAAACGCCTTCATCTGGGACGACAACCAGCGGGCCAACGGCAACACCAACGCCACCACGCTCGACAGATGCGTCTTCCGCAATCTGACGCTGCCGGGCTGGAATGACGCGCTCCGCCTGCCCAATTACGACAGGTGCCATATCCTGATCGGCAACATGAATGGCTGCCGGTTCGAGAACGTCACAAAGCTGGACGCGACCGGCTGCACGCGTCCTCTCATCGATGTTCAGGGGTCGATGTATGGCGAGAGCGTTCTCACGGGAGATATCGAAGCCATCATCGCCAGCTGCAATGCCGTAGGCGGTCAGGGTATCTATTCCGCCGTCACGGTCGCATCGGGCGGTTCGAATTATGCGGTTGGCGACCTCATCGTGCTGGCCGGCGGCACCCTGGTCGGCAATGCAAATGCCGCAATCCTGCGCGTCGCGACTGTCACGGGGACCGCGGTCGCATCGGTCACGATCTGGGGGACGGGCCTTTATTCGACGCTGCCGACGACCGCGACACAGGCGTCGACCAGCGGCTCCGGTTCGGGCGCAACATTCACGATCGGAGGGACAGCCGGTTCTACGCCCCTCTTGTTCAGGGCGATCGACCTTGCCTGCAAGCGCATGGCGGTCGAGCATACGCATGGTGATGGTGCGCTTGGTTGCTACAAGGGGCATGTCTGGGCGACGTACAACGGTCATGCCGTCACCGCCCAACAGGCGGTCTGCAACCTGTTTTACGGCGTTCAGCCGGCGACGGATACGGCCGTCGGCGCCTTCATCGGATTGGCGCGAACGAGTTGCGCGTTTTCGGGAGGCAATGTGATCGTTGCCGAGGAAGGCGACGACATTCCCTACAACGCGACCGGCACGAATACCGGCCAGACGCTGAAGAAGCTGACCTCGACCGCCGGCGCAGTCACGGATGCGACCGGTATTGCCGACGGACGCGTGGTCGGCTTCGCCAATTTTTCGAGCAGGATGCAGGTCTTCAAGAAAAGAAACTAGGCTGACTTCATTCCGCGGAAGAGCGTATCGGTGGGGTGCATGTCGTGCACCCCACTTCGTCGTCGGCAGGAGCGCCCGGTGACGGGCTTCCTACCGGACGATCTGCCAGCCCTTCGGTGTCCAGCGCAGCAGCGTGGCGGACAGTGGCTTCGGCGCGCGCGCCATCATGTTCTTCGCAAGCGTCCGCAGCGCATCGATGGCGGTGCTGCTGTCCTGGCCCGAATAAATCACGAGATCGGGCGACGGCACCGCCACGATCAGCACACCGCCCTGGGCCTGCGCCAGGGGGGCCCAGCTGTCGATCAGCGCAAGCCGGCTGGTCGCGTAGTAGTCGCCTTGCAACGTGCCGAACTGCCCTGGCACGGCCGGCTTCGCAGCGGACATCAGCGGCTTCAGATTGCTGCGGACATTGGCGATGGCGATGTCGAAGACCTGGTCCGGCGTCAGGCCGAGCGCGGCACGATCCTTGTCGTTGAACACCTTGACCGTCTGCGGCGAGTCGAGCACCGGGACGAGCACGAGCCCCTCCGCGAGCGGCCGCATCAAGGCCGGGCCGCGCGCATCAACCTCCCGGAGCGCCTGCCGCATATAGTCGGCCGAGCGCACCACCACGCGGAGGTTTGCCCGGCTCGGGGGATCGTTGCGATTGCCCGTGGTCGCCACGACGCCGCTGACATAGGTGCCGATCTCCTTGCTGCAGGCGCTCGCATTGGCCTTGCAGAAGGCATAGACGCGGTCGAGGTTGGCTTGCAGGGAGCCGATCGACAGCGTCAGCGGCCCCTTGATATCGACCGGGGTGTCACGAACCGCAGCACGGATGCGCGCCGCCACGAAAGCGGTGAACGCGGGCTCGTCGGTGGGAATTGGCTGCGCCCGGGCGACCCCGGCGCCGGCAAGATCGCCCGCGACAAACAGGGCGATCAGCCACCCGCACATGCGAGACCGGAAGCTCATGCGATCCACCATCCCGGGATGGCGGCTCGCCGGCCGACACTCACCCGTCCCAGTCCAATCCGCAGGCCGCCGTCGATCCAATGATCGCCGGCGGCCGATCGATCAATAGCAATAGCGGGAATCGACCCGGACGTAATAGCCGTCGGGGCGCTGCATGTAGCAGCCGCGCTGATAGGCGTAGTAGCCGGAGCGGCGGCGTTCGCCTTCCGAGGCGATCGCGGCACCCGTGCCGGCACCGACGACGGCACCGATGGCAGCGCCACGGCCGCCGCCGAGCGCGCCGCCGAGGATCGCCCCGCCGACGCCGCCGATGATCGCGCCGCCGATGGCATCCTGGGCAGATGCTTCATGGACCGGCATCGTCATGGCGACGGCCAAACAGGCCGCGATCGAAAAACTTCCAATGCGAAGACTTCTAGGCATGGCCACCCTCACCTTTTGGAGACGCGAGTTTTAACGCCTCGCGCGGATTCGAGCCAGATCAATTCGCGCACCTTGCTGCTCCGGGCACCATTGTCGAGTTGAACGAAGGTCGGGCCGTCGGCCGCCAGCCTGTCAGCCACCAACCACCCGGATCCCTCGCGCTCGCTTTGGTTGTGTATTCGTGGTACGGGTTGACGACCGCGCGCTGATCTTCTGTTGCCGAAACACGCTTCATTGATGCGAGGGTGGCGAGAATGACGAGTACGGCCGGGCACCGCTTTGGATTTGGTCTCTCCGCACGCCTCCTGCTTGCCGTTGGCATATTGCTCATGGGCGTGCGTCCGGATCACGCGGAGGAGGCGCTGAACGCGCGTGGTGAGGCGCTCTACCGCACGCACTGCGCATCCTGCCACGAGGGTGGCGTGGCACGCGCGCCTGATGCCAGCGCTCTGCGCCAATTCAGGCCTGAGCGGATAGGCTTTACCCTGATGTTCGGCATGATGAGCCAGCAGGGGCGCGACCTCAGCCAGGACGACATTCAGTCCATCGTTCGCTATCTCGTCGGAACTACTCCGGAGCAGCAGCAGCCGCTGCCGGATTCCACCTGTGGCGAGCGCGGCCCCGCGCTTGCGGACGCGTCGTTGCCGCGCTGGAACGGCTGGGGCGTCGACATCGCCCAGCACCGGTTTCAACCCGCAGGCATGGCCCGGCTTTCGCCGGACGATGTTCCGCGCCTGAAGCTCAAATGGGCGTTCGGCTTTCCCGGCGATACCAGAGCCTACGCGCAGCCGACGGTTTGGGGCGACCGGATCTTCGTGGGCAGTGCGGGCGGCAAGGTCTATGCGCTGGATGCCAGACTTGGCTGCCAGCGCTGGGTGTTCGACGCCGGCTTCGGCGTACGCACCGCGATCACCATCGGCGAGGACGAGCGCGGGACAACCGCCTATTTCGGCGATCAGCGCGGCGAAGCCTATGCGCTCGATGCCGAGAGCGGAAAGCTGCTGTGGAGGAGACGTGTCGATGCGCATGCGGGAGCCGTGATCACGGGCGCGCCGACATTGGCCAACAATGTGCTTTACGTGCCGGTCTCCTCCGTCGAGGAGGTGTTGGCGATCGATCCGCGCTATCCCTGCTGCACGTTCCGCGGTCTGATTGCCGCGCTCGACGCCAGGACCGGCGAGGTGCTGTGGCGCGGCTATGTCAGCCCACAGGCCCAGCCGATCCGCCTGAACGAGATCGGCGTCCAACTGTTCGGACCTTCCGGGGGCGCGATCTGGTCGTCGCCGACCGTCGACCTCAAGACAAACCGGATCTATGCAACGACGGGCGACAGCTATCTGGACCCGGCTTCCACGACCTCCGATGCGTTTGTGGCCTTCGATCTGGGCACGGGCCGGCTCGCCTGGTCGCGACAGATGACCGAGGGCGATGCCTACAACATCGCATGCAGCGGCCAGTATCGCGCCAACTGCCCCGGCACCAAGGGACCCGATTTCGATTTCGGCTCCTCTCCGATCCTGATCGATCTACCCGACGGACGCCGGGCACTTGTTGCCGGCCAAAAATCCGGCATCGTGTACGCGCTCGATCCGGACCGCGATGGTGCGATCATCTGGCAGCGCCGGGTGGGACTCGGCAGCACGCTCGGCGGCGTGCAATGGGGCTCGGCTGCGGACGATGCGAACGTCTATGTCGCGGTGTCCGATGTCGGCTTGAAGGCCGTGCCGCCGTCCACCGCCGGCGCGCAGAAATCGGTCTTCGGGGTTCCCATGAAGCTCGATCCAAGTCAGGGCGGCGGGCTGTACGCGTTGAACCAGGCGACGGGCGAGATCGTCTGGCACACCGCACATCCGGGCTGCGGAGACCGGCCGGGATGCAGCCCTGCGCAGTCGGCTGCAGTCACGGCGACGCCTGGTGTGGTGTTCTCCGGCGGGCTGGACGGCCATCTCAGGGCTTATGCCGCCAAGAGCGGCGAAATCATCTGGGACGTCGACACCATCAGGGACTATGCGACCGTCAACGGCGTGTCGGCGCATGGCGGCTCGCTCGATGGACCGGGACCGGTGATCGCCGGAGGCATTCTCTACGTCAACTCGGGCTACACGAATTACGGGACCACGCCCGGCAACGTGCTGCTCGCCTTCTCCGTGGACGGGCAATAGGCGAAGCGACACGATCTACGAGGAGGCGCGGCGGTCCGAGGCTTCGCGGGACTTCGGTCGCGGCAGTCTCACTTGACGAGCACGAAGGCGACGACGATGTGCTCCGGCGTCTGCTTGAATTCGCTGGTGACCGCCTCGCGGACCAACCCTGCCAGCTCGTTCAGGGGCTTGTCTTCATAGGGCCGCGGAAACTGGACCGTGACCGACACCAGCCGCCCATTGTGCCAGTTGAAGCCGACCTGCGGCTTGACGCCGGTTGATTGCTCGAGATCGGCCGCCACGGCCTTCGACTGCGTGAACCCCTCCGTCACCGTGCTGAAGGCGTCGCAGCCCGCAAGCATCATTGCGCAGGCGAGCAGCAGCACAAATCTGGACATGAGGATTCCCTGACAGCGACGACCCCACGACCATGATTGGCGATAGCGCTGGCGACGTCAACGGGTGGTTGCATTGGGAAAATCAATGCACCGGCCTCAGCGCCGGTAGTCAGAGCTGGATCCAGCGCTGCACGGCTTCGGCGGTGTCGGCCGGCGTGGTGTTGAAGCAGATCGCGGCGTCCGGCGCGAGGCGGTGGACCAGATTGAGCACCTTCTCGAACAGCAGCAGACGTTCCTTCGGCTCGCGCAGGCCGGCGCCGATCACGATGCAGTCGAAGCGCTCGTCGCGCAGCGCCGCCGTGACGGCGGCTTCGGCCGCCGCGTCGAGATCGATCAGGCAGCTCGTGACCTCGAAGCCGCGATCGCGCAGACGCAACAGCTGCGCCTCGATGTAGTCGCGCACGAGCTCCGGCGTGAGCTGCGGGAATGCGCTGTAATCCGCAACGCCGGGTTCGATGCCGATCGCGAGGACGCGCTTGGCCATGCAGGCCTCCTTGCAGGATCCTGTGCCATAGCTAACGGGCGAACGACGCCGCCGGTTCCCTCGCGGGCGATCCCGCCACCTTCGGCTGATTTTCGCGCGGATGCTGTAACCCAGTTCACATGCACAGCGCGAACAACCTGCCAGATTTGCAGCAATCACGCTGGGCTCACGCGCCGATCACGGCGCCAAGTTCATTCTGACTGCACGGAGATTCAATTACTCATCAATTTGCGGGAGCGGAACATGGTGTCTTTCGAAGGTTTGAGGAGCGAATACGAGCGCAACTGGGCCAACCTCGAGATCCGGTCCGGACGTCATGCCGACGCGAGCGCGGTCGCGCGCAAGGCGATCAACGGCAAGGCGACCTATCAGCAGATCGAGCGGCTCACCGGCGTTCCCTGGTATTTCACAGCGCTCTGCCATTACCGCGAATCCAATTTCGATTTCGACACCTATCTCGGCAACGGCGAGACGCTTCATCGCACGACCACGCTGGTGCCGAAGGGACGCGGCCCGTTTGCCACCTTCGTGGACGGCGCCGTGGACGCGTTCAGGATCGAGAACTTCATCGGCGCACGGGACTGGAGCATCGCGCGCATGCTGTTCCGGCTCGAGGCGTTCAACGGCTTCGGCTACCACGCCAAGGGTGTGAACTCGCCCTATCTCTATGGCGGCTCGAACCTGTACGGGCCGCCCGAGGCAAGGGCCGGCAAGTTCGTCCGCGATCACGTGTTCGACTCGGGCCATGTCGATTCCCAGCTCGGCACGGCCGTGATCCTGCATGCGATGCTGGAGCTGGATTCCTCGATCACGCTCGACGGCAACCCGCAATTCGGGGGCCGCATCGAGCCGGAGGACGATGCGGCCTCGACCATCGTCTTGATGCAGCAGGCGCTCAACAGGCTCGGCGCCAATCCGCAGCTCGCCGAGGACGGCATCAGCGGTCCGAAGACCAGAACCGCGGTCTCGCAGTTCCAGCAGCAGAACGGCCTCAGGGACACCGGCCTCCTCGACGGCGCCACGGTCGCGGCCATCACGCGCGCGGCGCAATCGGGAGGGGCGATGCAGAACGGCGATCTGTCCCAGGTCCTGAAGCGGCTGGAAGACCTCGCGCAGGTGCTGCGGCCACCGTCCGGCGGAACGCTGCCGGTCCCGACGACGCCGGGCAACACGCTGCCGGTCCCCAACGATCCGATCAGCCTGTTCGAGCGGCTGTTCTCCCTCGTCAACAAGACGACGCCGTTGCCGGGACCCGTCACCCCGGCGGGCGCCGCCCCTGTCGATCAGTTGAAGCAGGTCGTCGACCTGCTCAGCACGCTGCTCAACAAGAACGGCAAGCCCATGCTCGGGCAGGTCAACGGTGCGCTCGGCGAGACCATCGGCAAGCTGCTCGACGGCAGGAAGACCGCGCTCGGCATCGGCGGCACGCTCGCCACCGCGCTGCTGTCGTCGGTGACGGCAAGCCCCAATGCGGGCGGCATCGCCGGCCTGCTCGGCACGATCGTCTCGGCGGTGCCGGGCCTCGGCCAGTTCGCGATGCCGATTTCGCTCGCGCTCACCGCCTGGGGCGTGCTCGGCAAGCTGGAGAAATGGGCACAGGGCACGGCACCGGCGCCGAAGGTGACGACGTAGGACGTGGACGCGTCATGCAACTCACCGACCGATCGCGGCTCAACCCTCAACACCGCCGGAGATCCCGACGGAGGGGCGCACGACGACGGGATGCATGATCTTCGTCATCTTAGCTGCGCCGGCGTGGCACAGCTAGGATGGCATGAGCTTCGACAACCAGCGTCTCTCGACGTGCGGCTCACACGAACGAGGGTCTCACGCTACTCCGCCCGCGCCTTGACCTCAGGCAAAGGCGGCTTGCGCTCAAAGGGCTTCTTTTTCGGCGGCGCGGGCAGCAATCCCTCTCTGATCGCCTGCTTCCGTGCGAGCTTGCGGGCACGCCGAACAGCTTCCGATTTCTCGCGGGCCTTTCTCTCCGACGGCTTTTCGTAGGAACGCCGCTGCTTCATCTCCCGGAAGACGCCTTCGCGTTGCATCTTCTTCTTGAGAACGCGCAGTGCCTGCTCAACATTGTTGTCTCTGACCAGTACGTGCAATCGATCCTCCTCGCTGGGGCTGCAAATGCGACACGTCCTGCAGGCAGCCAATTGCGCAGGAGCTTCTTCGCGATTTTTGAGAATAGTAACGGCGATATCCGTCGCCAGCGTCGACGTGCTGATCTGCTTGTCGCAAGCGATGCAGCTTCGTGCCGTCAACGTGACCACTCCCATGCAGCCCTGTCAATCGATTAAGTCTGCCTGCAGATCCACATGCTCACCTGACGCCGCGCGATCGGAACATCGGAGCAGCGCGGCCGAAACAAAGCCGCTGGCGTCCTTGCATAATCGTGAAGGTGGTATATATTGACTGTGTTCGATCAGCCGCTGTGCCTTGTTGAATGCGCCCGCGGGCTCCTTTTCCAAAGACATCGTCGAAGTTGAAGTTAACTGCGTGATTGTCGCGCGGAACGCGCTCGTGCGCTTTGGAGAAGAGAATGACGACAGGTACCGTCAAGTGGTTCAACGGCCAAAAGGGCTTCGGATTCATTCAGCCGGACGACGGCGGCAACGATGTGTTCGTTCACATCAGCGCCGTCGAGCGAGCCGGTCTTGCGGGTCTCGGAGAGGGCCAGAAGGTCAATTTCGAGGCCAAGACCGACAAGATGCGCGGCAAGGTCAGCGCTGAGAACCTCTCGCTGGCTTGATATCTACGGCGCCGTTTCACGGATGTAATGAAACGGACCCTCTGCCCGCTCGATCCCCGGATTGAGCGGGTTTTGTCCGTTATGAAACCAGGTGAGCGATGAGCGAGAAGAAGCCGGCAGAGCCGTCACCGGAAAGCATCGCGCGTTCGGACCGCAAGCGCCTGGCCGCTGAAGAGGGAGCACGGGCATTGGCAGACGTCGAAAGACGGGCCATCGAGGTTCGCACGAACATGGCGCGGCTTCGAGAGGCTCGCGAGGCCAAGGAAGCGGCTGATGACGCGCTTCGAGTCGCCTCGCCGGCGCCCTCGCCCAAGACGCGTTCGAGGAAGCCGCAGACGTAGCAGCCCCCCGCAACGCCCACGCCGAACATTGGAAGGGCCGATCACATGCCGGAGAGAGCGGATCGTGCGTAGAGCCAAGTCGGACATCGGCGGGACCATCACTTTCTTTCTCGCCTTCGGCGCACATCGGCAGATGTGCCGGCTTGCGACGACATTCGACACGCAGAAACAGGCCTTCAGCTATCTGCAGAAGCATCGAACCGAGTTCGAGCGTATAGCGCGCGCACGTCTTGCTTCAGGCGATCTCGAAGACGGGATTGTCGTGCTTTCGATGCTGTAGCGATCTCAATTGGGCGGCTGCACTTTTTCGCAGATGAACGTCGCTCTCAGGATGGGACCGCGTTGGGCTGTTTCCGTCGCTCCGCTTCCCTGGCCAGCCGTTCGGCCTTGAGCCGTTCCCGATTGGCATGGAAAGCTTGTTCTGCTTTTTCGTATTCGGTCAACGTCTTCTTCGCGGTCTGCTTGAACAGATTGTTCGCCTCATTGGCTGCGTCCGACGGGTAATTCCGTCTCATTGCTTGTCCTCCCTGTTTCCTGTGATCTGCACTCCCATGAGTGGCGCATCGGTTGCGGCGCTTCTCGCGATCACTGCGCGCGGTCGAACTCCTCGGGCCTGTCGAGCAGATCCCGTTTCCGGATTGCCCGATCGTCTGCCGTCGTCGTTGTGCCGCCCATGCGATCGATCGTATCGCCAGCCATTTTCCGAGCGCGCTGTTTCCAGCGACCCGATCAGCGCGCGGTGGCGCTGTTTTCGGTCTTCGCATCGGTCCATGCAGGCTTGAGGCAGGAATAGCGCGGTCACCCGCACCGCCGGCCGGGACCGCAGGACCAACTGCCGATCTGCCGATGTGTTCCTGTCAGCCGACGCGCAAAAGCGCTTCCGGCGCCTACTGGCGCAGCATGATCAGGGGATCGGCGGTGTCGGGAACGCGACGCCACTGCGCGTTGTCGTCGGCCTCGAACTGCCAGACGTCGCCTGATTTCGACATCAGGATGATCTGGCCGCGTTCGAGCCGCCATTGCGTCGGGTTGAACTGCGCGATGGCCGGATCGCATTTCGGCTTGAGGAAGACCTGGAAATTGTCCTGGCCCGCTTCCGTGTTGGTGAGCGTCAGCCCGCACACCGGCTGGCCGTTGCCGCGCACCATCGACCAGTCGCCGATCATCTGGTCCATCGACTTGGCCATCGAGCGGGCGGCGGCGAGGTCCTGCAGGATGTAGACGCCCTCGCCCTGGCGCAGCCCTTCGAAGATGCCGGCCTCGACCTCGGTGAAGTCGATCACGGCTTCACCGGTCGCATCCTGCAGGCGGACGATGTCGAGGCCCTTCACGCTCCAGGCGACGATGTCCTTGGTGAAAGGCAGCGCGGTCTTGCAGGCCGGCTCGAGTTCCAGCTTGTAACCCTGGCCCGCGGCGTCGGCCTTGAGCGTGACGACGCAGGTCTTGCTGCGCTCGGTGGTGGAAAGCTCCCACTGCCCGGGCATCGTTTTCTTCAGGCTCGCCGCATCCTGCGCATGCGCGATGCCGATCGCGGCCAGGGAGGCCGCGACGGCGAATGCGACGGCCCGAAGAGCTCTCATCAGCGCCCCTTGAACGGCGTTTCCGCGACCGGCGTCAGCGGCGCCTTGCCGGCGAACCATGACTTGAGATTGTCGACCACGAGCTGGTCCATCGCGTTGCGCGTCACCACCGAGGCCGAGCCGATATGCGGCAGCAGCACGACGTTCTGCATGGACTTGAGCTCGTCGGGCACGTTCGGCTCGGCCGCGAACACGTCGAGGCCGGCGGCGAGGATGGTGCCGGACTTGAGCGCCTGGACCAACGCCTCCTCGTCCACCACCGAGCCGCGCGCGACGTTGACCAGCACGCCGCGCGGGCCGAGCGCCTTGAACACCTCGGCGTTGATCATCTTGTTGGTCGAGGCGCCGCCGGGCACGATCACCATCAGCGTGTCCACCGCCTTCGCCATCTCGATCAGATCAGGATAGTGCTTGTAGGAGACGTCCTTGGATGGATTGCGCGAGTGGTAGACCACCGGCACCAGCGAGGCATCGAGCCGGCGCGCGATGGCCTGGCCGATGCGGCCCATGCCGACGATGCCGACCTTGCGGTCGCGCAGCGAGCCGACGCTGAGCGGATAGTTCTGGGTCTGCCAGAGGCCGGAGCGGACGTAACGGTCGGCCTTGATGAACTCGCGCAGGGTCGAGATCAGGAGGCCCATCGCGACGTCGGCGACCTCCTCGGTCAGCACGTCAGGCGTGTTGGTGACGATGATGTTGTGCTCGGCCGCGTATTTCGCGTCGATATGGTCGTAGCCGACGCCGAAGCTCGCCACCATCTCGATCTTGGGCAATTGCGACAGCGAATCCTTGTCCGCGCGGACCGTGTGATAGGTCACCGCCACGCCGCGGATCTTCTCGCGGATCGCCGGCGTCAGCCGCTCGAGGTCACCGCGCGTCTCGGCCTTGTGCACGACGAAATGGTCGGAAAACCCGCTCTCGAGGATCGGCCGCACCGGTCCATAAATCAAAAGATCGATCTTTTCGGACGAAATCGAACCGGTAGACATCAGCTTTCCTTTCCAAGCGCGCTTTCGTGCCAGCGCCGTAAAACGAGGTGGGAAACTAGCGCCAGCACCCCATAGATGACAATCCCGGCGAGCGACAACAAAAGCAGCGCGGCGAACATGCGGGGTATGTTCAAGCGGTAGCCCGACTCGGCGATCCTGTAGGCCAGCCCGGAGCCCGCCCCGGCCGTGCCGGCCGCGATCTCGGCCACGACCGCGCCGATCAGCGACAGGCCGCCTGCAATGCGCAGGCCGCCGAGGATGTAGGGCAGCGCCGCAGGCAGCTTCAAAAAGCGCAGGGTTTGCGGGGGCGAGGCGCCATAGAGCTGGAACAGGCCGGCGAGGTTTCGATCGACCGAATTGAGCCCCAGCGTGGTGTTGGACAGCACCGGGAAAAAGGCGACAATGAAGGCGCAGACCACGACCGCGGTCTGCTGCTCCAGATAGATCAGCAGCAGCGGTGCAATCGCGATCACGGGCGTCACCTGAAGCACGATTGCATAGGGGAACAGCGAATATTCGACCCATTTCGACTGGTTGAACAGCAGCGCCAGCGCGATGCCGCCGATGCTGGCGGCCACGAAACCTTCGAGCGTCGTCAGAAGCGTGGTCGCGAGCGATTGTGACAGTACTGCCCAATCCCTGATCAGCGTCAGGACGATGATCGAGGGCGCCGGCAGAACGTAAGGCGGGATGTCCTTGATGCGGACCATGAGTTCCCAGGCGAGAAGCCCGGCCGCGAACACGATGATTGGCAGCACGAAGCGTAGCGCGCGTTGGGCGCCGGATCGCTTTGCGGTGACGGGGGGCTGCACGCTCATAGCGTCGACTGCCCCGAATAGGACGGCGCCAGCGCGGCCGACACGCGCCGGCAATAATCGGAATAGGCAGCCGAGGTACGAAACTCCTCACCGCGCGGCTCGACCGTCTCGACGCGGATATCGGCCTGGATGCGGCCGGGCCGCGCCGTCATGACCACGACGCGCTGCGACAGATAGACGGATTCGAACACCGAATGGGTGACGAAGATGACGGTCTTGCCGAGGCTGCGCCACAGCGCGAGCAGATCGTTGTTGAGGCGGAAGCGCGTGATCTCGTCGAGCGCAGCGAACGGCTCGTCCATCAGGAGGATGTCGGGGTCGGTGACGAGCGCGCGCGCCAGCGACACCCGCATCTTCATGCCGCCAGAGAGCTCGCGCGGATAGGCATCGGCGAAATCGGCGAGCCCGACGCTGGCGAGCGCCTGATCGGCGCGCGCGCGCGCTTCCGCCTTGGGGACACCGCCAAGCTTCAGCGGCAGCCGCACATTCTCGCGCACGCTGGTCCACGGCATCAGGGTCGGCTCCTGGAACACGAAGCCGATGCCACGGCCGGGCTGCGCGGGACCTTCGTGACGTGCCAGCCGCACGATCCCGGAAGACGGCGCCGTGAGCTCCGCGATCAGCCGTAGCGCGGTCGACTTGCCGCAGCCGGATGGACCGAGCAGCGAGATGAACTCGCCCTTGCGCACGGCAAGATCGAGCGGGCCGAGCGCCATGACGCCGTTGTCGTACGCCTTGGTCACACCGCGCAGGCTGACGGCGAGATGCGTCAGGCCGGCTTCGACGGTCGAGGAGGTTTGGGCAGCGGACATCGACCGTGCGCTACGGCTTGTTCGGGCGCCGCTCGACGCCGACGCCCTTGTTGACGAAGCGCAGCGTGTAGGATTTGCGGAAGTCGAGATCGGCCTTCACGACGCCGGCCTTCACCATCTTGTTGAAGAAGGAGGCGTAGCGCTCGTCGCTCATCGCGCCGATGCCGTTCTTCAAGCTGTCGCCGGAATCGACGATGCCGTATTCCTTCATCTTGGCGACGGAATAGGCGAGCAGATCGTCGGTCATTTCAGGATTGAGCTTCTTGATCATGGCGTTGCCGGCAGAATTGTCGCCGTAGATGTAATTGTACCAGCCGATCATGGAGGCATCGACGAAGCGCTGCACGAGGTCGGGCTTCTTCTCGGCGACGTCGCGGCGGGTCTCGATCAGGGTCGAGTAGGTGTTGAAGCCGTAATCGGCGAGCAGCAGCACGTTCGGCTTGAAGCCGGCGGCCTTCTCGACCGCGAAAGGCTCGGAGGTGACATAGCCCTGCATCGCGCTCTTGGGATTGGCGATGAAGGGCTGCGGGTTGAAATTGTAGGGACGGACGTTCTTCTCGTTGAAGCCGTATTCGGACTTCAGCCACTGGAAATAGCTGGTCATGCCTTCCTTGGAGACGAACAGCGTCAGCGGCTTGAGGTCCTCGATCTTGGCGACCTTGGCGTCGGGCTGCGTCAGCATCACCTGCGGATCCTTCTGGAACACCGCGGCGATGGTGACGACGGGCACGTTGTTGGCGACCGCATCGAACGACATCAGCGTGTTCGCGGCCATGAAGAAATCGATCTTGCCGGCGATCAGCAGCATCCGGTTGTTCTCGTTGGGACCGCCGGGGACGATGGTGACGTCGAGGCCGTATTTCTTGTAGGTGCCGTCCGCGACCGCCTGGAAGAAGCCGCCATGCTCGGCCTCCGCGACCCAGTTGGTGCCGAAGGTGACCTTGTCGAGCGTCTCGGCGTGAACCGGCGCAAGACAGACCACGGCGGCCAGCAGGCCTGCCGTCAGCGCTCGCCGCAGATGAGAGGGGGTCATGATGGCACTCCGTCGTGGCTGGCCCAATCGCGTCTGGCTCAAGTGAGGGCAACGCGATAGAACCGCATGAAGTTCGGGGACGCGAGCCGGCCAGGCCCGCGTCCCCTCCTACCCCAAATTACGTGACAAATTCGGGCAAAGAAACCTCCAAGGACCATTCAATGACGCCGTCCCGCGACTGGATCGACATCAACTGGGCCGATGCTGCCCCGGCGGATGTGTCGCGCTGGATCGCGGTGCTGCCGCTGGCGGCGACCGAGCAGCATGGCCCGCATCTGCCGCTCGAAACCGACGTGCTGATCGCCGACGCCTATCTCGCCCGCGTGCGCGCGCTGTTGCCGGCATCCGTTCCGGCCAGCTTCCTCCCCGTCGAGCCCATCGGCATTTCGACCGAGCACATCGATTATCCGGGCACGCAGACGCTGCCGACCGAGACCGCGCTGAAGCGATGGACCGGAATTGGCGCGGAGGTCGCGCGGCGCGGCGTGAGGAAGCTCGTCATCATCACCAGCCATGGCGGCAACAGCGCGGCGATGATGCTGGTCGCGCAGGATCTGCGCGCGCATCACAAGATGTTCGTGGTGACGACGTCATGGTCGCGACTGTCAGGCGCGGACAAGCTGTTCGCGCCTGAGGAAGTGCGCCACGGCATCCACGGCGGCGCGGTCGAAACCTCGATCATGCTTGCGCGCTATCCCGGTCAGGTGCGGACAGATGCGATCGCGGATTTTCCCGCAAGCAGCATCGCGATGGAGCAGCAATATCGCTGGCTCTCGACGCAGCGGCCCGCGCCGTTCGCCTGGCAGGCGCAGGATCTCAACGCCAGCGGCGCCGTCGGCAACGCGACGCAGGCGTTGCCTGAGAAGGGCGAGCAGCTCATCGACCAGGGCGCCCGCGCCTTTTGCGAGCTGCTGGGCGAGGTCGATAACTTCGACGTGAACAGGCTCGCCAAAGGCCCCCTCGGCTAACCCTTATCCTTCTGAATTCGCTGGTAAAATATCAGGATTCGGGGCGCGTTCGAGGCGCCTTCGAACCGGTTTTGCCATGCCTCCGTCCAACTGGGAACGCGGGCCACAACGGACCGCCTCAACCCGGATGGAGTTTCACATGTCGATTAAGACCAAGATTGCCGCCGTCGCTCTCGCTGCCCTCGCCGTCACCGGCAGCATCGTGTCCACCACCTCCGCGGCCGAAGCCAAGCAGCCCGGCTGGGTCTGGGGTGTGGGCGCCGGCATCGCCACCGCCGCCGTCGTCGGCTCCGCGATCGCCGCTAGCAACGACCCCTATTACTACGGCTATCATCGCTGCGGCTGGGTCGCCCAATACAACGCCTTCGGCCAGTACGTCGGCCGCGTTCGCTCCTGCTACTGATTTGAGTACCTGAGGCCGATCTCTCGTGGATCCTGCGTCCGACACGGGCGCCTCATCCACCCCGTGTCGTGCCCCGACCCGCCCGGTTGTCCCCCCGGGCGGGTCAACCATTTTGGGGCCGAGAGAATTTGTTGCAGCCCCGTCACACAGCAGTGCGAACCATCAACTGCGGCAATGCGCGCCAGTTGCTATTGCGAATTAATCGCAATAAGGTTCGCAGCAAGTTCAGTAACCTGGGAAGAAACTGCGTCGAATCGAGATCATCTCGGCCGACGTCGTGGACGACCGGAGCCTGATGACAGGGCCGCCGCGAATCTGCAGGGATATCGCGGCGAGTGGGACACATTCGCGTTTGGGGGCGTGCGTTTTGACGTTGAGAGGGCATCGTTACAAATACTTGCGAACGGCCGCGGCGATTGCCTCGGGCGTAATGGTTTTGCCCAGCGCGAGCCGCGCGGCCGATCTGCCGCTGAAGGCCCCGGCTTTGAGAGCCGTCTATGACTGGACCGGTCTCTACATCGGCGCGCATGCCGGCGTGACCTACGGCACGTCCTCGGCGACACTGACCGATCCCACCGTCGCAACCGACAACCACGTATTCACCGGCGCGACCGGCGGCGTGCAGGCCGGCTACAACTGGCGCCTCAACTCCGGGCTCCTGCTCGGCGTCGAGGGCGACATCTCGTTTCCGAACTATCTGCCTTCCAATCACGTCGTGTCGTCGGCGACGACCGCACTGTCGGGCACGGAGGAGCGCTGGGATTACGTCGCGAGCCTGCGCGCGCGGCTCGGCTACACCAGCGGCAACTGGCTGTTTTACGCGACCGGCGGCGCCGCCTTTGCCGGCGAGCGTTTTCTGTCGACGCCCACGGGCGGTATCGAAGAGAAGGTGCTGCACACGCGGTTCGGCTGGACCGCCGGCGGCGGCGTCGAATACGCCTTCGCGCCGCACTGGAGCGCGCGCCTCGAATATCTCTACAGCAAGTTCGACAACGCCAGCGTCACCTTCCCCTCCGGCGCGCAATATTCGTCGTCGATGGATTTCCAGAGCCTGCGCATCGGCCTCAATCGCAAGATCGACTGGCCGGGCGTGCCGACCTACAATCCGAAATCCGACGTCACCGACACCGAGTCCAGCCGCTGGGAGATTCACGGCCAGTCGACCGTGCTCGGGCAAGGCTACCCCGCCTTCCACGCGCCCTATACCGGAACCAACAGCCTGCTCCCGTCGCCCGATTTTCAGCAGACCTGGAGCAATTCGCTGTATCTGAATGCGCGGCTGTGGGACGGCGGCGAAGTCTACTTCAATCCCGAACTGCTGCAGGGCTTCGGCTTCAACAACACGACGGGCGCCGCGGGCTTCCCCAACGGCGAAGCGCAGAAGTCCGGCTTCCCCTACCCGCACTTCAATGCTTCACGGCTGTTCGTGCGCCATACCTTCGGCTTCGGCGGCGAGCAGGAGGAGCTTGCCAGCGGCCAGTTCCAGCTTGCAGGCAAGGCCGACATCTCGCGCCTGACCTTGCAGGTCGGCAAGTTCTCCGTGGTCGACGTGTTCGACGGCAACTCCTATGCGCATGATCCGCGCAAGGACTTCATGAACTGGTCGATCTGGGCCTCCGGCGCCTTCGACTACGCAGCGGACAAGCTCGGCCTCGGCTACGGCGCCACGGCCGAATTGAACCAGAAGCAGTGGGCGATCCGCGGCGGCTACTTCCTGATCGACGCCCAGTCCAACTCGAACAATTTCGACATGAATGTCGGGCGCCGCGGTGAATATGTCGGCGAGCTCGAGCTGCGCTATTCGCTGTTCGGTCAGCCCGGCAAGCTGCGCACGCTCGGTTTCGTCAACAGCGCCTTCTCGGGCAGCTACCGCGAGACGCTGGACAATCCCGCCTTCGGCGTGGACATCAGCCAGACCCGCCGCGGCCGCCTGAAATACGGCTATGCGTTCAACCTCGAACAGGCCATCACCGACGATGTCGGCGTGTTCGGCCGCTGGAGCTGGAACGACGGCCGCAACGAGATCATGGCCTTCACCGACATCGATCGCAGCCTGTCGGGCGGCGTCTCGGTGAAGGGAGCGAAATGGGGCCGACCCGACGACGTCGTCGCCATTGCCGGCGCCGTCAACGGCCTCTCGCGGGACCATCGCGACTTCATCGCCGCCGGCGGTCTCGGTCCGCTGATCGGCGACGGCCAGCTCAACTACCGCCACGAACGCGTGCTGGAAACCTACTACGCCTACGCACTGAACAAGGCGCTGACCTTCACCGCCGACTACCAGCTCATCGTCAATCCCGCCTACAACGCGGATCGCGGCCCGGTGTCGGTGTTCTCGGGGCGGCTGCACGGCGAGTTCTGAGCTGCCCGCTCAGAACAGCAACGCAACACCCGAGACGAACAGCAGCGCGAGCGCGACCTTCCGGAACGCGGCCTCGTCGATCCGGCCGAATAGCCTCAGGCCCAGCCACGTTCCGGCGAACAGGAACGGCAGGCCGAGCGCGAACAGCTTCGCCGTGTTGAGTGTGAGCGATCCCTTGGCACCCAGCCAGAGCGTCGCCATCGCGAATACGACGACGGCGACCGGCTGAAACGTGGCGCGCTGTGCGTCCTTGGGCAAGCCGCGCAGATTGCACCAGATGGTGACGATGATGCCGGCAAGGCCGGTCAGCCCGCCGAGCATGCCATTGACGAAGCCGACCGCCATGTCGGCGGCCGGCGACACGGCACCGGCGAGCGTGAGCTGTGGGCGGAAGAATGCATAGAAGCTATAGGAGATCAGAATCGCTCCGACCGCGATGCGGACGCTCTTCGGGTCAGCCCAGGTCAGAACCGACACTCCGGCCGGAACGCCGACGACTGCGCCAACGATGAAGGGCCACAGCCGGCGCCAGTCGAGCGCACTGCGCAGCTTCCACACCGAGTAACCCTGCACCAGAAGACCAAAACCGACGATCAGGCTGGCGCTCTGAAGCGGGGTCAGCACGTAGAGCCACAGCGATGCCGCGACCAAGCCGAAGGCGAAGCCCGACAGGCCCGCGACGAAGGCGCCCGCGAAGGTGGCCAGGAAAAAAAGCGGAAGCTCGATTGCGATCCCGTCCATTGCTCGCTCCACAGATCAGCGAGCAGCGCTTGCGTGGGATCACCACTTTACGGGGAGGCCGCGACGTCCCCGACATGCCAAGTCTAGGAGGGCCGGGTTCCCCCCGCAACGTCCTTGATGGGAGGATGCGACAATTTGGGCCGGAACCGGGCCAATCGCTTATGGAGTTCATATATAAGGGACTTGGTCCGGCGTCCGCCGGGTCAGGTGTCCCTTCTCCTTGCGCGAAATGTTATCCGTCGAACTCATTATCGTCGTCGTCCTGATTGTCATTAACGGCCTGTTATCCATGTCGGAGCTGGCCGTGGTCTCGTCTCGCCCGGCCCGCCTTTCGCTGCTCGCCGCCAAGGGCGTGCGCGGCGCCGAACGGGCGCTGACGCTGGCGGCCGATCCCGGCAAATTCCTCTCGACGGTGCAGATCGGCATCACGCTGGTCGGCGTGCTCTCGGGTGCGTTCTCCGGCGCGACGCTCGGGCAGCGGCTGACGCAATGGCTGGTCGAGCTCGGCATGTCCTCGGGGATCGCCGACATCGTCGGCGTCGGCATCGTCGTCACGCTCATCACCTACGCGACGCTGATCGTCGGCGAGCTGGTGCCGAAGCAGGTGGCGCTGCGCGACCCCGAGAGCATCGCGGTCCGCGTCGCGCCCGCGATGCACCTGCTTGCGAAGATATCGCTGCCGTTGGTGTTCCTGCTCGACCTCTCCGGCAAGCTGATCCTCACGCTGCTCGGCCGCGGCGGCAAGGCCGAGGAGAAGGTCTCGGAGGACGAGATCCATCACCTCGTCAGCGAGGCCGAGAGCGCCGGCGTGCTCGAGCCCGGCGAGAAGGAGATGATCGCCGGCGTGATGCGGCTCGGCGACCGGCCGGTCGGCGCCGTCATGACGCCGCGCACGGAGGTCGACGAGATCGATCTGAACGACGCGCCGGAGGCCATTCAGGCGGTCATCGCGAAGAGCCCGCATTCGCGCTTTCCGGCATCCGACGGCGATCGCGACAAGCCGATCGGCGTGCTCCAGGCCAAGGACCTGCTGGTCGCCTATATGAGCGAACGCGCGCCCGACCTGCGTGCGCTGGTGCGCGAAGCGCCGAGCATTCCGGCCTCGGCGGATGCGCGCGACGTGCTCACGATCCTAAAGGCCGCTCCGGTCCATGTCGGCTTCGTCTACGACGAGTACGGCGCCTTCGAAGGCGTGGTCACCGCGGCCGACATCCTGGAATCGATCGTCGGCGCGTTCCACTCCGAGGAGGGCCCGCCCGAGCCGGCCTACGTCAAGCGCGCGGACGAATCGCTGCTGGTCGCCGGCTGGATGCCGGTCGACGAATTCGGCGAGCTGCTCGGCATCGAGCTGCCGCCGCATCGCTTCAACACGGTGGCGGGCCTCGTGCTGCAGCAATTCAGCGTGCTGCCCGATGTCGGCGATGCCTTCGACCTCGGCGACTGGCATATCGAGGTGGTCGATCTCGACGGCAGGCGGATCGACAAGATCCTGGCGAGCCGGCGGGGGGAGCAAGCTGCGGCGTGAGGGGGCGCGCTGGCGGGACGCATGCCGTCGCGTTAGTCGTCGTCCCGGCCTAGCGCGCAATTGCGCGCCAGGCCGGGACGACGGTGGAATTTGCGGCGCGAGCCCGCCCCTACCCGAACCTCACCCCGATCCGCTTTTCCTTGCGCCAGACCACGGTGCAGGACAGGTGCTTTCCATCGGCAGCAATGAACAGGGTGAAATGCTCGGGGATGCCGACCGGGCTGGTGACGTCGAGCGCGGCGCCGCTGTCGGAGAAATTGCGAACGGTGCAGTCGATGGCGCCGCCGCCGAACTCGATCGTTCCGGCCTTCAGCACCCGATGTCGGGCCTTGTCGCGTCGTTCGTCCATAGGGTGAATTTACACCCAAAGTTGAAGCAAATGCTAATTGCCAGCCCCGCTCGCGGTGAATTTACACGATCGGGCCCAACGTGGCCGCGGGCGGAGCGACCAGCGCCGGCTGGAACGTGTCCGCCCGTGCCATCCGCCAGGCGTCGGCGAACCGCGGGTCTTCCGTGCCTTCGAGCAGCTCGCCCGGGCGCAGCGCCGGATAGAGCTGGGCGAAGGACCTGACCTGGGTCGTCGACGTCCGCTGGTTGAAATGGATCGGGCGCAGCTGCTGCGGATGCTCGAGGCCGGCCGCGGCGATCAGCTCGGTCAGCGAGTGCAGCGTCGCATGATGATAATTGTGCACGCGGTCGATCTTGAGCGGGACGTAGAGCGCACGTGCACGCGTCGGGTCCTGCGTCGCAACGCCGGTCGGGCAGCGGTCGGTGTGGCAGCTCAGCGACTGGATGCAGCCGAGCGAGAACATGAAGCCGCGCGCCGAATTGCACCAGTCGGCGCCGATCGCCATCGCGCGCGCCATGTCGAAGGCGGTGGCGATCTTGCCGGACGCCCCGACCTTGATGCGGTCGCGCGCATTGATGCCGACCAGCGCGTTGTGGACGAAGTTGACGCCCTCGCGCATCGGCATGCCCAGATGATCCATGAACTCCAGCGGCGCCGCGCCGGTGCCGCCTTCGTTGCCGTCGACGACGACGAAATCGGGGTAGATGCCGGTTTCCAGCATCGCCTTGCAGATCGCCAGGAATTCCCAGCGATGGCCGATGCACAGCTTGAAGCCGGCCGGCTTGCCGCCGGACAGGCGGCGCATCTCGGCGATGAACTGCATCATGCCAACAGGCGTGGAGAAGGCGCGGTGCGAAGCCGGCGAGATGCAGTCCTCGCCCATCGCGACACCGCGGATCTTGGAGATCTCCTCCGAGACCTTCGCCGCCGGCAGCACGCCGCCATGGCCGGGCTTGGCGCCCTGGCTGATCTTGAGCTCGACCATCTTGATCTGGTCCTGGCCGGCGACGCGCGCGAACGCCTCGGGATCGAAGGTGCCGTCGAGATGGCGGCAGCCGAAATAGCCGGAGCCGATCTCCCAGATGATGTCGCCGCCCATCTCCTGATGATAGGGACTGAAGCCGCCCTCGCCGGTGTCGTGCGCGAAGCCGCCCTTCTTCGCGCCGGCGTTCAGCGCCCTCACGGCGTTGGGGCTGAGCGCGCCGAAGCTCATCGCGGAGATGTTGAACACCGAGGCCGAATAGGGCTTCGTGCAGTCGGGACCGCCGATGGTGATGCGGAATCTCTCCGTGGCATGCGACTTCGGCGACACCGAGTGATGCATCCACTCGTAGCCCTCGCGATAGACGTCCTCCTGGGTACCGAACGGACGCTTGTCGAGCTGCATCTTGGCGCGCTGATAGACCAGCGAGCGGGTGTCGCGCGAGAACGGCATGCCGTCCTTCTCGCTCTCGAAGAAATACTGCCGCATCTCGGGGCGGATCTCTTCGAGCAGGAAGCGCATATGCGCCGAGATCGGGTAGTTGCGCAGCACCGCGTGCCCCTTCTGCAGGAGGTCGCGGACGCCGAGCAGCGTCAGGGCGCCGAAGATCAGGATCGGGATCAGCAGGATGTCGAAGATCTTGCGGTCGGCAATGCCGATGCCGATCAGCAGGGCCGTGACCACCGCGCAGATCGTCAGCACGATGAAGCGCGGCGAGAACGGCAGCAGCAGGGTCTCCATGATCCCCTCCTGCGCCAGAGGCAGACGTTTTGGCGAATCCTGATTTTTATTGTCGGCCACAACACCCTCCCGCCGGCATGAGGCGGTACGATACGCCCGCGCCTGTCATACGGATATGACGCGGCCCTTGTTTCAGGCTAGCGAAATCGGCCGGCGCAGATCAATCCGCCGAGAGGATAGGCTTTTGCAGTGCAGCAGAGGGGCGGGGTGGGAAGCGCAGATAATTGGGTAAGGCGCTTAACCCACCGCCTCGTCCCGGCCTTGTGCGCAACTGCGCGCACTGGAGCCAGGGCCCCGTAGGGGTTTGTGCGAAGACTGACAACGACCAGCCTTCGCCAAACTGGATTCGGTGGGGTATGGGTCCCGGCCTACGCCGGGACGACGAGAACGGGCGCCTATCAGCGCTCGACGAAGGCCTTCTCGATCACGAAATGGCCGGGCTTGTTGCCGGAGCCTTCGATGAAGTCGCGGCCCTCGAACATCACCTTCAGCTCTTCCAGCATCGCCGGGCTGCCGCACATCATGACGCGGTCGGTCTCGATGTTGAGCGGACCCTGGCCGATGTCGTTGAAGATCTGCTCGGAGTTGATGAGGTCGGTGATGCGGCCGCGGTTCTTGAAGGGCTCGCGGGTCACGGTCGGGTAGTAGATCAGCTTGTCGGCGAGCAGCTCGCCGAACAGCTCGTCCTCGCGCAGATTGGCGACGAGCTTCTCGCCATAGGCGAGCTCGGAGACCTGGCGGCAGCCATGCACGAGCACGATGGACTCGAACTGCTCGTAGACCTCGGGGTCCTTGATCAGGCTGGCGAAGGGCGCAAGGCCGGTGCCGGTCGAGAGCAGCATCAGCCGCTTGCCGGGGATGAGGTTGTCGGTGATCAGCGTGCCGGTCGCCTTGCGGCCGACCAGGATGGTGTCGCCTTCCTTGATCTTCTGCAGGCGCGAGGTGAGCGGGCCGTCCTGCACCTTGATCGAGAAGAACTCGAGCTCTTCCTCGTGATTGGCGCTCGCCATGCTGTAGGCGCGCAGCAGCGGACGGCCGTCGACCTCGAGTCCGATCATGGCGAACTGGCCGTTCTGGAACCGGAAGCCGGTATCGCGCGTCGCGCGGAAGCTGAACAGCGTGTCGGTCCAGTGGTGGACGGAAAGAACCTTCTCTCGGTAAAACGCGCTCATGATTTTCGATATTCCGAATATTTGCGGTTTTAGGGCAAAAGCGTTGCCCGGCCCTGAAATCGGGGCGGTCACCATTGCCATGGCGGAGGATTTCGCGTGTGTGATCTACGCCATTGAGACCAATAATCAACCTCGTTTCGGATGCAATTGATGCTGGTCAAAGCGGCATTTGCGGCAGAACTGGCCGCATCATTAATGAATCTGCTGCCGGGCGCGCCAAGTGGGCAATTTCTTTTCCCTCTGGGGCGGGAATGCAGCACTTAATTTCCGTCGCGCTCGCGAGAATTTCATTAAGAATAGCTCTGATTTTCCACTCGGATTGGCGCCGAGACCCGCATTTTTGCGGCTTTTGGCGCCAGAACGACTGAAACGGGCGATACCGATACCAGAGCGACCAAGGCAGATGGCAGGCAGCGAGCGGACCTTCGTCCAGGCGATCAGGCGCTATTGCGCGAGCCGTGGCATCGCGATCGATGTCCGCGCCGGCGGCTGGCTGATCGCGATGCATCTCGGCGACACGCGCCGCTTCGCCTTCGGCTACGACATCGGTCTCAACAGCGCCATCGCGCACCGGCTTGCCAACGACAAATCGGCAACCGCCGAGGCGCTGACGCTGGCGGACGTGCCGTCCATTCCGCATCACCTCTTCCTCAATCCGAGGCTGGGCCCGAACGTCGTCGGCGCCTCCTGGCGCGAGGCCATGCTCGGGCTGCTCCATGATCACCCGCAAGGCGTGGTGGTGAAGCCGAACGAGGGGACATCGGGGCGCTCGGTGTTCAAGGCGACGACGGAGGCGGAGCTCGACCATGCGGCCGGCGAGGTGTTTGCGATGAGCACCGGGCTCGTGATCTCGCCCTACGTCGCGATCGAGGAGGAGGTCCGCGTGGTGCTGCTCGATGGCGCGCCCCTCGTCGTCTACAGCAAGCAGCGTGGCTCGGACTGGCGGCACAATCTCGATGCCGGCGCAAAGCCGGTACTGCTGGAGGGGGGCGAGGTTCGCACCGCTTGCGTCAAGCTCGCGATCGAGGCCGCGAACGCCATCGGCATCGTCTTCGCGTCCATCGACGTGGTCCGCGTCGACGGCGCCTGGCGCGTGCTGGAGATCAACTCCGGCGTGATGATGGAAGCGCTGAGCAAGCTGCATCCGGAGCTCGTGCAGGCGGCGTATGATGCGGCGCTGGACCGCGTGTTTGGGGGAAATTAGCCAGGCGCGACGCGGCCTTCCTTCCCTCCCCTTGCGGGAGAAGGTGGCGCGAAGCGCCGGATGAGGGGTTCTTTCTACTCGCAATACTGTTCGTGAGGATGGAGACCCCTCACCCGTCTCGCCGCTGCGCGGCGAGCCACCCTCTCCCGCAAGGGGAGAGGGGGCACCGAGATCGCGGCGCGAGCGCAACGAACTCAATTATTCGCGCTGGCCGAATCGTCCATCGCCTTGAAGGCTTCCTCGAGCTGCAGCGAGATCGGCACGTTCAGCCGCTCGCCCGTGGGCAGCCTTGCGATGAACCATTTGTTGTAGAGCGGGACGAGGTCGCGGTTGGAGCCGAGCTTGCGGAAGGCGCGCTCGACCACGGCGGCGAGTTGCGGCTCGCCCTTCTTGAACATGATGCCGTAGGGATCGTAGGACAAATAGTCGCCGGTGACGCGGAACTTGTCCTGCGCCTTGTGGCGCGCGATCAGGCCGAACAGCAGGATATCGTCGGTCGCGAACGCATCGGCCTTGCCGTCGACGAGCATCTGATAAGACTGCTCGTGGTCGGGCGAGGTGATGATGTTGAGGCCGAGCGAGAACTTCTTGTCCGCCGCCTGGATCGCCTGCTCGTTGGTGGTGCCCTTCGTCACCACGATGGCCTTGCCCTTGAGATCGGTCAGCTGCTTGACGCTCGCGGCCTTCGGCACCATCAGCTTGGTGCCGGCAACGAACATCAAGGGCGAGAACGCAACGCGCTTGCCGCGCTCGGCGTTGGCTGTGGTCGAGCCGCATTCCAGGTCGATCTTGTTCTGGAGCACGGCGTCGATGCGGTCGTCCGAGGTCACCTTGACGTAGTCGATCTTGAGATTGGGATCGTCGACCTCGACGCCGATCTCCTCGACGATGGCCTCGCACAGTTCGAGGCTGTAGCCGATCGGACGATTGGCCTGGTCGAGGAAGGAGAACGGCGGCGAGCTCTCGCGATAGCCGAGCCGCACGGTGTGCGCTTTCTTGATCGCCGACAGCGTCGGGCTGAGCCCCTCGCCGGCCGTCTGGGCGGACGCCGTGGTCGCGAGCAGCGATGCTGCCGCGAGCCAGAGCAGACCGCCGATCACTGACCTTGCCAGTGCCTGGCCCATGGTTCGCTCCTAACCATGGCCGGCCATGGCAGGCACTTCGCCCGGCACCAAGTCGCCGGGCACGGCGTCGTCCGGTCCCAACTCATGCTCGGGCCCGAGCTCGCCTTCCCACTTCGCCACGACCGAGGTGGCCAGCGTGTTGCCGATCACGTTGGTGGCGCTGCGGCCCATGTCGAGGAAGGTGTCGATGCCCATGATCATGAGCAGGCCGGCCTCGGGGATGTTGAACTGCGCCAGCGTCGAGGCGATCACGACGAGGGAGGCGCGCGGCACGCCGGCGACGCCCTTCGAGGTGATCATCAAGGTCGCCAGCATCGCGAGCTGGGTGCCGAGCGACATGTCGATGTGATAGCTCTGCGCGATGAAGACGGCCGCGAAGGTGCAGTACATCATCGTGCCGTCGAGGTTGAAGGAATAGCCGAGCGGCAGCACGAAGCTCGAGATCCGCGACGAGGCGCCGAAGCGGTTAAGCGCCTCGAGCGTCTTCGGATAGGCCGCCTCCGAGCTCGCGGTCGAGAACGCGATCATCAGGGGTTCGCGGACCAGCTTCAACAGATGGCTGTAGCGCGGTCCGATGACGAGGAAGCCCACGATGACGAGGATCGTCCACAGGATCGCCAGCGAGAGATAGAAGCCGCCCATGAACACGATGAGCTTCCAGAGCACGGCGAGGCCGTTCTTGGCGACCGTCGCGGTGATGGCGGCCCACACCGCGAGCGGCGCGAACAGCATCACGTAGCTCGTCACCTTGAGCATGATGTGGCCGACGTCGTCGATCATCGCCAGGATCGGCTTCGAACGTTCGGGCATGGAGCCCATCGCCACCGAGAAGAACACCGCGAAGATCACGATCTGCAGGATCTCGTTCTGCGCCATCGCGTCCGCGATCGAGGTCGGGATCAGATGGGTGAGGAATTTCTCGATCGAGAACGCCGACACCGGCAAGCCGGTCGACTGCCCCGCCTGGGGCAGCGTACCCGGGAAGTTCGCGCCGGGCTGCAGCAGGTTCACCATCACGAGGCCGAGCAGCAGCGAGACGAAGGAGGCGCTGATGAACCAGCCCATGGTCTTGGCGAAGATGCGTCCGAGCTTGGAGCCAGATCCCATATGGGCGATGCCGCCGACCAGGGTCGCGAACACCAGGGGCGCGATGATCATCTTGATCAGGCGCAGGAACATCATGGCGATCAGGTTGATGGCGGAGGCCCACTCACCGCGGGTATCGGGCAGGAAATTGTAGATCGCCGAGCCCATGACGATGCCCAGCACCATCGCGGCCAGGATGTATTGTGTAAACCTGTTCGACATTGAAAGACCCCCACTACACCGGCCGCTTCATGATGTCGCAGATATGACGATCACGCAACACGCTTTGCGTGCACTTGCGATGGCGCAATGTTCCCGTTGCGAAACGAGGACGCGCGATCTAGCCTTCATGCAGCGCACAACGAATGCGGCTTGCACGTTTCCTTTGCGGCGGCTGCATCAATAATCGTCAAGCAAACGAAGAGGGGAACGCCATGAGCGGCAGCACCAATCGCCAGATCCTGCTGGTGGAAAAGCCCAGCGGCAAGCTTGGCCCCGAGCACTTCAAGATGATCGAAGGTGGCATGCCAGAGCCGAAGGACGGCGAGGCCTTGCTGCGCGTGCGTTACATCTCGCTCGATGCCGCCAACCGGGCGTGGATGCACGGCGCGACCTACCGTTCGGCCGTCGAGGCCAACAGCGTGATGGCCGGCGGCGCCATTGCCGAGGTCGTGAGCTCAAAGGCACCGGGCCTGGCTGCCGGCGACATCGTGTTCGGCGACACCGGCTGGCAGGAGTTTGCCGCGGTGCCGGCAAAGCATCTGACCAAGATGCCGAAGCTCGAGCCGATGACGCACCTGCTCAGCGTGTTCGGCATCGCCGGCCTCACCGCCTATTTCGGCTTGCTGGAGGTCGGCAAGCCCAAGGAGGGCGAGACCGTCGTGGTCTCGGCGGCCGCGGGATCGGTCGGCTCGATCGTCGGCCAGATCGCCAAGATCAAGGGGTGCCGCGTCATCGGCATCGCCGGCGGCGCCGACAAGTGCAACTGGCTGACCTCCGAACTCGGCTTCGATGCCGCCGTCGACTACAAGGACGGCGCCGTGTTCAAGGCGCTGCGCGCGGCGGCGCCCAAGGGGATCGATGTCTATTTCGACAATGTCGGCGGCGACATTCTGGAAGCCTGCCTGCCACAGATGAACAATTACGGCCGCATCGCCTGCTGCGGTGCGATCTCGCAATATGACGGCGCGCCCTCCGCGCACGGCCCGCGCGGCGTGCCCGGGCTGATCGTGGTGAAGCGGCTCGTGATGCAGGGCTTCATCGTGACGGACTACATGAAGGACAGCCAGCGGGCGCTCGCCGATCTGCAAGGCTGGGTGAAATCCGGCAAGCTGAAGGTGCAGGAAGACATCATCGACGGCCTCGAGAACACGCCGAAAGCGCTGATCGGATTGCTCGCCGGCGAGAACCGCGGCAAGCGCATGGTGAAGCTCTAGCGCGTATCGCTTGCTCGAGCATGACCTCCGCGCCAACGCGTTTCGCGTTTGTCGCAAGGGAAAGCCGCCGCGCACGTTTCGCTCACGCGGCTCTCCGGAGCCGGGCCATGCTCTCAGTTACGTCGCAATTGAAGCGGCAATATCTACTTGCGGTAGAGGCTGAAGCGGCCAATGATGCCGCACGCGGCATCACCCGCGACGATTGTTTGCATCACTTTTAATAAATCGTCGGCGTTACCGACAGGGCAGGAATTCACCCCAATGTTCAACACGTTGAAACATGCATCAACGCGCACGGCTTTGCTCGCGGCGGCACTCTTCGCAGCTGCAACAGGAGCCTTTACAACAGGAGCCTTGGCGCAATCGCCGACCGAGGCCCAAAAGAGCGCCATCCGGTCCGCGTGCCGCTCGGACTTCATGGCGCATTGCTCGAGCGTGACGCCCGGCGGAGTCGAGGCGTTCCAATGCCTCGCCAAGAACATGTCCAGCCTGTCGTCGGGATGCCAGGCCGCGGTTCGCGCGGTCGAGCCGGCCTCCGCGCCGAAGACCGAAGCGGCGCCGGCTAAATCCGAGCCGGCCAAATCCGAGCCTGCAAAGACGGAAGCGGCGCCCGCCGCCGAACCCGCGGCCAAACCGGCGGCTGCCGCCGCTCCGAAAGCTGCAGCACCGAAGCAGCCGAGCTCTGCCCAGGTCTCCGCGATCAAGAGCGCCTGCCGCGGCGACTATCCCAAGGTGTGCGCCGGTGTGCCGCCGGGCGGCGCCCCCGCGCTCGAATGCCTGGAGCAGAACAAGGCGAAGGTGTCGGCAGGCTGCGCCAAGGCCGTGACTGCGGCAATGGGCGGCGGTACGGCAGCCGCCGCGCCTGCTGCTGCTGGCGCCGCACCGGCTGCAGCGGCGGCGCCCGCCGCGGCGCCGGCGGTCATCGTGCTGCGCCCGTTGCGGCCGCGCGAAGAGCTGTTCATCGTCCGCTCCGCCTGCGGCGCCGACGTCCGCTCGCTCTGCGCCGGCGTCGCGCCCGGCGGCGGCCGCATCATCCAATGCATCTCCAACAACGCCGCGTCGCTGTCGCCGGCGTGCAAGGACGTGCTCGCTCCGTTCGCGGCCCGATAAGGCAGGGCACCATCACGCGCCGGGCGCGTGGCCATGACGAGCGCGCGAATGAGTTTTCGCGCGCCTGTGGCGACAAACCTTTTACAAAGCCGATTTCAATCACCACAAGACCGGCCACCGACGCCAATGCGGTGGTGTGCGCCCGCGGCGTCTATCGCGCCGGTTGCGCCGGGCCGAACGCGGCCGTCGTCGTCCGCAAGCCGGTTCCAGTGGTCCGCTGCACCAGAGTGCTGGTGGACGGCGTCTACGTGAAGCGCTGCGTCTGACCGGTGGGTGGTCAATCCGGCGCGGTTTGGCTATGATTCATGCCTGACGGTTTCGGGCACGCCTCGAACGCGTGTCCGGAAAGTGAGCTTTGGCGTGCCGTGCCTTGGCGATAATTCCGCTGGCGCGGCAGGCCGGAGCACATTAGTCTACCCCTAGATAGTAAGTATACTGTCAATTAGGGAGGCAGACGTTGCGGATCGCCGTGATTGGCGGGGGGCCCGGTGGGCTCTACTTCGCCTATCTCTGGAAGAAGCGTCACCCCGAGGATCAAGTCGACCTGTTCGAACAGAACCCGGCCGACGCGACCTGGGGCTTTGGCGTTGTGTTCTCCGACCAGGCCCTGGAATTCCTGCGCACCGACGACCCCGAGACGGTCGATGCGATCGCCCCGCATATGGAGAGCTGGGAGAACATCACGCTGAACCTCGGCGGCGACAGCGTCGCCATCGACGGCGTCGGCTTCTCCTCGATCGGACGGCTCGAGCTGTTGAGATTCCTGCAGCAGCGCGCGCTCGACGCCGGCGTCACGCCGCGCTTCGATACGCCGATCCACGCCATCGACCAGCTCAATGGTCACGACCTGATCGTCGCCGCCGACGGGCTGAACTCGCTGGTGCGCCGCGCCTATGAGGGCGATTTCGGCACCTCGCTGTCCTACTCCTCCAACAAGTTCGTCTGGTACGGCACGTCGAAGCGCTTCGACACGCTGTCGCAGACCTTCGTGAAGACCGACCGCGGCGCCTTCAACGCCCACCACTACCGCTACTCGCCGACCATGAGCACCTTCCTGGTCGAATGCGATCACGCGACCTGGCAGGCCTATGGCTTCGCCTACAAGGACGTCGAACAGTCCAAGGGCGTCTGCGAGGAAGTGTTTGCCGACACGCTCGGCGGCCATTGCCTCGTCTCCAACAAATCGGTCTGGCGCAATTTCCCCTGGGTCTGGAACGAGCACTGGTCGTTCAAGAACATGGTGCTGATCGGCGACGCGCTGCACTCGGCGCATTTCTCGATCGGCTCCGGCACGCGGCTTGCGATCGAGGACGCGATCGCGCTGGTCAAGGCGCTGGAATCGGATGCACATCTGACCACCGCGCTGCTTCGCTACCAGGCCGAGCGAAAGCCGGTGGTGCAGAAGCTCATCAATGCGGCCCGCACCAGCGCCTTCTGGTACGAGCACTTCGCCCAGCACATGCAGATGAATTTGCTGGATTTCGCCTACAGTTACATCACGCGCTCCGGCCGTATCGACGATTCACGGCTGCGCCACATGTCACCGGCCTTCATGGCACGCTACGAGGCCGCCAAGAACGGTGCAGGCGACGGCGGAGATGCGGCTGACGAGGCCACCGCATGAGCAACGAGATTCGTGACCAGGTGCCCGCCGACAGCGCGGGCGCGCGCGAGATCGGCTTTGCCGTTCCGCAAGCCTACAATGCCAGCCGCGTGCTGTTCGACAATCTGGCGCAAGGCCGCGGCGACAGGCTCGCCCTCATTGGCCCCGCGGGCACGCGCACCTATGCGGAGCTCTGCGCGGACGCCTGCCGCTGGGGCAATGCCTTCGCCTCGCTCGGCCTGAAGCGCGGCGACCGTGTGCTGCTGTTCCTCGACGACACCCCGGCCTACCCCGCCGCGTTCTTCGGCGCGGTGCGCGCCGGCTTCGTGCCGCTGCTGATCAACACGCTGACGCCGCCGGACCTGCTGCAATTCTATCTCGCCGATTCCGGCGCTGCCGTTGCGGTCGCCGAGGCCGAGTTCTGCGCACGCTTCAACGCGGAGGCGTGCAAGGACACGCAGCTGCAGACGCTGGTCGTCGTCAATGGCGCGGTCGGCGAGCACGCCGCGCCTGCCGCGGTCGCGGCGGCGAGCTGGCTCGCGCAATTCCCGGCCGAGCTCGCCGAAGCCGCCACCGGCCGCAACGAGATGGCGTTCTGGATGTACTCGTCCGGTTCGACCGGCCGGCCCAAGGGCATCGTGCATCTCCAGCACGACATGGCCTATAGCGAGGTCGCCTTTGCGCAGAACGTGCTGAAGCTGGCGCCCGGCGACATCTGCTTCTCGGTGCCGAAGATCTTCTTCGCCTATGGCTTCGGCAATTCCGTCACCTTCCCGTTCTCGGCCGGTGCAACCACGCTGCTGCTGCCGGGCCAGCCGAAGCCCGCCACGATCTTCGCCGCGATCGAACAGTACAAGCCGACGGTCTTCTTCGGACTGCCGACGCTCTACACGTCGTTGACCAAGGCGGAGGGCGCGGACAGGACGAATTTCTCCTCGCTGCGCATGGCGCTTTCGGCGGCCGAAGTGCTTTCGGCCGAAGTCTTCAACGGCTGGAAGACGCTCACGGGCCTGGAGATCGTCGAAGGCCTCGGCTCGACCGAGGTGCTGCACATCTATCTCTCCAACCGTCCCGAGCGGAAGAAGCTCGGCGCCGCGGGCCTGCGCGTGCCCGGCTACGAGGTCGCGCTGCGCGACAAGGACGGACGCGACGTCGGCGACAACGAGGAAGGCATCTTGTGGGTGCGCGGCGATTCCAACACCCCGCTGTACTGGAACCGGCCGGACAAATCGGCCGAGACCATTCGCGAGGGCGGCTGGATCTACACCGGCGACCGCTTCGTGCGCGATGCCGACGGCTTCCACTTCTTCCGCGGCCGCGCCGACGATCTCATCAAGATCTCCGGCCAGTGGGTCTACCCGCTCGAGGTCGAGCTGTGCCTCGCCGACCACCCTGATATTCGCGAATGCGCCGTGTTCGCCGCCGAGCTGCCGGACCGGCGCATGACGCTGAAGGCGGTGGTGGTGATGAACAACCGCGCGGCCGACCAAAGCGAGGCGACCCGGCGCTTGCAGGACTACGTCAAGGGCAAGCTGCTGCCGTACAAATACCCGCGCGAGGTGATCTTCATCGACGAACTGCCGAAGACCGGCACGGGGAAGATCGACCGGCAGGCGTTGCTAAGGATGTAGCCCGAGGCCGCACCACACGTTCGGAAATCGTAGGGTGGGCAAAGCGAAGCGTGCCCACCATTGCCTATTGAGCGAGAGATCGTGGGCACGGCGCTTCGCGCCTTTGCCCACCCTACGAGACCGCTGCTGAGGCGATGAGGTGCGGCCCCCTTACTGTCGTCCCGGCGAAGGCTGGGACCCATACGCCGCAGCAGTCATTGTTGGGCGAGATGGTCATTGCCTGTCTTCGTCAAACTGCTGCTGCGGCGTATGGGTCCCGGATCTGCGCTTCGCTTGTCCGGGACGACGGCGGAGAATGACGCATCTATGCGCGCAACGCCTCACCCGCCCTTCCCCAGATGCTCCAGCGCGTCCTCGGCGCGTAGCGGCACGCGCGAGGCCTCGTTGTTGAGATCGACGAGCTGCGCCATCAGCCCCATCAGCGCCTTGCGATCGGCGGGCTTGAGCGGCTCCAGCATGCGGGCCTGGGCGCGCTCGACGGCGGGGATGATCTCGCGCAGGATCGCCGCGCCTGATTTCGTCAGATAGAGCAGCTTGATCCGCTTGTCCTCGGGCGCCGGCTTGCGCTCGATATAGTCCTTGGCCTGCAGCCGCTCGATGACGCTCCCGAGCGTGGAGCGGTCGAAGGCGATCACGGCCGAGAGCCGCGTCGCATCGATGCCGGGATGGGTGTGGATCGCGATCAGCGCGGCATATTGCACCGGCGTGAGGTCGAACGCCTTGCACTCCTCCATGAAGATCGAGACCGCGATCTGCTGCATGCGCCGGAACAGATAGCCCGGCGCGGCATAGACCGCGTCGATCGTGATCGGAGCGGCAGGCTTACTCGGCATCGGGCTGCTTCTCCGGGGCGGCATTGGCAAAGGCCGGCAGAGCCTTGGCGGCCGCTTCCGCCTTGAGCAGGCGCGGATAGGCCGACACATCGACCCCGAAGCGCCGCGCATTGGCGAGCTGCGGCACCAGGCAGAGATCGGCCAGCGTCGGCGTATCGCCGAAGCAGAACGGGCCCGGCTCGTCCCGGATCAGCGTCTCGCAGGCCGACAGGCCCTCGCGGTTGACCCAGGCGGCCCAGTCCTGGACCTTCTCTTCGGCGAGGCCGAGCTCGCGCAGCCGGGCCAGCACCTTCAGGTTCTGCACCGGATGGGTGTCGCAGGCGATCGCGAGCGCGAATGCGCGCACCTTGGCGCGGCGCAGCGGATCCTTTGGCAATAGCGGCGGATTGGGATGGGTCTCGTCGAGCCATTCGATGATGGCGACCGATTGGGTCAGAACCGTTTCCCCGTCCTCCAGCGCCGGCACCAGGCCCTGCGGATTGATGGCGAGATAGGCGGGCGCACATTGCTCGCCCTTGCGCAAATGATGCGGCAGGTGCTCGGCCCCGAGACCCTTGAGGTTCAGCGCGATCCGCACGCGGTAGGCGGCGCTGGAGCGGAAATAGCCGTGCAGCTTCATCGAGACCCTCCCATTGTTCTGTCGTTCCGGGGCTCGCGAAGCGAGAACCCGGAACCTCGAGATTCCCAGGTGCGCAAGTGCGCACCAAGTTCGATGCTATCGCATCGCCCAGGAATGACGGCAACTAGCGGCTGCGAATGTTGACGCTACCTAGATCGTCAGTATACTGTCAATCAACAAAACGAACGGGAGCGCCGCCATGGAAGCCGTGACCAAGACGCCGGAACGCGAGGCCTTCTACAAGAAGATCGACGGCGAGAATCTCACCGCGCTGTGGACGGTGATGAGCGATCTGATCACGCCGGAGCCGCGGAGCGCCTGCCAGCCGCACCTCTGGAAGTTCGATGTCATCCGCGACTACATGACGGAGGCCGGCAAGCTGATCACGGCCAAGGAGGCCGAGCGCCGCGTGCTGGTGCTGGAGAACCCCGGCCTGCGCGGACAATCCAAGATCACCACCTCGCTCTATGCCGGCGTGCAGATGGTGGTGCCCGGCGACGTCGCGCCCGCGCACCGGCACAGCCAGTCGGCGCTGCGCTTCGTGCTCGAGGGCAAGGGTGCCCATACCGCTGTCGACGGCGAGCGCACCACGATGGAGCCAGGGGATTTCATCATCACGCCGTCGATGACCTGGCACGATCATTCCAACGAGACCGACCAGCCGATGTTCTGGCTCGACGGCCTCGACATTCCCCTGGTGCAGTTCTTCGACTGCTCCTTCGCGGAAGGCTCGAAGGAAGACCAGCAGAAGATCACGAGGCCCGCCGGCGACAGCTTTGCGCGTTACGGCCACAATCTTCTGCCGGTCGACGTCAAGCGCTCGTCGAAGACCTCGCCGATCTTCAGCTATCCATATGCCTACACCCGCGAAGCGCTGGAGAAGGCGCGCACGAGCCAGGAATGGGACGCCTGCCACGGGCTGAAGCTGAAGTTCAGCAACCCCGAGACCGGCGATTTCGCCATGCCGACCATCGGCACCTTCATCCAACTCTTGCCGAAGGGTTTTAACACTGCACGCTATCGTTCGACCGATGCGACGGTGTTTTGCCCGATCGAGGGCCGCGGCCGAAGCCGCATCGGCGACGCCGTGTTCGAATGGGGCCCGCGCGACCTGTTCGTGGTGCCGAGCTGGCACTGGGTGACGCACGAGGCGGATGACGACGCGGTGCTGTTCAGCTTTTCGGACCGGCCGGTGCAGCAGAAGCTGGATCTGTTCCGGGAAGATCGCGGCAACGCATAACGGTCTCGTAGGGTGGATTAGCCGAAGGCGTAATCCGCCAACAGCTTCTTCCCGTGGAAACAGATGGTGGGTTACGCTTCGCTAACCCACCCTACGGCTGCGGTGAATGTGGCTACCGCCAGTGCAGCAGCCGTGTCTCCAGCCATCCGATCACCTTGCCGACCGCGAGGCCAAACACCGACAGGATCACCACGCCGGCGAGCAGCTGATCGGTCTGCATCAGATTGCCGGCCTGAAGCACGAAGGCGCCGATGCCGTATTGGGCGCCGATCATCTCGGCGCTGACGACGAGCAGCAGCGCCACCGATGCCGTGATGCGGAAGCCGGCGAGGATTGCGGGCAGCGCGCCGGGCCAGATCACCTTGCGCACGATGGTGGCGAAGGGAACGTTGAAGCTCTGCGCCATGCGGATGAGATTGCGCGGCACCGCGTCGACGCCGCTATAGACCGAGATCGCGGTCGAGAAGAACACGCCGAGCGCAATGGTCGCGATCTTCGGCTCCTCGCCGATCCCGAGCCAAAGGATCAAGAGCGGCAGCAGCGCGATCTTCGGGATCGGGAACAGCGCCGAGATGAAGGTGATGCCGACGCTGCGCGCCAGCCTGGACAGGCCGATCGCGAAACCGACCGCGACCCCGGCCGCGGTCCCGAGGATCCAGCCGACGCCGATGCGCAGCAGCGAAGCGGACACATGCTGCCATAGCGCGCCCGAGATCGCGAGCTCGTAGAGCGCACGCGCGATCGCCGACGGCGTCGGCAGGAACAGCGCATTGACGAGGCCGGCGCTTCCGGCCGCCTGCCAGATTGCGATGACGAGGGCGAGCGCGATCCAGCCGCCGAAACGGCTCGAGGCCGGCACGAAGCCGGCGCCGCGAAAGCGGACGCGGCGGGTGGTGTCGTCCTTCGACGTCACATCGCCTGGCGCGCGATCAAGCATGCTGGACCTCGCGCTCGGCGTCGATCGCCTCGTTGCGGATCAGCGACCAGATCTGGTTCTGCAGCGCGAGCAGCTTTTCGCGCGCTGCCGCCTCGCCGCGCGCCGCGCGCGTCATCGGCACGGTCACGACCTCGCGGATGCGCCCGGGCCGCCGCGACAGCACCACGATGCGATCAGCGAGCCGCGCGGCCTCTTCGAGATTATGCGTGACATAGACCGCGCCCATACCGCCATCGGCGAGCAGGCGGACGAAATCCTCCATCAGCAGCTCGCGCGTCTGCGAGTCCAGCGCCGAGAGCGGCTCATCCATCAGCAGGATCGCGGGCTTCACTGCAAGCGCGCGCGAAATGCCGACGCGCTGGCGCATGCCGCCGGAGAGCTGCTTCGGATAGGTCTGGCGGAAGTCGGTCAGCCCGGTGCGGCGCAGGGCATCGTCAACCAGCGCGCGGCGCTGTGCGGCCGAGAGCTGGGTGTGCAGCAGCGGGAATTCGACGTTCTCCTCGACCGTCGCCCAGGGCAGCAGTGCAAAATCCTGGAACACGAAGGTGAGCGGATTGAGGCTGTCCGCCGGCGGCGCGCCGCGCAGCTCGGGCGCGCCCGAAGTCGGCTGCAGCAACCCGCCGAGGATCGACAGCAGCGTGCTCTTGCCGCAGCCGGAAGGACCGACGATCGCCACCACCTCGCCCGCGCCGACGGTGAAGGAGACGTCGTCGAGCACGGCGAGATCGCCGAAGCGGTGGGTGATGTGGCTGGCGATCAGGTCCATGTCACGGCCTCAGTGTCGGTCTCGCTGCATCCGGGCCGCACATCCTTCGAGGCTCGCAGCGCAGTGCGGATGCACTGCGCTACTCGCACCTCCAGCGACAACGGCTTCGCCGTTGCGCGGGGATGACGGAGAGAGAGCGAAGCGCGCAACATCAATCAATCCGCCTTCACATAATCCTTGGCGATGATCGCATCCGCGTCATAGCCCTTGTCCGCAAAACCCTGCTCCTGCAGCCATTTGATCTGGTTGTCGACGTTCTTCACGTCGAGCTTGCCGTCGGGATCGATATAGGCGCAGTTGCCGACCACCTGCTCGACCGGCAGATTGGTGTACTTCGCGATGATCTCCAGCAGCGGTTTTGTCTTCTCGTTGATCGGGGCGACGCCATCCTTCATGGAGGCCAGGATGACGTCGTGATATTCGCGATCGGCTTTGGCGAGGACGCCGAGGAATTTCGTCACCAGCGCCTTGTTGGTCAGCGTCTTCGGCGAGGCGAACACCGCACCGAGCTGCCACGGCGTCTCGTCGCCGACCCAGCCCAGGAACTTCGCGCCGCCCTCGTCCATCAGCTTTCGCGCGGTGGAGATGGGGAGCAGCGCGGCATCGACGGTCTCGCCCTTGAGCGCGGCGGCTGCGTTCGACAGTGATTGCAGCGGCACGATCTTTACATCCGCGAGCTTGAAGCCGTATTTGTCGGCGAGCAGGCCGAGCGAATAGTGAAAGCTCGACCCGACCTGCGTCATCGCCACGCGCTTGCCCGCAAGATCCCTAGGCGTCTTCAGGCCGGCGGCATAGGCGTTGTTGCTGGCGAAATAGCCGATCAGGGGATAGCCGGGCTTCTCGCGGCTCATGCCGCCGATCACCTTCAGCGTGCCCTTGCCGGCGAGATTGTAGAGACCCGCGGTGAAGGCGGTGACGCCGAAATCGACGTCGCCCGAGGTCGTCGCGACCGCGATCGGCTGCGCCGCGTCGAAGAATTTCAGCTCGACCTCCAGGCCGGCCTCGCGGAAATAGCCCTTGTCCTGCGCGATGAAGACCGGCGCGGAGGACGACAGGCGGAGCACGCCGACCTTGGCCTTCAGCGCGTCCTCGGCGCGAGCCGTGCCCATCGCCATGATCGCCACCAGGCCCGCAAGTGCGAGCCGCACCATCCCGATCATCCCGTTTCCTCCGCCGTCGTTCTCTTTGCAGTCCGTTACAGGCCCTCGGGCACCGCCTGGTCCCGCCCGATGAAGGCGCCCTGTTGTTTCAACGTTTCCTGCAATTTTTCAATGGGGATTTCGCGTGGAATGCGGTTTCCGGAGAGCGCCAGCGCCGCGGCGGAACCGGCCGCCTCGCCCATCACGAAACAGGCACCGGAGACCCGCGCCGCCGACTGCCCCTCATGGGTCATCGAGGCGCAGCGTCCGGCGACAAGGAGATTGTCGACCCCCTCGGGCACCAGCATCCGGTAGGGCAGCTCGTTATAGCCGCGCGATTCCGGGATCGGCGGGAAGGTGAAGACGACATCGCCGGGAACATGGGCCTCGATCGGCCAGCCATTGACGCCGATGGAATCCTCGAACGATGCGCAGCCCAGCACGTCCTCGCCGCTGAGCTGGTAGCCGCCCTTGATGCGGCGGGTCTCGCGGATGCCGAGCTGCGGCGGCAGGTCGACGATGTAGGATTTCTCGAAGCCCGGCACGCTGCTGCGCAAGAACTCGTACGCGGCGAGCGCCTGCTTGCGGCCCTCGATCTCGCCGCGGGTGAGGTCGTCGGGCTCGATGCCGTTGATGGCATGGCCGTCCTCGCGCGCCACCTGCGTGAAGTTCACCCGCCATTCGATGCCGGATTTCTGCGGCCGCACGATCGCGCTCTTGCGCGGGAAGGTGTGGGTGCCGGCGGCCGCGGCCTTCTCCATCAATTGCGGGATGGTGCGCCAGGCATCGCCGGCCTTCTCCGGATCTATGCCGTTGAGGCGAAGCATCATGGATGGGTAGAGCGGATGGCCGTGCTCGTCACCGATTTCGAACGGCGCGCCGGCCCAGACCGCGAGATCGCCATCGCCGGAGCAATCGATGAAGATGTCTGCGCGCACCGCCTGCCGGCCGGCCTTGGTCTCGACCAGCAGCGCGTCGATGCGGCTGTCATCGGCCATCACCACGCCGGCGCCGAGGGCGTGGAAGAGGATGTGCACCTTGTGGCTGGCGAGCAGCTGATCGGCCGCGATCTTGTAGGCCGCGGTGTCGTAAGCCTGCGCGAAGACCTTGCCGAGGATAAGGTGCGGCGTGTTGAGACCATTGAGCAGGTCGATGCGCGCGAGGAGCTCGGACGCCATGCCCTGCACCAACCGGTGCGCCTTGCCGTAGACATTGCCGTGCAGGCCGCAGAAATTGGTGACGCCGGCAGCGGTGCCCATGCCGCCGAGAAAGCCGTAGCGTTCGATCAGCAGCGTCTTCCGCCCTGCGCGCGCGGCCGATGCCGCCGCGATGATGCCGGCGGGACCGCCGCCGAGGACGACGACTTCATATTCGCCGTAGAGCGGCACCTTCCGTGCCGGTTCTTCGATCGTCATGGCCCGCATGGCGCGTCCCTTCCCGGAATTCCTTTGCTTGCAGGCGACTATGAATTAACGCGAGGCGGGCTACAATCCACCAAAATACGCGATCAGCTTTCGCGAATCGAGAAAGGTCAAAATGGACATCCTCGTGAACCTCCAGGCCTTCCTCGCCACGGCGGATACGGCCGGCTTCTCGGCCGCCGCGCGAAAACTCAATGTCTCGACCTCGGTGGTGGCAAAACGCGTCACGCAGCTGGAGGCGCGGATCGGCACGCCGCTGTTTCATCGCTCGACCCGGCAATTGCGGTTGACCGAAGCCGGCCAGCGCTATGTGCATCGCGCCCGCGGCGTCGTCACCGATGCCACCGATTTGCTCTCGCGCATGGGCGAGAAGGGCCACGATCTCGTCGATCACCTGCGCATCAAGGCGCCGACCTCGCTGACCGTGGCACGGCTCGCCGACGCCTTCAGCGCGTTCCAGACCCAGAACCCGCGACTGAAGCTGGAGATCGTGCTGATCGATCGCCCGGTCGATCCCGTTGCGGAAGGTTTTGACATCGCCATCGGCGCCTTCCCGCATTCCTTCGGCGGCGTGGTCGACGAGCCGCTGTGTCCATTGAAGCGGCTGCTCTGCGCTTCGCCGGCTTACTTGAAAAAGCACGGCACGCCAAAGCATCCGCGCGATCTCGTCGAGCATCGCTGCCTCAGCTTCATGCCGACCGGCCCCGAATGGGCGTTCGACGGGCCGCGCGGCCGCATCAGCATCCAGGTCAGCCCGCTGCTCTCCTCCAACGAGGGCCTCGTGCTGGCGCGCAGCGCCATCGCCGGCAACGGCATCACGCTGATCTCGCATTACCTCGTGGCGGACGCCTTGCGCGACGGCAGGCTGAAGCCCGTGCTGCGCGACTTTCCGATTCCGGAATTGTGGGTGAAGGCGGCCATTCCGGAGCGAAGGCGCAATGCCGCCGCGGTGCAGGCGCTGCTGACCCTGCTGAAGACGTCACTCGCGTCGTCGCTGTAGGCCGGATCATTTGTGAGAGGGCCGTAGCCCGCATGAAGCGCAGCGGAATGCGGGGACACCGGCCCCGGATTACGCTTCGCTTCATCCGGGCTACGCGCCGTCGCACCCTTGTCACAACAAGGCAGTTGCTCTCATCAGGCGGACCTGAGAGAACGCCTTATGGATTCGATCATTTTGAAGTACGCATTTGCCGCCCTGACCGCACTCGCGATCTCGGCCACGCCCGCCGCAGCCGTGGAGCAGAACTGCCGCTTCATCCAGGCCAAGCCCGATCGCGAGGCCTGCTACAAGCGCCAGGAGGAAGAGCTGGCAGCGAAGCGCAAGCCGGCCGCGCCCGCCAGCGATGGCACGACGCTCGAAACGCTGCGCCAGATGCGGCAGGACGACGACGCCGTCTATCGCAGCATCAACAACATCTGCCGCGGCTGCTGACAGTCCGCGGTGACGGAAGGACCGGCCGGATGCAAATCGACGGGATCGATGCCCTGAAAAGCGCAATCAGCTCCGGCTGGGTTCCGGAGTTTCTCTTCTTTTGGGGACACACCCCGAGGGATCAGAGAATCGACAAGCACGTGCTCAGCCAGTGGTGGCCAGCGACGTTCGTCATAGACGGCAGGGCTTATGCAACCGCCGAGCACTACATGATGGCCCAGAAGGCCGAACTCTTCGGGGATCGAGACACCCTCGACGCCATCCTCGCTGCACCTGGTCCATCTCAGGCGAAGAGGCTCGGCCGGTTGGTGAAAAATTACGACGATGAGCGTTGGGTCGCTCATCGCTTCGATGTGGTGCTGCGCGGCAATCTGGCGAAGTTCGGCCAGAACCCTGAGCTTGGAGACTGGCTGCTCGCGACCGGGGATAGCGTGATTGTGGAAGCCAGCCCCGTCGATAGCGTCTGGGGCATCGGTCTTGCCGCCGACGACAAGCGAGCCGGGCATCCGCACGATTGGCCAGGGCTCAACCTGTTGGGTTTTGCCCTCATGAAGACCCGCCAATCGCTGCGGTCGAAATAGCGAGCAGCCTAGCTGCCGCGACCCCAATTCCCCGCCCGCTTCTCCGCGAACGAGGCCAGCCCCTCCGCCGCCTCCGCGCTCTGGCGCTTGAGCGAGTGCAGCTGCACGAGCCGCGTGTAAGCGGCATCGTCCACCGCCATGCCGCCGAACGAGCTCTCCAGCGCGAGCTTCTTGGTCTCGGCCATCGCCACCGGCCCGTTGGCCAGCAGCTGTTCGACCACCTTGGCGCCGGCGGCCTCGAGATCGGCCAGCGGCACCACCTCGTGGACAAGGCCGATGCGGCGGGCATCCTCGGCGCCGAAGCGCTCGCCGGTGAGCGCGTAGCGGCGGACCTGCCGGACGCCGATGGCGTCGCAGAGCTGCGGGATGATGATCGCGGCGGTGAGGCCCCAGCGTACCTCGGTGATCGAGAACAGCGCATTGTCCGCGGCGATCACGACATCACAGGCCGCGATCACGCCGGTGCCGCCGCCGAAGCAGCCGCCCTGCACCAGGGCGACCGTCGGGATCGGCAGCGTGTTGAGCCGCTGCACGGCCTCGAAGGTGGCGCGCGAGGCGGCCTCGTTGGCCTCGGGCGATTGCGGCCGAACGCCGTTGATCCATTTGAGGTCGGCGCCGGCCTGGAAATGCTTGCCGTTGCCCCTGAGCACGACGACGCGCAGGTTCGGCTTGCTGCCGAGATCGTCCATCGCCGCCAGCACGCCTGATATCAAGGCGCCGTCATAGGCGTTGTTCACCTCCGGCCGGTTCAACGTGACGGTCGCAACCCCACGCTCATCGAGGGTCCACAGGACAGGGCTGGCAGTCATCGGCGATCCTCCGGTCATCTTGCTTGCCTCGCACTATGGCCGAGGGAACGCATACCGATCCATATCTTTCCAGCGTGGGGCGGCCGCGCCCATCGCATGGCGGCTTGTGTCATGCTGCCGCCGGGCGGCATTCAAGGGACAGGGACGGGATCAACATGCGCATCTGCATTTTCGGCGCGGGCGCCGTCGGCAGCCACATTGCGGTACGGCTGGCGCGCGCCGGCCACGACGTCTCGTGCGTGATGCGGGGCGCGCATCTCGAGGCAGTCCGCGCCAACGGCCTCAAGTTGCGCGTCGGCGATTCCGAGGTGTCCGCCAAGGTGAACGCATCGGGCGACCCGGCCCAGCTCGGCCCGCAGGACGTCGTGATCTCCACGCTGAAGGCGACCGCGCTGACCGGACTGGTCTCCAGCATCAAGCCGCTGCTGCAGGACGATACCGCCATCGTCTTCGCCCAGAACGGCATTCCCTGGTGGTACGGCATCGGCCTGCCGCCGCGGCATCCGACCCCGCCCGACATCTCCTTCCTCGATCCGGGCGGACGTCTGCGCGCCTGCATTCCGAAGGAGCGCATCATCGGCGGCGTCATCTTCTCCTCCAACGAGGTGACCGCGCCCGGCGTGGTGCACAACCTCACCCCAGACCGCAACCGCCTCCTGATCGGCGAATGCGACGACCGCAATTGCGAGCGCATCACGAAGCTTCGCAATGCCCTCAACGACGCGCGGCTGGAATCGCCGCCGGTGGCCGAGATCCGCGAGGCGATCTGGTCAAAGCTGCTGACCAACATGTCGCTGTCGGTGCTGTGCCTGCTCACCGGGCAGACCGCGCGCGGGGTACGCGACGACCCCGCCTTTGCCGACGTCATTCCGCGCATGCTGAACGAGGCCAACGACATCGCCCAGCACTTCATCCCCGAGGTCAAACGCGTGACGCGCAGCGGCCCCGCCCCCAACCACAAGCCGTCGCTGCTGCAGGATTACGAGCTTGGCCGCGCCATGGAGATCGACGTGCTGGTAAAGGCGCCCGCCGCCTTCGCGCGCACCGCCGGCCTGTCTACGCCGACGCTCGACCTGATCGCCGCGCTTGCGATCCAGAAGGCGCGCGACAAGGGGCTCTATTCCGCCTGAGCCTCAGGCGATTTGGTCGATCCAGGCCGCGAGCGTATCGAGCACTTCGGTGAGCGCCTCTTCATTCGTCCGGCCCGACTTCTTCAGCACCGCGAACGAATGGTCCCCGCCTTCGACCTCATGCAGCCTTGCCTTTGCCCCGAGCGAGGTGATCACAGGCTTGAGATGGCCGAGATCGGCGAGCTCGTCGCGCGTTCCCTGCAGGAACAGCATGGGGATGGCGATGCCGGCGAGGTGCTCGGCACGCTCGGACGACGGCTTCTTGGCTGCATGCAGGGGGAAGCCGAGGAAGGCCAGTCCCTTCACACCCGGAAGCGGCGCCTTCGACTGCGCCTGCGAGGTCATGCGCCCGCCGAACGATTTTCCGCCGGCAACCAGCAGCACGCCGAGGCAGAGCCTTGCTGCCTCCGCCACGGCCGCCCGGACGGCAGCGTGCGCAACGGCGGGCTGGTCGGGGCGCCCCTTCTTCTCTTCCATGTAGTGGAAATTGAAGCGGAAGGTCGCGATACCGCGATCGGCGAGGCCGGCGGCCACCTTCTCCATGAAGGCATGCCGCATGTCGGCACCCGCACCATGCGCCAGCACGTAGCACGCACGCGGCTGGTCCGGCTGCGTCAGGATCGCCGACACCGCGCCAATGCGTTCGATGTCGAGCTTGAGCTCTTGAGTTTTGGTTGTCACAATCAGCCATCCCGACAGATGCTGTTACGGCCGCCTTGGTAGCGTCACCGGCGCAGCCTGAAAACACAATAATTGCCGCGCCGCCCTGGCTTACCAAGCCGGAACTGCGCATCAACCGAGGTAACCATGTCCTACCGCTCCTCCTGGATGACCGAAGAGCTCGACGTCTTCCGCGACCAGTTCCGGAAGTATCTTGCCAAGGACCTGGCGCCGCACGCCGAGAAATGGCGCGAGCAGAAGATGGTCGACCGCTTCGCCTGGCGCGGGCTCGGCGAGATGGGCGCGCTGCTGGCGAGCGTGCCGGAGAAATATGGCGGGCTGGGCGCCACCTTCGCCTATGACGCCGCCGTGCTGGACGATCTCGAAAGCACCGTGCCGGAGTTGACCACCGGCGTCTCCGTGCACAGCGCGATCGTCGCGCACTACATCCTCAATTACGGCTCGGAGGAGCAGAAGAAGCGCTGGCTGCCGAAGATGGCCTCGGGCGAGATGGTCGGCGCCATCGCCATGACCGAGCCCGGCACCGGCTCGGATCTGCAGGCCGTCAAGACCACGGCCAAGAAACAGGGCAATTCCTACGTCATCAACGGCCAGAAGACGTTCATTACCAACGGCCAGGCTGCCGACCTCGTCATCGTGGTCGCGCGCACCGGAGAGGCCGGAGCGAAAGGCATTTCGCTGATCGTGGTCGAAACCGAAGGTGCCGACGGCTACAAGCGCGGGCGCAACCTCGACAAAATCGGCCTGCACGCCTCCGACACCTCGGAGCTGTTCTTCGACAACGTGACCGTGCCGCCGGAAAACCTGCTCGGCAAGGAGGAGGGCCAAGGCTTCGTCCAGCTGATGCAGCAATTGCCGCAGGAGCGCCTCGCGCTCGCGGTCGGCGCCGTCGCCGCCATGGAGCGCGCCGTCAAGCTCACCGTCGACTACACCAAGGAGCGCAAGGCGTTCGGCAAGCCGCTGCTGGATTTCCAGAACACCGCGTTCACGCTCGCCGAGCGCAAGACCGAGGCGATGATCGCACGGGTCTTCGTCGACTGGTGCATCGAGCGGCTCGTCGCCGGGGACCTCGACACCGTCACGGCGTCGATGGCGAAATACTGGTGCTCGGACAAGCAGGTGCAGACCGCCGACGAATGCCTCCAGCTGTTCGGCGGCTACGGCTACATGCAGGAATACCCGATCTCCCGCATCTTCATCGATTCCCGCATCCAGAAGATCTATGGCGGCACCAACGAGATCATGAAGCTGTTGATCGCAAGGTCGCTTTAGACGGCTACCTCATCCGCTTGTCGGCGGCGACGAAGTCGATGAAGGTCCTGACCTTCGCGGAGAGATATTTGCGGCTCGGATAGACCGCGAACAGGCGCCCCTCGAAGACGACGTCGTCGGGCAGAATGTGCACGAGACGTCCGGCGGCGATATCCTCGGTGACCAGCCATTTCGGCAGGAAGGCGAGGCCCATGCCTTCCAGCGCAGCCAAGTGGAGCAGCGTCTCGTTGCCGCTGCGCAGGACCGGATTGAGCTTGATCGTCTCGACCACGCCGTTCCTGTTCAGGGAAAAGCTTTCGCCGGGATAAAGCGCGTAGTGCAACAGGGCCTGGCCGGAAAGATCGGCGAAAGTCTTCGGGCGGCCCGCGCGTTTGAGAAAGGCGGGGGCGGCCACCATGTAGAACGGGACGCCCGTGATGGGACGCGCGATCAGCGCCTCGTCGGGTGTGCCGGTCGCGCGCAGGGCGAGATCGAATCCCTCCTCGACCAGATTGACCAGCCGCCCGCTGAGATCGATGTCGAGGCGCACCTCGGGATAGCGCGCCTGGTAGTCCGCCAGCACGCCTGTGAAGATCGTGTTCGCCATCCACACCGGCGCAGTCAGGCGCAACGTGCCGTGCGGGACGACGGTGGCGTTGCTGACGGCGGCCTCGACCTCGTCGAGCGAATCCAGCATCTGCCGCGTCTGCTCGAAATAGAGCGTGCCGCTTTCGCTCAGGCTGACGCGCCGGCTGGTCCGGTTGAGCAGCCGCGTGCCCAGCCGCTTCTCGAGCTGCATCACGTGCTTGCTCGCCATGGCGGGCGAAATGCGCAGGCGCTGCGCCGCTGCCGCAAAGCTCTTCAGCTCGGCGACCAGGCAAAACACCCTCATGCTGACCAAAGAATCCATGAGATCATCAATATCCAAGAAAGGAACTAATCCTGGATGGCATAATGATTAAAAACTGAGAAACCATCAAATGGTGGCAACCCTCACATTTTGGAGAAACCACCATGTCCGCCACCACCCTCGAGACCGCTACCCCCGGCCGGGCCCTTCGCATCGGCCTCTGGGTCGCGCAGGCCCTCGTTGCCTTCGTCTTCATCTCGGCGGGGCTGTATAAGCTGCTGACCCCCATTCCCCAGCTTGCCGCGGCGATGCCCTGGGCCGGCCAATATTCCGAGACCTTCGTCCGCGCCATCGCGCTGGTCGATCTCGCCGGCGGAATCGGCATTCTGCTGCCGGCCCTGACGCGGATCCTGCCGCGGCTGACGGTGCTGGCCGCGCTCGGCTGCTCGGCGCTGCAGGTGTTTGCGTTCGTCTTCCACATCTCGCGCGGCGAGGCCGAGGTCGTGCCGCTCAACATCGTCCTGCTCGCGCTCAGCCTGTTCGTGCTGTGGGGACGCAACAGCAAGGCACCGATCGCAGCGCGGCAGTTCTGACCCGGCTGGAGCCCTGCCGCCATGATCTCAGCCAACGGATGGTCCCGCAGGGGGCTGCTCGCCGGCACCGCGATCCTCACCGCCGGCGGCGCTGCCGCCGCCAAAGAGGATCGCCTCGCCGACGGTGTCGTGATCCTGATCGACAGCAACGAGCCCTATGTCATGGGTCATGCGGTCAGCTACTCGGCCAACCTCTCAAAGCATTTTGCCGAGCGGGGCGCGCGATTGCTGATCGAGGTCGTCGCCAACGGCAAGGGCATCGACGTCTTCCGCGCGGACAAGACGCCGCTGGTCGAACCGCTCGCGACGCTGCGGCAGTCGGTGCCCAACCTCACCTACAGCATGTGCGCCTCGTCGAAGACCATCGCCGAAGCCAAGGAGCAGATCTCCATCCCGCTGATATCAGGCGCGAACCTCGTCCCGTTCGGGATCGGTCGCGTCGTCGATCTGCAACTGAAGGGCTGGGCCTATATCCATGCGTGACGACGCGCGCAAAGGCACTGCGATGTCGCGGCGATCGATCCTGATGGCCGCGGCAGCCTCTCTCGCTGTCCCGCACGCCGCCCGCGCGCAGGAGAGCTGGCCGCCGGTGTTCGAGGCCGGCCGCAGCCAGTTCACCCTGGTGCGGCCGCACGCATCGATGCCGCAGTTCAGGCTCCAGGACGTCCACGGCCGCGATGCGGTCGTGGCGGCGAAGCCGGGCCGCATCACGCTGGTGAACTTCTGGGCGACCTGGTGCGCGGCCTGCAAGCTCGATCTGCCGACGCTCGCAAGCCTCAAAGCCTCGCGGCCCGACCGGCTCGACATCGTCGCGATCTGCACGGACACGAATGACTTGCGCAAGATCCGCAGCTTTCTCGGCGGCCTCGCCGTGAAAGACCTCGCCTGCTATGCCGATGCCTATGGCGCGGCGGCCGAAGCATCCAAGGCGATGTTCTCCATCCCAGGCATGCCCATCACCTATCTCGTCGGCACCAGCGGTCGCGTCGAAGGCTACATCACGGGCGCGCCCGATTGGCTCTCGCCGACGGGCGCGCGCCTGCTGCAGTTCTACCGCGATCAAGCCTGATCTAGTTCGGATGCCACCAGCGGCCGCCAATGACGACGCCTTCGGACGCGATCTTGCGATCGCCGATCAGGTGCTCGCCGACGACGTCTTCGTAGTCGAACTGGCCCTGCTTGATGCTGATCAGCGTGGCGTCGCCGGCGCTGCCGGGCTTGAGGCTGCCGAGCTCGGGCCGGCGCAGCGCCATCGCCGCGTTCACGGTCGAAGCCGCGATCACGTCGGACAGCTCCATGCCCATGCACAGGAACTTCGACATGGTCGTCACCTGGTCGAACGCGGGGCCGTCGATGCAGAGCTGATGGATGTCGGACGAGATGGTGTCCGGATAGAAGCCGTTGGCGAGCATGGCACGCGCGGTCTTGAACGCGAACGAGCCCTTGCCGTGGCCGATGTCGAACAGCACGCCGCGCTCGCGCGCATCCAGAACCGCCTTCTTCACCGTGCCCTGCGCGGTTGCCGGCGTGTTGGGGAAGGGACGGAACGCATGGGTGAGAACGTCGCCGGGACGCAGGCGCGCGAGCACGTCCTCATAGCTCGGCGGCGGATGGTCGATATGCGCCATCAAGGGCATGCCGACCTCGCTCGCGACCTCGAGTGCGATGTCGAGCGGCACGGCGCCTGACGTTCCCGAAGAATGCAGGCCGACGCGCACCTTGATGCCGACGATGAGATCGCGGTTTTCATCGGCCACCTTGGCCGCCTCGATCGGATTCATCAGCCTGAGCTCCTCGCTCTCGCCGACCATGATCCGGTGCGAGAAGCCGAAGATGCCGGCATGCGAGACGTGCAGATAAGCGAGGATGCGGACCTGGCTCGGCTCGATCACGTGCTTGCGGAAGCCCGCGAAATTGCCGGGGCCGGCGCTGCCGGTGTCGACCGCCGTGGTGACGCCGGACAGGCGGCAGAATTCCTCGGCATCGATGCCGAGCGACGTGCCGCCCCAATAGACATGGGTGTGCAGATCGATCAGCCCCGGTGTCACGATGTATTTCGAAACGTCGCGCACATCGGTGCCGGGATCGGCCTTGAGCCCGGTGCCGATCGCCGCGACCTTGCCGCCCGAAAAGGCGACATCCGTCACGGCATCGAGCTTCTGCGAGGGGTCAACGACCCGCCCGCCGCGCAGGATCAAATCGAAAGGCATTCTGGTCTCCGGATGTCGCGATGAGGCGGCTGACGATGGGCCAGCCAAAGGAAGGAAGCCTCCCACTTCTAGCAATTTTTACGCCGGAGTCCCGGGCAAACCGAGACGATGCCCCATGACAAAATGGCGATGCGCAGGTCCCCTTCGTCCTCCGGTCGCTCGGGCATCATGCGCCCGAGCACACTGGGGGCTGGCGGCGGGGAAGCCGGGCGAGCCGCCCGGCTCGACAAGGCGCATCGTATCGCGGCTTAGTTCGTGAACGTATTCGCGACCCTGCGCGAGCGAACGACATAAATTATCCAGGCTGCGGCGATCAACGCACCCACCGCCATCTGTGCGGCCTGTCCGGGTCCGACGTTGAAGAAATCGCTGAACGGACGGTTCAGGGCGGCGGAGAGAAACACGGCGACGCACAGGAGATCGACCAGCGGCATCAGCACAGCGAAAATCGTTTGCACGATGAAGACGGCTGGAAATCTGCGGGAATGCTGGAACAGGAGCACCGTTGTCCAGATCGCGAGGCCGATCAGGGCAGCCTGCATCGCGATTTCACCCCAGACAATCGTCGGAAAGTACGTCCAGACCTCCTCGGAAATCGACTGCAAATATTGTCTGACGTTGAAGATCAGGCGCAGGATGCCCAGCACCTGGCCGATCGCCAGAAGCCCGAGCCAACCGCTGATACCGGTCTCCTCGGCATCGACATCCCTCGATGGAGCAGCGTCTTCCACGAGCACGGCAGGCCCCCGAGCGGCGACCGCCGTCGTCCCAAATAGCTGATCCGCGATCTCGCGCACCTCCTCGACTGGCTTCCAGCCCCCGAGGCCCTGCCGCCAGACCAACACGCGCCGCGCATCTGCAATGCGACCCAGCAGCGGAAGGAGCTCCGAGATTGTCACCGGGCCGCGCTTCTGCCCGCCTTCCGCGTAGAACCACAAACTCGCCATGACAACGCCCTCACACCCGCTGCATTCTATCCAACCGTAACAACACACGTCACGATAGAAAGCAACGGACAGGACCATGCGGCTGGGCATGGCGGCAGGAGCGAACGCCGCTCAACCGTGCCAATGCGAGCCGCGGATGACGCTGCAGAAATTGCCGCGATGGAAATGCGGCTCCTTGTCGGCGATGACGTCGGCCTTGACGTTGCCGAACGTCGTGTCCGGCCTGTGCTTGATGCCGTCGTAGAACGCCTGGATGATGTCTTCCTTGAAGTGCGGCGTGCGCGGAAACGCCTTCACGACCGCCTCGCGCTCCGCGTCGGGATAATCCTTGTAGGTGAGCCCGAGGACGTCCATCTCGACGCCGGCGGTCACCAGCGCGACGACGGGATGCATGTGCTGCGGCACGCCCGGCGTGGTGTGCAGCGCGATCGCGGTCCAGACCGTATAGGCGTCCGCTTCGGAGATACCGTGGCTGCGCAGGAAATCGCGTGCGGCATGCGCGCCGTCGACCTCGAACCGTTCGTGCCGGCTGCCATGGCCCGGCATCAGGCCGATGTCGTGAAACATGGCGCCGGCGTAGAGCAGCTCGCGGTCGAATGTCAGCCCGCGGCGGATGCCGGCCAGCGCGCCGAAATGATACACGCGGCTGGAATGGTTGAAGAGCAGATCGGTCTCGGTGTCGCGGATGTAGTCGGTGATGGCGCGCGCCAGCTTGCTGTCGGGAATGGCGGCGGCTCCGGTGATCTCTTGCATGATGGTCTCCTGAATTTCTCTGGTGGCGGCGAAGGTAAGCCCGGGCTAGATTGTCCTCAATTGACGTAATACGTCTAAAACAGACAAATACCTGCCAAGACGGACACGGGAGCCGGACATGGGCGCGAAGCCGAAATCGAGGACAATTGTGATCGTCGCGCTGCCCGGGGTGCAGCTTCTCGACGTCGCCGGCCCGCTCGACGTTTTCGCCGAGGCGAATCTGCAGGCCGGACATCAGGCCTATGTGCTGTTCGTCGCGGGCGCGGAGCCGGGTCCGATCCGCAGCTCCTCAGGCGTGCGCCTGATGCCCGACCGCATCATCGATCGCGGCTTCCAGGAGAGCATCGACACCCTGCTGATCGCGGGATGCCCGAACGCCGCCGACGTGCCGCCGGACGGACTGGTGATCGACTGGCTCCGCCGGCGTGCGGGAAGGACGCGGCGTTTCGGGTCGGTCTGCTCGGGCGCGTTCTTTCTTGCGGCGGCGGGCCTTCTCGATGGCAAGCGAGTCACGACGCATTGGGCTGTCGCGGACCGGCTCGCCGAAAAATTCCCGTCGGTCACCATCGACAAGGACGCGATCTATGTCACCGACGGCAAGCTCCGCACCGCCGCCGGCGTGACGGCCGGGCTGGATCTGGCACTCGCTCTCGTCGAGGAAGATCTCGGACGCGAGATTGCGATGAGGGTCGCAAGCCAGCTCGTGATGTTCTTCAAGCGCCCCGGCGGGCAGATGCAGTTCACCCGCAAGGGCGAGACCGTGCCCGCCGGCCGCGCCGCGCTGCAGGAGCTGCAGCGCTGGGTCGCCGCCAATCCCGGACTGGATCACAGCGTCGCCAGCCTCGCGGCGCGCATGGACATCAGCCCGAGGCATTTTGCGCGACTGTTCCGTGCCGAAGTCGGCATCACGCCCGCGACCTGGGTGGAGGAGGCCCGCGTCAATGCGGCAAGGCGCCTGCTGGAGCTCGGCAACGAGGCGCCCAAGCAGGTCGCCTTGCATTGCGGCTTTGCGGATGCGGACACGTTGCGCCGCGCCTTCGCCCGCCATGTCGGCGTGACGCCCGCCGAATACCGCAAGCGCTTCGCGCGGATCTCGGGCTCGACGGTCTAGAGTAAGGAGGAAATCGCGATCCCGGCAAGAGATAGATGCTCGCCCCGGACGGCGCATTTTTGGGAGAAATGCCGGAACGGCGCTTGCGCTCTCGGCCGATTTATCGGCAATTTGCCCGCTCTTTGTATCTCCGAGGCACACTGAGCAAGGCTGAGGCTGACGCTCCTACGGGCCTGCCGACAGCCGTCTGGCCTCGAATCCAGCAGAAGAGTGGCTTACGTACCGACCATGACCTCTACGAACACCTTCGTCGCGCAGGTCGCGCCACAGAGAAGCAGTCAGTACTCCAATCTGGCCCGCGACCTCGCTGCCGCCGAGCTGCTGGCGTCGCCGCTGGGACAGACGCTGTCCAATGTGTCGCTGGAGCAGATCGCCGGGCAGGACTACGTCAGGTTCACGAAATCGGACGGCGAACTGACGGAGCAGCATCGCAGACAGCTCGCCAGCATGGCGATGATCGGGAACGTCTTCGAGCTTTTCGACTCCATCGACGCCGTGCAGGGCCCGTTACTGCGGCCGGTCGCGGTCAGCTATCCCTTTGCCATCTCCCGGGACCTGCCTTCCATCAGGCGCTACAAGGGAAAGACGAGCGAGTTCTTCACGCAATTCGTCTGCAACATCGCCAAGAACGCTTCCGATTTCCGCGACCTGGACTGGCGTGAACTGAAGTTGCTCGATCCGCTATGCGGCGGCGGAACTAGTCTGTTCGTCGGACTGTCGCTCGGTGCCAGTGTTGCCGGTGTCGAACTCGAGCAGAGCGACATCGAGTCCACAGCCACCTTCGTCATGCAATATTGTCGCGAGAACCGGATATCGCTGTCGAAGACGCAGGAGCGCCTCCGAAAGTTGGGGAATGCGCACCGCTGGACCTTCCAGATCGGAAGGAATGATCCTCTTCGCTGCATGCTGGTGAGCGGAAGCGGAGCCGCGGCAAAGGAGCTGACATCCGGCTTCGGTCAGCCTCACCTCATCGTCGCCGACTTGCCTTACGGCATTCAGCACAATGCCCCGCTGCAGGACCTTTTGAGCGGTTGTCTACCCGCCTGGGCCAAGCTGCTGCTGCCGGGCGGCTGCATGGCCTTTTCCTGGGATTCGACGCGCTTCACGCGCGAAGACATGGTGGCATTCGTCCAGGACACCGCGCCTTTCGACGTCGTCCAGACCCCGCCCTACGACAATCTTGCGCATCGCGTCGACCGCGTGATCAAGCGGCGCGACGTCATCGTGGCAAGGGTTCGCCGCTGAATTCGACGCTGCGATGGGGAGAGGCTGGCGATCCCGGCATGACTCGAACATGCGACCTACGGTTTAGGAAACCGCCGCTCTATCCGGCTGAGCTACGGGACCGCGGAACCCGCCGCGAGGCGGGTTGCCTGGAGCTGTACATATCAAAGCGAGAGCCAAATCGGAAGCCCTCGCCGCGGCCAATACCGACGTCCGTCGGCAGCCTTACGCCTTGATATTGTTGTCCTTCACCACCTTGCCCCAATAGGCGACCTGCTTGTCGAAGAAGGTCTTGAAGGCGGGGCCGTCCTGGAGCAGCAGCGTCATCTGCTGCGTTTCCTTGAGCTGGGCGGCGGTCGCGGGCTCGCTCAGGATCTCCTTCGAGGCCGTCGCCAAGGCCGACACGATATCGGGCGGCGTGCCCGCAGGCGCGAACACGCCCCACCAGGCCAGCGTCTCGAAATCGGGAAAGCCGGCCTCGATCGCGGTCGGTGTATCCGGCAGGTTCGGCAGCCGCTCGCGGCCGAGCTGCAGGATCGGGTGCAGCATGTTGGTGCCGAGCTGGGCCGCGACCAGCGCCGCCGATCCCGCGATGAGATCGACATGGCCGCCGAGCACGTCGTTCATGGCCGGGCCGCCGCCCCGATAGGGCACGTGCATGATCTCGACGCCGGCCTTGCTGCCGAGCACGGTCATGGCGAGATGGCCGAGCGTGCCGATGCCGACGGAGGCGTATTTCACCGCGCCGGGCGTCGCCTTGCAGGCGGCGACCACGTCGGCAAAGCTCTTGTAGGGACGGCCGGCGCCGGCCGCGATCACGTAAGGCGCGGTGCCGATCAGCAGCACCGGCATCAGCTCGCGCTCGACGTCGACCGGCGGCTTGTCGAGGATCGAGGGGATCACTGCGTGGGAATCGAAGGTGACGAGGAAGGTCGAGCCGTCGGCCGGGCTCTTGGCAACCTGCGCCGCGCCGAGCGCGCCGGCCGCGCCCGACTTGTTCTCGACCACCACGATGCGGTTGAGCTTGGTCTGCAGGTTGCTCTGGAGCAGCCGGGCCATCGCGTCGGTCGAGCCGCCCGGTGGAAACGGCACGACGAGCGTGATTTTCGAAGCCTGCGCGCTCGCCGGTGCCATCGCCAGGATGGCGGGCGCGGCCAGCAGCGCCCGTCGTGTGATCGTCATGGTCCCCTCCCTTTTGTTTCTTGCGCTTTGCTTTTTTGCTTTTGAGCGCTTCAGGTCGTCCCGAAGCCCGACCCCGCTTTTTTGTATTCTGGCCGAGGCGGACTGAAGATGTCCAGCACGCGGGCGCCGTCGGGGCCGGCGCGCATGGTGTGCGGCACGTTGCCGGGCGTGCGCCAGAAATCGCCCTTCTTCACCGGGATCTCCTCGTCGCCCTGCACGCGGATGGCGGAGCCGTCGAGCAGCACGCCCCATTGCTCCTCGGGATGATGATGCAGCGTGCCCTGAGCGTGCGGCGCCAGCGTCACCACGGACAGCATCGCCTGCTCGCCGGAGAAGATGCGCGTGGTCACCCCCGCCGCGAGCTCGCGGAACAGCCCGTCGTCGGGATTGTCGATGTTGTGAAATTCGTCCTTCTGGCTCACGCCATTCTCCCCTTCTACTTCTTATCTTGGTGCAGACTGACGCACGGCGGCCAGGAGGCGATCCTTGAATTCGCCTCTCAAGGTCACGAACAAGCTCGACCATTTGCGGCTCCTGAACTCGCAGCTGCCATGCGGGCAATAGTCTTTATCATGATAGTCTCCGAAAACGACGCCAAGCATTGTCATTCGTCGGCCCCACACACGAAACAGGGCGCTGCCTGACGCTCCGAATTCGAACTCGCAGTTCGTTTCAAACGTCTGCCAGTCCCTCACGTTGCGGATCTGGCACTCCTGTATCGTCTTGTTGAAGGGCCCGTCCTTGTCCGTCTTTCCGGCGGCTTCGATGTCATAGCCCACGACCGCCAGCACCCGTTCCATATCCACCAGCGTTTCGGCCTGCTCGTAGATTTCGTAGGGCGTCACATCGGCGGGAAATGCTAGCCTTGCAACTGCCCAGTCGACGCGGCCTTGTCTCGGTGCCCTGTCGACGCATGACCCCATCCATACGTCTGCCGACAAGGGAATGGTCCGCCTCTCCGCTCCCAAATAGTACTCAAATATACATTTGTCAGGCGACGTATGGGGTTTGCACGCGTCCCGAAACGCGTGAGCCACCGTCGTGATCACGTCGCGCGCTCCGGTGACTTGAGCACTGCTGGCTCCGCCAGGACATCGCAAGACTCCACTTGCCGCAAAGCGCTTTCCAACGGCATCCACGGAAAGATCGTTTTCTTTTGCGTACGCATCCTCCGTCATTCGCCCGTAGGACGTCGTCGGCGCACCACCGGAGGCAGGAATCCGGATTTCCGGCGGTCCACCAGAGGTAAACAAAAGCAAAAGCAGAACGGCAAGCAGGACGAATGCGTAATTCCGCACCACCTAAGGTTACCTCCGCAAAAAGCGCTATAACGAAACAAATGTCCGGAAATCTCGTCCTGAAGCAGCAGCGGTCGACTGCGATTCGCACTCGACGCCGCGTTGATCACGACTTGGCGTAAGATCCCTGGTAGCGGCCCTCGCGGATCGCCTTCAGGGTCTCCTCCTCGCGCGCGACCTGGGCGCGGACGGCTTCCAGCAGCGCAGCCGCACCCGCGGCAGGAAACGACACCACGCCGTCCTCGTCGCCGACCACGACGTCGCCGGGCGAGATCACGCTGCCGCCGACAGTGACGGGCACGTTGATCTCGCCGGGGCCGTTCTTGTAGGGGCCGCGATGGATCACCGCCCGGGCGTAGCAAGGGAAGTCGTCGGCCGCGAACGCCGCGACATCGCGGATCGCGCCGTCGATGACATAGCCTTCGGCTTTGCGCCATTGCGCGATGTTCTTCATGATCTCGCCGACCAGCGCCCGCGTCTCGTCGCCGCCGCCATCGACCACGATGACGTCGCCGGGCCCGACCAGCTCCAGCGCACGGTGGATGGCGAGATTGTCGCCGGGCCGCGTGCGCACAGTGAAGGCCGTGCCCACCAGCTTGCCGCCGCGGTGATAGGGCTTCAGCCCGACCGCGCCGGGCAGGCGGGCGAGATTGTCGGAGATGACCGACGTCGGCGCACCGCGAAAGCCCTCGATGATCTCGGCCGGCGGTTTGGGCACGCTGTTCGCTGCGATGGTGATGGTCATGTCAAAACAGTCCTTTCGTGGATTTTCTTATTCGGCGTGCGCCCGCGCTTTCGCCGGCATGATCCGGAAGGCGCGCCCTTCCTTCATCCATGCCGCGCGCTCGTCGCGCAACAGGGTGCGGCGGACTTTTCCGGAATCATCGCGCGGCGGAGCGCCGACGAACTCGAAGCTCTCAGGGTGCTTGTAGCGGCTGAGCCGGTCCTTGAGGAAGTCCGCCATGCCGTTGGCGATCTCCTGGCCATCCGCATCGGACTCGGGCTCGATGATGGCATGCACGCGCTGGCCCAGCTCCGGATCGGGCAATCCCACCACCACGCAGGAGCGCACGCCGGGCGCCTCGGAGACCGCGGCCTCCACCTCCGCCGGATAGATGTTGGCGCCGCCGCGCAACACCATGTCGGCGAGGCGGTCGCCGAGATAGAGATAGCCTTCCGCATCCAGCCGGCCGATATCGCCGAGCGATTCCCAGCCGTCCGCACGGCGCTTCGGTTCGGCGCCGAGATAGTGATAGGTGGCGTCCTTGCCGTCATTGTTGAGGAAATAGATCTCGCCGGTCTCGCCCGGCGCAACGTCGTTGCCGTCCTCGCCGACAATGCGAAGCTTCGCCATCTCGCCGATCTTGCCGACCGAGCCCTTGTGCGCCAGCCATTCCGTGCCCGAGATGATGCAGGAGCCTTGCCGCTCGGTGCCGCCATAGAGCTCCCAGACGCGTTCGGGCCCGAGCCAGGAAATCCAGTTCTCCTTCAGCCAGGGCGGCATGGGTGCCGCCATGTGAAACACGGTCTGCAGGCTCGAGACGTCGTAATCGTTGCGCACGTGCTCGGGCAGCGCCCAGATCCGATGCATCATGGTCGGCACGAAATTGACCCATTGCACGCGCTCGCGTTCGATCTGCCGCAGCGTTTCCTCGGCGTCGAACTTGACGAGCCCGGTGAGCTGGCCGCCGGTGAACAGCGCATAATGCGACACGATGAACGGTGCATTGTGGTAGAGCGGGCCGGGATTGAGCAGCGAGACGCCGAAGGGGATGTTGAGCGGCGGCGTTGCGACCGTGTCGGTGACCGCCGGCTGGTGATCGAGGATCACCTTGGGACGGCCGGTCGAGCCGCCCGAGGTCATGGCCTTCCAGTAGCGTGCCACCGGCGGATTGAGCGGCTCGTCCGAAAAACCTTCCGGCACGAAGTCGGCAGGCAGACGGTTCGGCGCGTTCCAGTCGGCCTCGCCGCCGACCACCAGCGCGGGCTTGAGGATGTCGAGCACCGCGGCGGCCTCGCCGCGCGGCAGCCGCCACGACAGCGAGGTCGGCGTCGCCCCGCACTTCCACACTGCAAAGGATGTCTCGAAGAAGGCATTGCCGTTGGGCAATCCGATCGCGACGAAATCGCCGGGCTTGACGCCCTTGGCCGCGAACGCCCGCGCGCGCCGGTTGGCGCCGCGCTCGAGCTCGTCCCATGTGAGTGTGTCCTGTCCGTGGCGGACGGCGATCGTGCCTTGCGGTTTGCGTTGAGCGTACCAGCGCGGCACGTCGGACAGGGGTAGCAGCATCAGGCGTTTCCACTTCGTCTTTTTGGCGGCGCCCCGGGGCGAGGCGCTCGCGGGACGAAGTGTAACAGCGAGAGCCGCGCCTTCAAGACGTCAACGCTCGGCGCCGCAGCCCGGACTGTCGAACAGCGCGGCAAGGCCGCATTTCGAGGTCAGCATCCTGTCGCCGTCATGGCCGACGCCGGCGACATCCCAGACCCGGTGATTGGGCGTGCCTTGATCGCGCTTCGCCATCGCATCGGCATAGGCATGGCCGCGCGCATAGCGCGTGGCGCCTTGCGCCTCGGCCATGCAGCTCTTGTCCAATGCTGAGTGCTTCGGATTGGTGTCGAGCGTGCCGAGCAGGTAGATCACCTCGCGCTCGACATAGCGCTGCTCGAGTGCCGCCGGTGTCGCGTCCGCAAGATAAGGCGGACGGCCACCCATGCCGTATTTCCAGTTGTCGTAGCCGGGACAGGATGCCGCAACCTTCGGCAGGGGCCGCTCACCGCTGAAATAGGCGTAGGACGAGGGATTGGCGACGACGTAGCGGATGTCGATGTGCTGGCGCAGCAGGGGCGCCTCGCCCTTGCTCGCGATCGCATAGCGCTGCACGACCTGGCCGCCGCCGGAATGCCCGGCGACCACGACCTGCTTCAGGTTCGGGAAGACGCGCCGGTCCGAGAGCTTTGCCAGGATCGCATCGAGCGCCTCGAAGGACGACACCGGATTCGGAGCGAGCGCGGCATCGCCGCCCTCCCATCCCTCCAGCGACCAGCGCAGCGTGTCCGCGGGCGGCTTGTGCGCCTCGATGTCGACCTCCGCCAGGAATTGGGGGACGATCATGAGCGCGCTCTTGCCGTCGTCGCCCGCCGCGGCCTGCGCGTTGTTGGCCGATATGTAATATTCGTCGGCATTGCGCAGGCGTCCATGCAGCACGATGACCGCGCGCAGGACCGCCGGCAGCGGCATCGACCAGTCGCGGGAGAGGTAAAGCGGCAAAATGCCCCGCCCGCCGACCGAGAGCCGCGCATCGCCGATGGCCTTCACCGGCTTGCGGTTGGGTGCATCCTCGTCGGCTGCGAAGGCATGGCCGCAACTCAGCACCAGGGCGAGTGCGGCAAGTCGGGCCAGCGCGCGCATGACGGAGATTCCCCCTCGGATTCAGATCGATAAAAGTCTAAGCGCAACACGTGCCGCGCGGCTGTGACTCCCGGGCCACGTCAAGCAAAAAATGTCAGCATCCCAGCCATGAAAATCCCGGGTTCCATGGGTGACAAGCCGGCGATAAAGGGGCAAAAATCCGGCTCGACTCAGTCCGAGTTGAGTCTCGTAAGGAATGCTCTTGTAGAATGTCTGTCGTCGTTGCATCGCGTCGTGCGGCGCTTCTCGTTGCCGCAGCAGGATTTTTTCTGCTGACGCCGTCGCATGCCCAGGCCCAATGGTGGAAGCGCGCCCCGGTCGACTTCGAGGAATGCGCCGATGCCGCAGAGAAGGCCGCAACCAAGGCCGAGAAGACATCCGCGCTCGCCGATTGCAACGCCAAGTTCGCCGGCCGCCGCAAGCCGGGCGGCGGCTACACCTATTACGATTTCCTCCAGGATCGCACCTTCGACATCGCAGGCCCCAACCCGACGCCGGAAGAGCAGAGGAAGATCGACGAAACCTACACGGCGTATCTCGCCAATCAGCGCCGCAGCAATGAAGCGGCCCAGGCCACCGCGCGTCAGCAGCGCGAGCAGCAGGAACAACAGGTCCAGCAGCTACAGCAGGTCGCGCTGCGAACCGAGACCGCGCGCGTGCCGGTGCCGGTCGAGCGGCCGAAGGTGCAGCAGAGCGTCGGCCAGCGACCAAAGGGCGCATGCACCAAGGGCTCGTTCTCCTGCGAATGGCCCCGCCTGTCGGAAAGCTTGAACGATCTGAAGAAGCTGTTCAACCCGACGCCGAGCAAGCCGGCGAAGAAGGGCTAGCCGGCCACAGCCGTCATTGCTAGCGCAGCGAAGCAATCCAGAGTCTTTCCGCGGAGGGATTCTGGATTGCTTCGCTGCGCTAGCAATGGCGAATGGATAGAGATCCGCACCACATTCCCGCTGTCGTCCCAGCGCAGGCCGGGACGACGACTGAGGACGCCGCGGTAGCCTCAACTCAATTCGCGTGCTTCTTCTTTGTACGCTTCGGCTTCGTCACCGGCGCATCCGCCGGCGCCGTCACCGTCGAGCCACCCAATTGCGACCTGCTCTCCTGCAATCGCCTGTCATAGCCGGGCGAGTTCATGACCGTCGGGGGCCTGGCGTAGGCGAGCGTCGATGCGCCGCAGACGGCGGCAAGTGCGAGCCCGATCATCAAACAACGCCTCATCGCGCTCCTCCTTGCACTCAGGCCGTCCCGCGAATCTGCTGCGGCGTGAGCCCGGGCGGGCCCTTGCCGGCGATCTCGGCCTCCCTGATCAGCGCAACAATGCGGCGCATCAGCGGCACGGCGACATTGTTCTGCTCGGCCAGCGCAATGACCGCGCCCTGCAGATAGTCGATCTCGGTCTTGCGGCCCTGCTTCAGATCCTGCCACATCGAGGAGCGCGCCTCTGGGTCGATCTTCATCGTGCGTCCGAGGATCGCGTTGAAGATCATGTCGGGCAGCCGCAGCAGGGTCGGCGACCAGTTCATCGGGATCGGCGTCGAGGAGACCGGCGCGATGCCGGCGGCCTGCAGCGCGGCCAGTCCTTCCGCCATCTGGTCGGCGAACAGCCTGCGCCAGTCGCGATTGGCCAGTTGCGCGGCGAGCGGCATGTCCGACAGTGCGCTGAGCGCATTGTTCAGATTGATGATCAGCTTGCCCCATTGCACGCCGGTGATGTCCGCGCTTGCGCGCACGTTCAGGCCGGGCACCGAAAGCGCCGCGGCGGTGTTCGCCTCGTCTTGCCCGACATGGATGTCGCCGGAGCTCGAGCGGTGGAAGCGCCCCTCGCCCATCGCCACCACGTTGAACGGCACCATGCCGGCGAGCACGCGCCGGCCGCCGAGGCGTTCGCGCAGGACGGCGACATTGCCGATCCCGTTCTGAAGCGAGACGATGACGGCATCCTCCGGCGCATGCTGCGCGATCTGGTCCGCGACGGCGGCGGTGTCGGCGCTCTTCACCGTCACCAGCACGATACCGGCGCTGTGGAAGATCGAAGGGTCTTCCGAGAGCGCGAGCTGGCCGGCACCGAGCTTCGTCTCGGAGCCGTCGAAATCGGTCAGAAGCAGGCCGAACCGCTCGATCTCGGTCTTCACCCGCGGCCGCACCAGCAGCGCGACGCGGCGGCCGGCGGATGCCAGCATGCCGCCGACGAAACAGCCGATGGCGCCCGCGCCGGCCACCACGATGGGTCGATCCGTAACCACCATTTTCTCCTTAACGCCCCGCCTTCGATAGCAGAGGCAGCGCCGCCTGCCCATTGGTTGCGCCGCATCCGCCTTGTAACCGTCATGAGAGCCCCATATGTTTTCGCCCCGGGGGCAGTCAGCGGCGAGAATTCGCCGAACGAGACGCCAAAGGAGAGCACCATGGGTCTACTCGACGTCCTCAACGGCATGCAGAATGGCCCCCGCGGCTCAAGCACGCCGAACTCCGAGCAATCCTCCGGCGGCATGTCGCCGATGACCATGGCACTGCTCGGCCTGCTCGCCTGGAAGGCATTCAAGCATCTGACCGCCGGACAGCCTGACGCAGCTCCGGCCCCGCAGCAGCGCTCACCGCTGCCGCCTCCGACACCTGCGAACACGGGCGGCAACGTGCTTGCCGGCGGCCCCGGTGGCAGTGGCGGTCTCAGCGATCTGCTCAAGGGCGGCCTCGGCGGCCTGCTCGCGGGCGGCGCGGCCGGCACCGTGCTGAGCGGCGGGCTCGGCGATCTCCTCAACCAGCTCCAGCAGGGCGGCCACGGCGATGCCGCGAATTCCTGGGTCGGCAAGGGCGAGAACAAGGCGATCGCGCCCGGCGATCTCGCCAATGCGCTCGGGGCCGACCAGATCGAGAGCCTGTCCGCCCAAAGCGGGCTGTCGCGGCAAGAGCTACTCTCCGGCCTCAGCCAGTATCTGCCGCAGGTGATCGATCACCTGACGCCGGATGGGCGGCTGCCGACCGAGAACGAGCTATCCGACAGGATTTAGTCAAAGTCCGATCGACATCTTCGAGGCAAGGGGAGCACTGTCATGAGTTTCGGCGGCCTGTTGTGGATCATCATCGTCGGCTTCATCGCCGGCCTCATCGCGCGCTGGCTCGCGCCGGGGCCGAACAATCCGAGCGGCTTCATCCTCACCACCATCCTCGGCATTGCCGGCGCGTTTCTGGCGACCTTCGTCGGCCAGGCCATCGGCCATTACAGTCCCGACCAGGGCGCCGGTTTCATCATGGCCACGATCGGCGCGGTGGTGGTGCTGTTCATCTGGCACCGGCTGGTGGCCAGCGGCGTGATAAAAGGGTAGCGCTTCCTCACGCTGAAAGAGGCACACTGCCTCCTCATCGTCATGGCCGGGCTTGACCCGGCCATGACGTGGAGACAGTGGCGCGCGATCTCACGTAATCAAATGCATCCCCGCATCCATGCGCACGACCTCGCCGGTCATGTTGCTGGACGCCGGCATCGCGAGGAAGCAGACGAGCTGCGCGATGTCTTCCGCGGATGAGGCGACCTTGAGCGGCACCTTCGCTATCACGCTGTCGCGCACCTGCTTGGCACCGGCCTCGCCGCGGCCCTTGGTGAACCAGGGCGTGTCGATATAGCCGGGGCACACCGTGTTGACGCGGATCAGCGGCGCCAGCGCGCGCGACAGCGACAGGGTCATCGTGTTCAGCGCGCCCTTGCTCGCGGCATAGGCGATCGACGAGCCGACGCCGCTGATGCCGGCGACCGAAGACACGTTCACCACCGCCGACGGACGCCCCGAAGCTTTCGCTCCGGCCTCGAGCAGGCTGCGCGCGGCGCGCACCATCTGGAACGGGCCGATGGTGTTGACGCCGTAGAGGCGCTGGAAATCTTCCGCCGACAATCCGTCGAGATCGGCATGGGCGACATGCTTGGTGGTGCCGGCATTGTTGACGAGAACGTCGAGCCGGCCCCAGCCGCTCGCCGCCGCGACGATCTTGCGGCAATCCTCATCCTTGGAAACGTCGCCCTGCGCGACCAGCACTTCCGGCGCGCCGGCCTTGCGGCAGAGCTCTGCCGTGGCCTCGGCCTCGGTCTTGCTCGACGAGTAGTTGATGACGAGGCGCGCCCCGCTCCGCGCGAGAATTTCCGCGGTGGCTGCACCGAGGCCGGATGCGGACCCCGTCACGATTGCGCACAAGCCGTCCTTTGCCATCCGGTATTTCCTTCCCTTTGTAAATTACAGGCGCCCTGTTTAGCGAGTTTGCCGCGCCCTGCAAATCGAGCAAACTCCGCTAAGCGGAATTAATCCAGACCGGCTTGCGCCCCCATGCCGCCGCCGCAGATGGGCTTGCGATCAACGCTTGTCAGGGCCATGGCTTTTTCCGATCATCGGGCGCAAGAAGAACCTGCGCGCCGGCTGGTCCAGACCGGACGCGCCAATGGCAAAACACGGGGAACGCTGTGGCGGAGAGTGACAATATCGTCGTCGAGACCGCGGAAAAAATCTTCGCCGATCTCGCCGATCCGCAAACCATCAACAACGACAAGAAGGACTCGTGGCAGGCGCCGCTGTGGCAGGCGCTGAGCGAAGCCGGCTTGCCGCTAGCCTGGGTGCCGGATGATCTCGGCGGCTCCGGCGCGAGCCTCGCCGACGGCTTTGCGCTGCTGAATGCCGCCGGCCGCTTCGCCGTCGCGGTTCCCCTCGCCGAAACCATGCTGGCGGGCTGGCTGCTCGCGCAGGCAAAGATCGCCTCGCCCGAAGGCGAGATGACGATCCTGCCGGCGTCGCCGAAGGACCGCATTACCCACGATGCCGACGGCGCGCTCTCGGGCCGCGCCCGCGGCGTGCCGTTTGCCAAGGCGGCAAAGCACTTCGCGGTGCTGGCGCAGGGCAAGGACGGCGCGGTCGTTGCGCTGGTCGATGCGGGCAAGGCGCGGATCGAATCCGGGCTCAATGTCGGCTACGACCACAGCGACACCGTGACGCTCGACAAGGTTCAGCCGGTCACCGTCAAGCCCGCACCTGATGGCTTCGAGCAGACCCATTTGATGCTGATGGGCGGCGTCGCGCGCAGCCTCCAGATCGCCGGCGCGCTGGAATCCATGCTCGACATCTCCGTGCGCTATTCCAACGAGCGCGTCGCCTTCGAGAAGAAGATCTCGAAATTCCAGGCGGTGCAGCACAATCTCGCGCGCCTCGCCGGCGAGTCCGCCGCGGCGCTCGCGGCCGCGACCTCGGCGGCCGATGCGATCGCGAATGCAAAAGCCGTCGACGACGAAGTCTATCTCGAAGCCGCCTCGGCAAAGATCCGCTGCGCGGAGGCCGCCGAAAAAGGCGGCAGCATCGCGCACCAGGTCCATGGCGCGATCGGCTTCACCATGGAGCACATCCTGCACCGCTATTCGCTGCGCGCGCTGGCCTGGCGCGACGATTTCGGTTCGGAAAGCCACTGGGCCGTCGAGCTCGGCAAGCTCGTCGCCAAGCGCGGCGCCGACGAATTGTGGCCGCTCGTGGCGTCGCGCTGATCGGGGAGAGAACAGATGACCGCAGCCCTTCGTTTCGATCCGATCCGCCTGCCCGAAAAGTGCGAGCAACTGCGCAAGGAAGTGCGCGCGTTCCTCGCCGAGGAGATCGCCGCCGGCACCTTCGATCCGCACAAGCCCAACCGCGAGGACACCGACGCGCCGGAATTTTCCCGCCGGGTCGGCGCCAAGGGCTGGCTCGGCATGACCTGGCCAAAGAAATATGGCGGCCAGGAGCGCTCCTTCCTCGAACGTTACGTCGTCACCGAGGAGATGCGCGTCGCCAATGCGCCGACGCGGCGCTTCTTCGTCGCCGACCGCCAGAGCGGGCCGGTGCTGCTGAAATACGCGCCGGAGCACATCAAGATGGACATCCTGCCGCGCATCTGCCGCGGCGAGATCTGCTTCGCGATCGGCATGAGCGAGCCGAACTCGGGCTCGGATCTGTTCGCGGCGAAGACGCGCGCGACCAAGACCGACGGCGGCTATCTCATCAACGGCACCAAGATCTGGACCTCGTCGGCGCATATCGCCGACTACATGATCGCGATCTTCCGCACGTCACAGCCGACCAAGGAAAACCGCCGTCACGGCCTGACCCAGTTTCTGGTCAAGATGAAGCAGCCGGGCATCAAGGTGAATCCGATCGGCCAGATCACCGGCCAGTACGAGTTCAACGAAGTCGTGTTCACCGATTTCTTCGTCCCTGATGATCATGTGCTCGGCGAGGTCGACGGCGCCTGGAAGCAGGCAACGAGCGAGCTCGCCTATGAGCGCTCGGGCCCCGAGCGTTTCCTCGAGACCTATTACGTGCTGACCGAGCTGGTCCGCGCGGTCGGGCCCAATCCCGACACGCGCAGCGCCGAAGGCATCGGCCGGCTCGTCGCCCAGCTCCATACCATGCGGCGCATGTCGGTCTCGGTGGCCGGCATGCTGCAGGCCGGCAAGGAGCCGGTGGTGGAGGCGTCCATCGTCAAGGACATCGGCACGGTCTGGGAGCAGCAGCTTCCGCACCGCGTCCGCGATCTCGCCGCCTTTGTTGAGGAGACCGCGACCAATCGCGAGACGCTGGAGCGGCAGCTCGACTTCGCCATCAAGACCGCACCGAAACTCACCATCCAGGGCGGCACCACCGAGGTGCTGCGCGGCATCATCGCGCGCGGACTTGGTTTGCGCTAACGCTTCGAGGACATCATGAGCACCTACAAAGATATCGCCGTTGAGAAGGTCGGCCACGTCGGCACCATCGAGATCCGCAGGCCCCCGCTGAACTTCTTCGACATCTCGCTGATCAACCAGATCGCGGATGCGCTCGACGAGTTCGACCGCGACATCGAGATTCGCGCCTCGGTCCTCTCGGCACAGGGCAAGGCGTTCTGCGCCGGCGCGAATTTCGGCGATCCGGCCCGGCAGGCGCAGGAAGCGCGCGAAGCCGAGAAGAAGGGCGATCCGGCCGACAATCTCGGGCCGATCAACCATCTCTACATCCAGGCCGTGCGCATCTTCCGCGCCAAGAAGCCGATCGTCGCGGCGGTGCAGGGTGCGGCCATCGGCGGCGGCCTCGGCCTCGCGGTCTCAGCGGATTTCCGCGTCACCTGCCCCGAAGCGCGCTTCTCCGCGAATTTCACCAAGCTCGGCTTCCATCCCGGTTTCGGCCTCACCGTGACGCTGCCGGAGCTGATCGGCAAGAACAACGCCGAGCTGATGTTCTACACCAGCCGCCGCGTCACCGGCGAAGAGGCGGTCAAATGGGGCCTTGCCAACGTGCTGGTGCCGCAGGACCAGGTGAAGGCGGAAGCGATGAAGCTCGCAGGCGAGATCGCCGAATGCTCCCCGCTCGGCCTGCTCTCAACCCGCGCCACGATGCGCAACGGCCTCGCCGACCGCGTGATGGCCGCGACCAATCACGAGCTCGCCGAGCAGACCCGCCTGCGCGCGACGGAGGATTTCAAGGAAGGCGTGAAAGCCACCGAAGAGCGCCGCGCGGCGAATTTTAGGGGAAGGTAGCGTCTTACAAAGCGGTCGCTTCTTTCTTCCTTCTCCCCTTGCGGGAGAAGGTGGCGCGAAGCGCCGGATGAGGGGTATCTCCCCGCTTGCAAGACCACTCGTGAGGACAAAAACCCCTCACCCGTCTCGCCGCTATGCGGCGAGCCACCCTCTCCCGCAAGGGGAGAGGGGAAAGGCCGGTTGGCAGTCAGCTGACGCGAAACGTCACGCCACCCAGCAAAAACTCATTCCCCGCGACCGCAAGCCCCTTGGCCTTGGCGGCATGCAGCACGCTCGCGGGATCGGCTACCCTAAACTCCAGCGCGCTCATGATCTCGCTCGCGCCCTTCACGAAGCGGAAGGTGGCGTTGGGCAGCTTCAATTCGGCATCGCGGCTCGCAACACCGATGATCCTGCCCCAATGCTCTGCCAGCCCTTGCGGATCCGGGCTCTGCATCTCCACGACCGTCAGGGCCTGCGTCACGTCCTTGCGAATGAACTTTTGCCAGTCCGGCCCTGCCGGCGGATACGGGCCCAGAATGTCGTCGCTGCCTTCGGTGTGGTTGAACTCGATGAAGGCGGCACGGCAGTCGCGCGGGTGGAGCTGCACGCCGTGATAGGGCGCGTGGTCGATGACGTTGGCGGTGCGCACACCGAGCGCATTGGCATTGCGGCCGCGCTCGTCCGGATCAGCGCAGCAGAAGATCGCCATGTAGCCGCCGCGACCGCCGGTCTTCTCGATGAAGCGGCCGGCCGTGGTGCCGTCCTTGAACGGCGCCACCACCTCCAGCAGGATCGTATCGACCGGGAGCAGCGCATTCTCCAGGCCGTATTTAGCAACGTTGCCGTCGCGGTAGCAGACGGAGAGGCCCATGATCCCCGCGATGTCGGAGATCACGGGCTCGAGCTGCGGCGCGACCAGGCAGATCTGCCGCAGACGCATATAGGATGTCATCGTCACTCGCCCCTGAAGGCGGGCTTGCGCTTCTCGACGAAGGCTTTCGCGGCCTCCTTGTGATCGGCGGTGTCGCCGCAGCGGGTGTGGTGGATGGCTTCGCCGTCGAAGCAGTCCTCCAGCGCCAGATGCTCGGCATTGTTGATGTTGCGCTTGATGAAGCCGAGTGCGATCGAGGGACCCTGCGCCAGCGACAGCGCAACTTCGTGCGCGGCCGCGTCGATCTCGGCATCGGGCACCACCTTGGTCACCATGCCGATGGCATGCGCTTCCTTCGCGGTCAGCACCGGCGACATCAGATAGAGCTCGCGCGCCCGCGCGCTGCCGAGCAGCTGGGTCAGGAAATAGGTCCCGCCGTAATCGCCGGAGAAGCCGACCTTGGCGAAGGCAGTCGTGATCTTGCAGGACTCGCTGGCGATACGCAGGTCGCAGGACAGCGCCATCGACAGCCCGGCGCCGGCTGCGGCGCCGTCGAGCTGTGCCACCACGGGTTTCGGCATCTGGTGCAGGATGCGCGAGACCTCCATGCCGCGGCGCAAATTCGCAAGCTTCTGCTCGAACGGCAGCGGCGCCCGGCCCTCCGCCATCGACTTGACGTCGCCGCCGACGCAGAACGAGCCGCCGGCGCCCTTGAACAGCACCGCGCGCACCTCGGGATCGTCAGCGGCGCGCCGCGCCGCCTCGACCAGCCCGCGCACCATGTCGGGATTGAGCGCATTCTTCCGCTCGGGGCGGTTCATGGTGATGGTGAGCAGCCCGCCTTCGAGCTTTTGCAGGACCATGTCGTTCACGGGCGTCTCCCTTGTTGTTGTTTGGCTCCGTCGTTCCGGGGCTCGCGAAGCGAGAACCCGGAACCTCGAGATCCTCAGGTGCGCACCATAGTTCGCTTCGCGCCCCCGGGATGACGCCGTGACTTACGTCACGCCGTCACTTCTTCACCAGCGGGCAGCGCGATTGCTCCAGAGACTGGAACGCCTCGCTGCCGGGGACGGTGGCGAGCAGCTTGTAGTCGTCCCAGCGGCCCTTGGACTCCGACGGCTTCTTCACCTCGAACAGGTACATGTCGTGGATCATGCGGCCGTCCTCGCGGATCTTGCCACCCTTGGCGAAGAAGTCGTTGATCGGCGTCTCCTTCATCACCTTCATCACCGTGGCGGCGTCGGTCGTGCCGGCTGCCTTCACGGCTTTCAGGTAATGCGTCACGGACGAGTAGACGCCGGCTTGCGCCGAGGTCGGCACGCGCTTGGTGCGCTCCATGAAGCGCTTGGAGAACGCGCGCGTGTCGTCGTTGAGATCCCAGTAGAATGCTTCGGCAAGCAACAGGCCCTGCGCCGTCTCCAGTCCGATCGAGTCGATGTCGGAGACGAAGGCGAGCAGCGGCGAGACCTTCTGGCCGCCCTTGGTGATGCCGAACTCGGCCGCCTGCTTGATGGCGTTGACGGTGTCGCCGCCGGCATTGGCAAGGCCGATCACCTTGGCCTTGGAGGCCTGCGCCTGGAGCAGGAAGGACGAGAAGTCCGAGGTGTTGAGCGGATGCCGCACGCCGCCGAGCACCTTGCCGCCGGTCTTGGTGACGACAGCGCTGGTGTCCTTCTCCAGATCCTGGCCGAAGGCGTAGTCGGCGGTGAGGAAGAACCAGGTGTCGAGGCCCGACTTCACGGCCGCAAGGCCGGTGACGTTGGCCTGGCCGTAGGTGTCGAACACGTAGTGGATGGTGTAGGGGCCGCAGGCTTCGTTGGTGAGCCGGATCGAGCCCGGGCCGTTGAACATGATGATCTTGTTACGCGCCTTCGCGATCTCGCCGGCGGCAAGCGCGGTGGCGGAGGCCGCGACGTCGTAGATCATCTCGACGCCCTGATTGTCGAGCATGTCGCGCGCGATGTTGGCGGACAGGTCCGCCTTGTTGAGATGGTCGGCCGCCAGAACCTGGATCTTGCGGCCGAGCACCTCGCCGCCGAAATCCTCCACGGCCATCTTCGCCGCGGTCTCGCTGCCGGGACCGGTGATGTCGGCATACAGGCTCGACATGTCGAGGATGCCGCCGATCTTCAGCGGCGGCTTGTCCTGGGCCTGCGCGGCGGCGCTCGCACTGAGGGCGAACGCGGCGGCAAAAATGCCCGACATAATATGCTTCATGGAAAAGACCTCCCTTTATCGCCTGACTCTGATGGCGGCTTGGTTATTGCTCTTGGCAAAAGCTGTTGCCGCAATCATGCCGCATGCGCAAGTGCGCAGCAAGCGCAGGTGCGAACAGGCCGCATGTTGCGCCGCGCGATTTCCGCAAAGCGGAATGGTTGGAAGACGCAAGATTTTCTGCATCGTCATTGCGAGCGGAGCGAAACAATCCAGAGTCTTTCCGCAGAGGGATTCTGGATTGCTTCGCGCCGCTCGCAATGACGGAGCGTGACGAAGCCTCTTCGCGACCCGCTACGCTTGGGTTAAAGCTGGGGCGTAACGCAACCTCTCCGAGCAACGTGACGCGACTGCTTCATCTCACCGTCGCATTCCTTCTCGTCGCGGATCACACCGCGTTCGCGACGCCGTGCCTGTTCGAGTCGCAAGGCGAGGGCCGCGTCGGCGCAATCGTCGATGCGCGCAGCGTGCGTCTCGACGACGGCCGCGAAATCCGCCTCACCGGGATCGAGCCGACGGCAACGACCAAGCAGGCGCTGGCGTCGCAGCTCACCGGCCGCGACGTGACGCTGCGAAGCGCGGACGACACGCCCGATCGCTACGGCCGCCAGGGCGCCTTCATCTTCACCGGCGAAGACGACACCTCGGTGCAGGCCCGGCTCTTGGCCAAGGGCGACGCCATCGTCTCCGCGGAGGTCACCGACAAGGACTGCGCGGCCGCCCTGATGGCGTCGGAAGCCGAGGCCCGGCGGCAAAAAATGGGCAGCTGGGCTGACCCGTCGGCCATAAAAAACGCGGAAAGTGCGGACGATATTTTGGCGGGGATCGGGCGCTTTATGGTGGTCGAGGGCAAAGTCCTGTCGGTCCGGCAAGCTGGGGCAATGACCTACCTCAACTTCGGACGGAACTGGACACGCGGCTTTGCCGTGATTATTTCAAGGCGCGTGAGTGCGACCTTCGAAGGCGCCGGGATCCCTCTTAAGTCCTTGGAAAATCGACGAGTTCGAGTTCGAGGCTGGGTTGAGGGGAATGCGGGGCCGCGTATTGAATTGCGTCTCTTGGGACAGGTTGAATTGCTGGGCGCAAACGAGCCTACTGGGGTAAGGCCTTAAGGGCCAGGCACGGGTTAAGCGACGTGAATGGGGTGCTAGAACGGCACGGATTGGGTGATTGCCGCCGCCTGCGGGCAGCGCCGGCCGCGCTTTGCCTTGCGCTGGGCAGCCTTCTCGCCGGCTGCGGCGACATGGGCCGGTTCCAGACCGCGGCCGCCCCGCCGACCGTGGCCATGCCCAAGCCGAAGCCGGCGGTCGCGCAGACTCCCGCCACCGAGAAGGAGCACGAGCGCATCCTGGCGAGCTATGGCGGCACCTATGACGACCCCAGGCTCGAATCGCTTGTCAGCAAGACCGTGGACCGGCTGGTCGCCGCGTCCGACCGGCCCGACCAGGGCTACAAGGTCACCATTCTCAATTCCGGCGCGGTGAACGCCTTCGCGCTGCCGAACGGCCAGCTCTATGTCACGCGCGGCCTGCTCGCGCTGGCGAGCGACACCTCGGAATTGTCCTCGGTGCTCAGCCACGAGATGGCGCATGTCCTGTCCAAGCACGCCGCGATGCGCGAGGACCAGGCGCGCCAGGCCGCGATCGTGACCCGTGTCGTCACCGACATGAGCAACGATCCCGATCTCACGGCGCTGGCGCTCGCCAAGACCAAGCTCACCATGGCGAGCTTCTCGCGCAACCAGGAGTTCGAGGCGGACGGCATCGGCGTCGGCATCTCCGCCAAGGCGCATTTCGACCCCTATGGGGCCGCGCGCTTCCTCTCCGCGATGGAGCGCAATGCCGAGCTGAAGGCCGGCAAGTCTTCGCTCGATCCCCGCGCGCAGGATTTCACCTCGTCGCATCCGGCAACTCCGGAGCGCGTGCAGAACGCGCAGACCATCGCCCGGCAATACGCTGCGCCCGAGGGCGCCGAGCGCGACCGCGAGACCTATCTCGCCGCGATCGACAATCTCGTCTACGGCGAGGACCCGAGCGAAGGCTTCGTCCGCGGCCGCCGTTTCCTGCATCCGAAGCTCGGCTTCACCTTCCAGGCGCCGGACAATTTCACGCTCGACAACACCGCGCAGGCCGTGATCGGCGTGCGTGACGGCGGCTCGCAGGCGATGCGCTTCGACGTCGTCCGCGTGCCGGCCGAGCAGTCGCTCGGCGATTACCTCAATTCCGGCTGGATGGAAGGCGTCGAGAAGGCGTCCACCGAGGACATCACCATCAACGGTTTCCCGGCGGCGTCCGCCACCGCCAAGGGCGACCAGTGGCAGTTCAAGGTCTACGCACTGCGCTTCGGCAGCGACGTCTACCGCTTCATCTTCGCGACACGGCAGAAATCCACCGAGAGCGAGCGCAACGCGCGCGAGACCGTCAACTCATTCCGCCGCCTGACCCTCGACGAGATCCAGGCCGCCCGCCCGCTGCGCATCAAGGTCATCACCGTGCAGCCCGGCGACACCGTGGAATCGCTGTCCCACCGCATGGCCGGCGTCGATCACCCCGCCGAGCGCTTCCGCGTGCTCAACGGCCTCGACCGCACCGCGCAGGTGAAGGTGCGCGACCGCGTGAAGATCGTGGCTGATTGAGGCTGACGAGCTCCGCCACATGGCAGGCACGGCGCCGCGCGCCCTTGCCCACCCCGCGCTAATTGACCAGCACCGCGCCGTCGCAACGGACACCCGACACCCACACATCGGCCTGACCGACGCCGACCCCGAGCGTGGACAGGACCGATGCCACGAGCTGGTCGATCGAGCTGGTCGATCCCGACAGGATGCCGCTGACGGACGACGTTAGCCCCGGGATCGGAAGGCCGACGCCGCTGACGCTGAGCGAGAGATCTCCGAGCAGGCTCGACGTCAGCGACGAGGTGAAGTTTCGCGTGCTGACCGTCTTCGCCAACTGCGACTGGATGTCGACATAGGTGAACTCGACCGAAGTCGGCGAGGTATTCCCGATCGCCGCATGGGCGCGGCCGGAGACGTTGAAGCCGCCGACGTTGACGAGCACGGCAGCAGGAGGATTTGGCTTGGTCGAGAAATTCGTCATGTCCGCCATCGAAACATTGCCGATCCAGGCATCCACGAGGCCCGGCGTCACGCCCAGCGTCACCGTCGAGTTGGTGATGTTCGCACGGCTGCACGAAATGGCATCGAGCGTGGCCGTGCCTTGCGCGATCTCGACATAGAGCGGCAGGTTGATGGCCGGAACGATTCCGCTGCCGCCGATCTGGACCATCAGCAGGATCCGGGTCTGGGCGGTATGGACGCTCGCGCCCTGCGTGCCGACCGCGACCCAGCTCGAGCCCACGGGCCGTTCGCCGACGGTCACGACGAGGCTCGCGGCGGTGATGCCCGGCAACCCCAGGCTCACGGGCGCCGTGATCTGGTGCGTGCCGTTGGCCACCTCCGCGATCGCCGAAAGCAGGCTGAAGACCGAGACGCTGACGCCAACCTTCGGCTTCTGGCCGGCGATCATGCCGCCGTAGGGCCCCAGATCGATCACCGAGCCGACGCTGACCTTGGTCGAGAGGCCGGACAGCGCCTGCGATATGCCCGACAAAGCGGTGGTTGCCGAGCTCGCACCGTTGGTCGCCTGCTGGGCGGCGAGCGCCGCAGCAACCGCGTCCGGCAATTTGACGTTGCCAGACAACAGATCGTTGTATGTCACGCCGGTGAGACTCAGACGCGTCGCCAGGGCCGACAGGAAGTCGAACGCGTCGATCCTCGCATTGACCAGCGCCTGGTAGTCCATGGCCGACAGCGAGACGGTCGTCCCGAGCATGCCGCCGAGCATGGCGTTGAGCAGGCCGCCGTTGAGAGACACCAGTCGCGATCCGATCGCGAACGAGGCGAATGCCGTGCTCGAGGCGGTCGCCTGTGTGCTGATCGCGAACTTGTCCTTGCCGGTGATGTAACGGGCGAAATACAGCGGCGTTTCGGTCTTCAACGTCACGCGCGCGGCGTTGGCGGTCCCGGGAGACGGCGTGACGAACCGCGCCTGTGGTGCCGCCGCGGGATTGGGCGTGTAGGTGCCGACGTCGACGGCGACCAGCGACGCCGCCGGGTAGTTGTTTTTCACGACGGTTGCCGAGGCGGCATTGTAGGCGTTGGACAGATTGCTCGCAGCGACGATGGCAGCGAGGTCGGCAGCGCTCTGGGCTTTGCGCCTGTCCGTGAAGATCGCGCCGACATCGACGCCGAGCGCGGTGCAGCCGATGACGAGCGTCATCAGACAAGCACTCATGATGGTAAAATTGCCCGAGCGATCCGCCGCGAAGCGGGAGATGAGTGTCGCCAGCTTCATCTCAGAACCCTCCGTTGGGAATGACCGCCGATCTCGATATCGACTGCGGCAGCGGAGGGACGAACGGGAGCGCGAAGATGAAGCTGGCGGAGGCGTCGTAGTTGACCTTCACGATATAGGCATTCGGATCGGAGCTGGATGGCGCAGCCACGACGTTGATCTTTGCCGCATCCAGCAGGGGATAGCTTCCAACACTGGACGTCACGTAGGACGTGGCAAGGCTGTTGCGTTCGCCATCGCTGAGGCCCGCAACCGACGTCCGGGCAGCTTCGGCCGCAAGCTGCTGAACGCCGTGAACCATGGTGAGATAGGATCCGAAGACCACGATGCCGAATATCAGCGCGAGAAACATCGGGAGCATGATGGCGAATTCGACTGCCGTTGCTCCGTTCTGATCTTTTCCAAAACGCATATGACAAAAACCTCAATGCCCCGAGTTTCTACGGAGCTTGAGGAATGCGCATTTACAAGGTATGGATAGTCACACACGCAGCAGTTGAAGTGCTTATGCACGCAAATAGCCATATAGATTTTTGTGACGTGATCGACACCAAAGGCCAATTGCGATCGAACTTCTGACGCACAACCGTAGGGCGGCTGCGCCGAAGCACAAGAACACTGATTCTATAGGGAGATAAGTTTCATTGATGCCACCTGCCCGGAGGAGCTGAGTGCTTCGACAGCAGATTCAGAATATTCCCATGGAGACCATGCGAACCGTCGTGGCGATCGCCGAGACGGGCAGCATGTCCAAAGCGGCCGAGCGGCTCAACCTTAGCCAGCCGGCGATCAGTGCGCAGATCAAGCGCCTGCAGGGTCTCATCGGCGGGGAGCTGTTCTCGCGGACCGCGAATGGCACCGTTCTGACCGAGCTTGGCAAGCTCGCGCTTCAACAGGCTCGCCGCATCGTCGACGCGAATGACCAGCTTCTCAGGCTGGGAGGGTCGGATAAGTCCGCCGTACGCCGGCTGGGCGTGAGCCAGCTTCTGGCAGAGCAGCTGCTCAACGAGTTCAGTAAGGAAAGCCTCTCCAACATCTTCGTCTCAGCCGAGCTCTCCACCGAGATTCGACGCGGCCTTCTCGAGGGATTTATTGATGTGGCCTGCCTGTTCGTACGCGACAATTTCGGGCAGGATCTCGAGGATCTGATCGTCGGTGAATTCCAGTTCGAGACCAGCTGGGTCAAGTCGAGGGATTTCGTCGCGCGGCCCGGCGCGCCGATCCCGATCATTACGCTGCCCGAGGATAATTGGATGATCGGGCCGCTGGATCGCAGCGGCATTGCCTACCGGATCGTGCTGCGAAGCTCGGATTCCGCCGTGCGCATCAGAGCTGTACGGGCGGGCCTCGGCGTCGCCGCCATGCCGAGCGTCCTCGCCGGATCGGATGTCGTCAAGTCCAGGGACTATTATCTGCCGAAACTGCCGCCATCGCGCGCCGTCGTTTGCGTCCGTGACGGGCTCGTCGATGCCGACGTCAAACAGCTGGCAAAGCGGCTGTCCACTCTCCTTGCCAAGCTCAACGGCGAGGAGACCTCGCCGCAGAGCCGCATTTCACGCAGCTGATCGATCGCCTCAGTTCGCGGAGGAGCCCGCGTCCAGGTCGCCGGCCTCGCGCTGGCCGCTGAGCCAGAGTGCGAGCAGGGTCCAGAACGCGCCAGACAGCAGATACGCACCCGAGGCGATGACGCCGAGATTGGTCGCGAGCAGCAGCGCGACCAGCGGCGCAAAGCCGGCGCCGAACAGCCAGGCCATGTCGGAGGTCAGCGCGGACGCCGTGTAGCGGTACATCTGCTTGAAGTTCGAGGCGATCGCGCCGGAGGACTGGCCGAACGAGAGGCCGAGCAGGATGAAGCCGATCACCATGTAGATGGTCTCGCCGAACGCACCGGCATCGAGCAGCTGCGGAGCAAAGCCGCTGTAGATCGCGATCGCGATTGCCGATCCCATCAGCAGTGACTTGCGCCCGACGCGGTCGGCGATGACGCCGGAGGCCACGATCGCGGCGACGCCGAACACGGCGGCGACGATCTCGATGATCAGGAAGCGCACCGGGCTTTCGCGGGTGAACAGGAAGACCCAGGACAGCGGAAACACCGTGACCATGTGGAACAGTGCGAAGCTCGCCAGCGGCGCGAAGGCGCCGAGCATGATGTTGTGGCCTTCGCGCGCGACGGTGTCGGAGATGCGCGAGGGCTGCAATTCGCGTGTCTCGAACAGCGAGGCGTATTCCTCCGTCGTCACCATGCGCAGGCGGGCGAACAGCGCCACGACGTTGATGGCGAAGGCGACGAAGAACGGATAGCGCCAGCCCCAGTCGAAGAAGTCCTCGGCCGACAAATTGCCGGCGAAATAGGCAAACAGCGCGCTCGCCACGATCAGGCCGAGCGGGGCCCCGAGCTGCGGCACCATCGCGTACCAGCCGCGCTGCGAAGCCGGCGCGTTCAGCGCCAGCAGTGAGGCCATGCCGTCCCAGGCGCCGCCCCAGGCCAGACCCTGCGCGATGCGCGCCAGCGCCAGCAGCCAGATCGCGGCAACGCCGATCTCGTGATAGCTGGGCAGGAAGGCGAGCGCGACGGTGGCGGTGCCGAGCAGGAACAGCGCCGAGACCAGCTTGGCCGTCTTGCCGTACTCCCGGTCGACCGTCATGAAGATGACGGTGCCGATCGGTCGCGCCAGGAACGCCAGCGCGAAGATCATGAAGGAATAGAGCGTGCCGGTCAGTTCGCTCGTGAACGGAAACACCAGGCGCGGGAACACGATCACCGAGGCGATCGCGTAGACGAAAAAGTCGAAGAATTCCGAGGTGCGGCCGATGATGACGCCGATGGCGATCTCGCCGGGACTGGCCTGGTCGTGGCCGTGTTCGCCCGAGTGGAGGTCTGCCATTGCGGGGGTCTGTGCCGTCGCCATTCGTGCGCCCTTAACGTCCTGAAAACCAAAGCCGACCGCCCGGCGGGGCGCCAGGCAATCTGCCCCTGTCTGACCCAACATCTCGCACTGCAACATTGGACAAATTGTCCAATGTCCGGATTGTTGCGCCGCAGCTACCCCTTGGCCCTGCAAAGGAAACTCATTCTCAAAGGCTCGGCCCGTGTCTCGTCTCAAGATCCTGGCGCTACTACCTCTGGCTGCCGCACTTAGCGGTTGCGACTACGTCGTGCTGGCGCCAGCCGGCGACATCGCTGCCCAGCAGCGCGACCTCGTCATCATCTCCACCGTCCTGATGCTCCTGATCGTCGTCCCCGTGATGGCCCTGACGGTGCTGTTCGCCTGGCGCTACCGCCAGTCCAACACCTCGGCCCGCTACGAGCCGGAATGGGACCACTCGACCAAGCTCGAGCTGGTGATCTGGTCGGCGCCGCTGCTCATCATCGTTTGCCTCGGCGCGCTGACCTGGATGGGCACGCATCTGCTCGACCCCTACCGCACGCTCGGCCGCATCAAGGCGGAGCATGCCGTGGACCAGTCCAAGGCCCCGCTCGAGGTCGACGTCGTGGCGCTCGACTGGAAATGGCTCTTTATCTATCCGGACTACGGCATTGCCACCGTCAACGATCTCGCCGCGCCGGTCGATCGTCCGATCACTTTCCGCATCACCGCCTCCTCGGTGATGAACTCGTTCTACATCCCCGCGCTCGCCGGCCAGATCTATGCGATGCCGGGCATGGAGACCAAGCTCCACGCCGTCGTGAACCACGCCGGCACCTACAAGGGCTTCTCGGCCAATTACAGCGGCGCCGGCTTCTCCGGCATGCGCTTCAACTTCCAGGGCCTCGACGACAAGGGCTTTGACGCCTGGGTCGCGCAGGCCAAATCCGCCGGCGGCTCGCTCGGCCGCACCGAATATCTCCAGTTGGAGAAGCCCAGCGAGAACGAGCCGGTGCGCCGCTACGGCACGGTCGATTCCGATCTCTACCGCCTGATCCTCAACATGTGCGTCGAGACCGGCAAGATGTGCCAGAGCGAGATGATGGCGATCGACGCCAAGGGCGGCCGCGGCCATGAGGGCCTGAACAACACCCTGCCGCTCACCTACGACAAGTACGCCCGCCGCGGCACCCCGCTCGGGCCGGAGCCGACCTTCGTCGCCGGCACCTGCACGCCGGATGCGCCGCAGGGTCAGACCACCGCGTCGATCAAGGCCCCGATCGACATCGCGCCGCTCACCGGCGCCGGCCTGAAGCGGCCGACCTTCACGCCGCTGAAGTCCTCGTCCTTCTTCCTCGGACAGCGTCCGAAGTCAGACTCCTAAAGAGAACGCGCATGTCTCCTGATCTTCTCAAGCTCATCTTCGGCCGGCTCGGCTTCGAATCGCTGCCGCTGCACGAGCCGATCGTCGTCGGCACCTTCGCAGTGGTGGCGCTCGGCGGCGCCGCGCTGCTCGGCGGCCTCACCTATTTCCGCCTCTGGGGCTACCTCTGGCGCGAATGGTTCACCACGGTGGACCACAAGCGCATCGGCATCATGTACATGATCCTCGGCATCGTGATGCTGCTGCGCGGCTTTGCCGACGCGCTGATGATGCGCGGCCAGCAGATGCTCGCGTTTGGCGGCTCCGAAGGCTATCTCAACGCCCATCACTACGACCAGGTCTTCACCGCCCACGGCGTGATCATGATCTTCTTCGTGGCGATGCCGCTGGTGACCGGCCTGATGAACTACGTCGTACCGCTGCAGATCGGCGCCCGCGACGTGTCGTTCCCGTTCCTGAACAATTTCAGCTTCTGGATGACGGTCGGCGGCGCGGTGCTGGTGATGGCCTCGCTGTTCATCGGCGAGTTCGCCCGCACCGGCTGGCTGGCTTATCCGCCGCTGTCCAACATCGGCTACAGTCCCGACGTCGGCGTCGACTATTACATCTGGGCGCTGCAGGTCGCCGGCGTCGGAACGACGTTATCCGGCATCAACCTGATCTGCACGATCGTCAAGCTGCGCTGCCCCGGCATGACCATGATGAAGATGCCGGTGTTCACCTGGACCTCGCTCTGCACCAACATCCTGATCGTGGCGTCCTTCCCCGTCCTGACCGTCGTGCTCGCGCTGCTCTCGCTCGACCGCTACGTCGGCACCAACTTCTTCACGAACGATTTCGGCGGCAGCCCGATGATGTACGTGAACCTGATCTGGATCTGGGGCCATCCCGAGGTCTACATCCTGGTTCTCCCCGCCTTCGGCATCTTCTCGGAAGTCACCTCGACCTTCTCCGGCAAGCGGCTGTTCGGCTACACCTCGATGGTCTACGCCACGGTCGTCATCACCATCCTGTCGTACCTGGTGTGGCTGCACCACTTCTTCACGATGGGATCGGGCGCCAGCGTCAACTCGTTCTTCGGCATCACCACGATGATCATCTCGATCCCGACGGGCGCGAAGATGTTCAACTGGCTGTTCACGATGTATCGCGGCCGCATCCGCTACGAGCTGCCGATGATGTGGACGATCGCCTTCATGCTGACCTTCGTGGTCGGCGGCATGACCGGCGTGCTGCTCGCGGTGCCACCGGCCGACTTCGTCCTGCACAACAGCCTGTTCCTGATCGCGCACTTCCACAACGTGATCATCGGCGGCGTGGTGTTCGGCGCGTTCGCCGGCATCAACTACTGGTTCCCGAAGGCGTTCGGCTTCAAGCTCGACCCGTTCTGGGGCAAGATGTCGTTCTGGTTCTGGGTCACCGGCTTCTACCTGGCCTTCATGCCGCTCTACGTGCTCGGCCTGATGGGCGTGACCCGCCGCCTGCGCGTGTTCGACGATCCGTCCCTGCAGATCTGGTTCGTCATCGCCGCAATCGGTGCGCTGTTCGTCTTCATCGGCATTCTCTCGATGCTGATGCAGTTCGCGGTGAGCCTGCTCAAGCGCGAGCAGCTCAAGGACGTCACCGGCGATCCCTGGGATGCGCGCACGCTGGAATGGGCGACCTCCTCGCCTCCGCCGGACTACAACTTCGCCTTCACCCCCGTCGTTCACGACAATGACGCGTGGTGGGACATGAAGCGGCGCGGCTACCAGCGCCCGCTCACCGGGTTCAGGCCGATCCACATGCCCAGCAGCACCGGCACCGGCGTCATCCTCGCCGGCCTCGCCACCGCGATGGGTTTCGGCCTGATCTGGTACATCTGGTGGCTGGCGGCCGTGAGCTTCGTTGCGATGCTTGTCGTCGGCATCGGTCACACCTTCAACTATCACCGCGACTTCGACATTCCGGCTGAAGACGTCATCCGGACCGAGGACGCGCGTACCAAACTGCTCGCCGGAGCCAAGTAAATGACTGTCGCTGTCAATCCCACGCAAACCGGCGAGCCGCTGTTCTATCTCGCCGACGAACACCCGCATCCGGAAGGCTACAGCACCTCGCTTGGCTTCTGGATCTACCTGATGAGCGACTGCCTCATCTTCGCGATCCTGTTCGCCACCTTCGGCGTGCTCGGCGCCAACTACGCCGCCGGTCCCGCGCCGAAGGACCTGTTCGACCTGAACCTGGTCGCGGTGAACACCTCGATGCTGCTGCTGTCGTCGATCACCTACGGCTTTGCGATGCTGACGATGCAGCAGAACAAGGTCGCGCAGACGCAGATCTGGCTGGCGATCACCGGCCTGTTCGGCCTCGCCTTCATCGGCATCGAGCTCACCGAGTTCGCCCACATGATCCACGAAGGCGCCACGCCCCAGCGCAGCGCCTTCCTGTCCGCCTTCTTCACCCTGGTCGGCACCCACGGTCTGCACGTCTCCTGCGGCCTGATCTGGCTGGTGACCCTGATGGTGCAGGTCGGGAAATTCGGCCTGATCGAGGCCAACCGCCGCCGCCTGATGTGCCTGTCGATGTTCTGGCACTTCCTCGACGTGGTCTGGATCGGCGTCTTCACCTTCGTCTATCTCCTGGGAGTTCTGCGATGAACACCGATACTCACGCAGCCGGCGCGCACGACCATCATCACGACGACGGCCACGCCCACAGCACGTTCTCGGGCTACATGCTCGGCTTCGTGCTCTCGGTCGTGCTCACCGCGATCCCGTTCTGGCTGGTGATGAGCGGCGCGCTGCCGAGCAAGCAGATCACTGCGCTGGTCATCATGGCCTTCGCGGTCGTGCAGATCGTCGTGCACATGATCTACTTCCTGCACATGAGCCCCAAGTCCGAGAACGGCTGGAGCATGATGGCGCTGATCTTCACCATCGTCATGGTCGTGATCGCGCTGTCCGGTTCGCTGTGGGTGATGAACCACCTCAACAGCAACATGATGCCCATCCACCAGATGAGCGGAATGAAGTGAGCGATAGCGGGACCGTGACCAGCAAGGCAGACCGGACGCGCGGCAAGGCTGCGCGTCCGCGCCTGTGGGTCACGGTCCTCTCGCTCACCGCCTTTGCAATTCTGATCGCGCTCGGCGTCTGGCAGATCGAGCGCCACGCCTGGAAGCTGGCGCTGATCGACCGCGTCGAGCAGCGCGTCCATGCCCCGGCCCAGCCGATCCCCGCGCCGGCGGCCTGGCCCGCGGTGACCGCCGCGAACGATGAATACAGGCATGTCAGCCTCGAGGGCCGCTTCCTGCACGACCGGGAAACGCTGGTTCAGGCCGTCACCGAGGAAGGCCCTGGCTATTGGGTGCTGACGCCGCTTCAGCGCCGTGACGGCACGCAGGTCCTGGTCAACCGCGGCTTCGTGCCGACCGAGCGGCGCGACGCATCGACGCGCCAGGGCGGCAATCCCGAGGGCGAGGTCGAAATCACCGGCCTCCTGCGCATCACCGAGCCGAAGGGCGGATTCCTCCGCAACAACGTGCCCCAGCACAACCGCTGGTACTCGCGAGACGTCGCCGCGATCGCGACGGCGCGTGGCCTGCACGATGTCGCGCCCTTTTTCGTCGATGCCGATGCCGGATCACAAAGCGCCCAAGGCCCCGTCCAGGGGCCCATCGGCGGATTGACCGTGATCCGCTTTCCCAATAACCACCTGATCTATGCGCTGACGTGGTTTGCCCTGGCTTTCATGCTGGCCGGTAAATTTTTCGTCACGTTCGGCGGCGGGCTGTTCCGCCGCAAGAAAGCCCGGAAGGGCTTCGTCCACGAACCGGCTGGCGGCCCCGATGCCGCCGCGCGCAGGACGGGATCAGATGCTGGAACGATCGTCGAACAGGCCTGACGACGGAAGACCACAGACGCTCGCCCATGGCGGCGGGCTGGCTGTCACTCTGCAATCGCAGGCGGATACGCGCAGCGAGCTGATCGGGGCTGCCCCCACCGACGACGAGACCAACCGCAAGAACATGGCGCTGCTGATCCAGCTGCGCTGGACCGCGGTGGTCGGCCAGATCGTGACCATCGGCGGCGTGCATTTCTGGCTCGGCATCCCCTTGCCGCTGGAACGGATGGGCGCGGTGATCGGCGCGCTGGTGCTGCTCAACGTCTCCAGCCTGGTCTGGGTGCGCCATCGCGCCGCGATCTCCAGCAACGAGCTGCTGGTCGCCCTGATGCTCGACGTCGCCGCGCTGACCGCGCAGCTCTACCTCAGCGGCGGCGCCACCAATCCCTTCACCTCGCTGTTCCTGCTCCAGGTGACGCTGGCCGCCGTGCTGCTCGATGCTCGCTCGACCTGGTCGCTGGTGGCGCTGACCTGCGCCTGCTTCGTCTGGCTGACACTGGCCTACCGCCCGCTCGAGCTGCCGCCGAACCCGCTCAGCGAGACCTACACGCTCACCGTCGCCGGCATGCTCTTGGGCTTCGCGCTCAACGCCGTGCTGCTGGTCGTGTTCGTCACCCGCATCAACAGGAATTTGCGCGATCGCGATGCGCATCTGGCGGCGCTGCGCCAGCATGCGGCCGAGCAGGACCACATCGTCCGCATGGGCCTGCTCGCCTCCGGCGCGGCGCATGAGCTCGGCACGCCGCTGGCCTCGCTCTCGGTCATCCTCAGCGACTGGCGCCGCATGCCGGACCTCGCCGCCGATCAGGAGCTCGCCGAGGACCTCGCAGAGATGGAGACCTCGCTGCAGCGCTGCAAGTCGATCGTCACGGGCATCCTGGTCTCGGCAGGCGAAGCGCGCGGCGAGGGCTCATCGCCGACCACGGTGACGGCTTTCGTCACAGACCTGGTCGACGAATGGCGCAACGCCCGTTCGGCGCGCACGCTCTATTTCGTCAACACGTTTGGCGAGGATGTCGCGATCGTCTCGGACATCGCGCTGAAGCAGGTGATCTTCAACGTGCTCGACAACGCCTATGAAGTCTCGCGCGAATGGGTCGAGCTGCTGGCCGAACGCGAAGGCGACAATCTCGTGCTGTCGATCTCCGATCGCGGCCCGGGCTTTGCGCCGGAAATGCTGGCGCAGCTCGGAAAGCCCTATCACTCCAGCAAGGGCCGCGCCGGCGGCGGGCTCGGCCTGTTCCTGGTGGTGAACGTGGTGCGAAAACTCGGGGGCACCGTGACCGCCGAGAACCACAGGAAGCGCGGCGCCACGGTGCGCCTGACGCTGCCGCTCGCCGCGCTCGCGATCGGAGGCAGCTTTGACGCCTGACCGTTCGCTCATCGTCGTCGAGGACGATGCCGGCTTCGCACGTACGCTGAAGCGCTCCTTCGAGCGCCGCGGCTACGAGGTCGTGCTCGCCGCCTCGATCGAGGAGGTCCGGCAAGTCCTGGAGGGGCGCTCCTTCGGCCACGCCGTGGTCGACCTCAAGCTCGGCGGCGCCTCGGGGCTCGCCTGCGTCGAGCTGCTGCACACGCACGACCCCGATATGCTGATCGTGGTGCTCACCGGCTTTGCCAGCATCTCCACCGCGGTCGAGGCGATCAAGCTCGGCGCCTGCCACTACCTCGCGAAACCATCGAACACCGACGACATCGAAGCCGCCTTCCAAAAGGCCGATGGCAACGCCGAGGTCGCGCTCGATGCGCGGCCGACCTCGATCAAGACGCTGGAATGGGAACGCATTCACCAGACCCTGATCGAGACGGATTTCAACATCTCGGAAGCGGCAAGACGGCTGGGGATGCACCGGCGCACGCTAGCGCGGAAGCTCGAGAAACGGCCGGTGAAGTAGGCTGGCGCCTTACTTCGCCTCGGTCGATTTCTCGGTCGCCTCCTTGAAGGACCCTGTCGCCTGCGCTTCGACCCGCTTGAGCCTGTCCTGACTCTGAAGCAGGCGGTCCTGATAGGCCTTGTCGCCTGCACGGCGCTGCGCAAGCCTCTCGCGAGCGCCCACCTCCTTGCGGTATTGCGCGATGGCCGGATCCATGGACAGGCCTTGCGACGCCGCCCTGTCCTGCTCGACCGCCCCGGCCCTCCCATAGACTCTGCCGAGGCTGTCCAGAATCCTCACGTTCCGCGGATCCTCCTCGTTGAGCGCAGTCAAGATCTGGGCGGCCTTGTCGAGCTCCCGACGCGCAGCATCGTGATCCTTCTTCGTGCCGTAGAGGACCCCACGGTCTTCATAGGAGGCCGCGAGGTTGGCGCGGAGGATCTTGTCGCCGGGATAGGCCCGGAATAGAAGTTCCTGACGATCGACGGCATCCGAGTAGCGCAGCAACGCACCGTCGATATCGACCGAATCCTTGAGCACGCGCCCGATCTTGACCTGGGTAGCGGCGGCCTGGAGCTTCCATTCCATCCGCGAAGCCCCCTGGATCATGGTCGCGTACTCGAAAGCTTGCGTGAACTTCGAGGTAGCGCCGGCAAAGTCCTTTTTGACCTGAAGCGCCTCGCCGGTCTTGTTGATTGCGAACGCCAGCTCGAACCGCTGTAGCGCGAGGTGGTCTACGCTCACCTCGTTGATGCTCGTCGGGTTCGCAACGTCGAAGTCGAGCAATCTGGCGGCAATGCGCTCGCTTTCCTTGTAGTTGGCCAGCGCCGCGGCGATTGGCCCCTCACGACGTGCAACCACATTCCCCGCGCCGTCGTAAACGGCGGAGTCCTCGAGATCGAGGTCGCCAAGCCTGAAGAGTGCTCCATAGCGCAGGCGCAGCCATCCCTTATCGTCGGCGCTGCTGTTCAGATAGGAACGCGCAATCTCCTCGGCTCTCGCCGCGTCTCGTCTCGCGGTTGCCTTGTCATCGAGCGCGAGGTTCAGATCAGACGACGTCAGCAGCCAGGACGTCTTCAGCTGTGCCACTTGCGCTGTATTGGGAAGGTCGTCGAAACGATCGTACAGTTCCTTCACAATGTCGCGGTACTTCATCGCCGAATCGAGCGATGTCTGGCCGGAGTTGAAGGATTCCAGCACCGCACTCGAGAGACTTTGCGTAGATCGCGCCACGTGGTTGAAGGTCTCGCTTGCCCGGTACAGCGCCGTGCCGCCGACCGCCAGCAGGATCAACGCGACGCCCACGCCCGCATATGTCGCGTTCTTGAGCTTTCGGCTACGACCGCTCGCGGCATAGGAGTCGCGCACAAGCCGCTCGACTTCGTTGTAGCCGCCGCCATACCGGGCCGCCCATGCCGCATTGGGCTTCCACTTGTCCCACCAGCCCCAATAGCGCCTTGCCTGATCGTCGGACAGCCGGGATTCGTTGAGGCTCCGGGAATCGACGCAGGAATGGAGGAAGCGATATCGCTCGCCATCCCGCTGCTCCTGCCGCAGCCAGCCGACTTCGCGCTTGTCGCCGCGTTCGCCGGTCGCATCGGGGTCGCCTGAAACGCGGGTCCAGCGGCGCAGCAGCGCCTCGTGGCCGACGTCGATGATGGTTTCATCCGGCAGGCCGGTGGTCGGTGACGACGACAGGGGCGGAACCAGGAACGAGCATTCGTCCGCTCGAAACTGGTCGAGCACGGCGCAGACATCTTCGCGCGTGGCGCCGGTCTCCGCGATCAGCTGTCCGAGCGATCGCGCGCGGCGCACGGCCCGCCCTTCGCTGTCGATCTCGGCGAGCGCACGGAAGACCTGTTCGACGATCTTCTCCCGGCCGGGCAGGGATGAGAATATCTCCTCCGCATGATTGGAGATGGCGCCCGACAGCCCGCCGATGTCCCTGTAGTCCTGCTCAGTCAAATGCCGCGTGGCGGGTCCCGGAATGGCGCCGCCATCGACGGCTTCTCCCGCGGTTGCGCTGGCCTTGATCCAAAGCCGAGCCAGGCAATGCTGGAGGATCGGCAGCTGATCGAGCTCTTCGCTGCTGTCGTTGAGCAGCCGCTCCACCAGTTCGGACGAGATGGTCGCGCCCGACAATTCGACCGGCCCTCGGATCGCCTCCTCGCGCTGGTCGCGGGATAGCGACGGCACGAGAAATTGCGCCGACGACACGGCCTCAGGCAGCCCCTGAAAGCGGGCGCAATCGCCGATGAAATCGGAGCGCATCGTGATCACGACGCGTATCCTGCTATCGTGACTGCGGGTCGCGGCGAGCAGGAGCTGAATGAAATTGATCGCCTCTTCGCGCCGCCGGGACAGCTCGAGGCGCGTGTCGGTCTGGGCACCGGCCGACATGTAGCGGAACAGCTCCTCGAACTGGTCGACCAGCACGACGAGCTGCGTATCGGGATCGGCGGCAACGTAGGGCAGCGCGTCCGTCAGGCCGTGGCTGGAGGCGAACAGCAGGGCCGCGATGCGATCGCGCCGGGCCTCGAAGAATTCGTCGTTGGCGCCGACGACCTTGGCGAGCCCGATCGCCAATCGATCGATGGGCGCCCGCCCGGGCCTCATTGCCGCGTACTGCCACACCTTCCGGCTTGATTCGTCATTCTCCTGCTCGAGAAGCGGCAGCAACCCGGCACGCACGATCGACGACTTGCCGCTTCCCGAGCTGCCGACCACCGCGATGAAATGGTTGGTCCGCAGCAGCCGGTAGAGGGCGAAAGTCTGGTCTTCACGTCCGAAGAAATATTTGTGATCCCGCTTGGCGAAGGGTCTCAGACCCGGAAAAGGTGCAGCCATTGCGATCGGCTGGTTCGGAGCTGCGGCGACCGGTTCACTCATGGGCGCGCTGCTCGGCGTTCTGGTTGAAGATGCGTTTCAGCGCCTCGATGCTGGGTTTCTCGGTCTGCGCCCAGTTCAGGACGAGATCGATTTCCTTCGAAGGGAAGAGATGACGGAGCATGTTGTCATCCTTGCGAAGATGCGGCGGCGGCCCTGCGATCAGCCCCCGGCAGACGAACCGTTGCGTGCGGCCAAGCGTCTGCCAGCTTCGCAGTTCCTTGGACTGCGCTCTTGCCCACATCTCCGAGGCCTTGGCCCAGCACATGACCACCGCCGTACACTCGGCCAGACGCTCGCGATGAAACTGTCGGCGCTCGAGATCGGTCGTGTTGAAGTACGCCGGCATGATGTAGTTGATCTCATGCTCTTCGAATAGCGACGCGACCTCGGCCGCGTATTCTGTGTCCGACTCGTCGTGACACAGATAGATATGATCAAACGAAACTGGCTCATCTGGCGGTGGCGGGGGTTTGATATCCCCCAGATGGACTCGAAGAAAGTCGATGAAAGGACTGAGACTATTCCCTTCGGTGCGATCCCCGGATCGTTGAGCGCCAAAGCTCTTCAGAGTATCAATCGGGTCGCGCTCGGCTGCATGACCCGAGCTATCGTCGAAGTTCTTTGGCGCCCAGATCAGGCGATGGAAAGCCGCGTTGTCTGCGGCGCCCGCTGCGGGGATACGTTCCGCGGCCTTGCTGAGCTGCAGCTTGACGATGTGTTCGAGATCGGTCGGCGCCGGTCCTGCGCTGCGCCCCAGCAGGTGGATCGAAACCCTGGCGTCCCCCAGCTCGCGATCGATGAAGCCAATCGCGCCGGCATCGAGCGGAATTTCGTCGGCAACCGCCGGAACGACGTTGAAGCCGTCACGCACCAATTCGCGATGCACGCGCAAATATTGATCACGCATGTCGGGCGCGGGCTTCGCGAGATAGACCTTCAATCCTTTGGGGGGCGGCGGTGGAGGGTCCGGTGGAGGAGGAGGTTCGAAGACCGCATGCTTGGCACGTCGGATCAGGACCTGGGCGAGTTCCTCGGCGACATCATAGAATTCGTCGCTGACCCGCCCAAGCCTGTAGAAGGGACCCGCCTTCGAAAAGAACTGATAACCGCGCTGCTCCGGCAGCAGTAAAGGCCATCGTTCCCTCGGCACTTCGCTCTTGTGCGCCAGGATGATGCGATGCTTGAATTCGAAGTCACCCTCGTGCCGCCAGCGTTCGCGAAACATCTGCAGCTCCAGCTGGCAGTATTCGCTTGCAAGCCAATGCTCGGACAGCACGATGACGAGAAATGACGAAGCCTCGATGGCGGCGCGGATCGCGGGACGGAATTGGGTCCCGTCATCAATGTTGTCGCGGTCCCACCAGAGCGACGGGTTATTGGGTTTGGCGTCGTTGAAGTGATACTCGATCTGTCCGGTCAGGGCAGATACGAAGGGTCGCTTGTCAGAATGCTCACCCGGCGGCAGCCGGTTGTCATTCCAGGCGTATGACAAAAAAAATTGGACGCGATTATCCGTCATGCCAATTAATCTCCGCTAATCTCCACGGTAACCCGCAGGCGGCCGGCAGTGGTCAGGTTAGCTGCGGACGCGCCACAACGTCAAGCTGTATCGGTGCCTGCGACAGGCTGGCACCGAGGCCGATTGGACTCCCAACGGGCGCGCGGCCCCGCCACCACCCCGGCGTGTTGGATTTCGATTGCACATCCAGGGCACGGCCGCTTTACTGATGCGCGGCGCGCATATTGGGGGAAGAGTGCACCATGACGGTTGCGAGACCGGCCCTGACCTTCGTTGTCGGCGTGACTGGTCATCGCTCTGCGCGCCTGAAGGAGGAGCACAAGAAACGCCTCCAGGATCAGCTCTCGGATGTCTTTCGTGCCATCGAGGACGAGTGCCGCAAGCAACTGGAACAGCAGCCTGATCTCTATGCACCGACCCGACCGCAAATGGTGCTGTTGTCGAGCCTTGCCGACGGCACCGACGCGCTGGCGGTGGAGCAGTGCCCCGAAACCTGGGCGATCGCGGGTCTGCTGCCCTCCCCCCAGGACGAGTACGAACACGCGCTGAAGACCACGGCGCCCGCGGGTTGCGGGGAGCGTGCGACCGGCGAATTCGCGAAGGCGTTACGGCGTTGCGGCGGGCTTACGATCCTGCCACGGCCGCTCTTGGACGACGACAAGGGATTGGTTCGCTCGCGCGACGTGCTGTTGCGCCAGATTGATGTGCTGGTCGCGGTGTGGGATGGCAGCCCGCATGTCGGCCTTCCGGGCGGCACTGCCGATACCGTGGAGCATGCGACCGAGACCGGTATCCCGGTGATCTGGATTGCGGCCGATCGACCGCAACGGCCCTGGGTCATCAGCCGTGTCGGCGATGTCGAGCGCGACACACCCATGGCAGACGCAACCTCCGGGCCCATCGCGGATCTCGTCCGCCAGGCCCTCGCGATCAGCAAGAGCTCCCATCGCGCACGCGAACCCTGGGACATCAAGCATCACGCCTCGGATGCAGCCGACAGGCTCAACGATTTCCTGTCGGAATCGATCCCCGCGATCGACAAGGGGAAGAGACAATCCTGGGATCGCTTTTTGTCGGAGCTTCCCGAGAACAAATTCAAGTCGCGGCTGGTCGACGTGCTGTTGCCGCGCTGCCTTGCGACCGACGCGCTGGCACGGCGGTACGGCCGGCGCTATCGCCTCGCCTATGTGTCGGTCTATCTGCTGTCGTCGCTGGCCGTCGCGGTCGCACTGTCCGGCTTCCTGCTGCACGACAACGCACATGACCACATTCCGTGGAGCGAGCTCTGTCTCGTTGGTATCGAGTTCCTGATCGTCGCTTCGATCGTCGCGATCGTCTGGCGGGGACAAGCGCAACGCTGGCACGATCGCTGGCTCGACTATCGCGCGCTGGCGGAAATCCTTCGGCACCTGCGTTTTCTCAGCCTCGTCGGTCAGTACGAGAAAAGCTCCTACGTCGAGGCTGCGGCACGACCGGGTGCCGACTGGCTGCTCTGGTACTTCCGCGCGACCATGCGCGAGCTCGGCCTGCCGTCAGGCACTCTCGGTCCGGAATATCAGCGCAAGATCTTGAGCGCGACCGTCGCGGCCGAGCTGGAGCCCCAGATCAGGTATCATGCGGCCAATCTCAGGATGCACAGAGTTTGGGAACACATCCTGCACCGGTCGGGCAACGTCTGCTTCGCACTCGCGCTCGCCCTGCTGCTCGGATTTCTCGTCGCTCTGTTGATCGGCAAGCAATTTGCGGTGTGGACCGGATTTCTCACGAGTGCGGCCCGCTGGATCGCCGCAGCCACTGCCTTTCTTCCTTCGCTGGGAGCCGCGGTGACCGGTATCAGGTTTACCGGCGAGTTCGAGGGGGCGGCTGAGCGATCGGCGCGAACGGGGGCCCAGCTCGATTTGCTGCAGGAGACCTACGACATCGCTCTGGAGCGCCTCGACTTCGATCTGAGCGCCGGCGTTCTGTTCGAAAGCGCCCGCATCATGGCTGCCGACATCAGTGGCTGGACATCGCTCTACAGCCGAAAGCCCCTGACGCTGCCGGGCTAACGATGGGGCGGGAGCCCTCGGGCTTCGCCTCCCCGCGCAAACAAAAAGCCCGGCCGAACGGCCGGGCTTTCGATCTCTTGCGATCGAGGCGAGACGCTTAGGCGGCCTCGTCGGCGACGGTGGTGTCGTCGCCATCGGTATCATCGGTATCGCCGTCCGCATCGCTATCGGCCTCGCCATCGGCGGCTTCCGCCTTGGCGTTGGCGCGGCGCGGGCTCTTGGCGAGCTGGGCCTCGATCTCCTTGACCGCTTCGGTCTCGGTCGAGTGCTGCACCACCGCGATCTCGCGGGACAGACGGTCGAGCGCCGCTTCATAGAGCTGGCGTTCGCTGTAGGACTGCTCCGGCTGCGACTCCGAGCGATAGAGGTCGCGCACGACCTCGGCGATCGCGACGATGTCGCCCGAATTGATCTTCGCTTCGTATTCCTGGGCGCGGCGCGACCACATGGTGCGCTTGACGCGGGCGCGGCCCTTCAGCGTCTCGAGCGCCTTCTTGACGAGGGCGGGCTCGGACAGCTTGCGCATGCCGACGTTGGCGACCTTGGCGGTCGGAACGCGCAGCGTCATCTTGTCCTTGATGAAGTTGATGACGAACAGCTCGAGCTTCGCGCCGGCGATCTCCTGCTCCTCGATGGCCAGGATCTGGCCGACGCCGTGAGCGGGATAGACGACGAATTCGTTGGCCTTGAAGCCCTGGCGCTGGGTCACGACCTTCTTTTCCTCGACCTTCGGCGCAGCAGCGGGCTTGGCGGCCGGCTTGGCAGCGACAGGGGTCTTGGCAGGCGCAGCAGCAACAGGAGCCTTCGGCGCGGCGGGCTTGGCAGCAGGAGCTTTGGCAGCAACAGGCTTGGCAACGGTCGCTTTCGCGGCCGGTTTGGCAGTCTTGTTAGGCATTGCGCTTCTTTTGTTCTTCGAGGACTTTGCAGCCGGTGCCTTAGTCGTGGTCCGACCCTTGGATGCGCTACGGCTGGCCGCGGCGACTTTTTTGGCCTCCTTATGGGAAGCCCTCGCTGAAGTACTCTTTTTACGCGTTTTCTGTGACACAGCCTGCGCGCGGAAACTGCCACGCCCCTGTTTCGACATTTGGTTTCACGGGAACCCAACGGGGCCAACTGGGCTGACGGGGGTTCAGCTTAATGTGCCCAATATAGCACATTTCCCGCAAAAATCAATGATTTAGGGGTCTTCAGGGCTGGTTTTCGGCGCTGACGAAGGTATTAGGGTTAAGTTTGCGCCAGAATTTAGTCACCGGAGCCGGGGTTCGGAGAAAAATATTTCTCGAACTTGCCTTCCTGACCGTCGAATTCCTTCGCGTCGGGGGGTGATTCTTTCTTCTGGGTGATGTTCGGCCAGCTCTTGGCGTAGTCGGCGTTGACCTGGAGCCACTTCTCGAGGCCCGGTTCCGTGTCCGGCTTGATGGCGTCGGCGGGGCATTCCGGCTCGCACACGCCGCAGTCGATGCACTCGTCAGGATGAATGACGAGCATGTTGTCGCCCTCGTAGAAGCAGTCGACCGGGCAGACCTCGACGCAGTCGGTGTACTTGCACTTGATGCAGTTTTCAGTGACGACGTAAGTCATCCAACGCTCCGAAAAGCTCTTTTAGAAGTCGCGGCTTGCGTAGCGCGGATGGCCCGGCGCCGCAAGGTCGGGAAGGGGCGATCATGACGGCTTTATGTGTTTGATCGACCAAGAAATGAATACGAAGCGCAATTAATTGCGATTTGCTTCGCTGAGCTCCTCGTAGAGCACGCGGGCCGAGGCAGCATCGCCGCGGCGCTCGTTGAAGCCGGTCACTTTCAGCACCCGCACGGTGCGATCGAGCGCGACGGTGATAACGTCGCCGATCTTGATCGCATGGCCCGGCGATTTCTCACGCGTGCCGTTGACGCGGACATGGCCGGACTCGACGAGCTCGGCCGCGGAGGTGCGCGCCTTCACCACCCGCGCGTGCCACAGCCATTTGTCGATGCGCTGCCGCTCGGTCGTGGGATCACTCCTTCCGACCGGACAGCTGTTCCTTCAGCGCCGCGAGCTTGGCGAAGGGCGAGTTCGGATCGGCGGGACGATCGCGCTCGCGCGGGTTCGCACTCGATGCGTACGGACGCAGCGACGGACCGCCCTGGCGGTCACGGCCCTTGTCGCGGTCGCGGCCACGATTGTCGCGGCCCTTGTCGCGATCTCCGCCGAACTTCTTGTTATCGCGGTTGCGATCGCGATCCTTGTCGCGGTCTCCCTTGCCCTGGAAGCTGCGATTGCGGTCGTCGCGTCGCTCACCGCCCTCGCCGCCTTCACGCGGCTTGCGGAAGTCGCGGCCGCCGTCGCGGCGATGACCGCCGCCATGGCGATGACGCTCACCGCGCTTCTCGCCGTCGGCGGACTGCGCGGCCTCGCCCTCGGCGGGCGCAGCGCCCGCTTCCGCACCGGCCTGCGGACGCGGCTGGTTGTTGTGACGCTGGTGACGATGGCGCTCGTGGCGCGGCTTGCGGTCCTCGTGACGGCCGCCGGGACGCCAGACCTCGACGAGTTCCGGCTCAGCGGGCGCTGCCGCAGCTTCGACAGGTGCAGCCGCATCGGGCGATGCAGCAGCTTCAGTCGCAGCCGTCTCGGCGGGAGCAGCTTCAACAGCAGCCTCCGCGGGCGCAGCGGGCTCTTCGGCCGGCGGCGCGATGCCGGGGGCATCCTCGGGCGTAACGGGCGCTTCGGGCGAGGCCTCGAGCGCCGGCTCTTCCTGCGCGCCCTCGTCGTGCTGCTCCATGCCGGGCGCGTCTTCGACGGTGACAGGCTCGCCGGCGGCTTCGATCGCCGTCTCTGCGGAGGCAACAGCCTCGTCGGAGGCGGGCGTATCGGCGGAAGCCTCAGCGGCCGGCGTCTCGGCGGCAGGCGCGGCGGGCTTCGCCGGACGCGGCGGACGCTTCTCCATGCGATAGCCGAGCGCGCGCAGCACCGAGGCAAAGTCCTCGCCGGCCGAGCCGGTCAGCGAGGTCATCGCCTGCGTCACCACGAAGCTGCGGCCGTCGAAGGCGCCGGCGGGCTTTTCGCCGGGCGAGTTCTCGCGCCAGGCCAGCGCCGGGCGGATCAGGTCGGCCAGGCGCTCCAGGATGTCGACGCGCACGGCGCGCTCGCCGGCCTGCTTGTAGCCGAGCACGCGATAGGCATCGCGCGGCAGCGCCTTGTCGACCGGGAACGAGGTGCGGCCCGACGATGCCAGATGCTGCGCGCCCGAGAGCGAGGACAGATCGACATTGTCCTGCTTCAGCGCCCAGAGCAGCGCGGCGAGCGCACGCGCGGCGGGCTTGAGCAGGCCGGGGAAATAGATGTGGTAGGCGCCGAAGCGGACGCCGTATTTGCGCAGCGTCGCGCGCGAGGGCTGGTCGAGATCCTTCAGCTCGTTGGCGATCTTCGGCCGCTCCAGAACGCCGAGCGCCTCGACCAGCTGATAGGCGATGCCGCGGGCAATGCCGGTGACGTCCTCGGCCTTCGACAGCTCGAACATCGGCCCGAGCAGCTTTTCGATGTGGGTCTTGAGCCAGAGCTCGAGCCGCGCCTGCACCTTCTCGCGCGGCGCCCCGGTCAGGCGCTCGTCGGAGATGATGCGGATGCGCGGATGCAGCGCGTCGTCTGCGGCAGACAGCCGCGCCACGGCATCGCCGGTCCAGCGGATGATGCCTTCCGAGGTCAGCACGAACTGGTCGTCCGGCGCATTGCCCAGCTTTTCGGCGCGCGCGTTGATCTCGCCGGCGAGCACCGCTTGCGCCGCAGCCTGCAAGGCTTTCGCATCGGAGCCGGCCTCCGCCGCATCCGGTGCAAAGGTGAAGCCGTCGAGGCGGCCGATGACATGGCCTTCGACGATGACTTCGCCGGTCTTGCCGATTTCAGTATTCAAGCTCGTGTTCTCCCGCAGGCGGCGCATCAATACACTGGTCCGGCGATCAACGAAACGCTCAGTCAAGCGTTCGTGGAGCGCATCCGATAATTTATTTTCGACCTCCCGCGCGATCCCCTGCCAGCGTTCCGGGTCTCTCAGCCAGTCCGGGCGGTTGGCGACGAAGGTCCAGGTGCGGATCTGCGCGATCCGGGCCGACAGCGTGTCGATATCGCCGTCGATGCGGTCGGCCTGTGTGATCTGGGCCTCGAACCAGGAATCGGGGATGCAGCCCTTCTGCATCAGGAAGCCGTACAGCGTGGTCACCAGCTCGGCATGGGCGGCCGGCGACAGCTTTCGGTAATCGGGGACCTGGCAGGCCTCCCAGAGCCGTTCCACGGCGGCCTTGCCATGCGCGATATCGCGCACCTCGCCGTCGCGGGCGGCGTGGTCGAGCACGCGCATGTCCTCGGCAACGGGCGCGCGCGTCAGCGCCTCATGGCCGGGGGCGAGGTTCAGGGACACCTGGAGCGCACCGAGCGAGGAGAAATCCAGCTTCGTGTTGCGCCATTGCAGCATCTTCACGGGATCGAAGGTGTGGTTCTGCAGCGCGTTGACGAGCTCGGGCTCGAACGGCGCGCAGCGGCCCGTGGTGCCGAAGGTGCCGTTGCGCGTGGCACGGCCGGCGCGGCCCGCGACTTGCGCGAATTCGGCCGGCGTCAGGCGGCGGAACTGGTAGCCGTCGAACTTGCGGTCGGAGGCGAACGCGACGTGGTCGACGTCGAGGTTGAGGCCCATGCCGACGGCGTCGGTGGCGACGAGGTAATCGACGTCGCCGTTCTGGAACATCGCCACTTGCGCATTACGCGTGCGCGGCGACAGCGAGCCGAGCACGACGGCAGCGCCGCCATGCTGGCGGCGGATCAGCTCGGCGATGGCGTAGACCTCGTCGGCGGAGAACGCGACGATGGCGGTGCGGCGCGGCTGGCGCGTGATCTTGCGGTCGCCGGCAAATTCCAGCTGCGACAGCCGTGGCCGCGTGATCATGGACACGCCCGGCAACAGGCGCTCGATGATCGGGCGCATCGTGGCGGCGCCCAGCAGCAGCGTCTCGTCGCGGCCGCGGCGGTTAAGGATGCGGTCGGTGAAGACGTGACCGCGCTCGAGATCGCTGGCGATCTGGATCTCGTCCACGGCGAGGAAGGAAACGTCGAGATCCCTCGGCATCGCCTCGACGGTGGAGACCCAGTAGCGCGGGTTTCTCGGCTTGATCTTCTCCTCGCCGGTGACCAGCGCAACGCTCTCGACGCCCGCGCGGTCGGCGATCTTGTTGTAGACCTCGCGCGCCAGCAGGCGCAGCGGCAGCCCGATCATCCCCGAGGGATGCGCCAGCATCCGCTCGATGGCGAGATGGGTCTTGCCGGTGTTGGTCGGCCCGAGCACCGCAGTGACGCCCGCGCCAGGCACTCGGTCGTGAACGGCGCGCTCGGAAGCGAAGGGGGAGGAAGAGAAGGCCATGTCTATCGGATTAGGTAATGGCGATTTGGGCGAATGTCAGTGCCGGATGGGGCGGGGCCGGGGCTCGGAGGTGTCGGCCATGTCTCCTAATGCTCCAGGGCAGCCGCAGCCACTGCTGTCATCGCCCGGCTTGACCGGGCGATCCAGTATGCCGCGGCAGTTGTGGCAGGGCCGAGAAGCCGCGGCGTACTGGATGCCCCGGTCAAGCCGGGGCATGACAGCGGAGTGTGTGGAGGCGTCCCCAAAAATCCCGCGCAACTGTCTCACTTTGCGACGCTTTTCCCGTTCTCTTTAAGCTTCGGAACGACTCTAGAACGAATCGCGGCCGAATCGCTGACTCCCCGTTGAGTCCTGTTACGTTCACGCAACATGTCGCGGGAGTCCGTTTTCACTCGCACTAGATGGAGTTTTGGACTGCCGCACAAGCGACGTTTCGATGGCGCGTTCCTTAAAATTGGGGACGGCGCGGAGTCGAATCAGAATCGGGGAGGAGTCAAATGGATTCCCGGATTGCGAGCGCCAAAACAAAAAGTGCGAAAACAACCCCATGCACAGTAGAGGTGGGTGGTGGGGGAATGACGTGCACATGCTACATAAGACATTGATATAACGAGCATAAATCTACAAACCCGTCATCCTGAGGTGCGAGTGGCGCGATGCTGCGCATCGCGCCGGGAGCCTCGAAGGATGAACGGCCCGGATGTAGCGGCCATCCTCGCGGGAACAGCGGGGCTGTCGCCCTTCGAGGGCCGCTGAAGGAGCGGCCGCCTCCAGCGACAACGGCTTCGCCGTTGCGCGGGGGTGACGGTTTGAGAGGAGGGTCTGCGGCCCAAGCCCCTACTGCGTCTTCGCCACGCGTGGCGGCTGGGGGGCGGTGATGAAGCTCGTCGCTTCCAGCATCGCCGGCCCCAAGGGCGTCGGGACCTTCAGCCAGAACGGAACCAGGATGCGCGTGCCGGCGACCGGGGCGAAGGCGATCTCGATGTTGCGCTGGGCGGCGAGGTATTTGATCACGGGGCGGTCGGGGATGTAGCCGGCCACAGGCACGAAATAGAGCGCGCAGACCACGACGGGGCCGTGATAGCCCTTCTCGGCCTTCACCGTCTCCATGCGCTTGAAATCGAGCTTGAGCTCGTAGCGCATGCGGCCGTCGAACACCGGCGCGCTGGCGTGGCAGGCGTCCGCGGTGAGCGGATCGCCGGTGCCGGGCACGCGCAGCAGCGAGGCCGTCATCGGGTCGAACACGCCGCGGCGATGCGCGTCGGTGACGACGATGCGGTCAGGATCGACCGGCGGCTCCGGCTCGATGCCGAACTCCTTCACATTGCCCTTGTCGAGGGTGATGTGGATGTTTTCCGTCTTCTTCGAGGTGGTGGTGGAGGCCTGGTAGCCGGTCGCAACCAGCGCGCCGTTGACGACGCGCCCCTGGCTGGCGCCGGTGCCGGACCCGCCCGCGAAGGATTTCAGCAGCCCCGTGGTGCCGCCGGAGGCTGCGGCTGCGAACACGTCGTCCTGGATGTCGATGTTCCAGGCGCCCCGGCCGACGGGAATGCCCGCCAGCGTCGCCTCATACTGCGCCTCGAGCTTGCCCTGCGCCGCCACGGGATCGGCCCCCCACGCCAGCGCCAGGCCGCAACAGGCGGCGAAGGCCAGCCGGCCGGCGCGAAGCCGGGGCAGTCGTCGGGAGGTTTTGAGCACGAAACGGTCCAATCGGGGCGCGAACGGTTGTTACTTAAGCCAAAAACCGCAGCAAACAATGTGTCCGGGCCGCAAGGCAGCGGAACTCCCCCTGATATTTCGGCGGTGAATGCGCCCTTTATGTGATGGTAAGGCGCGACAAACATTGCCGTTTTGGTGATCGGGGGCCCGCGGGCTCCGTTACCTCTCCGCATGCGGGAGAGGTCGCGCCGAAGGCGCGGGTAAGGGCTTTCTCCGCTGGGAGGCATCTTCCGTGCTAACGAGCGCCCTACCGTAGAGACACCCTCTCCCCACCCCTCCCCCGCAGGCGGGGGAGCGAGCACAGCACCGTCTGGGCGGGCATGAAACCCCACCCAAAACCTTGACGTCCCGCCCCTTCCCCCCTATACGTCCGCCCGCTCCCTGCAAGGACAATGAATTTGCCCCCGTGGCGCCCAGAATGGCGGCCGCACTCGTTGGGGGTTCGAACTAAAGGATTGATACCATGTCTCGCCGCTGCGAACTGACGGCCAAGGGCCCCCTCGTCGGCCACAAGGTCAGCCACTCCAACATCAAGACCAAGCGCCGCTTCCTGCCGAACCTCGTCAACGTGACGTTCATCTCGGAAGCCCTGGAGCGCAACGTGCGCCTGCGCGTCTCGACCAACGCGGTCAAGAGCGTGGACCACAACGGCGGCCTGGACGCCTTCCTGCTCAAGGCCAACGCCGACGCCCTGTCGCCGCGCGCCCTCGAGCTGAAGCGCGCCATCCAGAAGAAGGTCGGCCCGACCACGGCGCCGGCGAAGAAGGCCAGCTAAAGAATTTGAAGAGTTGGGCGGGGGCTAGGTTGCGTCGCGTGGCGTAGGCTTAGCCAGTAGAGTTTTGCGTCAACGGCCGGATCGGAAGATCCGGCCGTTTTTGTTGTGGGGCGTGGTTGCGCTGAGCAGCACCCATTCGACTACATGATAAGCGCATAGACGCGCATTGCATTTGCTGCGCATCCCAAGATTGCCATAATGTCCCCTCGGGGGAGACGTGACCAAAGTAACAGTCAAACACCAAACCATCGAGAACTTGTCCGCGCCAACGCCTTGGCCGAATGCAAACGCTCGACTTTTAGGACTGGGCGTTGGCCTTCCGGTCCAACCGCTGGATCGTTTAGCTCAATTCAGCCCGAAAGAATTTGAGCGGTTCACTTTGGAGTGGGCTTCGGACTTTCTACCGAAGGTACAAGGGTTCTATGAAGCCCAGCAGCGCGGCGGAGCAGGCGACAAGGGACGCGATGTCATCGTGTGGTTCGACCCTCCGTCGGTGAAACCACGACGATGGTCACTCTACCAATGTAAGCACTATGAAACCCGCCTCGGAGCCGGCACGGCGGCGGCGGAGATCGGGAAAGTCCTTCATTACACTTACATTGGAGATTACACCGCGCCCGTAGAATATTGGTTTGTGACCCATCTTGGAGTGACTTCTGACTTCCAAGACATGCTCGACGATCCTTCTCGGCTGCGCGAGTATATCCTGACGAATTGGAACGAGCGGTGCGCCAATAAAATCGGAAAGCAGAAAGTGCCTCTCGATGACGCGTTCAAGCAGCACATTGATGCGTTCGATTTCTCAATCTTTCGCGCAAAACAACCACTGGATTTGATCAAAGAGCATTCGCAGACACGATATCATCTAACCGTCTTCGGCGCTCCACTCATCGAACGACCTCCTCCACCAGCGCCACCATCCGCTGTTGCCGCTGGTGAAACAGAGTACGTTACCCAACTTTACGAGGTAATCGGCGAAGCACTAGGCGCAAAGGTCGCTAGTGCTTCAGATTTCGCAGATCATGCGAGCTACACACGCCTATTTGATCGCTCGCGCATATAGTCGCCGCCGAGAGGAAAGACATAGCAAAGGCTCGCTTGGGCGCCCGCCTAGGTCTCATCTCCGACTTATTAGCTCCGATTGAAAATCGACTACAAGAGCGGAGCTCAAGCGAAGACGATCAGACAATCGATAGGCTCGATGAAGCAATTTCTAAACTGTCGCAAGTTTTGTCGGATCACTCAGCTGAAAGGAATTCGCTCCAAGCGGAACGGCGCGAAGCAATAACGACTAAACCCTCCCAGTCCCCCGCCACGCTTAAGCTGCGAAAGGGATTCCCTAAGCAAACTGGTTAATCGCGCTCCAATTCCGCTATACTCGCCCCGGTAGCATCACCCGGAGGCACATCCCGTGGACCACGCCCCCACCACCGACCGCAAACCCGAGCCCAAAAACCTCGTCATCTGCTGTGACGGGACCGGCAACGAGATTTCGGAGAACATCTCAAACGTCCTGAAGCTCTATCGCTGCCTGCGCAAGACCGACAGGACGAAGCCGCGGCAGATGGTGTTCTACGATCCCGGGGTCGGCACGGTGACGGAGCCTTCGACGTGGCACCGCATCAAGGCCGACATCAATCTGGTGCTGGGGCTCGCCACCGGCTACGGGCTCGATGACAACGTGCTCTCGGCCTATTGCTTCCTGGTCGAGCATTACGCGCCGGGCGACAGGATCTACCTGTTCGGCTTTTCGCGCGGCGCCTACACGGTGCGGGTGCTGGCGGGGCTCATCCACAAGATTGGGCTGATCTCGCCGGAGCAGGTGAACCTCGCAGGAAGCGGCATGGTCGCCTACAAGCAATATTCCGGCACCGGGCGCGGCAACGACGTCGAGGACCTCAGGGATGTCGCCGTCGACGACCAGGGGCCGCTGCCGAAGGATGAGTTCGACCTCGCCGCCCAGTTCGCGCGCATCACCTCGACGCGCTGGCCAACCATCCACTTCATCGGCGTCTGGGACACGGTGGCGAGCGTGATCGTGCCGCGGCGCGACAATCTCTTCTTCGTGTTCAGCCTGGAGGAACTCGCCTTCACGCGGCGCAATCCGAGCGTCAACATCTTCCGGCAGGCGATCGCGATGGACGAGCGGCGCCGCATGTTCCGACTCAACAAGTACTGGGAGCCGCAGGACTACTGGAGCAACCGCTACGTGCCGGACGAGAAGAAGGTGCCGCAGGACATTCTGCAGGTGTGGTTCGCCGGCGTGCACAGCGACGTCGGCGGCGGCTATCCGGAGGCCGAGAGCGGGGAATCCAAATATCCGCTGATCTGGATGATCGAGGAGGCGGCGAAGGCGGGGCTGAACTTCAACCCGCGCACGGTGAACCAGCTCGCTTGGGGCATCCAGCGCAAGAACTCGCCGTTCCAATACGTCCCCCCGCATACACCGGCAAGGTCGGCGAGCTGCACAATTCGATGACGGCGGCCTGGCGGGTGCTGGAGTATTTGCCGAAGAGCGCGAAGTACCGGGAATGGCCGGAGCGGAAGGTCGCTTTCGGCTTCTACATCCCCGACTGCGAGCCGCGCCTCATCCCCGAAGGCGCGCATGTGCATGAAAGCGTGCTCAAGCGCATGGCGGTGGAGCCGGACTACCGGCCGGTGAACCTGCCGAAGGATTACGTGACCGTGCCGATGCCGGTGCCGCCGGGCGCGGATGTGGCGGCGGGGGAGATGGAGGGGGTGTGAGGGCGGGATCGGCGCTCGCTCTGTCGGCTCGTCATTGCGAGGAGCCCTTGCGACGAAGCAATCCAGTCTGCCGTCGCGGAGGGATTCTGGATTGCTTCGCTGCGCTCGCAATGACGGTGGTGGCAGGGTCGCGCTACACCACAGGTGTCGTCCCGGCGAAGGCCGGGACCCATACGCCGCAGCAGCAGTTGTTGCGCGAGATGGTCATTGCCTGTCTTCGCCAAACCACTCCCTGTGGTTATGGGTCCCGGCCTTCGCCGGGACGACGGCCGGGCCACTTCCCCACCCCACTACCGCCGCTTTCGCCGTTCGCCGCTACTTTTCATTAAAATTCTCGCCCCGACCTTAGCCGGATCGCATCAACTCCCCCGCATCATCCTGCACAGAGCCCGCCGCTATCCGCGGAGTTGGAGGAGATGTGCCAATGCATCCGCGTAAATATGCCCGCGTCAAACCCGCAGGCCTGGTGTCGCGCCAGGCCAAGATCATCACCGACCCGCGCGCGCCCGTCATCAACTGCACGCTGATCGACTATTCGCCGGGCGGCGCCTGCGTCGATCTCGGCGGCCAGGTGCAGATTCCCGACCGCTTCGAGCTGCTGCACGTCAACACCAAGAAGCGCTGCCGCATCGCGTGGAAGCGCGGCACGCGGGTGGGCGTGGTGTTTTGAGGCGAGTTGCGCGCCACTAGCTCCACTGTCGTCCTGGCGAAAGCCAGGACCCATTACCCCAGGGAGGGGTTTGGCGAAGACAGGCAATGACGATCTCGCGCAACGACTGCTGCTGCGGCGTATGGGTCCTGGCCCCCCGTGCGCAATTGCGCACTAGGCCAGGACGACGGCGGAATGCTGGGCGCGCCTTGCTCCGCCCCTCACCACCCTAACACCCCCTACTTCCGCATCCGCGCCTTGGCGCCGGCGACGATCTGCATGGCGACGCCGGCGATCCAGCCGAACAAAGCGAGCCAGGTCCAGGCCAGGTGCGGATCGAGGCGGAGCACGATGACGGCGACGGAGCCGAGCGCGGTGATGGTGGCGCAGAGCGTGCCGGCCGAGCTCAGGAATTCCGCGGCATCGATCGCGCTGTGCGCGTCGTCGAAGGGCAGCTGCGGCGTGTCGATGCCGAGATAGAAGCCGACCGCGCCGAGCAGCATCATCAGCAGCAGGAAACCCTGCGTGGTCAGCGGCGCGATTGCCGAGCCGACATAGGCGCCGACGAACAGCCCGCACGCAGCCCCCGCCATCGCGAGACCCACGCGCTCGAACACATGAGCAGTCTTGCGAACTCCAAACCGCATGCCGGCCTCCGTGAGGCGTTGAGTGCGCAGAGAGGTTAGGCCAGTTTTGCTGGGGGTGGAAGCAGAGGAGATTTACGGATGCGTGATGGGTAACTCCCTTTCGCCATTCTCACGGGGCGCGCGACGAGCTTCGCGCGCGCGGCATTCACCGCTGTCGGCCTCGCCTGGAAGCGCGGCCCGATGACAGGCTCCGCGACGCAATCCAGACTGTCTCCGTGGAAGGACACTGTATTGCTTGGTCGCATCGGCGCAAAATTGCTTTGCAATTTTGTCGCGAGCTCCTCGCAAAGACGCGAGTGCGGCGCGGTCATCGCGCCGCACTCACACCCTCACCGCGCGCCGAACGTGGTCTTGCCGAACAGCGCCTTCTGCGTGGAGGGCTGCGAGCGCCAGTATTGCGGCGGGGCCTCGACTTCGCCGCCGACCTCGGCCGCGGCGTGCCAGCCCCAGCGCGGGTCGTAGAGCATGCCGCGGGCGAGCGCGACCATGTCGGCCTTGCCTGATGTCACGATCTCCTCGGCGTGCCTGCCTTCGGTGATCAGGCCGACGGCGATGGTGGGCAGGCCGGTCTCGCGCTTGATGGCTTCGGCGAACTGCACCTGATAGCCGGGGCCGAGCGGAATCTTCTGCAGCGGCGAGACGCCGCCGGAGGAGGCGTCGATCCAGTCGACGCCGCGCGCCTTCAGCACGTTAGCGAATTCAATCGTCTGCGCGAGGTCCCAGCCGCCCTCGACCCAGTCGGTGGACGAGACCCGCATGCCCACCGGTCTGTCGTGCGGGAAGACGGCGCGCACCGCGTCGTAGATCTCCAGCGGGAAGCGCATGCGGTTCTCGAGCGAGCCGCCGTACTCGTCGGTGCGCTTGTTGGAGATCGGCGAAAGGAATTGATGCATGAGATAGCCGTGCGCGCCATGCAGCTCGATGGCGTCGATGCCGAGGCGCGCGGCGCGGCGGGCCGATTCGACGAAGGCCTCGCGGATGCGCTTCAGGCCCGCCGCATCGAGCGCGAGCGGCGCGGCCTCGCCCTCCTTGTGCGGCAGCGCGCTCGGCGCCACCGTCTGCCAGCCGCCCTCGCTTTGCGGAATGAGCTGGCCGCCGTCCCAGGGCCGCGCGCTCGAGGCTTTGCGGCCGGCATGGGCGAGCTGCATCGCGATCGCGGTCGAGGAATGCTTGCGCACGGAGGTGAGGATCTGCTTCAGCGCGGCCTCGCAGGCGTCGCTGTAGAGCCCGAGACAGCCCGGCGTGATGCGGCCGATCGCCTCGACATGGGTCGCCTCGATGCAGAACATCGCCGCGCCCGACAGGCTGAGATTGTTGATGTGGGTGAAGTGCCAGTCGGTGGCGACGCCGTCGTCGGCCGAATACTGGCACATCGGCGACACCACGAGACGGTTCTTCAGTGTCAGGCCGCGCAGCTTGATCGGGGAAAACAGGGCGCTCATGCGGGGAGGTTCCGGAAGATGAGAGGGATGGAAGCAGTTGCATGAAGTGTAGTGCCGGGCGGGCGGATTTCCACCGGCGTGGCAGACATGCCCGGCCGCCGGGCCATGCGTTTCGTGCGTCATGGGATCACGGGGGCGTGCGGCGATTTCCGGTGTCGTCCCGGCGAAGGCCGGGACCCATAGCCACAGGGAGGAGTTTGGCGAAGACTTGGAGTTCGGTATTACGACCACCCGCAATGGATGGATCACGCGGTATGGGTCCCGGCCTTCGCCGGGACGACGGGGGAGATTGAGACGACGGCGGAGGGTGAGGCGCGGCCTGCGCCCGAAAAACGCCCCTACTCCAGCTCCTCGAACCGCCCCGCCTTCGGCTTGCCCATGCGCACGCGGCCGTCGGGCAGGAGCTCGCCGTCGGCCTCGGCCGAGAACTGGATGGTGTTGCCGCCGCCCTCCCGCTTGCTCAGCTTGCCGAGCGGACCGAGCTTGTCGGCGAGCGCGGTGTCGTCGAGCACGAACACGCGGTAGTCGCTGAGGTGGAAGCGGCGCGGCGCATGCCAGGTCAGCGCCGGCACCGACGTGCGCATGTCGCCGTCGGTCTTGACGTCGATGCCGCGGCCGGTGACCTCGCGAAACAGGTCCGGCGCCTCGACCAGCCGGGCGCGGCCGCCTTCGACCGCGTAGAGGTTCAGCGTCACGATGTGGCGCTCGCTGCGGAAGGTGACCGCGACGTAGCGCGAGTCGGCCGACCACGCGGCGTGGAAGGCGTCCGGCGCGCTGTCCAGGATGTTGTCGTCGTTGACGTTGTCGAGCGTCATCAAACGGCGATGACCGGGCTCGGCCATCAGATAGAGGCGAAAGCCCTCGCTGCCGGCTTCGCCGCCGCCATGGGCGGCGACCGAGACCTTCCCGCTCGGCGCGCGGCCGCCCAGGATGATGGCGTATTCGTTCTTGCCGTAGCGATGCTCCGCCGTGGCCAGGGCCGGCGAGGCCGCAGCGAGCGTGAGGACGACGGCGAGGATGGCGCGAAGGTGGGGCATGAGGATGTGTCGCAGCGGGTTGAGCATATGTTCAGCCGACAGGCGCGTCAGAACGTGTTGAAGAAGCCCAGCAGCAGGACGCAATAGATGCCGAGCGGAATCCAGCCGAACCGGTAGCAGGCGAAGCCGATCGAGCCGATCAGGCCAAGACCGACGATCCAGATCAGCCAGCTCATATTGGACGCATCCTCGAGATGGCCGGGCTTCGATTTCTTGGGACCGCCCCACAGCGCCTCGAAGTCGAGGTTCGGATCCAGCGCGGCATAGCGCCCGATGGCCTCGATCCTGTCGGGCTCGAAGGCCGCACCATGGGGACCCGGAATGTATTGCAGGTTCATCACGCGACCGTCGCCCCCGTGGCGAAAGCCATGAAAGCCGCCCGATCCGATGTCGAGCAGCCCGGGCGTCGATTCCGTGATCTTCATCTGGTCCGAAATCTGCTGAAACAGCTGCGGAAGAAGCGCGACGACCCAATCGCCGGAAGCACAGATATTCCAGACCCGTCCGGTCACACGTTTGTCGCGCATCATCTTCTCCCAGGGATAATGCGTCGGCACGACGCTGCCGGCGAAGAAGACGTTCTTCACTTTCAGGACCTGATAGTTCTGCAGCGCGCTTGCGAGGATGTAGGTCCCGTTGCTGTGACCGATGTAATCCACCTCGGTCTCGCTGAGATTGGGATATCTCGCCCTCGCCTCGGTGTACTGGTCCATGAACCAGCGCACGTTGCTCTGGCGATCCCAGTAGAACAGGAACGGCAGCATCGTGAACCTGCTGTAGAGCGGGGGCAGCACCTTCACGCTCTTCGCCTCCTTGCCCATCTGCTGTCCGATCGACCGGCCGACCGCGGCCGGCCAGGTGTCTTCGTCGCGGATGCCGTGCATGACGAAAACCAGCCGCGTGACCTCCGGTTCGGTCTTGAGCTTCCCGATCTTGTCGGCCCAGCTGGCGGGAAAGCTGCCGCGCGTCCTGGTCAGCGCCTCCTGGATGGCTTCGCCCGCGATCGTCAGCTCCTTGCCGCCGTCCTGATACATCCGGGAGGCGATCTCGGCGTGGGAGAAATCCGACAGCGATTTGTACATGACGCCTTCGGGAGAGCCGGCCTCGAGATCGATGCTGTCCTCGCGGTCGACCAGCTCGTCCTTGCCGCCGATGAGATGCACGATCAACGGCCGCTCGCCTTCCGGAAGCGAACGGAACAGATCGATCCACTGGATGCGCATGTTGGCGACGAACGGCGAGCCCTGCATCAGGCTGGCGATGAACCGGCCCGTTCCGGTCAGCCGTCCCATCTCCTGCGCCACGTAACCGATGGCGTACCTGACGCGATCGAGATTTTCCGGCCTGTGATTGGGCCAACCGCGGTTGGGAGCCGCGAGCGATACGAAGCGTTCGACGCGCTTGGCCCAGTCATGTGAACCACGAGTCAATTGCTGTGGCCGGTCCTCGCGACCATATCCCCATAGCAGCACCTTTCGCAGCAGCAGTCCCCCCGTGCTGTAGCCGAACAGGACGATCTTCTCGTAGTGATGCTTGGTGTGCTCCGCGTCGATCGCCTCCTCGATCCGACGGGTGATCTCATAGGGATCGATATTGGACAGCCATTCATGGCTGTAGGTCGGGACCAGGATGTCCGCCGTCGGATAGGTCGCGCGAACGAGCGTTTCGAGCTCGGGTCGCGAGGTGCGCCCGCCCAGTGGCGGTGCGTAGACCACGAGAATCTTGTGATCCTGGCGGTAGGTGCGATCGATATCGCCGGCTGTCCCGAAGTCCAGATAACGCAATCCACAGAACAGGATCAGGACAACGAGCAGTCCTATCCCTTTGAGCACGCGGCTCATGGGCTGCCTCAATCATTGCGATAGGAATGACTTAAATACACGCACATCATGTATCGGCGAGCGCGAGGGCGTCAAGCCGAAACGTCATCGCCCGGCGAGCGCGCGCTACTCCACCAGCGTGAACTGCAGCAGCAGGGTCCGCTGCAGCATCGAGAAATTGTCGTCCGACACCATCGTCAGCACTGTCTCGCCCTCGGCGGTGACGTGGGCGTCGATGCCTTCCATGTTGTCGACGTCGTGGCCGAGATCGGCGTTGAACAGCACGGGGCCGTCGACCAGCGCGCCCGGCGCGATCGACTTCAGCGGGATCGAGCGGATGCGGATGTTGATGCCGGTGAACCAGGAGAATTTGCGTTCGAGGATGAGCAGCTCGCCCGAGGGCAGCAGAACGGCATCGCTGATGAACTGCTTGTCGGTGCGCTTGATGCTGAACTGGCCGGGCGTGGCGCCGCCGATCAGGAACGCCATGAGGTTGCCGTCGGCATCGAAGCCGCCCTCGGACATCGCGATCAGGGTGCCGGCGAGCGGCATGCCCTTCGGCACCAGCACGAGCGCCTCGAGCCCCTTGTTGTAGGGCAGCTTGCGCATGCCGGGCGGAACGGGGATCACCTCGCCGCGGGCGCGCGTGCCGCCTTTCGAGAAGTCGTAGCGCAGGATCTGGTTGACGCGCTCGAGGCCGACATAGACGAGACTGCCGTCGCGCGCGAGCGCCTCGGTATCGTACCAGAGCCGCTTCTCGGTGATCGGCCGGCCCTCGGCGTTGAGCATCGGCGCGGCCTCGACCTCGTCGAGCCCGGCCATCTTGGTGCCGGCATAGCGGATGCGCCCGGTGAACCAGCCGCCCTGGTCGGAGATCGCGAGGAAGCGCTCGCCCTTGGCGTCGAGCCTGATGCCGGAGAGGCCGCCGAAGCCGCGATAGGCCGAGGTCAGCACCAGGCCGCTGCGATACTCGAGCGAGCCGAAGCGCGTGCGCGCGCGGTCACGCGGCTCGAAACTTTGGATCGGCCGGGCGTTGACCTCGATGTTGACGGGCTCGGAGACGGCGCGCTCGATCTGGAGCGGGCGCGCGGGCGGCTCGGCCGTTCCTTGCGCCTGCGCGAGGCGCGGCAGAGCGAGAGTGGAAAATCCCGCCGCCGCGTGGCTTATGAAGCTGCGGCGAGATGGTTGCGTGCTCACGAATGCAGTTTGCGTCGCGGGCGACCGGCCGGCTGGGTTGGTGCTGTGTTGGTCTCGCTGAACAGCTCGGCGAGCTTCTCGGTGATGGCGCCGCCGAGTTCTTCGGCGTCCACGATCGTCACCGCGCGGCGGTAGTAGCGCGTCACGTCATGGCCGATGCCGATCGCGATCAGCTCGACCGGCGAGCGGGTCTCGATCTCCTCGATGATGTGGCGCAGATGCCGCTCGAGATAGTTGCCGGGATTGACCGACAGCGTGGAATCGTCGACCGGCGCACCGTCCGAGATCATCATCAGGATCTTGCGCTGCTCGGGCCGTCCGAGCAGGCGCTTGTGCGCCCAGTCGAGCGCCTCGCCGTCGATGTTCTCTTTCAGCAGACCCTCGCGCATCATCAAGCCAAGGTTTTTCCGCGCACGGCGCCAGGGGGCGTCGGCGGACTTGTAGATGATGTGACGGAGATCGTTGAGGCGGCCGGGATTGGCCGGCTTGCCGGCGGCAAGCCACGCCTCGCGCGATTGCCCGCCCTTCCAGGCGCGCGTGGTGAAGCCGAGGATCTCGACCTTGACGCCGCAACGCTCCAGCGTGCGGGCGAGGATGTCGGCGCAGGTCGCCGCGACCGTGATCGGGCGCCCACGCATCGAGCCGGAATTGTCGAGCAGCAGCGTGACGACCGTGTCGCGGAACGTCGCCTCCTTCTCGTGCATGAAGGACAGCGGGTGATAGGGATCGGTGACGACGCGCGACAGGCGGGCGGGGTCGAGGATGCCCTCTTCGAGGTCGAACTCCCAGGCGCGGTTCTGCTGCGCCATCAGGCGGCGCTGCAGGCGGTTGGCAAGGCGGGCGACGATGCCCTGCAGATGCGCGAGCTGCTTGTCGAGATAGGCGCGCAGGCGCTCCAGCTCGTCATGGTCGCAGAGATCCTCGGCGGCAATGACCTCGTCGAACTTCGGCGCGAAGGCGTGATATTCCGGCCCGCGCGGCTCGTTCTTGCCGTGCGAGTTCGGACGCGTCGCCTCACCCGGCGTCTCGTCGTCGCCGAGCTCGCCGTCGTCGAAGGTGTCGGAGGTCGAGGCCTGCGCGCTTTCCATCGCGCTCTCGCTCATCTCTTCCGAGGACGCCTGCGCCTGGTCGGCGCTCATCTCCTGCGCGGCGTCGGAATCGGGCGAGCCCTCGGCGCCGGACTGATCGTTGTCGCCGTCCTGGTTCTCGTCGTTGTCGTCGTTATCCTCGCTGTCGGCGTTGCGCTCGTCGCCGAGCTCGAGCGCGGAGAGCAGGTCGTGCACGGCGTCGGCGAACTTGGTCTGGTCCTCGACCACGCCGTCGAGCCGGTCGAGCCGCCTGCCGATCTTGTCTTCGAGGATCGGACGCCAGAGATCGACCATCTTCTTGGCGGCCGCCGGCGGCGCCATGCCGGTGAGGCGCTCGCGCACCAGCATCGCGAGCGCATCGGCCAGCGGCGCGTCGGCGCGGTCGGTGATCTCGTCGAACTTGCCGCGATGGAAATGGTCGTCGAGCATCGCGGTGAGGTTTTTCGCAACGCCCGCCATGCGGCGCGCACCGATCGCCTCGACGCGAGCCTGCTCCACCGCCTCGAACACGCCGCGCGCCTGCGGATTGCCGGGCATCAGCTTGCGGTGAACCTTGGGATCGTGACAGGCGAGCTTGAGCGCGATGGAGTCGGCATGGCCGCGCACGATCGCGGCGTCACGCTTGGTCATCTTGCGCGCCGGCTCCGGCAGCCGCGCCTTGCCGGGCGCAAGGCCCGGGCGCTCGGCGGCGAAGGAGACGTCGAGCTCGGGCGCCTTGGCGATCGCCTTCAGGCATGAGGCGACCGAGCGCTTGAACGGCTCGGTCGGCGCTTCCTTGGTGTTACGGAATTTGGAATTGGATGATGATGTGCTCATAGCGACTTCGTAAACGAATGGCGCGTCACGCCGCCGGGATAGCCCTTGAGGGTGCCGAACTCCTCGTACCCTTGGGAACGATAGAACCCCGGCGCCTGGAAACTCATCGTGTCGACATGGGCCTGGACCGCGCCCAATTGTCTTGCTTCGTCTTCGATCGCCGCGATCAGCTTGGTGCCAAAGCCCTTGCCGCGCTGTTTCTGGTCGATCCAGAAATACTGGATGAACAGAACCGTGGCCCAGAGGTGCCCGACGATGCCGCCGACGATCTTGCGGCCGTCCTTCAACGAGACCGCGATGCTCTTGACCTTCTGCTTCCCGAACTGCTCGTCGTTGTAGGCGCCGAGCCCGGCGAGCACAGCCTTCTTGGTAGTACCAATGGTGCGCTCGACGGTGATGGTTGGCATTGTCAGGTCATTTGGCCTAGCTGAGCGCCACGTTGACTGCCGATTCCGGCAGCTCCGCGTTGAAGCAGCGCTGATAGAACTCGGCGACCAGGGGACGCTCGAGCTCGTCGCACTTGTTGAGGAAGGTGACGCGGAACGCAAAGCCGATATCGCCGAAGATGTCGGAGTTTTCCGCCCAGGTGATCACCGTGCGCGGGCTCATCACCGTCGACAGATCGCCGTTGGCGAAGGCGTTACGGGTGAGATCGGCAAGGCGCACCATCTTGTTGACGATGTCGCGGCCTTCCTGCGTGCGATAGTGCTTGGCCTTGGCCAGCACGATCTCGACTTCCTCGTCGTGGCTGAGATAGTTCAGCGTGGTGACGATCGACCAGCGGTCCATCTGGCCCTGGTTGATCTGCTGAGTGCCGTGATAGAGGCCCGAGGTGTCGCCGAGGCCGACGGTGTTGGCGGTCGCAAACAGGCGGAACGCCGGGTGCGGCTTGATCACCTTGTTCTGGTCGAGCAGCGTCAGGCGGCCGGAGACTTCCAGCACGCGCTGGATCACGAACATCACGTCCGGGCGGCCGGCGTCGTATTCGTCGAACACCAGCGCGACGTTGTTCTGCAGCGCCCAGGGCAGGATGCCGTCACGGAATTCGGTGACCTGCTTGCCGTCGCGGACCACGATGGAGTCCTTGCCGACGAGGTCGATACGGCTGATGTGGCTGTCGAGGTTGACGCGCACGCAGGGCCAGTTCAGGCGGGCGGCGACCTGCTCGATATGAGTGGATTTACCGGTGCCGTGATAGCCGGTCACCATCACGCGGCGGTTGCGGGCAAAGCCGGCGAGAATGGCGAGCGTGGTGGCGCGGTCGAAGCGGTAATCGGAATCGACTTCGGGCACGTGAGGATCGACTTCGGAATAGGCCGGCACTTCGAGATCGCTGTCGATCCCGAACACCTGGCGGACCGACACCTTCATGTCGGGCAGACCGGAAACTTCCTCAACTTTGGACATGGCGGCGGTCGTCATCAATCCTCCGAGGCCCCGGGCGATCCCGAGACCAGTTATTGCACGTTGGCTGCGGCTGGGTGCGCGTGCGAACCTATCAGAGACAACGTGCCGGCAGAAGCCCGCCCCTCAATCAAAGTTCCGTTGTCTTTTCATTTAGATAGGTGAGGAACGCAGTTTTGGGAGGGCTGCCTTGCGAATCACGCTCGAATTTCGGGCGGGATGGGCCGTCTGCCCAAGCGAATGGCACTTTCCCGCGCCGACCTTACTTATGTAGGGTCTGAACCGGAAATCCCCTGCCCGCCACAGAGACGACGTGACGTCCTTTCTCGATCCCCTCATATCCTTCGTCTCGGCCCATGCGTGGCTGGCCTATCTGACCCTGTTCCTGGCGGCGCTGCTGGAAGCCGTGCCGGTGGTGGGCTCGGTGATCCCAGGCTCGACCATCATCCTGGCGCTGAGCGCCCTGGTTCCGGGCGGCGAGCTGAAGCTGCAATGGGTGCTGGTGGCCGCCGCGCTCGGCGCGGTGCTCGGCGACGGCTCGGCCTACTGGATTGGGCATCGGCGCCAGCGCGAGATCCTCACCGCCTGGCCGCTGACCAACTATCCGCGCGTGGTCGCCGAGAGCGAAAGCTTCTTCAAGCGCTTCGGCACCTGGGCCGTGTTCTTCGCCCGCTTCGTGCCCCCGATCCGCGCCTTCGTGCCCGTGACCGCCGGCGCACTGGGGATGGCGCCGGCAAAATTCTACACCGTGAACATCCCGGCGATCCTGGTCTGGGCGCCCGCCCATGTGCTGCCGGGCGTGCTGGCGGTGTCCGCCTTCCACGAATATTTCGGCGTGCCGCACCACGGGCATCCGTTCAAGCACATCTGGATCTTGACCGTGGTCGCGGTCGCGATCGTCGGCGGCGTCGCAGTGTGGATCTATCGCCGGCGGAATGCCGGCGGTGTCGCCGTGAAGCCGCGGGGGTAATTAGCTTTGGCTGCTGCGGCGACGGAGGTGCGCTCCCTCCCCCGCTTGCGGGGGAGGGTTGGGGAGAGGGTGCTTCCCCAATCGAGAACCCCCAAGAGGAGAGAGCCCTCACCCGCGCCTTCGGCGCGACCTCTCCCGCAAGCGGGAGAGGTTAAGACCCACCCGACCTTCTTCCCGGCGCCGGCCCCACATACCTTGCCCTTGGCCTGATCAACTTCCCGAACTGCAATTGCTCGCTGGCATGGGCGATCCAGCCGACGCTGCGGGCCATGGCGAACAGAGCAAGCTCGCTGCCGGCCGGCAGGCGCAGGGCATGCACGAGCACCGCGAGCGCGTAGTCTATATTGACGAATTCGCCGGTCGCTTCCGCGATCCGCTCCGGCACCTCGCGCGTGAATTTTCGCGGCGCGCCGGCGCGCGACAGGGCATTCAGCAGCGATTGCGCGCGGGGATCGCCGCGCTTGTAGACACCATGGCCGAAGCCGGCAAAGCGCTCGCCGAGCGCGACGCGCTCGCGCACCATGGGCGCGACATCGCGGTCCACCAGCGTCTTGACGAGCTGCGAGGCCAGCACGCCGGCGCCGCCGTGTTTCGGACCTTTCAGCGCAGCGAGGCCGGCGATGACGGCGTCATAGAGATTGAGGCCGGTGGAGGCCGCGCAGCGCGCCGTGAAGGTCGACGCGTTGAGCTCGTGATCGGCCAGCAGGACGAGCGCGCGGCGGATCAGGTCGGGCGCATGCTTGTTATCGGGCGCCCACGCCTTTGCGACCTGGTGATGCAGCGGCTCGGCTGATGGCTCGGCATTGAGCATGGTCGCGACCAGCAGCCGCACAATGCGCGCGCCGACCATGGCGCGGCCATCGGGCGCGCGGGTGAAGGCCCGGGGATCGGCACTCGCGGCGAGCGCCAGCACCGCAATCGCACGGTCGATCGGTGCCGCGCGGCGCGCGGCGTCTGCGATCACGTGCATCTCGTCGGATAGTGCGGGTTGATTGTCCGGAGCAAACGGATCGACATCCGAGACGTCCCACAGCAGCGTCGCGGTGTGCTCCAGGGTGTCGTTCTCGGCGAGATCGACGCAATTGACCCCGCGATAGATCGCGCCCTCCTCGGTGATGGTCGAGATCTCCGTGTCCATGACGGGCAGGTCGGCATCGAAGCTGCGCAGGCCGCGCGGCTCCGGCGACGGCACGCGGCGCTCCTTGAGGGCGCGGACGTCCTCGGCGCGATAGCGGTTTTTCCGCGAGTCCGGCGTCGGCTCGGAGCGGATCAGGCCGCGGCTGACATAGGCGTAGAGGGTGGCCGGCGAGATCGCGAGCTCGGCGGCGGCTTCCCGGGCGGAGAGGTAGAGCTCGCCAGAATTTTTCATATTGATTTATGTAATCAAGATTGATCAATCTGTCGAGAGGCCCGACCTTATCCCTGCGTGCAGTGCAAAAGGAGATCAGGTCATGAACATCCACCTCACCAAAAGCCAGATCGGACTGGACGGAGTTCCCGCGGCCGAGACCGTGCTGAGCCATGTCGACGGAGAGCGCGGCGAGCTGATCATCGCCGGCGAGCATGTCGGCCGCCTCGCCGCGCAATCGAGCTTCGAGGGCGTCACCGCCCGGCTCTGGAACGGCGCCAGCAAGACCACCCTCACCGAAGCCAATGTGCGGGCGAGCCTGGGCGCGGGCCGCGAACGTGCGTTTGCCCGCCTGCCGGAGCTTTTGCCGGCGACGAACGGCATGGGCGTCGTTGACGGGTTTCGTGCGGCGGTCGCGGGCCTTCGCGCCGAGCACGGGCTCGCGCATGAAGCGACCATCGTCGGCGCGTTTCCGGTGATCGCGGGTGCGCTGGTCCGGCGCGCGAAAGGGCTGGAGCCGATCGCACCCGATCCGAATGTCAGCCACGCCGCCGATACGCTGCGCATGCTGCATGGGCGCGTCCCGGCCGCGCGCGAGGTCACGGCGCTGGACGCCTATCTCGTCACCGCCAGCGACCACGGCATGAATGCCTCGACCTTCACCGCGCGCGTGGTCGCCTCGACGCAGGCCGATCTGTTCGCGGCCGTCACCGCCGGCTATTGCGCGCTCACCGGACCGCTGCATGGCGGCGCGCCGGAGCCGGTGCTGGAAATGCTCGACGCCATCGGATCGCGCGAGCGCATCCAGCCGTGGGTGGATGCGGCGCTGGCGCGCGGCGAGCGGATGATGGGGTTTGGTCACCGCGTCTATCGCGTGCGCGATCCGCGCGCCGACGTGCTGAAGACGGCGGTCGAGGCGCTCGCCTCCAACGGCACCGACCTGCCGTTCGCCGGCGAGGTCGAGGCCTATATCCGCAGCGCGCTGCGCAAGAAGAACCCGGACCGGCCGCTGGAGACGAATGTCGAGTTCTTCACCGCGATCCTGCTCGATGCGCTGGCGATTCCGCGGCAGGCCTTCACGCCGATCTTCGCGGTCGCCCGCAGCGCAGGCTGGACCGCGCATGCGCGCGAGCAGCAGCGCACGGGCCGGCTGATAAGGCCGAGCTCGTCCTACGTGGGGGCGATGCCGGAGGGATAGGGAATGCGTAGCCCGGATGGAGCGAAGCGTAATCCGGGTCAGTCGTCGTTGTGGGAGAAAGACCCCGGATTACGCTTGCGCTCCATCCGGGCTACAGGCGGCGCTCAGCATTCGGGAATCGTAGGGTGGGCAAAGGCGCACTTGCGCCGTGCCCACCATCTCTCTCGAGAGCAAAGAATGCGTGGGCACGCTTCGCTTTGCCCACCCTACGGCACTGTCATCGCGGCGAAAGCCGGGACGACGCCAGCCAGTGCGGCGAGGCCTTACGCCTCCCGCACCACGGTCTTCAAATAATTGTACGCCTTGATGATCTCGATCAGGCGATCTTCGGTGGAGCGGTCGCCGCCGTTGGCGTCGGGGTGGTGCTGCTTGACCAGCGCCTTGTACTTGGTCTTGACGTCGGCGAGCGTGGCGTCGGGGCCGAGGCCCATGACCTGGAGTGCCTTGCGCTCGGCGTTCATCACCTTGCGCGTCTCGGCCTTGGGCTGGGCGTCCGGGCCCTTGCGCCAGTTGGCGCGGCCGTTGATCTCGGAGAACATGCTGAACGGATCGGACGCCATGTCGATGTCGGCTTCCGTACCCTTCTTGCCGCCATTGGCGCCCATCTTCCAGGTCGGACGATGGCCGGTCAGCGCGTCCTTCTGGTAGCGCGCGACAGCGTCAGCATTCATGCCGGAGAAGAAATTGTAGTTCTGGTTGTACTCGCGCACGTGGTCGAGGCAGAAGTGCCAGTACTCGCGCTGGTTCTCGCGGCCCTTCGGCGCGCGGTGCGCCCCCTTGTTCTGGCAACCCGCCCACTCGCAGCCGACCACGGTGTCGCGCGGCTTCACTTCCGGCTGCTTGCCCCGCGGCTTCACGCGGATGGAGTCGAAGAACTTTGATGAATCGATCGGCATGGCTGACTTTGACTACGCAATGCAAAAACCTTCAAGTCTTGACATTGCAATTAGCTGACCACCCCGGCAATTGACGGGGCTTGGTGACGCGCTTTAATGGCACTCATGGTTATGAAAGACACTATCAGCAACAAGTTGCGGGAAGCTTTCACCCCGGAAAGCCTCGAGGTCGTCGACGAGTCACATTTGCATGAGGGCCACGCCGGCCATCGGCCCAGCGGTGAGACGCACTTCCGCGTTTATATCGTGTCTCAAGCCTTCAAAGGGAAGACCCGGGTCGAACGCCATCGCATGATAAATTCGGCGCTGGCGGCGGAACTCTCCGGCAGCGTGCACGCGCTGGCGATCCACGCGCAGGCGCCGGGGGAAAATTAGTCTATTACTCTGACATGCTCATAATCGGTCGTCATGCCCGGGCTTGTCCCGGGCATCCACGTTCTTGGTGCAAGCCAGTAAGACGTGGATGGCCGGGTCAAGCCCGGCCATGACGACGCGGAAGATTCGGGGCGCAAAACCACTATCTCAGAACGACGTCCCCGCCCGCCTCGGCTTGGGTTCGTCCATCTCGGACTCGCGCGGCACCGGTGAAATACGGAGCGCGGTGATGCGGTTGCGCTCCCTACGGAGGACGCGGAAGCGGAAGCCGTGGAACGTAAAACTCTGGCCGCGGTCGGGGATCGAGCGCGCCTCGTGAATGACGAGGCCGGCGACCGTGGTTGCCTCTTCATCGGGCAGGTGCCAGTCCATGGCGCGGTTGAGGTCGCGGATCGGCACCGAGCCGTCGACCACGACCGAGCCGTCCGGCTGGGCGCGCACGCCGGCGACCACGACGTCGTGCTCGTCGGAGATGTCGCCGACGATTTCTTCCAGAATGTCTTCCAGCGTCACGAGACCTTCAACTTCGCCGTACTCGTCGACGACGAGCGCGAAATGGGTCTTGCGCCGGCGGAACGCCTTGAGCTGCTCGGACACGGGCCGCATCTCCGGCACGAACCAGGGCGGCAGCGCGATGGTGGAGACGTCGATGCGCGAGGTATCGCCATCGGAGGCGCGGATCGCACGCAGGAGATCCTTGGCGTGGAGCACGCCGATGATGTTCTCCGGCTTCTCGCGCCAGAGCGGGATGCGGGTGTATTCGGTCGCCAGCACCTCGCGCACCAGCTCTTCCGGCGGCAGATCGGCGTTGATCATCATCATCTCGGTGCGATGGATCATGACGTCGGAGACCTGGAGCTCGCGCAGATCGAGCAGGCCGCCGAGCATGTCGCGATCCTGCTTCTCGACCTTGCCCTCGTGGTGCAACAGGTCGACCGCGCCGCGCAGGCGCTCGGTCGGCGACAGGATCGCCTGGTGCTCGCCGGCAAGGCCGAACAGCCGCATCAGCAGGCGCACGATGACCTCGACGATCCGGAGCAGCGGCCCCAGCACGTACATCGTCAGCCGCATCGGGCGCGCGACCGCGAGCGCCATGCGATCCGGCGCGTTGATGGCGATGGTCTTCGGCAGCACCTCGGCGAAGATCACGACCAGCGCGGTCATCACGCCGGTGGCGTAGAGCACGCCGACATCGCCGAACCAGGACGTGAAGATGGCGGTGGCGAGCGCGGACGCGCCGATATTGGCGATGTTGTTGCCGAGCAGGAGCGCGCCGATCAGGCGCTCGCGCATGTCCAGCAGATCCGAGACGACGTCGGCGTCGCGATTACCCTGCTTGGACAGCCGCAGCATGCTGGCGCGCGAGGCGCCGGTCAGCGCGGTCTCGCTCGCGGCGAAGAACGCCGAGACCAGGAGGCAGAGGACGACGATGGTGAATCCGAGCCAGTCCATGCACCACTCTAGTTACTTCTGACGCGCGCTCCCGACGCGAACCGGTATCGACGTCGCGCGCCGCGCTTCAAGCCTTCTGGGCGAGCTTCTCTTTCAGGAAATCGCGCACCGGAGCCGGCTCGACATCCTTCGCGATCACCGCGCGGCCGACGGCTTCCAGCAGGATGAAGGTGAGCTTGCCGCGCTTGACCTTCTTGTCCTGCGCCATCAGCGCCATCAGCGCGTCGGCGTCCGCAAGCCCTTCCTGCGCAAAGCCCGCGATGTCCTGCAGGCGCGTCGGCAGGCCCGCCTCGATCAGGTGCCGCTCGACGCGCACGGCGTCGGCCTCGCCGATCATGCCGAGCCTTGCGGAGAACTGCGCCGCCAGCGTCATGCCGATCGAAACCCCCTCGCCGTGGAACAGGCGATCGGAGAAACCGGTCGCGGCTTCCAGCGCATGGCCGAAAGTGTGGCCGAGATTGAGCAGGGCGCGCTCGCCGGTCTCGCGCTCGTCGCGGGTGACGACGCCGGCCTTGGCGCGGCAGGAGGTCGCAATCGCGTGCTCGCGCGCGGCGCCGCCACTGAAGATGTCGGAATGGTTCTTTTCCAGCCAGGTGAAGAAGGCTTCGTCCCCGAGCACGCCGTATTTGGCGACCTCGGCGTAGCCGGCGCGGAACTGCCGCGGCGACAGCGTGTCGAGCACGGCAGTGTCGGCGATGACCAGCACCGGCTGGTGGAAGGCGCCGAGCAGATTCTTGCCCTGCGGCGAATTGATGCCGGTCTTGCCGCCGACGGATGAATCGACCTGCGCCAGCAGCGAGGTCGGCACCTGCACGAAATCGACGCCGCGGCGCAGGATCGCGGCCGCAAAGCCGGCGAGATCGCCGACCACGCCGCCGCCGAGCGCGATGACGAGATCGTTGCGCTCGATCTTCGCGGCGATCAGGGCCTCGCTGACCTTTTCGAGGCCCGCATAGGTCTTTGAGATCTCGCCTTCCTCGACGATGATGCGCGAGGTCGGAATGCCGCTGGCTGCGAGCGAGGCCTCGGCCGGTTCGAGCCAGTGCTTTGCGACGGTGCGGTCGGTCACGATCGCCGTGCGCACGCCCGGCCGCAAAGCGGCGACGCGCGCGCCGAGCGAGGACAGCACGCCGCGGCCGATGACGATGTCATAGGCGCGGTCGCCGAGCGCGACGTCGACGTTGACGGGATCGGAATGTTTCAACGGCGCAGTCATCGTCCGGCACTCGCAACGTCGGCAGGTGGTGGGGGCGCGGCCTGCTCGCCGCAGAGATGGGCGCGCAGCGTCTCGATGGTCTCCTCGACGATCTTGTCGTGCGGCACGTCGCGCGAGGCGATGGTGAGATCGGCCTTGCCGTAGATCGGCTCGCGCTCGGTGAGCAGGCGCGTGACGGTTCCCTCGGGGTCGGCGGTCTGCAGCAGCGGACGGTCGGCACGGCGGCGGACGCGGCGCATGATGACGTCGTGGTCCGCCCTGAGCCAGATCGAGATCGCCTTGGCCGCGATACGGGTCCGCGTCTCCTCGCGCATGAAGGCGCCGCCGCCGGTCGCCAGCACCAGCGGACCGCCCTCGAGCAGGCGGGCGATCACGCGGGCCTCGCCGTCGCGGAAATGCGCCTCGCCGTGGCGCTCGAAGATTTCCGGTATGGTCATGCCGGCCGCCGCCTCGATCTCGGTGTCGGCGTCGACGAAAGGCAGCTTGAGCCGCGCCGCCATGCGGCGGCCGATGGTGGATTTGCCCACCCCCATCATGCCGACGAGCACGATCGAGCGCGCGCCGAGCGCCGACAGGATGTCGGCCTCAGTCGAAGCGGGAATCGGCAACGCGGCGTCGGACATCAATCTCGCTCTGGATCTCGCTCGATCTGCCGCCAAAGGCGGCATGGTTTGGCCACCTATACGACCCCGCAGGGGCCCTCGCCAGAGGACTCTTGCCACGAAACGGCGAACATGTTGGATGATTTCATTGGTTAATTCGTCCGCCAGGCCCCCTATCACGTCCGTGTAGAGACCCCAGACCGATGCCCAGCCTGTTCCGCTTCCTGACGGTCGTCGCCGTGCTCGCCGGCATCGTCTATGGCGTGATTTTCGCGCTGGCGAACTTCGTGAGCCCGAAGCCGCGGGACATGACGGTGACGATCCCGCCGGATAAGTTTCTCAAGAAATAGCAGCGAGGCTCCGGGGCATGCGTGCAAAGCCCTCAGACACCAAGCTCACCGGCCTGTTCCTCGACATGCTCGCGGCGGAACAGGGCGCCGGCCCCAACACGCTCGATGCCTATCGCCGCGACCTCACCGATTTCTCGGAATTTTTGGGCCGCGTCGGCCACAGTTTTGCGGACGCAGAGACGCAGGTCCTGCGCGACTATCTCGCCGACCTCGACACGCGCGGCTTCAAATCCACCAGCGTGGCGCGGCGGCTGTCGGCGATGCGGCATCTCTACCGCTTCCTGCTGAACGAGCGCATCCGCGGCGACGATCCCGCGGCGATCCTGTCCGGCCCGAAGCGCGGCCGCGGCCTGCCGAAGGTGCTGTCGATCGCCGATGTCGACCGCATGCTCCGGCGCGCCAAGGAATTGAGCGAGGCGGAAGAGGCCTCGCCGTCGAAACGGCTGCGGGCTTTAAGGCTCTACTGCCTGCTCGAGGTGCTCTACGCCACGGGCCTGCGCGTCTCCGAGCTGGTGGCGCTGCCGCGCACGGCGGCCAAGCGCGACGCGCGCATGATCGTGGTGCGCGGCAAGGGCAACAAGGAACGCCTGGTGCCGCTCAACGACGCCTCGCGCCAGGCGATGGCGGATTATCTCGCGGCGACGGAGGCCGCGAAGACCGAGAAGAAGAAAGACAGCCTCGCTGCGGCGAAATGGCTGTTCCCCTCCTTCGGCGAGAGCGGGCACCTGACGCGGCAGCACTTTGCCCGCGATCTCAAGGAGCTCGCGGTGGCCTCCGGCCTGCAGGCCCGGCTGGTCTCCCCGCACGTGCTGCGCCACGCTTTCGCCAGCCATCTGCTGCACAACGGCGCGGACTTGCGCATCGTGCAGACGCTGCTGGGACACACCGACATCTCCACGACCCAGATCTACACCCATGTGGTCGAGGAGCGGCTGAAAAGCCTGGTCCGCGACCTGCACCCGCTGGCGGAGAAGTAATCAGGTTTCGTGCCCCGGACGCGGCGCAGCGTGCAACGGTGCGCAGCAGCGCGTCCGGGACACGAGAGCTCGACCGGGACGACGATGAAACCGCCTTGACTTCGGCCACATCTCCGCAGAAAGAGCCGTGGCCTTTCGACTGATTTGGCCGGCTGCCACGAGCACACAAGCCAACCCGTTGAAGAAGCTAAACTTCTTTCCGCGACCCCAACCTCGCTTCGCTTCTTTCGCCCCGTCCCCCTATACTGAGTTGATGCAAGACCAGATGCGCAGCTATCTCGACTTCGAAAAGCCCGTCGCCGAGCTCGACTCCAAGGTCGACGAATTGCGCGCGCTCGCCGCCACCGGCACCGACATCAGCGACGAGATCGGCCGGATCGAGGACAAGGCGGCGCAGGCGCTGGCCGACCTCTATACGAACCTGACGCCGTGGCAGAAGACGCTGGTGGCGCGGCATCCGCAGCGGCCGCATTTCAACGACTTCATCAAGGGCCTGATCACCGAATTCACCCCGCTCGCCGGCGACCGCAAGTTCGGCGAGGACGAGGCGCTGGTCGCCGGCTTCGGCCGCTTCCGCGGCGAGCCGATCTGCGTAATGGGCCAGGAAAAGGGCGATTCCACCGAGAGCCGGATCCGGCACAATTTCGGCATGGCGCGGCCCGAAGGCTATCGCAAATGCGTGCGGCTGATGGAGATGGCCGAGCGGTTCGGCCTTCCCGTGCTGTCGCTCGCCGATTCCGCCGGCGCCTATCCCGGCATCGGCGCCGAGGAGCGCGGCCAGGCCGAGGCGATCGCGCGCTCGACCGATGCGTGCCTTGCGCTCACCGTGCCGAACGTCGCCATCATCACCGGCGAGGGCATGTCGGGCGGCGCCATCGCCATCACCACCGCCAACAAGGTCCTGATGCTGGAGCACGCCATCTACAGCGTGATCTCGCCGGAAGCCGCCTCCTCCATCCTCTGGCGCGACGGCACCAAGGCGCAGGAAGCCGCCAACAACATGAAGATCACTGCCCAGGACATGCTCCGCTTCGGGGTGATCGACCAGATCCTGAAGGAGCCGGTCGGCGGCGCCCATCGCGACCCCGCCGCCATGATCGCGACCACGGGCGACGCCATCGCCAAGGCCTTCGACGAGCTGAAGGGTCTCGACGGCGACGGCATCCGCAAGCAGCGGCGGCAGAAATTCCTCGATATTGGCCGGAAACTGGGCTGATTCGGCTAGATTCGGTGCCGTAGGGTGGGTTAGCCGAAGGCGTAACCCGCCACTGTTGGCATCCGCGGGGGCAAAAGAGGTGGGTTACGCTCCGCTAACCCACCCTACGCAGCCAGCCCGGTAACCCCGCATTAACCCTTTTTTTGCCCAAATCAGCGATCTGAGTCCCAATTGGGCCGGAAGGCCCAAGTAAGGCCCAAAGTCGCGTCCATTTAGGCTTCGTTGACCATGCCACTGGGCCAACGCCCTCGTGATCCCCGCTCGGGTTGCGACCACATGACCCAGAGGTTAGAATTTTAATCAATGGCTTCAGGGCATAAGCGCTGGAGCGTGGTCTGAGAGAGCCCGTCGTGACGGGGGCGGATCATGCTCTGAACGAATCGGGGTTCGCGCTCTCTGCCCGGCACGGTGTGGGGTCCATCTTGATTTCTCGTTCGCTTGCTCGCGCGCTCTTGGCTTCGGTTGCGCTGATGACGGCCGGCGTCCTGCTGTCCGGCTGCGATACCGACCAGGTTTCGCTCGCGACCAACGCCAAGGCCAACCAGCCGGTGCCGCCGAAGCTTCTCGCCGCGATGGTCGAGAAGGACATGGACCTGCAGTCGCCGATCCTGGTGCGCCTGTTCAAGCAGGAGGCGGAGCTCGAGGTCTGGAAGCAGGCCCGCAACGGCCAGTTCGTGCTGCTCAAGACCTATCCGATCTGCCGCTGGTCCGGTGATCTCGGTCCGAAGGTGCGCGAAGGCGACCGCCAGGCGCCGGAAGGATTCTACTCGATCAATCCGAGCCAGATGAATCCGCAGTCGGCGTACTACCTTTCCTTCAACACCGGCTATCCGAACGCATTCGACAAGGCGCTGGGCCGCACCGGCTCGCAGCTGATGGTGCACGGCGACTGTTCTTCGCGCGGCTGTTACGCCATGACCGACGAGCAGATCGCGGAGATCTATTCGCTTGGCCGCGAGTCCTTCTTCGGCGGCCAGAAGGCGTTCCAGCTGCAGGCCTATCCGTTCAAGATGACGCCGGCGAACATGGCCAAGCATCGGAATAATCCGAACATGGCCTTCTGGAAGATGATCAAGGAAGGCTACGATCATTTCGAGGTGACGCGGCAGGAGCCGAAGGTCGATTTCTGCGAGAAGAAATACGTCTTCGACGCGGCGAAGCCGGCCGACGCCAAGCGCGATCCGGTGTTCGACGCGTCCGCGAAGTGCCCGGCCTATGTGATCCCCGAGGACGTCGTCAGCGCCGTGCGCGAGAAGCAGGGCCGCGACGAGGCGGAATACGCCAAGCTCGTCGCCAGGGGCACGCCGGTCGCGCGCATGAACACCGGCATCGACGGCGGCATGAACAAGATCTTCGCGGCGAAGATTCCGGAAGGCTCGACCGGCCTGTCGGAAGGCGCCGAGGGCACCACGCTGCAGATGCTGGCGATGGCGAAGGCGCCGGGCACGATCCCCGGACACGTCAATCCGCCGAAGCCGAATCTCGACGCGGTCGCGACCGCGCCCGCGCCGCAGGAAGAGCCTGTCGTCGCCGTCAGCGCGCCCGCCGCGGGCACCCGCGTCGCGACAGCCGCACCCGCCGAGAAATCGCAAGGCGGTGGCTTTTTCTCCAACCTCGGCCGCAAGATGGGCATGGGCACCGCCGATACGACGGCGACCACGCCTCCGCCGCAAGCGACCGCGTCCGTGGCGCCTGCCACGACATCCACCACGCCGCCGACCGCAGCGTCGCGGTTGAAGGCGGCCGTCACCCGCTTCGTGCCGGGCCACGACAAGTCCAAGGATGCAGCAAAGGACGCGCCGAAGCCGGCGGTGGCCGCCGCCAAACCGGCAGAGCCGGCGAAGCCAGACACCCGCCTCGCCCAGACGCGCCCGGCGCTGAAGCCGTCGGTGGGCGATGGCGCGGCTGACAGCGGCCAGATGTCGGGTGCCGCGCCGGCGGTGTCGTCGAACTCGTTCGACAGCCGCTTCGGGGCGATGAAGTAAGCGGGCGACTCGCTCGCTCTCAAGCCACGCTCAACTGTCATCGCCCGACCAGTGCGCAATTGCGCACTAGGATCGGGCGATCCAGTATTCCAGAGACGCCAGTGATTGAACCGAGACGCCGCGGCGTACTGGATTGCATGATGTGGCTCCATCCGCTCAGGATGGGGCGCCGGCGGACCTTCGAGTACTGGTTT